>CAZBND010000034.1:0-31723 GCA_964493415.1 uncultured Planctomycetota bacterium | reverse complement strand
GAGTCACCGGTAGGGTTGCTCAAGGTGACGATCACGGTCTCGTCGGTCTCATCCAGGGCGTCATCGACTACGGTCACGGAAACATCCTGGGAGCCCACGCCTATGGCGAAGTTGAGAGTGCCGGACGCCAGGGTGTAGTCCACGCCGCCGCCCGTGGCGGTGCCGCCGGTGACGGCGTAGTCTACTGTCACCGGTGCGGAAGTCGGCGTGGGGGCCACGTTGACCGTCAACAACGCGGGCGTGGAGCTCTCCGGCCCGCTGGAGCTCGTAGCAGCGAATTCCACCGTTGCGTACGCGAGCGAAGAAGCGAACGTCAGCAGGAACGCTACGGAAACGGCCCGTGTGAGAAGTCGGAGTCTCATCAGCCCACCCCCTGAGTGTCTTTCTGATCCAGCATGGAAACACAGTGGTTTCGTGTAAGAATTTGTCTCAACCCCGCTGCCGGGATTCTCCCACAGGGAAACCCAATTGTCCAGTGGAAAACCGACCCGATCTCCATGCCCGCGAGGCGCTCTCGCGCCGTGCCGAGGCAGCGCCGTGATAATCTACGGGACAAAGAAACGCTCCCTCTGCTTCCCGCGCGTTCGTGCATTGCCAGTTAACCGGCAATCCAGCCCTGTCCCCCCCTCTCAGGGCAGCACGACAACCTGTCCGGCAAGGTACAAGTCGCCGCCCTGTGTTACGTACGCGACCACGTCCCCCGAGTCGTTCTTGATAACGAACGAGCCGGGAGGCGGTGTGAGGGAGGTCTGATTCTCGTGTACCGCGCCAGCGAGCACAACGTCACCATTGGTGTAGATGCCCAAAGCCACGGCCCCTCCCGCACCCTTGATGAGGAAATCGCTGCCTCCGCTTCCCCTGGGCGGGGTGGCTTCGCGCAGAATGCCGGTAAGCTCGAGGTTCCCGGTGGAATCCACTTTTGCCACCGTGTCCCCGGCCAGGTTCTTGATGCTAAGCCCCGGCAGGCTCACGCTTATCGTAACCGTATCAACGTCGCTTTCTGACGGATCGCCATCATCCGTCACCCTGAGCGCGGCGACATAGGTGCCCGGAGAAGAATAGGCAAAGGTTGGCGTCCTGTAGGGATCGGTAGTAGCGTACTCGTAGGTGCCGTCGCCCTCGAAGTCCCATTCGAAGAGGACCAGATAGCGCCCGATGACGGGAGAACGCGACTCGAGGTGACTGAAAGACACGGTCTCGCCTACCACTGCCGAAGCCTTGTTCGCGAGGGCCACAGCCAGGGGCTGTGTCTGTCCCTCCGGATACCACACCAGGTCGATGTTGTTCACCTCGGTGATCTCGGCGAGCTCGTCGTCCGGGTCTACATGAGCGAAGACGGCGCGGGTTCCGCCGGAGGGAGTCCAGCCGAAGTTGACTGTGTCCACTCTCGCATTCAGGTCGTTGGGAGCTTCCAGAGTCGCAATCAGGTCTTCTCCCAGCAATGTCCCTTTGCCGGGGTAGCCGTCCCAGACCTGGACGCGGACATCAGTGGCATCGGCGTTGCCGATATTGTGGACCGTCACGTCGATGGTGCCGGCAGTGACGGCCATGTCGTCTTCAGCGCTAAGGCCGAGGTCGGGCTTAGGAGGCGGCACCGGCTGGCCGGGGGAGATTTGGGTCATCGTGACGAGGTATACCTCTTGCGGCGGAAGAAGCACGGCCACCGGATCGCCCTTGTTCACCATGGTGAATTGGTAGGACTGCTCGACGGAATCGATCACGTGATCCTCGTTGAGGTCGGGCCCCGCCTGGAGGAGGTACGTGCCGCCCACTTGAAGCCGCCACGGCCTGATCCTGATCTCCCGCTCGTCCGTGCGGAAGAGGTAGCAGAGAACGCGCAAGTCGTCCGGCTCCATTTTGACGGGAAGGCCGGCGAAGTCGCGGGTAGTGTTTTCGTAGGTGCAGGCGAACTCGGTGAAGCCGAACACCACCCCCGCCCAGTCTGCGCCGAGATAGTACGAGGTGACACCCAGGATGCCCACGAAGGCGATGCGGTCCGTCATCATCGCTTCGGTGGTCATGAACGGCCAACGGGGGAGGATGTTATCGTAGTGGTGAGCCATCATGTGATCCACCATGGGGGTCTTGTTGAGCGTGTTCCTTCGAAATGCTGCGTAGCCGCTCTGGAACTCATCGAGGAACGCGTCGAACATGGTCAAGTCCGCGGCGGCGGAGAGTTCCGCCACAAGCTCGATGATGCCCGCGCCGGTGACGATCTGCTGGCCCGCCCAAAGCAGGGAGCCCTCGGTGGGAGATGACGGCCTGCCGGCGGCGTCCCAGGCCAGCGCAAGATTGGTCGCGGCGATGAACGGGTCGAGGTACTTGGGGTCCCTCGTCCTCATGTACCGCATCGCCTGGAGCTTGTACTCGTAATGCTGGTACTTGGGAAACTTGTTGAGGTCGCCTTGATTGGACTGATACCAGTTGGGCGCGTTGGTCCCGCCCATCTCGTCCGTTGGGAAACCCATGTTGGAGGGGAGTATGCCCGGCGGCTTGCTCTTCTCGGTGCGGTAGGAATCGGCCAGCCAGGCGTCGGCGTATTCCTGGAAGAGCTGCTCGACGGCGGGATTGTTGTTGTACCAAAGGAGCCAGGGGCCGCCCACTATCCCGCGCACGCATATGGGCGAGTCCGTCTGCTGATTGGGAATAGTCGAAATCCACGTCGCGCTGAAGTAATTGGCTTTGAAGTGCCGATGGCCGTAGGCGTTAAATCCGGTGAGGAAATCCCTGACGGTCTTCATGGTCAACAGGTTGCGCTCGATGTAGCGGGGGTTGGCGTAATCCCAGCCGATCTGCATCGGCTGAGAATAGCCGATGGGCTCGCAGACGTGCTCCGCGTCGGCGTACTTGGCGGAGAATCCCCTGTCGCGGTCTATCTCGTCGCTGTCCCAGATGGCGTCGACAAAGAGCTTATAGCCGTACTCGGCCACATCGCTTGCGCCTTTGCATATCCAGGCGAGCATGCCAAAGAGAGGGGCGATTTCGACATCGTCGCTGAAGCCTCCGCCGAACTCGTAGCTGATCGGATGCTGGCGGACCTCGACCCACCATTCGGAAAGGTCCAGAAGCTCGTTATAAACCATCCACTGGTACTTGGCCCAGTCCGGCGCGCTGGGAGGCGCAGCGGCCTCGTAGTCGAAAAGGTACCACTCGTCGTCCCAGGTGCGGTCGACGAAGAGGTTCGCGTATCTGTTGTCGGGGAATTCCGGACGGACCCTGTCTTCCAGGACCTCCGCTCCGGTCCAGTAGGCAGCCGTCACCTGGCGGGGGTCGTAGCCGCACACGATTCTGGAACAGTAGATCATGCCCTTGTAGCGGTAAGGGGTCTCGCGCAGCCTGGTGGGATCGAATACGTCGCTCGGGTCCTGAAGCACCTCCTGGCAAAGCTGCTCCCACAGCACGTAGGCCCTGCGGTAGTTGTAGTTCCCCTGGCCGTAATAGCCGTAACCTCGCATGACCGCCCAGCATATGTACGCCTGCCGCACGTCCAGCACCATGTCCACAAGGTCCCACGCGGAATGAAGCTCAGGGTCGCTGGCGACAACGTCCTCAAGCAGCGCGACGGCATCGTCGGTAAGAGCTATTTCGTTCAGGGCGAGTTCGGACTGCTCGTACTCCAGGTCGGGATGCCCCACCAGCCACATGAGGGCATTGGCCTTGGTGACCTTGTTAAAGTCGGTGGTTTCGGGGATGGCCTCCCACCCGGCGCGAGCGCCTTGAATGTCGCCCGAGTTGAACCGGTTCATCCCGATGATGGCGTTCGGGTCAGGTGAGGGAACGTTGCAGACCAGGTCCCCGCTGGGGTTCTTCTCAAAGGGATAGGGCTGGTGCTCGTGGATTTCGATGCCCATGACGGAGTTGTACTGGAATTCGCCCCTCACCTGCTGCGTGGCGTCTATCTCGGGGAAATACCTGGAGAGCGGACCCAGGTCCGGCCCGCCCGTAAAGGTGAACTCCAGGTAGCCCGAGGTCACATCGACGGTGAACCTCCTCTTGGCGATTCCTCCTATGTAGGGGTCGTTCGCGGTGCCCGAGGGAACGTATCCAGTTCGAGTGTGTGGAGTGAGCGCGTCGATGTCGGCGTCGACCGTGACGCCGTTCACCACGATGTCCATATACCATAGGACCGTGGATCCGTCGCCAAGGTACACGAGGCAATCGTATGTGCCGTTGGGCAAATCCACGCGGAAGGTCATGTCGTCGGTGTTCGCGACAGAGTCGAGTGTGAGGTCGTCCGCCCGGGGCATCGCATCGTTAATGGTGATCAGGCGGCTGAAGATGACCCAATAAAGGCCGCGGAAGTCCTTTGTGATCCTGCTTAGGGGAGGAGTCCAACCGTACCCCTGAGGGGCGCTGTAGGAGGTCGTGTGGTCCACATGGGTGTAGCCGGCCTTGAGCCCTGAGAGCGGCCCCATGTCGAACTTGTAGACCTCTTGCGCAAAAAGGGGCGACGCTGCAACTGCCACGGCTAGAAGAACCAAAGAGACGGATAGGAGAAGGCGACGTTTCATACTGTTTCCCCCCTGAGGACGCACGTATTAACGTAAGCTGCTTCACTATATTGCTTTACGACTCGCTTCTATGCAAAGCCCCCTGTCTGATATGACCCATAATGCGCAGAAAAGTCACCGACTTTCCTGTTCGGGGATCGGTGGCGCGTAACGTCCGACATCGGGGTGGAGCACCCACCACTTCCCTTTCAGCCCCCTGCCCTTCATCTCGACGCGGACGTCTTCGGTGATTCGGCCCTTTTTTACTTTCACGGGGACCTTAACTTCGCCGTGTCCGGCGGCGGTGACAAAGAGCGTTCTCTTTCCCACGCTGGGAGGTACGCCGAGCAGAAGGAACCTGCCCTCCAAATCGGTGCGTGTCGAGGGCTCCCAGTCAGCGAGAGTCTCTCTGTGACTTTCGTCCTCCACGAGCGCACGAGGAACGGGCTCGCCGTCCTCGTCGACCACAACGCCCTGTACGCCGCCGGTGGAAACACCGCCTTTAAGGGGAACGGCAGCGCCGTAGACCGCCCCGCCCGCGTAGAGACGTATCGGAACGCTCTGTCCCTCGCCGCGTCCGGGGACGTAAGCCTTCAGAGTGCCTTGCGCGTCGGGAGGAGCCCCAAACGCGTGAAGGACGAACGGCTCGCCCGGAGAGATCTTGGCGATGTCACAGCGAGGATGGACCGCCAACCCCTTTTCCACACCCGTGCTCCTGACGGTTCTTGCGTAAAGCTCTACCCAGATTTTGTCCGTCTTTCCCGGAAGAAGGCTGCTTACGTGCCCTTCGACTCTGGCGACCCTGGCGAACGGCACGATGGTGTTGGTGAGCGAAGAACTGATCACGTCCGGTCGATTGGGAGGCAAAACGCAGATGAAGTACCTTGTTGGTACCACGAAGAGTTCCGCGCGGCCGCCGGCGAGTGAAGAGAAAAGGAAATCGCCCTCCTCGGTGGTGACATCTTCGCTGTAGGCCACCTGACCGTCGATTTCGGACTTTAGGCAGAGCCTGCGATTCGGAAGCGGCCCGCCGCTGGAGAGGTCGAGGGCCCGACCCTGGACAACAACGCCCTTGGTTGCGACGAGACGAACGACGCGCTCGCCGGCCGGCTCAACGGTGATCATCGTCGAGTTGCCGGGATTGGTTGGGTCTTCATCGAGCACCACGTAACCCTCGCCCAGCCAGAGATGTGCGTTGCCCTCAGGGACGGAATCGAAAGAGAACCGGCCCTCGTCGTCGGTTGCGACCTCGGCCTTGGGGGAAGTCCAATCGACTCTGATGAGCCTCACGGTTACGCCGGGTAGGGGAGCATCCGAGGCCGCGTCGATGACGACGCCGGAAACGCGGCCCACTTCTTCCGCGGGAAGTGGGGAAGAATCGGGGGGCTGAGCCGACAGAGGTACCGGCAGGCACAAGCCGCAGAAGATGAGAAGGAAAATGAGGGGTCGGAAGCGCTGCGAGAGAAGAGAATCGCCTTGCGGCGCGACTCTTGCAGCAAACGGACTCATACGCCCCGCCCCCCTTTGCGAAGCCCCGGCCAACCTGTCGCACTCCATTGATAATACACTCATTTGCGCGCTCCGTCAACATTGCCGCCGCCGAGCGGCGTCATCGCAAGCCCTAACTGATACGAGAGTTATCTATGCCTCGGGTCATGTCTATGCGTCGAGGCGAACGACCACGGGATAAGGCCTCAACTCGACCCCGGGAACGGAGGATTCGCCTTCGGATGCCGCCATGCCGGCTTGCGAAACGGTGGACGTCATCGGGTCCACTATCACCGCTCGGGAATATTTGCCTTTAGCCTTCAGGTCGGCCAGAACGCGTTCGCCGGCACTATCGGCCGCCGCTTCGTCCCAGAGCGCGACCATGAGGCTGCCGCCTTCGCCGAGAAAACTCACCTTTCTGGCCCCGGGCGCATCCGATTGAAGCTCCACGAGGTCCCCGCCCCCCGGCCGTCCGGCGGCTAGCGCGGTTGCCAGCGCTCTTACTGCGTAATAGGCTGCGCCGGGATTATCGTGGTAATCGGTCAGCCCGCCCTCTCCGTTGATCGTCACACACGGGATGGCGGTTGCGGACAGAAGGTCAACAAATCGGCGTGCCGCCGCTTCGCCCGACGTTTCATCATAAATATCCGCGCCTCCGTCGATCTCGGCCAGGCAGAGAGCCGGGGGTCTGAGCATCCCCGTCAGAGCGCCCACTTCAGCCCGGGCTGCGGACGAAGGAAGCACGACTCCGACGGCTCCTCCGACGCTCGCGACGGCGTTCTCGATCCACCGAGCGCCCAAAGCGGAAGCTCCCTGTATCACGATGGCGGCGTTGGGGTGTTGTGCCCTGGTGATGGTCGCAAGCACGTGGAGCCGATCGAGCGCCGTTTCGCGATCCACTTTTTCGGGGTCACCCAGGTGCAACTCCCAGCCGTCAACCGAAGGCCCCAGATTCGCAGCCGTCGCCCGCACGTATTTCGCGAAAGCGTCGCGAGCCTTTGCGCCTTCGTACAAGTGACTTCTCGCGGTTACGGGGAAAAGCGCCAAGGCCCCTCGCGCGCGGGCCATCTGCAACGCGCGCTTCCAGTGTTCGGGCACCAAATACCTGCCCTCGTGGGGCTCTACGTCGTTCCAGCTCGCCCGCCATGCGCTTACCCGGATCACATTTCCGACGTCGCACGCTTGCGCCCAAGCGTTGTCGTTGGAGTGAGTGCCCGCCCTTCCAGTCTTGGATGAAGCCGTCGCGCGACCGCCCCTGCCGGCCAGGGCGGCGTTGACGCCGTTTTCGTCGTATGCTTCGACCTGCAAGAACGACATGTAGGCGTTCGAGCGGCCTTGCGCCTCGGGGCGAAGACGCGTACCGACGACGCGGATCGCATCCGTCCTAACGTTATCCACGGCGAACTCGACGGGCTGTGCGTGGCGCGGCTGCTCGAAGTCCTTCTCTGCGTGGACTTCCTTCCAGCCGTCGCCGTTGCGCGCTTCTATATGGAAGTCGACGGGGAAGGCGCTTCCACGCCCGACGAGCACGATCTTCGTAAGCGTGGCGGGCTTCTCGAAATCGATCCGGATCCACTCGTTCGCGTCCTCGGCGGGGACGGGGTTCGAGGTCCACGCCGCGTACTGGATCGACCGACCGTCGGGGTCTTTCAGTCGCCCGTCTATCGCGTTCTCGGGACCCCACATTCTCGGCACGACGTACGGCAGCGGCGCTGAAACGACGAACGGCATCCGGGGCCTGTCTTCGGAGCGCTGGGTCAGCAGGCGCTTCGGAACGTAGGCCGTCTGTTCCTGCAGCGGTCCGGCCGGAGGCGTCCTGTCAACCGTTCGGACGAAGTTGACCACGGCGCTGTCCCCGTAGACCCTGACGATGAGATAACCTGCATGGGCCGGATCGCGGTTGCCTCCTCCCACGTCGGGGTAGAGCGCCCAGCTATTCCTGGCGAAGGCGGTGGAAGTAACGGTGAAGAGCCCGGTCCTTTCATACTGATTCGTGATATTGTGGTGCGTGTGGCCGGTGAAGACCGCGCGCGCGCGGTACTTGTCGATGAGTTCGAGCAGTCTCGCGCGCGGCTCCTCGTCGATGATCTCGTAGTTCTCGGGCCCGACGTCCCTAACGGGGTCGACCCAGTAGATGGGGGTGTGGAAGAACATGAAGACGTGGCGCGCGTCCTGGTGAGCCGCGAGGTCGGCTTCGAGCCACTCCCATTCCTCCTTCTCGACCTGCCAGCCGCTGCCGAAGACGTGCTCGAGCAGCACGATGAAGTGGCAGCCCTTGTGGTCGAACGAGTAGTACGGCTCGCCGAAGTATTGCTTATACAGGGCGATGTTATCGTCGCTCACGTGAAAGCTCTTTCTTGGGTCGCCGGCGTTCGCGGGCCAGTTGGGAAGGCTCAGCGAAAGCTTGTTTCCGACGTCGTGATTGCCCGGGCACAGATGCACCGGGACGTCGATGGTTCCGATGAGCTTCCGGGCGTTGAGGCATTCCTTGTCCCAGCTAGGGCGCTGCGGGTGGCTGGTGGTGATGTCGCCGAGGTGCATCACGAGGTCGGGCTTGGAAGCATTCGCCTGCTCGATGACCTTGATGAACCTGCCGATGTTCATCTGGTGAACATCCTGCCACCTCTGGCGCGCTCCAGCGGGAAGGAAGAGGTCTTCAGTGATCCACGGCTCGGGATGGGCTGTGACGTGGGTATCGCTGAGCACGATGAACCAGAAGTCGGGTTCGGGCACGGAGCCCAAGTCCCAATGGAGGATGTTCTCCTGAGTAAATTCCCCGGCGGGGACTTGGGCACGCGCATGACGCACGGATGGGAATCCGAGAATGCCGCCCGCCGCGGTGATTACGATGCCTGAGCTGGTTTTCAGAAAGTCGCGCCTGCTGATTCCATCGTTCTGCGACATGCTCTCATCTCCTTGCGCCAAATCGGGGCTCGAGCCTTATCGGGCGAAGCCGCTGCACGCTAATCAACCCATATCGGACTGGACCAGGCCATCTCGCCGTCGCGCTGAGAAACGCGCAGGTAATAGAAGCTCCCAGGAGACACGGCGGTTTCGAACTCTCCGTCGATGGCCGGGCATCCGATGTCGAGGTCACGCCAGATTACGCCGCCTTTTTCGCAAAGCTCCACCTTGTCCAGGTCGGTAGTGCCTCGAATGCGGAAGCGGAGGACCACCTTTTTCGCCTTGCCTGCCTTTAGTTCCGAGCCCATGGGCCGGTTATTAGCCGAGAAGTCCAAGAGGATACGGACGCCGGTCGTCGCGTAGCACCTGCGCCGGTACATGGCGTCGTATGCGCTTTCTCGGGAGAACTCCTCGGCCAGCACGGCCACGAGTCCGCTTCCGAGGTGGTGTTTCAGGTGTTTCTGGCGGTCGGACCACTGTGCGTTGCCGGGGTTCCCGTCGTGGCCGTCGCTGGAAGCAACCATTCCCAGCCTGTGGCCGGCGAGCAGCGCATCGAGCGCTCCGAGCCCCGGCTCCCTGTCGCAAGCGCTGCCGGTGAAAGGGGCTCCCAGAAACTCGGAGTTGCCCCACGAGGAATAGACCTCCACGAGGCGGTCGAACTCCGGGTCGGCGTAGGACCAATCGACGGCGAAGACGGTGGCGTTGGAGTGGTGCGCCACGGTGATTGCCTGTGCCTTGGCCGCCCGCAGGCCTTCCCAAAGTTCCGTCGGAGTCTGGTTGCCCGGTTCGATGACGTTTATGGCCCGGCTTGAATGGAAGAGCGGGCCGTCGGGCTGGGGGAAGTAGACGTTCCTATGGCCGTATCCGGGCGAGGTCCACTCGAAGGAGGGAAGAACCACGAAACTCCCTGCGTGGTCGTACTCCTCGGCTTTGTCGAGGCGCAGCCGCCAGTCAGCCTCCGTCGGCATCTGCCAGTCGTGGTCGGCAAGGGCGAAAAGGTCCAGAGAGCTCACATCGCGAGCATACAGGTAGTTTTCGTCGATGGTGCCGGTGCCGCAGCCGCGGATTTTATCCGTTCCGTGGCCGCTGTGGGCGTGTACGTCGCCGAAGAGGACCAGGAAGTCGCCCCATTTTCCGGGCGATCGCGGGGAGGCAACCGCCGCGATGCCCCCGTCCAGATGCGCCTTTGCCACGGGTCTGCTCCAAGGCCCCATGTCGAGCTTGAACCACCTTTCCGACGGCTGGCGGCAGATGGCGTGGACTTCCAGCGTTGCCCCCTCCCCTTCCCGGACTGCGGATTTCGGGACCCAAAGAAGCCCGACGCCGAAGGTAGCCGAGTGCTCGTCCCGTATGTGGGAGTCCAAGCACAGCGACAGTCCCGGCCCCGCATACCTGACCTGCTTCACGTCGTAAAAGAACCTAGCGCCTCCGCCTTCCCACATCATGTCCTCTTTGGTCACTCTAAAGGAAAGGAGCTTCCGCCCGTTCAGGCTGAGCTCGAACCACCCCGACGGCTGCGGAAGTGCCGAGCCGAAGCCCGTGCCCATCGAGAAGGCGAAAATGACGCTCTCCGCGCCAGTGCCTGCCGGGACGTCTTCGGTCTTCCACCTGATGAACTCGCCCCCGCGCTGATGGACGTAACAGCCCTCGCGCGAATCCAGGAACGACCCCACCTGGCCTTCGATTTTGTGGGCCTTGCTCGAATCGTCCACCGAAGCGACGCCGCCCACGAGGTCGGCGGAAAACCGCGAAAGCGCCTCAGACTTGAGTTGCGTTTCATCTCGACGGCCCAGACCGGGCTCATTCATTCTCAGCATCAGGGTTCCTTCCTCGATTCAAAGCAGCCTCAACAGGTCAAATGCAGCGCAGCGACGACGTTCTCGCCTTGGGAGACGAGCCTATTGTACTCGGTGCATGCGCGCGCAGTCCGATCGACGACAAGCCGAATGCCCTGGTCGGCGAGGAGCCTCTCGGTTTCGGGGAGGACTCTCATCACGCCGGATGCGCCGGTGCCGACGACCAGGACTTCGGGCTTGGCGGAGACGATTCCGCTGATGTCCTCGGGAGCCAGCTCGTGCCCTTCCGTTCTCCACCATGCGGAGTCAACTGTATCCTTATATATGATCACGTCCGACGTGTACGTCTGCCCGTCGAACTCGATTGTTCCGAATGAGTACGAACCTATCATGATACGCTCGCCCAGTAGACACCTTTTGCCGGAAGGCTGAATCGCCGCGCCGGGCCCAAGGAAAGAATCTAGCAGAAAGCGTCCGCATCCGTCAACCGAGTGTCCGCCGCGTTGAGCTGCGGACGTTCAGCCGCCTGCGGGCGGCACCGTAGGATGCGTCAGGTTCCAGATTCCCAGACCCCACCAGAGCGCCCACATCGCGGCCATCACGCCGAAGCCTTTCGCCTTGCGTGCCCCGCAGACCAGCGACAGGCCGAGCGCGGCCACAACCAACTGCCAGATGGAAAAAGGGTCGAACTGGCTGATGACGAGTTGCCAGATGGGCGTGACCGCCCACTCGCCGAACAGGGATTCGAGATTGAAGCCTTTCCCTTTCGTGGCGACGGACGCGGCAACGATTAGCAACACTTCCGGGATTCGAACAATGGACGCGTAGGCCCATACGGACAGCGCCTCCGGGAAAGCCGGAGCGATTGCGAAAGCGCGAGCGAGGACGTAGATCGCGCCGGCGGCCACGAACAATCTGATGAAGCTCATCATTGCGCTGCCGGCGGTAGCCATGACCCACTGGAATTTCACGAATTGGTCGATGGCGCTGTCGCGTTCTTGCTCCGACATGGGCACATGGTCTTTTTCGGCTTCCGCCTTGGCGGCTTCGACCTTGTCCACCGCCTCCGCGGCTATCGGCCTTAGGTCGACCGTGTTCAAGAGCACGATCCCGGGAAGCAGGCCGATTGCGGCGACCAGCAACCAGGCCTTCAGCCAGTCGGGACGTTCTTTGAGCGCCTCGAAGCAATGCGATGGGGACACGAAGACCCACAGGACCTTGTCCCGGAAACTTACTTCGCCGCCCAGTCCTTCCAGGTCCACCCTTTCCACCCTACTCGATTATCTTGGGCACGTTGAAACAGCCGTGCGACGATTTGGGAGCGTTCTTCAGAACCTTCTCCAGAGGGAGAGAAGGACGGACTTCGTCCTCGCGGAACACGTTGGAGAGGGGAACCACGTGGAACAACGGCTCGACTTCGTCCGTGTTCAGCTCGTTCAGCTTCTCGACGTACTCCAGGATTTTGGCGAGCTGCGTGGTAAACAGATGCTTCTCTTCCTCGCTTAGCTTGAGCCGAGCGAGGAGGGCTACGTGCTCGACGTCTTCGAGAGTAAGCTTCATGCGGGTTTCCGATGCAAGCGTCGCTGCGGACCCAGTAACAAGTGCATCGTACAACATCTTACAAGCGGACTCCAGAGTTTTTGTGCAGTGCGATTGACAGTGTTATGCAAGTCTGGTAGAAACGGTGGTCGCCCCTGGGGGGCCGCGGACAGCCCTGAAGTCCAAGAGCTGACTTCTCGATAGCTGTGCACGCGGTTCGCGGGGCGAGAGTACGGCGAGTCCACGCATCCCTGGCGCAGGCTCGTGACTCGGCGGGCGATGTGGGATAGTCACGAGCGCAAACCGTAGTCTCGCAGCAACGGAGTTGAGCACAGCCGATGCCGGAAGACCTCGAAGGCTCCTCCCGAATGCCGAAGATGCTAGGGGGGCTGACCTTTCGCTCGGTGGCCCTGGGAGTGATCCTGACCCTCATCTTCTCGTGGGTCGTGCCCTACAACACGCTGTATATAAAGGATCCGGGGCTCGAGGCCGGGTTCCTCCCAGCCGTTGCGATTTTCATCGTGATGTTGCTTTCCCTCGCGGTCAATCCCGTGCTCAAGAAAGTATGGCCGGGCTCGGAGTTCAGCTCGGCCGAGCTGACGCTGGTATGGGTCATGACGGCGTTCGGCTCCGCCGCCGCGGTGCTCTCCATCGGGACCATCGTGCCCGCCGTGGCGGGAGGCGTGTTTAACTTCGCGACGGAGAGCAACCAATGGGCCGACAAGTTCCTCCACTACATTCCTGCGAAGCTGACGCCGTCAATTGATCCGAATTCGAGGGTGATAAAGGCGCTGTTCGAGGGGCTGAACCCCGGCGAGACCATTCCCTGGGGACTGTGGATCAGGCCGCTCTTTTACTGGGGGCTGCTGGTGGTCCTGATGTACGTTTTCTTCTTCACCTTGGGTGTGATCTTGAGGCGGCAATGGGTGGAACGTGAAAGGCTCCCCTTCCCTCTCGTACGGCTGCCCATCGAGATGGTGCAGGAGCCGCAGGCGGGCCGGCTGGTCAACAACTTCTTCTCGAATCGCCTCATGTGGGTCGGATTTGGGATTTCGGCCTTCGTGGCCGCCGCGTATCAGATCGGAGCCACGTTCCCGACCCTGCCTCAGAGCATAAAGCTCGAGTTCCCCCTGTGGGCGCAGATGGGCAATCCCCCGTGGTCTCTCATGCATTTGAATACCATGCAACTGTCTCTGAGCGGGTTGGGGATAGTGTTCATCCTTCCGGTGCAGATCAGCTTCAGCATATGGTTCTTCTACCTGTTCGTCAGGCTGGAGTTGCTTACGAAGGGGATAATCGGATATCCCAGGAGTTCGCCCCGCGAACCGTTCATGATCTACCAGGAGGCCGGTACGATAGTGTGCTTTGTGGTGTTCACGCTGTGGCTGGCGCGCCCGCACCTGAGGGATGTAGTCAGGAAGGCGATCACCGGCGAAGGCGTGGACGACTCGCAGGAGGCGTTCTCGTACCGCACCGCCTTCTTCGGATTCCTCTTCAGCCTGATCGGGCTCGCGCTCTGGTGTCACGTGGTGGCAGAGATATCGGTGATCGTCACAGTAGCTTTCCTGTTCCTTTTCGCAACGCTGGTGATAGTGCTCACGAAAGTCGTGGCCCAAGGCGGAATGATGACCCTTGCCAAAGGTTTTCAGCCGGACATGCTGATGACCTCGGTGGTAAAGCCCGCAACGATAGGGATGCAGAGCCTTTCGTCGCTGCTATTGCTGGAATGGACGCTGATGGGGGGCTTGCAGCACTCGGTCTTCCCGCAGACGATGAACACGTTCAAGCTGGGCGACGCGATGCGCGTGCACAAGAGGGCGGTATTCGTCTCCATCCTTATCGTGCTGCTGCTGGGCGGCTGCTTGTCCTTCTATTTCTCTACGAAGGTGATCTACGAGCACGGGGCGGCATACCTGGCCGGCCTTGCGCGTCCGCCGAAGCGGTGCGCCCAGGAAATACTCGGCTACAGAGACCTGACGACGAACGTGTACAAGCCGAAGATGGCGGATGAGCTGGCGAAGGTCCGAAAGCTGATACTGGGTACGCCGGCGCTGATGCACAATTCGTCCGAGGAGCTGGGCGTGAAGCTGCTCAGAGGCGATCCTGAAGCACGGCGGTTTGTCGAGAACTTGGGCAAGCGGACGGGGCTCATGCTTGAACGCGCCGACAAAGGCGCTGAGGACCTCCAGGAGGCGCTTGACGAGGAAGTTCCCAAGCTGGCGGAGGCGATCTCCGCCATACCCGCCCTGAGGGAATACTCATCGGAGCAACTGGCGATCAAGCTCCTTCGCAACGACCAGAGCGCCCGTGATCTGATCGAGGATACGGCGGAGGACGAGGAACAGGCAAGGCGGACGCTGGAGGCGGCGGACGCCGGCGTCGCCGCCGTAAACGAGGTGATGAAGAAGCACGTCCCGGAGCTGCGAGAGCTCATCTCGGAGATACCCGCTTTCGTCAGCTACCCGGCGAGGAAGATGGCGGTCGACATCATTTGGGGAGATACGGCAGCGCGCGAGCCGGTGGAGCGTTCAGCCGAGCAGGCTCCCGCCATCCTCGCACAGGTTGATCAGAGCATAGAGGGTTTGATGAATGAATACGGCGAAATTCCCGACGTGGAGGTTCAAGCCAAACCGACTGCTTATTCAAGAGTTCACTTCTTCTTCTTCTTCGTCGGTGCCGCGTTGATGTTCGCCGTGTACTTCTTCCAGTCGCGTCTCTACTGGTGGCCGTTTCACCCCATCGGGTTGATCGTTGCGGACATGAACACCATACTCCCGGGCGGATGGTTCACGATAATGATTGGATGGTTCATCAAGCGCGCGGTGCTCTCCTTCGGCGGAGGGAGGGCGTATAAGAAGCTAGTCCCCGTTTTCCTCGGTCTGATTATGGGAGACGCCTTCGTGAGGATAGTGGCGGCGGTGTTGCGGCTGGTGACGAACACGCCGGCGGCCATAAGTCGTTAGCGCAGGTGCAGGAGGTAGAACAGATGAGAAGCGGCAGGCGAGTGGTAATAGCCGTCTCATGCGGCCTGCTTCTTTCTGCCGTCGGCCTCGTCAGAGCGGCCGATCCATCTCTTCCGCTGCCCACCGTTGATCCTGCCCGCATAGGCACAGTGATACAACAGTTGAGTTCTATCCCATCTCGCATCCCCGGTACGCTGGGGAACCAACTTGCGGCGGGATTCGTCGAGATGACATTTCGCGAGATCGGCCTCCAGAACGTGCGTTCCGAGGAGTTCGAAGTTGTCAGTCCAATCGACCTCGGCGCGCGTCTCGAGTTACCCGGCGATGAAGTCGCTCCCATTTACTGCGTGTGGCCCAACTTCGCAAGGACGAGCAAGGTTTCGCCGGAAGGGGTGTCGGGAGAGATCATCTACGGAGGAGACGGCAGGACCGAGTTCCTCAACGGGAAGCCCATCAAGGATGCCATCGTCCTGTTCGAATTCAACTCGTCCACTCGCTGGCTTGACGCTGTAATGCTGGGGGCAAATGCCATCATCTTCATTGAGCCCGAGGAAGTCGCCCTCGACCAGTCCGAGACCAAGTTCCTTTCCGTGCCCGTCAGCGTGCCGCGATTCTGGCTGCCGCGCGAGGGTGTGGAGCAGATACTTGGGCAAGTAGCGCCGGGGTCGAGTTACCCAGACCGGGCGGAGTCACTGAAATCCCTCGGGAAGACGCGCGCCATCAGCGGGACGGTATTCGCGGACATGAAGTGGAAGCGTGGAAAGTCCCGCAACATCTTCGGTGACGTCCCCGGCACTGACCCCGGGCTGAAGGACCAGATCGTCATCATCGAGTCCTACTACGACTCGACATCGGTGGTGCCTGCGCTGGCGCCCGGGGCGGAGCAGTCCTGCGGCATGGCGGGGCTGCTTGAGCTTGCGCGGTACTTCGTCGCCAACCCGCCCAGGCGGACTGTGCGTTTCATGGCGACAGGCGGGCACTTCAACGCTCTCGCCGGCACCCGCAGCTGGGTACAAGACAATTACTATCGCGACGAGAAGCAGCAGCGCAAAAACCCGACCGAACCGGACGAGGTGTTCTTCGGGCTTGACCTTTCCTCCGCCACCAGCCACGTGGGGCTGTTTTGCAGGGGCTTCTTCTACGAGCAGATGGTCGAAAGCACGCTTACCGACGAGAACATGATCGCCAAGCGCTTCTTCGATTTCAGCAGCAAGTTCGGGACCTACCTGAAAAACGTCCCGCCTGAGGCGAAGCAGGCACAATTCATAGACGCCATAAAGCCGCCCTCGGGGAAAGAATGGCGCTCGTTTCTCCCCACTCCGCTCGCCTTCGACAGCGAAGTGTACTCGCTGGTCGGCAAGGAAGGAATGACGTTCGCAACGGCCGGAGACCCCAGACAGCGGGTCGACTCGCCCCTCGACACATTCGACAAGGTGGACCCCGAGAGCGTCGCGGCGCAGGTCGGGCTCATCGCCCCCCTGCTCTACCAAGCTGCGAACGACCCCGACTTCTCCTTCGGCAAGAAGCGCTTTGAGGAGTTCTTTGCCAACGCTTTCGGCGTTGTGATCGAGGATCAGCTCGTCGGGGGTTACCTGCCGCTGAAGGTCATGCCCAACGTTCTGGTCGCCTGTTCCATCAACGCAGACGCCAGCAAGACGCAGACGGGCACCCAACGCAAGACCATCGCGGGCGTGCGCGGCACCACGTACACTTTTACCGACGAATTCGGCCGCTTTGAGATCGACGGCATCCATCAGACGTTCTACTGGGTCAGGCCGCAGCAGGCCCCTGTCAGCACTTTCCTCTTCGACCCGGAAGACGGGAGCATAGTGGCGACCACGAACCGGATGCCTCTGGGAGAGGGGGTCAGACGAATACAACTTCAGGGAATCCAGAGAGCGCGGGATCCGTACCGTCGAGCACGCAAGACCGACGTGCGCATACCCATTTTCAACTGCGTCGCGACCGCCGTCTTCGACGTGTTCGATCAGCGATACCTTCGCACCATCAACGACCGGGTGGTGCTGCTCGACGGCGAAAGCAACTCGGAGCTGAACAGGGCGAGGTTCTACCTGGGGTGGGCCAGCCAATGGAAATCGTATTCCGAGCCGGTCGCCGTCTTTTTCACGGAGCGCGACACGGACCTCAAGATGCTCCTGTACTCGGGCCAGGGCGTCCAGCAGCGTGTCAGGATGGCGCTGCTGAATTCCACCCCGGAAGTCCCCGAGGGGGAGGGATTCGTAACCACCGACCGCGAAGACAGGATACTTTATACCCAGCTTCGGGCGGCGCAGGATATGTGGACCCTGGACGAAGCGCGGATATCCGAAATGGCCAAGTACGGGGTGAAGAACATCCGCGTCAACGAGTTGCACAGGGACGCCAAAGAGGCGATAGAGGCGGCTGAGAAGAGACTGGCGGAAAGGGATTACGAAGGATTCATTCGCGCTGCGCGCGAGGCGTCCGCCCTCGAATCCCGGGCCTACCCCGAAGTCCGCAAGACTCAGGACGACGTCGTCAAGGGCGTGGTATTCTATTTTGCGCTGCTGATTCCCTTCGTCGCTTTCATGGAGCGGCTGACGTTCTGCTTCGCGGACATTCGCAAGCAGCTTGCCGCCATGCTGGGCATATTCATAGCCATCTACCTCGTCCTCGACAGGGTGCACCCCGCGTTTCGAATCTCCACTGCGCCCATCCTGGTCGTGCTCAGCTTCTTCATAATGGCCATCGGGTTCATCGTGACCGTGTACCTGCTTTCGAAGTTCGGCGAGCACATGGAGAAGCTTCGGGCGCGGACGGCGATAATCCACCGGGCCGACGTCGGCAGGCTGAGTTCAGCCGTGGCCGCGTTTTCCCTGGGCGTGTCAAACATGAAGAAGAGAAAAATCCGCACCACCCTCACTTGCGCCACGCTGTCCCTTCTGGGCTTTACCGTCATATCCTTCGTCTCGTTCTCCAACGTGACCAAGTTCAACAGGCGGCAGACGCTCGTGGAGCCGCTGTACCAGGGCGCACTAATTCGGGACACCAACTGGAAGGCCATCGAGGACTACGCCTTTCTCTCTATCGTCAACGACTTCCGGGACAAGGCGGACGTGATCGTCGGGCGAGCCTGGATAATGAGCGACAACAACCGCGAGATGTACGTCGGCATCTCTCGTTCGGACGACCCCTCGAAGAACTTTGTCGGCTCTGCCGTCGTCGGATTGGATCAGGCCGAGACGGACGTAACCCATATTGATGATGATCTCAAATACGGGCACTGGTTTACGGCGGGCGAATCCGACGAGTGCATCATCAACCTGCTAATGGCCGGCCCTTTGGGAGTCACGCCCGACAACTACGGCGACGTCACGCTCGACATATTCGGCAGGGAGTTCCGGATTGCCGGGGTCATCAGCGAGGATGCTTTCGCCGACAGGCTCGACTTGGACGACGAGCCCTTGACCCCCGTCGACTTTGACGCGATGGAGGAATTCCTGAAGGAGCAGGAGGCCGCCGCGCTCACGACGTCCGGGACCGAATCCGCGTCGCTGGAGATCGAGATTCCCCAGGCCTACGCGCACCTTCAGCCGGGGGGCATCCTGATACTGCCGAGAGCCACGGCGGAAGAGCTTGGCGCGACGATGCGGTCGATCTCGCTGGCCTTCGGTTCAGCCGAATCCACCAGAGAGGCGCTGGACGGCTACGTGCCGCGGCTGGGGCTCATCGTCTACGCCGGCATAGGAGACCAGACGTATCTCCTCAGCTCTCGAGGCGGCTTATCGGTGAAGGGGCTGGCGGACCTGATGGTTCCCATCGCGATAGCGGCGCTCATCGTTTTCAACACGATGCTGGGCGCAGTGTACGAAAGGGCCAACGAGATACGCATTTACTCTTCGGTCGGGCTCGCCCCCACGCATGTGGCCGCGCTGTTTATCGCGGAGTCGTGCGTTTACGCGACCATCGGTGCCATCTTCGGGTACCTGCTCGGGCAGATAAGCGCCAAGATCATCACGATGAACGATCTGCTTCCGGGGCTTGCGCTCAACTACTCCTCGACCTCAGCCGTGGTCGCGACCATAGTGGTAATCGCCGTGGTTCTTCTCTCGACGCTGTATCCCGCGCGAGTCGCCGCCATGGCCTCCGTCGCAGACCAGGGACGCAAGATGAGGATTCCCAGGCCGAAGGGAGACAATTGGAAATTCGACTTCCCCTTCACCGTGAGCCGCCGGGAGGGATTGGGGCTGGCTTCGTTTATCAAGGACTACTTCGATGAGAACGACGAGGACTCGGGCGTGAAGTTCGCCGCGGAGAATAACTGGCTCGAGGAGTCGCACACGGAGCACGGCCCTGCCTACTCGCTCCACGGTTTGGTCTGGCTGGCGCCGTTCGACATGGGGATCAGCCAGCAGACCACCATGCACATCGTTCCCGACCCCGAGGATGAGCGCGTGGACAAGATAGTGTTCGAGTTCCACCGCGAGTCGGGCGAGATCACGGCGTGGCAGAAGATGAACCTCGGCTTCATCAAGGAAATGCGGAAGCAGCTTCTCATCTGGCGCATAGTCAAGCCCGAACACAAGGACCTGCTGACCGAAAAGGGGCGCGAGCTCGTGTCCTCCGTATCTAAGCCCGAGAGCACACAACCGGCATAGGAAAGAGAACTCAACGTATGGCCCGAAGAAGGTACGAGGACGAGTTCAAGGACCTCAGGTTCGACGAAGACGTCCCGAAGGAATACAGGGACGGCTTCGGGTGGAAGGCGGTGCTGGGCGGGCTGTTCGTCGGGTTCTTCATCGTTCCCGCCTCCATGTTCCTTTCTCTCGTCGTCGGGGAGACGCTGGGGCAGGCGGCCGTCTGGGTTACGATCATTCTCTTCATCGAGATTTCCAAGCGAGTCCGAACGAAGCTCGAGGTCCAGGAGATATATATCCTGTTCGTCGTAGCGGGTGGGGTTCTGGGCCTTGGACAGGGGCTCTTCGGGGGCCAATTCATTCACATGCAGTACATGGTGCGGTCTCCCGCCGCCAAGATTTTCGAGATAGCCGACCGAATCCCCCACTGGGTCGCCCCGCCTCCGGATTCCGAAGCGTATGCGGAACGGTCGCTGCTTCACAGGGATTGGTGGCCCCGTCTACTGTTTATGGGGGTCATGCTTGTCTGGACCAGGCTGAACTTTTACTCTCTCGGGTACGTATTCTTCAGGCTGACCTCCGATGTCGAGCGTCTCCCCTTCCCGCTCGCCCCGATCGCGGCACAGGGAGTTACGGCGCTGGCGGAATCGACGACCCCCGAGGGAAGCTGGCGCTGGACGATCTTCACCACCGGCTCCACCATCGGCATCGCATTCGGAGCCATATACGTAATGGTTCCCACCGTCACCACTGCCGTCTTCGGGGCGAGGGCGGAGATAATACCGGTGCCGTTTATCGACCTGACGGCGCATACCCAGCGGTGGCTGCCGGCCGTCCCGGTCAACATCAGCACCAACCTTGGGCTGGTCTTCGCGGGCTTCGTGCTTCCATTCTGGATGATCGTGGGGTCGGCGGTCGCGGGCATATTCGGAACCCTTGTCATAAACCCCATCCTCTACCACGTCGGCATCCTGGAGAAGTGGCAGCCGGGGATGAACGTCATCGAGACTAGAACCGCCAACCAGCTCGACTTCTGGCTGAGCTTCGGGATAGGCAGCGCGCTGGGAGTGGCGATGGTGGGGATTTTCACGGCGATAGCCCGCTTGAGGCAGGCCGCCGCGCAGGCCGGCGGAGCGACGCAAGAGGGACGCAAGCTCCTTGCGCCGCCTGAAGGAAGAGGGGATCTGCCGATCCCTCTTGCCGTGCTGCTCTACTTCGTGGCGACGGCCGGCACTATTATCGTTTGCCACATTCTCGTGCCCAATTTCCCCATATGGATTCTGCTGGGTTTCGGCTTCATATATACCCCGGTGATGTCATACGTTTCAGCGCGGATGGTAGGGCTGACGGGACACGGTCTGGGGATCCCGCACGTTCGCGAAGCCGCCTTCGTCTTGAGCGGCTACCGGGGAGTGGCAATATGGTGGGCCCCCATACCCCTGGGACAAGTGGGAATCGGCCCACAGCAATTCCGCCAGGCGGAGCTTACCGGAACGAAGATCAGCAGTCTCTTTAAGGCGTCCCTATTCGAAATCCCCCTCGCGGTGGTCTGCAGCCTGCTTTTCTGGTCCATCATATGGAAGATGGGGGACATTCCGGCCCCCGCGTACCCCTATGCCCTTCGTTTCTGGCCGATGCAGGCGGTTCTGAGCTTCTTCTGGGTCACCGCTACCACCGCCGAGAACACCTTCTTCCTCAAGACCATAAACTTCACGTACATGGGTTGGGGGCTGGCCTTCTGCTTAATCTCCTTCACCATTCTCTCAGCGTTCCGCCTGCCGACCCTGCTGCTGTTCGGGTTCATCCGGGGGGGAGTCCTGGCGAACCCGTTCGACGTGGGGATCGAGCTGATCGCCGCCTGTTTCGGGAGGTTCTATTTCGCCAGGAAATACGGCCCGAAAACGTGGCGGCGCTACACGCCGGTGCTGGCGGCAGGGTACGGATGCGGCGTCGGATTGATCGCAATGGTGTCAGTCGCGGTGCTTCTGCTCAGCAAGGCGGCATCGCACCTGCCGTTCTGACGAGACCCCGCCGGCTACCTCCACGCCCTGGGCTCACACCACCAGCGGCTCAAGGTGCCTCTTGGCGAGAAGGAGTCCCGCTTCCTCCGTCCCGCCGTGGTAAACCGGGTCGTGCCTGCCCTCGATGTCAAGGTTCCCTCGGTAGCCGTACTCGACCAGCATGGGCACAAGCTTGGCCCAGTTGACGTCGCCCAGCCCCGGCATCCTGTGGCGGAAAGCGCCCGGCTCTAGAATGCCATTGCGCACGACATTGTAGTCCACCTCTTCGGCGTCCTTGGCGTGCACGTGATATATGCGGCTCCCGTATTCGCGCACTACCCACAGGTAGTCGATGCGGAGGCAAATCAGGTGCGACGGATCGTACTCCAAACCCAGCGCATCGGAGGGAACGGCGTCGAACATCAAGTCCCACGCCCTCGGCGTGTAGGCGATGTTGACTCCCCGGAACGGAAAATAGTGGAACATCGGGCAGTTCTCGAAGGCGATCTTCAACCCCTTGTCCTCCGCTTTCTTCGCCAGCGGGCCGAATACCTCCTTGAACTCAGGGATGTTGTCGGGGATGTCTTTGTCCGGAATGCGTCCCGCAAAGGTGCACAGCGTCCCCACGCCCGCCATCTCGCAAAGGCCCATGAGGCGTTCCAGGTGCTCCACGTTCTGCTTCCTGACGCCGAGGTCGGGATCCAGGTTGTTCCGGTAGTGACCTATGGCCGATATCTCCAGGCCTCGGCCGCGAATGTCGTCAACGGCGGCCCTGATCTTATCTTCGGAACTCGCCGCCGGATCGAGCTCCGAGCCTATCGCCACCTGGACCTCGACGCTCCCGAACCCCAGCCGCTTCACCAAATCCAGCTCTTGTTTCGTGTACGACATCAAAAGCCCCAGCTTCATCGACTTCTCCTCTCATTTGGTATTTTGGTCAATCAGCCTCAGTCCCTCGCCGAGCACAATCTTGAGCCCGTCCAGCAGCTCTCGTCCCTCAATCCTGACATCGCCATTACGCGACACACTGATCCACGGGAGCCGTCGTTCGGTCCACCTTGCGAAGGTGGGGACCGGAATCCGCAGCGGCCGCCTGACCGGGTCTATCTTCATCTCGCCCTTCACGCGGTCGATGCTCAGTCCGGCCATCGCGTAAAGAATTCCGATGGACGTGATCCCCCTGGGGTAGTAGCAGAGATTGTTCCAGCCGTAGGTATCGATGAAGCAGCCGCCCTTCGCTTCGGTCCCCGAGGTGTTCTCGAACAGCTCGAAGGCCCAGTACCGGTCGGCCATGTCGAGCTGGTCCACTCCCAGGTACGCCGCCACGAAATCCCTCCACAGGTTCTGCGAGACCCACATGTTGCTGCGATCGGCGCTGGAGTGGAAGCATCCATACTCGCCCAGCGAGTACTTCGTAGCCGCAACCAGGTCCGAAACGACCCGCGAGTAATCGAGGCTGGGGCGGCGACCGGTCATCAGCAGGTACAACAGCCCGTTGGCCGTGTAGATCGAGTACGCATCCCACCCAGCCAGCTCGCCCCCTCGCGCTTGCACGTCCGACGACCACGAGCTCGGCTTCCCCAAATCGGCCGTCTTATCGATGCACACCGCGTAGTGGTCCCCCAGCCATGCGTATGCTTCAAGAGCCTCCTCTATCTTGGACTCCATCCCGACGCAGGATTCGGCGAAGGCTTCGTCTCCCATCTCCTCGGCCATGGCCGCCGCCGCGTCGGCCGCGCACAGCGACTTCACCGCGAGGTATGTCTGCTCCTTGGCGTACTGGACCGCGGGCGACGCGTCGTCTATGGTGTTGGCCACCCCTTCGTTCGGAAACCCGTTTCCCGTCGTATCCGAACTCCTCACGAATCGCATCAGGCGCTTGGCCAACTCGTAGTTCTCCTCGACGAGCCGCCTCTTCCCCGTGTACCGCCACAGCGCGTAAAGCATCAAAACGAAGTTGCAGTTCTCCTCTACCTCCATGTCGTGGCCGTAAGCCTGCTTCGTCGCGGCGAATCCGTGCCCCATGTCGTGCGACATGAAGCCTCCTTCAACGTCGTGTCGCAACTTCTCGTAGTGCCGCCATTCCTCGAACGTCTTCTCCAGCAGCTCCGGCCACAGCACGTAGTAGACGAGCCCGTCGTTATACTCGACGTCAATCGTCGAATGGAACTTGCAGTTGCCCTCCCAAACGCTGAACCACTCCGCGCCCGGCTCGGAGCGGGACAACGTCAGCCACGTGTTTGTGAGGTAAGACTGGAACGCGAACGCCACCAAATCCTGCTTCGGTTTCGAAAGCGAGCTGCCGGAGATGACCGAATCGAAAAACTCAGTCTTCTCCATGGCCTGGGTTATGATGCCCTCGGCCCACAGCGCCACGGCCTTCGCGTCGGGGAACTGCCGCGTGTACTTGAACACATGGTCCTTCCGCCCGCGCACATCCAGCATGTCCTCGCCGGTATGGGCAGCCCATACGAACATCGCATCCGCGGCTCCCTCAGCACCCTCGATGCGGAAAGGTGCCGCCAGCTCCAGTCCTTCCGCATCGCCCCTTCCTTCCGAGACCAGCTTTAAGAACTCCCCGCACCGCACGTCCCTTTTCACTAAACGCCCCTCACCCAGCGGATTGCGCGTCTCGACGGACGCCGTGTATATCATGCTCAGGCTTCTCCCCTGCCGCTCCACCTCCATTCCCGTCCTGCCCGGCGTCTGCGGCAACCCCTCCATCCGCAGAAATATCTCCCCCTCAATCGGCTCCTTGCTCTTCCACTTAGCGGGGATGCGTTCCACCGCCGCGAGGATGTAGAAGAAAGGAGCGTGGCTGAGCGCCTCGTCCTTGGGATAAAACGGGGCCACAAACCGGAAACTCGCCGCCACGCCCAACGCTTTCGACATGCACCGGAACGTCACGCTGGTCATGGTGAGTTCCTGCTCGAGCGTCTCGAACGCCTCCACGCCGTCGGCGAAAGGAAGAATCCTCTCCTCCCCCCCGACCCTTATCCCCAAGGCCACCTGGACGGGCTGATCGAGGAACCGTCCAAGTGGAGAGACGTGAATCCGCCGCCCTTTCTCCGCCGGCCTGAAGTTCAGGCTGAACCGCGACCCCAGTCTCCCCAGCGCCGTCTCGAAAACGTGCATCTCCCCTCCTCTCCAGCGTCATCTCGGGGAATCAACCAGACAAGCATTTTACGCACAACCCGAAGACCGATCAACAAAACCGAGACTCGGCTCGTCTACAGCGTATCGGGAATGTCGGATCCCGTGCCGCCTATCCCGCCGCTATCAGGCCATTCGGGCAGGGTCGGCTCCCGCTCTCTCCGAAGGCCCTGGAGTCTCCTCATCAGGTCTTCCGCTCCGGGAGACTCGACGAGCTTGAACTGCACCGCGTAGAGATGAGCGTAAAGCCCGCCGCGTTCCAGCAGCTCCATGTGCGCCCCCCGTTCGACCACTTTTCCCTGGTCGAGGACGGTTATCTGGTTAGCGCGCTGCACGGTGGACAGCCGGTGGGCGATCACGAACGTCGTCCGGTTCTCCACCAGCTTGTCCATCGCCGCCTGGATGAGCGCCTCCGTCTCGCTGTCCACCGACGAGGTCGCCTCGTCCATGATCAATATCCGGGGATCCGCCAGCAGCGCCCGGGCGATGGATATCCTCTGCTTTTCGCCGCCGGAGAGCTTGACGCCCCTTTCACCGACGAGCGACTCGTATTTTTTCGGTAGCGAGATGATGAAGTCGTGCGCGTTCGCCGCCATCGCCGCCGCTTCGATGTCCGCCTGCGACGCATTCAGCCGGCCGTACGCAATGTTCGCCCGGATGGTGTCGTTGAACAGGAACGGGTCCTGAAGCACCATTCCGAGGTTGCGCCTCAAGGACCGCAGTTTCAGCTCGCGCAAATCCACCCCGTCTATCAGCACCGCCCCGGAAGTAGGATCGTAGAACCGCGCCACAAGGTTGATCACCGTCGTCTTGCCCGCTCCGCTGGGTCCGACGAGCGCCGTCATTTCGCCCGCCTCCGCCACGAAGCTTACGTCCTCCAGCGCCTTCGTGCCGTTGGGATAGGCGAAGCTCACGTTTCGGAACTCCACCCTCCCCTTCACCTGGCGCAGGCGCACAGCGCCCTCGGTCTCACGTATTCCCGGCCTCGTGTCCAATACCTCGAACACTCTCTCACTGGACGCAAGTGCCCTCTGAATGAAGCTGTAGAAACGGGAAAGGCCCGTGATCGGCCCGAACAGCCTGGGCTGATAGAGGAGGAACGCGACGAACACGCCAAGGTCCATCTCTCCGCGGACAAGCTTCGACCCCCCGAATATCAATACGGCGGCAGCCCCCGCCGCAGTCCACACCGAAAGCACAGGCCCCAGCGAAGCGAATATCTTCCCGGCCTTCACGTTAAGCCTCAGGTTCTCCCTGTTCGCCACCCGGAATCTGTGGATCTCGTACGGCTCCCGTGCGAAGCAGCGAATGATCCGAATGCCGCTCAGGTGATCCTGCACCAGCGAGTTAAGCTGCCCTACCTTATCCCTGAGCTCCCGGATTGTCGCTCGTATTATTCGCCCGAAAAGAAATGTCGTGGCCGTAATAAACGGCCCTGCCGCCAGCGCCACCAGCGTCAGTTGCCAGTTCCAACTGAAGCAGAAGAACAATATGAACGCCAAGGCCGCCATGTCGCCGATGAATTGCACGACGGGCATTACCACGACCGCCTGCAGGGCGTTCACGTCGTTGACGACCCGCGACATGACGTCGCCCGTGGGACTGTTTTCGAAGTACTCCATCGAAAGACGCTGAAGGTGTCGGTAGAGGTCGTCCCGCATCTCATAGACCACGCCGTTGCCGACCTTAGCCGCCGCAAATCCCTCCGCGATCGAGATGGAGCCTGTCACCAATGTGAGCCCCAGATAGAACGCCCCCAGAACTACGAAGGTCGTCAGCAGCTTGTGTCCGCTCGGCCACCTCGATTCCAGCCATTCCGTCCCCTTTCGCACCAGCGGCATGATGGACACCTGCGTGCGCACCGGCGCGACGCCCCGCTGCCGCGCCGCACCCGCAGCCTGGGGCTGCGCTCCAGATTCCTCCCCGCCGAGCACCTCGTAGGCCTGATTCGTCGCCGCTCCTATCACCTGCGTGGGCAGCACTCCGACGAACGACGACACGGAGGTAAGGAGCACCATCAGGATCACAAGAGGCAAGAAGGGCCTGGCGTACCCCAGCAGCCTGAGATACGTGCGGATCGGGCGCGCCGCAGTCCGCCTTCCTTCCCTGCTGAAGCCCCCGTGGAAGTGCATGTGAGGGCCGCCCATCCCCATGCTCAACTCTGAACTCCTCTGTTTAGCGTTGCTTTCACCATGGATGCGACCTTACCGGCATACAGGTCATCTTCAAGTGCGCAGGGACGATGCCCGGGTCAGTACTCCAGCTCGAAGTTCGCCTCGTACACCAGCTTCTCCTCGCCGCGCATCAGCCGCCTAACGTTCTCCCCCGCGGTTTTGAGCGATCTCCACCGGCGCTCGCGCATCAGGCCCGAAATGTGCGGCGTCATCAGCACGTTGAACTGGTGAATGGGATATAGCGACGGGTACTCGCCCATGTACTTCGTCTCCCCGTCCACCTTGCGCCGATACCACACGTCGATGGCGGCCCCGCCCAGCTTGCCGCTCCGCAGCGCCTCGAACAACGCCCTTTCCTGGATTATGTCGCCTCTTCCCACGTTGATGACGATGGAGCCGTCCTTCATTGCCGCAAACTGCTCGGGCCCCAACAGGCCGTTCGTCTCCGACGTGAGCGGCAGGCATATCGCCACATAGTCGGATTCCGAGAGCACCTGCTTCAAATCACCCATGCCCCCCAGGAAATCGAGTCCCAGCTCCGCCTTCATGGCGGGATCGGGATTCCTTTTTATCCCCAGCACCCGCATCTCCATGGGCTTCGCTCTCTTCGCCAGCGCAACGCCGATCGAACCCATGCCCAGTATCCCAAGCGTCCTATCGGCAAGCTGCATGCCCATCGAGCCTTCCATGAACTTGCTCCGCACGCCCTGCAGGTCGTCCCCATGGTACGCCAGCGCCTCGTGGAACCGCAGATACCGCCGCCCGAGGAGCACCATGGCCATGATTATGTATTCGGCCATGCAAGCGTCGCTTCCCCCTCCCTTGCAGACCTTTATCCCACGGTTCATGAGAAGGCTCTTGACCGGCTCGGCCATCAACTGTTCCACTCCGTGGCCTAAGTTCTGCACGAGCTTAAGCTTCTGCGCGGCCTCGATCATCTCGACCGAAAAAGGCGGGACCACCAGCACGTCCGCGTCCTTCACCGCATCGAGAAGCTTTGCGCCGGAAAGCCCGCCCCCCTCAACCACCTCGCAGTCCGGAGGGAACGCCTCCGCCGCTACCTTGCGACCATGTTCTCCCAGTGGGCCCGCGATTACTACTTTCATGCGCTCATTTTCCTTTCTTTCTCGGTCGCACTCACCATCTATGCCAGTTCGTCGCCCTGGGTCGTCATCACCAGTTGGCCGTGCTTGACCCCCTTCCGGCTGAGCAGCCTGTCCGCCAGGCGCTTTATCTCCTTCGCCTTGCCGCGCAACGCTATCACCTCGAGGCATCGCTCCTTGTCCAGATGAACGTGCATTGAGGATATGACGTTCCCGTGCGCGGCGTGCTGCATTCCGGTGAGCTGTTTCTCCACCTCCGTGCGGGAATGATCGTAAATGACCGTCAGCGTCCCCACGGCCTGGCGGTTCCCGACCCGCCACTTCTCGGCGACAAGCTCACCGCGCATCAGGTCGCGGATGGCTTCCGACCGGTTCCCGTACCCCTTGTCTTCGATTAGGCGATCGAACCTCTCAATAAGCTCCTTCTCGACGGACACGCCGAATCTCACCAGCGTGCTCATTTGTCCCTCCTCAGCAGTTTCAATTCTCATCCATCTCCGAGGACGGATGCCACGCTCCCGCGTAGTCAGCCTTTCACCGCGCCGGAGGAAAGCCCCTGCACGAGGTACCTCTGGATGAAGGCGAAGAGGCATACCGCCGGCAGCAGGGCCACCATGGCGGCGGCGTTCATACGACCCCACAGAATCTCCGTCTCACCGACAAACTGGCTGAGGCCCACCGGAAACGTCATCTTCTCCACGTCCTCCAGCAGAGTCACCGCCAGCATCAACTCGTTCCATGCGCCGATGAACGCGAATATCCCCGTCGCCACCATCCCGGGCAGCACCAGCGGAAGGCTGATCCTGAAAAGCGCGCTCACCCGCGAGCATCCGTCCACCATCCCCGCCTCCTCCAGCTCAACCGGAACCCCGGCGAAGAATCCCCTCATCATTACGGTGCAGAAAGGAATCTGCAACGACACGTAAACGAGCATCAGGCCCACCAGGCTGTTGAGCAGCTTGAACTTCAGCATGATGGTGTAAAGAGGAATGGCCAAAAGCGCCGCGGGGAACATCTGCGTCGCCAGGATGAGGAGTATGATGGGCATCTTGCCGCGGAATTGAAATCGCGCCACCGAATACCCCGACAGAACGGTAACCAGAATGGCCCCGAACGCCGTGCTCAGCGATACGGTGACGCTGTTCACGAAAAACCGGAGGAACCTCGCGTCCGTGAACACCTTGATGTAGTGCTCCACGGTCGGATGCTCCGGGAGGTACCGGAAAGGAAATATCTCGATCTCCGGTTTCAGCGACGTGGTTATGGTCCACAGGATCGGGAACATGATGTAGGCGCTGAAAACCCCCAGCGGCAGATATATGAGCAGCGTCCTTGCCAAGAGTTTTCGCAGAATCCCCTTCATCTCGCCTCGCCGAACTTTGTCATCTTGAAGTAAACCACCGTGAAAGTCATGAGAACGAAGAACAGCACCACCGCCAGCGCGCAGCCGTAACCCAGCCGAAGCTGCTTCAGGAAGGACATGAAGATGTGGACCGCCAGCGTCTCGGTCGCGTTCACCGGTCCGCCGCCCGTCATGACGTAGATCAGGTCCACGTTGTTGAAAGTCCAGATGCACCGAAGCGCCGTCGTCAGCACTATCATGTCCCTGATCATCGGCACCGTGACGTAGCGGAACCTGCCCACCCTTCCCGCCCCGTCCATCGCCGCGGCCTCGTAAAGCTCCTCCGGAATGGACTGCAACGCCGCCAGCAGCGTCACCGCGAAGAACGCCGACCCCTTCCACGCGTTCGCCATGATCACCGATATCATCGCCGTCACCGGATGCGCCAGCCAGCCTATCGGCCCGCTTATCACGCGAAGTTTCATCAGCACGTCGTTGATTATCCCCACCTGCCCGTGCAGCATCCAGCTCCATATGAAGGAGATGATCACTCCCGAAATCGCCCACGGGCACAGCACCATTGCCCGGAAGAATCCCCTCCCCTTGAACCGCTGATGCAGCACCAGTGCCATCGCCAGCCCGATGCAGAACTGCGCCCCCACCGAACCGCCCACCCAGAAGAGCGAGTTCCTTATGGCGTTCCAGAACCTCGCCGCGCCTTCCCCGACCAGTATCTCCTTGAAATTCGACAGGCCAACGAACGGCGCCCCCTTGATCATCACCTCGGTGAGGTCGTAGCGCAGAACGCTGAGGTAGAAAGCCTTACCCACGGGATAGAATTTGAAGGCAGCCAGCAGGGCCAGGGCCGGAGCTATGAGGATGTATGGAAGGAGGCGACCTCTTCTCATTTCCCCCCTATTTCTTTCTGCCTCGCCAGCCACTTCTTCTGGTACTTAGTCAGCTCTTCGGCGATCTTGTCCGCGGTCTGCTGCGCCGTCTGCTTCCCCAACAGCAACAATTGAAGCTGCGGCCGCAGCAGCTCATCGTCCATCGCCGCGTTCTCCGGCAAATGAAGTAATGTCTGCGCCAGGTGCTCCTTGTCGCTCAAAGTCTCGAATACCGCCTTGTTGTACGGGTTGTTCTGGAACCAGTCCTCCTGCTGCGACAGCTTGTTGCCGGGCATGATTCCCGTGCTGCGCGACCAGTACGAGCACTGCTCCTGCGAGGCGAAGAAGGTCAGGAGCTTCCACGCGGCGTCCTTGACCTTCGAGTCTTTATAGATCGCGTAGCCGTTGCACGCCACCGCCGGTGCCATCGGCCCCCACGGCGACTCCGGCAGCCGCTTCGTCCCGAACTGCCCCTCCTGCAGGTGCAGCATCTGGTCGCCTATCGACCCGTTGTTGTGAATGTACATCGCGGTGACGTTCGAGTAGAAAGCCGAGATCATCTCCCTGTATCCGTCGTTTATGGCCGTCGGCGGCGTGACTTTGTGCTTCAGGAAAAGGTCGGCGTAAAACTGCAAGCCCTCCACAGGTCCCGGCTGGTTCAGAATGCAGTTCCCCTCGTCGTCGAATATCCTCCCGCCCGTGGCCGCCGTCATGAAATGCACCATGTACCCTCCGCCGCCGCGTCCGCCTCTCATCCCAAAGCCGTACCGCAGATTGGCGGGATCGGTGAAGGTCTTCGCCGCCGCCAGGAACTCATCCCAGTTCGACGGCGGCTCCAACCCCGCCTCCTCGAACCAATCCTTCCTGTAATACAAAATATCCGTCCCTATCCTCGTCGGCAGGTAGTAGGCGGGGGAACCGTACGCCCGCGCCACCTCCCACGCGGCCTCGTCTATCTCCTCCCTCCCCTCCCACTTCGCGATGTAGGGCTCAAGGTTCTCCAGCGCCCCCATCGCCGACAATTGCGCCACGTCCGCGCTGAAAATCTCGCTGCAGTCCGGCGGATCACCGGCGTACGAAGCTATGATCATCTTCTGAAGCGATTGCTCGTACGGCGGCGTGACGTGCTTCACCTGGTACTCGGGATACTTCTCCTCGAATCGCCGGATCACCTCCGCCGTGTACGGAGTCCTGTTCTCTCCGGGGTTCCGGTCCCAGTACTCGATCACGATCTTGTCCGGGGCCCGGGCCCTCATCACGACGACACC
>CAZBND010000033.1:6684-34567 GCA_964493415.1 uncultured Planctomycetota bacterium | reverse complement strand
GGGGCGTCGAAGGACATGTCTTCAAGCAGCCGCTCCATCACCGTGTGAAGCCGCCTGGCACCGATGCTCTGGGTGCGCTGGTTGATGTGGTAGGACATGGAGGCGATCTCTTCGATCGCGTCGGGGGCGAAGCTGAGCTTGACCCCTTCGGTCTGCATCAAAGCGGCATACTGCTTGGTGAGGGCGTTCTGGGGCTCGGTGAGGATGCGGACGAATTCGTCCTTCCCCAGGTCGTCCATCTCGACGCGTATGGGGAACCTGCCCTGCATTTCGGGGATGAGGTCGGCGGGCTTTGCGACGTGGAAAGCGCCCGCGGCGATGAAGAGTATGTGGTCGGTCCTTACCATGCCGTATCTCGTGGCGACGGTGGAGCCCTCGACTATGGGCAGAAGGTCGCGTTGAACGCCTTCCCTGGACACGTCGGGGCCGCCCAGTTGGGATTCGCGCCCGGCGACTTTATCGAGCTCGTCCAGGAAGATGATGCCGGAGTTCTGCGTGCGCTCGAGCGCCTCCTCGATTACCTGCTCCCTGTCGATGAGCTTCTCCGCCTCCTCCTGGACGAGGAGCCGGAGCGCCTCGGGCACCGTAACGCGTCTCTCGCGGTGCCTGGCGGGCATTATGCGCTCGAGCATGTTTTGCAGGTTCATATCGACCTGGTCCATTCCCATGGAGGAGAAAACCGGGATGACGGAGGGCTGCTCTTTCACCTCGAGCTCGATGGTTCTGGCGTCGAGGTCGCCGGCGCGTAGCTTGGCGCGGAGGCGCTCGCGAGTGCTTTCGCGGGGGGGCTCGCCCTCGGCAGGCGAAGGAAGGAGAAGGTCGAGTAGGTGCTCCTCGGCGTGCTCCTGCGCCCGGTTTTGGACGCCTTCGAGTTGCTCGCCGCGAACTGTCTCCACGGCCAGTTCCACGAGGTCGCGGATCATCGACTCGACGTCACGCCCGTGGTAGCCGACTTCGGTGTAGCGCGAGGCCTCGACCTTCAGGAAGGGCGCGTTGACCAGGTTCGCAAGCCGTCTTGCGATCTCGGTTTTGCCGACCCCTGTGGGGCCGATCATGATGATGTTCTTGGGGGCGACCTCTTCGCGGAGCTCGGGCGAGAGCTGCTGCCTCCGCCAGCGATTGCGGATCGCCACCGCCACGGCGCGCTTGGCCTTCTCCTGGCCGACGATGTACTTGGCAAGCTCCTCGACGATCTGGCGGGGAGTAAGCTCTCTCAAGGGAGCTCCTCGACGAAAATCTGTTCGTTGGTGTACACGCAGATGCCGGCCGCGATCTTGAGGCTTTCCTCGATGATCTTCCGGGGCGGGAGCTCGGTGTGCTTGACCAGGGCCCTGGCGGCGGCCGCGGCGTACTGGCCGCCGGAGCCGATGCCGACCACCCCGTCGTCGGGCTCGATTATGTCGCCGCTGCCCGAGATCAGCAAAGACAGGTTCTCGTCGGCGGCGATCATGAGCGATTCGAGCCTCCGGAGAGCCCTGTCCGTGCGCCAGTCTCTGGCAAGTTCAAAGGCGCTCTTGAGCAGATTCCCATGATACTCCTGAAGCTTCGCCTCGAATCGTTCCAGCAGCGCGAAGGCGTCCGCCGCGGCCCCGGAAAAGCCCACCAGTATCTTCCCGTGATGGAGCCTGCGGAGCTTCTGCGCGCTGTGCTTAGTGATGGTGTCGTTGAGCGTTACCTGCCCGTCGCTGCCCATGGCTACGGACTGGGCTTTGCGCACGCAGAGAATGGTGGTTCTGTGGAAGCGGTGGTCAAGCTTGCGGGAATGTTTCATAGTAACTGCATGATACCCGAAGGGGCGGTGAGCATCAAGAGAGGGGCGACAGCTTGACTTTTGCGGTCAGGATTGCCGATAATCCCCTCAAGGCAAAAGGTATAGACACAGCACCATGAGCGATGACCACCCGCCGGAGAAGGATAAGCTCGGACTCCTGCAAGCGATGGGGTTGGTGCTGCAATTGGGGCTGACCTTAGCGGTCATCGCGGGGGGGGCGGCGTACGTGGGAATTGTGTTGGACAGGAAGGCGGGAACAGGCTGGATTTTTACGGCAGGTTTCTCGTTGCTGGGCGTGGCCGGCAGCTTCTACGCGTTATACAAGATGGTCATGAGGACTTCGGATTGACTTCCGACGGCATGGACTTCTCCAGCTATATGCGAACAGTGGCAACGAGAGCGCTTGCTGTTGTTGCGGTGGGGGCGGGCGTGGGACTCTGCGTCTGGTACCCGGAGAAAGCTGGGAGGGTCTGGGGTTTTCTGCTGGGGGCGGCGGTGAGCATTGTGGGGTTCCTCTGGTATTCCTGGAGAACCGCCCGCATGCTCTCTCGCACCGGAGCGACGAAGAAGGGCGCGGTGGTTGCGTCCGCGGCAACGTATTTCTCGAACTACGCGGCGGCGGCCGTCGCACTCCTTGTTGCATCCCTGGTGCCCCAAGTGGATTTCTGGGGCACGGTCGCGGGCCTACTGGTGGCTAACGTAGTGGTTGTTGCCTCCGAGGCCGTCAACTCCACGCTGCCGCAGCCGCGTTCGCAGGAGTAGCGCATGAGGGAGAAGATCGAGCCCGGCCTGCCTGTAAACCTTTGGGGGATGGACTTCGACTACGGAACGGTTCTGGTGAGCGTGCTCTGCGCGCTGATCCTTATCCTGATTTCCGCGCTGGTCACCCGCAGACTGACGCTGGTCCCCGGCAAATGGCAGGTGGTTTTGGAGGGGGTCGTCGGTGCCTTCGACGGGATGGCGCAGGAGGCCTTCGGTGAGAAACGGGGGCGGAAATTCCTGCCCCTGATAGGCACCCTTTTCCTGTTCATACTGCTTGCGAACGTCATCGGAGTCGTGCCTGTGCCGCGGCTGGAAATCGGAGGCGAGGTTTATGAGGACCTGAACGGCAACGGACACTTCGACGGGGGAGAACCCTTCACCGATGCGGCTTGGGGCGAAAAAGGCAGGCGAGACGGCGGATTCCTTCTTCCCGCGTGGGAGGAACCGACGAAGAACTTGAACGTTCCCGTGGGCCTGGCGATATTCTTTCTGCTAGTGGCGCACGTGAGCGCGGTTCGTGTACGAGGAGTGTGGAGCTATCTGAAGAGCTACGGGGATCCGCTCTTCTTCATGGCCCCGCTGAATTTGGTCAGCAAGCTCGCGGGCGCGGTGTCGGTGTCGTTCCGTCTTTTCGGAAACATATTCGGCGGCGCGGTGATAATGATCGTCGTCTCGAATCTGCTTGCGAGCGTGGGCATCCCGGTGGCGCTGGCGGGGTTCTTCGGACTTTTCGTGGGGGTGATTCAGGCTTTCGTCTTCGCGACGCTGAACATGACGTACATCGCTCTGGAAGTACCCGAAACGGATTAGAAAATGCCGGATACGGAATTCCTCGTCACAGTGGCCGCCTATCTGGGAGCGGGCTACGCAGTGGGAATGGGTGCGCTCGGCCCGGCAGTGGGGCCGGGGTATACGGCAGGCCTGGCGCAGGAAGGCATGTCGCGTCAGGTGATGCGCCAAGGCGCCATCTTCAGGATGATGGTGCTGGGGCAGGCGCTGTCGCAAACAGCGGGTGTTCTGGCCCTGGTGATAGGCTTCGTCCTGATTTTCGCCAGGGGCGGCGGAGAGGGACTCGACAAGGCGGCCGCGCTGCTGGGAGCGGGATTCAGCGTGGGTACGGCCGCAGTGGGTGTGGGAATAGGGAACGGGCTTTCGACCGGGATGGCCTGTGCGGCCGCGGCCCGGCATCCAAAGCACTTCGGCGGCATCCAACAGGCAATGCTCGTGGGAACAGCCGTCAGCCAGAGCACCGGCATATACGCATTTGTCATAAGTCTGCTTCTGATCTTGTACTCATAGCACAAGGAGGACCGAACATGGACCTGGAGGCCGTAAAATTTCTCGCCCCCCAGATAACGAAGGCTGCCGCATTTCTGGGAGCCGGGCTTTGCATGGGGATAGGGGCCATCGGCGCCGCCGTCGGCGAGGGATTCGTGGCGGGCAAGGCGTGCGAAGCCATTTCCAGAAGGCCCGATGTCTATAACGATCTTTTCAGGACGATGATCGTGGGACAGGCGATCTCCGAGTCTACAGGCATCTACTCGCTGGTCATCGCGATCATCTTGATCTTCGTCGCCTGAGCGAACGGGATCATGGACTAACGGGGGTGGAGGGACAAGCTTGTCCAGCCGGCTGAGAATCCTGACCATTGTGCTTGCCATCGCTTATGCCGCCGGCGTGATGGCGTTCGCCGTGAAGGCGAACAGCCGTCGCAACTTCATTGCCCTCCCCGGACTCGTCGAAACAGACCTCGCGATTCCGACGAAAGAGTTCGACATGCTGGCGCTGGAGATGGACAAGTACATAGTGATAGACGACGGGGCCGGAGGGGAAGTCGCCGGCGAAGGAGAGCTGCTGGCCATACGGCACATGGTCCAACTGCGCGAGATGGGCATAGAGAGCATCAGGGTAAAAGACCAGCGCAAGATTATTGCCTTCGTCGAGAGAAAACTGGTCGCAATGGACGAAGTGGCCGGGCCGGAGGGTGCCCTTGTGACGGCGGGGGCGGTGCTGGGCAGGAAGGAAGTCGACAGGCTTCGCGAGGCGGGAGTGGACCACATAAGGGTCCAGGGGTTCGGGTCGATAGTAGGGCTGAATGGGACCATGATCGCGGTGGTGCTCAACTTCCTGTTCCTCACCTTCTTCCTGTATGTGTTCCTGTGGAGGCCGGTCGTGGGGATTCTGGACAAGCGCGCAGAGACCATTTCAGCAGCCTTGGAGAATGCGAAGAAGGCGGTGGCGCGCGCCGAGGAGGTCCAGCGGGAGCGCAACGAACTAGACCGGGACACGAGGCGCGAGCGGATGAAAGTCATCGAGCGCTCGACTACGGACGGCCGTCGCCGGGCAGAGGAGATCATCACTCGCGCAAGGCGGGAAGCCGACAAGATGCGCGAAAGGGCACAGTCTGCCCTCGCTTCGTCCGTTGAGCAACTCGAGAGGGAGCTGGAATCCGAGGTCCCGGCCCTTGCCGGACAGGTGGCTGCGAAACTCCTGGGGCGAACGGTGCCGCGGGAGGCGTTCGCACGCAAAGCGCGCCATTCGAACGCGCAGGGGGGAGGGGAATGAAGCCCGGCGCGAAATTCGCCCTGAAGATGTGGCTCTCGGTATACGTGGCCGTCGCCGCCTTCGCCATAATGGGGAAGTTGCTGGGGACAGCCACGCTCCCTTTGCAGGAGGCGGAGGGAAGGCTTCTGGACGAACCCGTCGAGATCGAAGGGGTAGACTACGGAGTCGGGATGCCCGTCAGCCCTGTGATGATCAAGGCCCTTGCCGGACAGGGCGTGGAGGAGATTCGCACGCGCCGGCCGGGCATACTGGGCTTTCGGCACTATGGCTCGGCCATGACATTCCTCAACTTCGCGGGGCTTGTGCTGCTGATTTACGCCTTCGCGTGGGACAAGCTCGTCGCAGCTCTCGACAAAAAGGGCGACACCATTAAGAATGAGCTGGCAGTTGCGGAGTCTCGGAAGAAGGAGTCAGTAGAACTTCTGCGAACTTACGAAGCGCTGCGGGACAAGTTACAGGCCGAGCGAGAGGCTATACTGGGAGAGGCCGAAGCCGACGGCAAGACGGCTCGAGACGAATTGGTCAAATCTGCAGAGGAAACGGCGGACATCATCGTCAAGGCGGCCGAGAGGGAGACCCAAGCAAGAGAGGAGCACTCTCTGTGGGAGTTGCGCAAGGCCGTCGCCGCGAGAGCGGTTGATCTGGCCGAGGACGTGCTTCGGCGCGAGGTGACCGGCAAGGATCACGAGTTCCTGGTCCAAGACTTTTTGGCAAAGCTCAGGGAGATGGAGCCGGCGTGAGGCTATACGAAAGACAAGTGGCCAGGCACTACGCGGACGCCTTACTGGAGATGGTCGCGGACGAAGACGAGGGCGAGCGATTCCGAGCCCAGCTCAACAAGCTCGTCCGCTCCTTGACGGCCACCAGGGAACTGGTCTCTTTCTGGGGCAACCACCGCGTACCCCCGTCTGAGAAGGAAGCGCTTCTCAGAGACGTGGCGGCGGAATTGGAGATAGAGCCGAAGCCTTACGCCCTCTGCCAGGTAGTGCTGGACAATGAGAGGATGGGCAGCCTCCCGGCGATAGCCGAGAGGTTTTCCGATCTGCTCGACGTCCGGCAGGGGGTGCTGCGCGCGGAAGTCCGCTCGGCGGCCCCCCTCCGCGACGAGACCGTTCGGGAGCTCAAGACGATTCTCGAGGAGAAGACGGGGTTGCGGGTTGACTTGTCGGTGTCGGAAGACCAGTCTCTCGTGGCCGGGCTGGTGCTCAGAATGAGGAACAGGATTATCGACGGAAGTCTGTCGGCAAAGCTGCGCAGATTCCGAGAAGCGCTTAGCTAGAGGTGAAGACATGGCTATGGGTTCCGAGGAGATCAGTTCCGTAATCAGGCAACGAGTGGAAGCGCTCACTTCGGACGTGGACGTGTCGGAAGTGGGCGAGGTCATCCAGGTGGGGGACAACATTGCGAGGGTCTACGGGCTTGAGAACTGCATGGCGAGCGAGCTGGTTCAGTTCGCAAGCGGCGAAATGGGTATGGCGTTCAACCTCGAAGAGGACGACGTCGGGGTCGTAGTCCTGGGGTCGGACATGAACATCAGGGAGGGCGACGAAGTAAAGCGAACGGGGAGGATCATCCAGACCCCCGTGGGCGAGGCACTGCTGGGCAGAGTCGTCAACGGCCTGGGGCAGCCAATCGACGGCAAGGGGGAAATAAAAACGGATAAGGTGCGTCCCATCGAGCGAGTGGCCCCGGGGATCGTCGTTCGCCAGCCCGTCAAGGAGCCCCTCCAGACGGGGATCAAGGCGGTCGATTCGATGATCCCCATCGGGCGCGGCCAACGGGAACTCATAATCGGCGACAAGAAGACCGGAAAGACCGCCATCGCGCTGGACACCATCCTCAACCAGAAGGACGGCGACGTCATCTGCATTTACGTGGCGATAGGCCAGAAAATGTCGACGGTCGCGCGGATAATCAAGACGCTGGAGGATGCGGGGGCCATGGAGTACTCGGTGGTGGTTTCGGCGACGGCCAGCAACCCGACGCCGCTTCAATACATCGCCCCGTACACGGGATGCACCATCGGAGAGGAGTTCATGGAGGAGGGAAAGCACGCCCTGGTGGTCTACGACGATCTTTCCAAGCACGCGATTGCCTATCGCGAGATGTCGCTGCTCCTCAGGCGTCCCCCCGGGCGAGAGGCTTACCCCGGCGATGTTTTCTACCTCCACTCGCGCCTGCTGGAACGGGCAGTCAAGCTCAGCGAAAAGGAAGGCGGCGGGTCGCTGACCGCCTTGCCGATAATCGAGACGCAGGCGGGCGACATTTCGACGTACATTCCCACGAACGTAATATCGATAACGGACGGCCAGATGTTCCTGGAGACCGACCTCTTCTACCAGGGGATCAGGCCCGCGATAAATCCGGGGATATCGGTTTCGAGGGTCGGAGGCGACGCGCAGAACCGGGCGATGTTCTCCGTGGCCAAACGGCTTCGGCTGGACTTGGCGCAGTACCGCGAACTGGCCGCCTTCGCCCAATTCGGCACCGATTTGGACCGCGCGACCCAGAAACAGCTTGCTCGCGGCGAGCGCCTCGTCGAAGTACTGAAACAGGAACAGTACAAGCCGATGCCGACGGAAGACCAGGTCGTGAGCATATTCGCCGGAGTCAACGGGCTGCTGGACGACGTGAAGGTGGAGGATATCGGCCGGTTCGAATCGGAACTCTTGACCTTCATCAAGCGCGACGCGGCCGGAGTTCTGGAGGCGCTTCGCGAGAAAAAGGAGTTCGACGAAGAACTGTCCAAGGAACTGGAAAAGGCCGTTGTCAAGTTCAAGCAGATTTTCTCGCCGAGCCGGCAGGAGTCCGGGGTCAGAGAGAAAGCCGCAGAGAAAAGAGAGGAGTCCGCGGAAACCGAAGAGCAGAAGAAGGCCGAGGCTGCGCCGGCGACCGCGGACAAAGAACCCGAAGAGAAGGAAGGCGAGGACAAAGCCAAGCAGGATTAGCCCGTGGCCACTGTTCGTGAAATAAAGCATCGCATAAGGAGTGTCCGCAACACTCAGCAGATCACCCGCGCCATGAAGCTGGTCGCGGCGGCGAGGCTCCGGCGCTTCCAAAACAGGACCTTGGCCATGCGCCCCTACGCGGACGAGATAAAGAACCTGCTGGGAAGGCTCCTGCCGACGGTAGCGGGGGACGAGCATCCATTGCTGAGAACGCGCGAGCCCGCCAGGGTCCTGCTCATCGTTATCACCAGCGATCGCGGCCTTTGCGGCCCCTATAACACGGCGCTCGTGCGGGAGGTCTCAACCTACATTCGGGCCAACGCCGGGAAGGATTTCAGTGTCGTCGCCGTAGGCCGAAAAGGCATCAGCTTCTTTACGAAAAGGGAATTCCCTCTGGCGAACAAGTTCGTGGACATACATGACAGCCTGTCGGTGACGACCGCCGAGGGAATAGCGCGCCAAGCGATCGATTTGTACCTCGACGAGAAAGTCGACGAAGTGCGTCTGTTCTACAATGAGTTCGTCTCCGTAATTGCGCAGCAGCCGGTGGCGATGATGCTTTTGCCCTTCAAGATCGAGGAGCTGGTCGAGGAGCCGCTGAAGGTGGAGGAAGAGGTCTACATCTACGAGCCAAGTCTGGAGGCCGTATGCGGGGCGTTGCTGGAACGCTACATATCGGCGCAAATCTATCGTGCGCTGCTCGAAGCGGCCTCCAGCGAATACGCGGCCCGGATGACCGCCATGGAGACGGCCACCAACAACGCCGACGACATGATCGATACCCTTACCCTTGACTACAACAGAGCAAGGCAGAACAGCATCACGCGGGAAATACTGGACATAGCCGGAGGCGCCGAGGCGCTGAGGAAACACTGAGCGTGGAGAAATGGAAATGAACAAGGGCCATATCAGGCAGATCATGGGGCCGGTCATCGACGTGGAATTCGAGCCGGAAGAGCTGCCGTCTCTTTACAGCGCACTGAAGATCGACGACAAGGAGCACGGGCAGCAGTTGATCGTGGAGGTGGCGGAGCATCTGGGCGCAAGCCGGGCGCGCTGCGTCGCCATGTCCCCGACGGAAGGCCTCCACAGGGGTATGGAGGTGATGGACACCGGAGAACCAATAACCGTGCCGGTCGGGCGAGAGACCCTGGGCAGGATCATCAACGTGGTGGGGGAGCCCACGGACGAGATGGGCCCGGTGAAGGCGAAGAAGCGCTACCCGATCCACAGGCCCGCTCCGCCGCTGGAGGACCAGGAGACGACGTCCGAGATGCTGGTCACGGGCATCAAGGTGATAGACCTCATCGAGCCATACCCGCGCGGGGGCAAGGTGGGCTTGTTCGGCGGGGCGGGAGTCGGCAAAACGGTGATAATCATGGAGCTGATCCGCAGGATAGCCGAACATCACGGCGGCTACTCGGTCTTCGCGGGGGTGGGCGAGCGGACGAGAGAAGGCAACGACCTGTGGCTCGACATGAAGAAATCCGGCGCGCTGGACAACACAGCCCTCATCTACGGCCAGATGAACGAGCCGCCGGGGGCGCGGTTGCGCGTGGGGCTAAGCGCCCTTTCCGTCGCCGAGTACTTCCGCGACGAGGAAGGCAAGGACATGCTCCTTTTCATCGACAACATATTCCGCTTCGTCCAGGCGGGTTCAGAGGTCTCGGCGCTGCTGGGCAGAATGCCCTCCGCCGTCGGCTACCAGCCCACTCTCGGCAGCGAGATGGGAGCGCTACAGGAGAGGATAACCTCCACGAAGAAAGGATCGATAACTTCGATCCAGGCGATATTCGTTCCCGCCGATGATTACACCGATCCGGCCCCGGCGACGACGTTCGCCCACTTGGACGCGACGACGGAGCTTTCAAGAAGCATCTTCGAAAGGGGGATCTACCCGGCGGTCGACCCGCTGGCGTCCAGCTCGACCATCCTCGACCCCCGTGTCGTCGGAGAGCGCCACTATGCCATCGCAATGCAGACTCAGGAGATCCTCCAGCGATACAAGGATTTGCAGGACATCATCGCAATCCTTGGGATAGACGAGTTGTCGGACGAGGACAAGCTGGTGGTGTCGCGGGCCCGGAAGATAGAGCGGTTCCTTTCGCAGCCGTTCTTCGTTGCCGAACGTTTCACGGGGATTCCTGGGGTCTTCACGCCCCTGGAGGAAACCATCAAGGGCTTCGAACTGATCGGCGCAGGCGAATGCGATGACCTTCCCGAGCAGGCCTTCTACATGGTCGGCACCATCGATGAGGCCTACGAGAGGGCGAAAGAGCTGGGGGTGAAACGGGATCAGGCCGGCACCATAGCGCCTAAGAAGCGAGAAGAGGGCAAAGAGCGCGAGCCGGAGAGGAAGCCCGGAAAAAAAGAGGAAGAGGCCGCGCAGGCCGAAGAGCGCGAGGAAGCCGAGACCCCGGCCGCGACCATAGAAGAAGAACCTGCCGAAGAAACGGGCGAGGACCAAGAGGACACGCGCAAGGCATCTCCGCCCGACGACAAGGCGCTAGAAGATGAGGCCGGCGAGAAACCGGCGCCGAAGCGCGAAGACGCGGCTCACGAGCAGAGGCCGCCCGACGAAGAGGAGAAAAAGGAATAGGAGCGACGAGTGCCTCTTGATGTTGACGTTACAACCCCCGAGCGCGTGGTGCTGTCTGCAAAGGACGTGGAGATGGTGGTCGTGCCGGGCGTGCTCGGAGAGATGGGCTTCCTTCCCAACCACACCCATCTGCTCTCCCCTCTTAAGCCCGGCAAAGTCGAAGTGACTCTTCGCGGGGAGCAGCGGTACTTGGCCGTGAGCGGTGGGTTTGTGGAGGCCTCACCCGAGCGGGTTCACATACTGGCGGAGACGGCGGAGCCTGCTGAGAAGATCGACGTCGAGCGAGCCGAACGCGCCAAGGAGAGGGCCGAGCAGCGGCTTGCTCAGCCGTCCGAAGAGATAAACATCGCGCGAGCGCAGGCCTCGCTCGCAAGGGCGGTCAATCGCCTGGCGGTCGCGGAGCTGGCGAGGGACGTGCGTCGCGTTCGCCTTTTACATAAAGGCTGAGCTTGGCGAGCTCCTCTTCCGTTGCAAGGCCGCTCTTCTTGAGCTTCTCGTGGAGCGCTTCAGGCTCCTGGTAAAGGCGCTCGCTCAGCATCTTCGCCGCCGCCCCCAGCATTCCCGTCTTGCCCTTAACAAGCTTCCCAACTATCGGGAACAACATCTTGCCCAGAAGCCCGAAGACCTTGCTGTCCAGCTTGAGCCACACCTCGACACGGTTCTCCACCTTGCCGTCATCCGTCAGGTGGAAAGTAATTTCCATGACGCCTTTGCCGGAGAGTTCCGGCAGCAGCCGCGCGTTGTAGGTGCCCTCGGCGTAATACAGACACCGGCCGGGCCCCGCATACATCTGGTAGAGGACTCCCTCCATCCCTTCTCCGTCGGACACCGCGAGGCCTTCTGATGTTTTCTCCACGACGTGTTTGGAGATGGCTGCAGAGCGGGCGAGCTTAGAAGCCAACTGAAGGTCCCCCAGCAAGAACTCGTAGGCGCGTACGCTGCTGGCGAACGGGGACACGGGCGCCACCTTGTGAATCGTCGGGAAGCGCGTGACCGTCTGGACATCTTCCCGGTATTCGGAGGGGATCTTGTCGTAGTCGGCGGGATCGAACGAAGGCTCTCTGCAAGGCGCAACGCCCGGAAACGAGGCCGCCAGCAGAAGGGCGAATAGGGCTTGCAGCAGGCGCTCGGTGTTGTTACGCTTGGCTGATCCTCTTCTGCGACGCGACCCCATGGGGGACTCCTTTGCAGGTACAATATTGGCTGTTCGGCGCTCTGGAGTCAACGTTCCTCCGCTTTTACGGCCGGCTGCTCCGCATCTCGCGCCTGGGCCAAGAGAATGTTGAAAAGGCCCGGGCAGAACACGGGGCAAACATATTCGCGTTGTGGCATTCGCGGATGATGGTGCCCCTCTACGAGCATCGGGACCAAGGGAGGCAGGTCCTCGTCACTCACGAGCGGCACGGACAGTACATAGCCGAGACGCTCAGGCGCATGGGCTTCGGGTGCGTCCGGGGCAAGTCGAGCTGGATGGACGGCCTTCGCGAGATGGTGCACAGGGCCAGAGAGGGCCTCGACCTCGGTGTGACCCCCGACGGACCGCACGGCCCGCCCCAAGTGGCTCAGCCGGGGATAATATTTCTGTCACAGAAGACAGGGGCCCCCATCGTCCCCGTCGCCGTCTCCTACACTCACTGCGTACGCCTGCCCACTTGGGACGGCTACCGAGCGCCGCTTCCTTTCACGAACGTGCTCGTCTCCTACGGCGCCCCGCTTTATGTGCCGGCACGGTGCAACTCGGAAAAGCGTGAGGAAGTGCGTCAGGAACTGCAGAGAAGAATGGACCGTCTTCACGCCGAGTCTGATCGGCTGGTGAAGCTTTCGCTCAGCTCGAGGGCGACGGCTACCTCCCCGCAGTCGGGGAAAAAGGGGCACTGAACGCACTCGCTCCAGACCTTGTGGGGCAGATCGTCCTTGCTTATCTGCCGGAACCCAAATCGCTCGAAGTACGTAGGGACGTAGGTGAGGGCAAAAAGCCTCCCGATCCCCAGGTCGCACGCCTCCTTCGTGCAGGCCTCGACCAATGCGCGCCCGTAGCCCTTTCCCTGACAATCCTGGCGCACGGCGAGAGACTTGACCTCGGCGAGATCGTGCCACACCACGTGCAGGGCGGCGCACCCGACAACCTCCTCTCCTTCGAGCGTCACGTAGAAGTCCCTGAGGTTCTCGTACAGCTCGCTGAGAGCCCTGGGAAGAAGCCTGCGTTCGTCGGCGTAGCGCGAGATCAGTTCGCGTATCGCCGGGATGTCGGATATTTTCGCCTTGCGAATCACCACGCGCCTTTCTCAGAGCGTGACCGCGTAGGCGGCGTTCACATTGGCCGCCTTGGTAACGGAATTCAGGACCCTCTTGTCCGGTGAGGTGTCCAGATTCATGATCGTGATTGCCCTACCGCCGGCCTCCTTGCGCCCATAGACAAGCCTGGCGATGTTAATGCCGCGGTCGCCCAGAATCCTGCCCAGCTCCCCGATGATGCCCGGCTTGTCGTCGTTGAACACCACCAGTATTTCCCCTTCGGGAATCACCTCGACCGAAAAGCCGTCCAGCCCCACGATTCTTGCATCCGCCTCGCCGCACATAGTCCCGTCCGCGCTCCGGGACACGGTATCGGTCACCACGACGGCGCTCAAGAGGCTGCGGAACCCGGTGCACTCGGTTGTCTTCCTTATGGACACGTCTATGCCGCGCTCTTCCGCCAAGACGAGAGCGTTGATGGGATTCACGCCTTCGCCCGAAAAGACGGAGAGGACGCCCTGCATGAAATTCCTGTCGAGCAGGTCGACGTTCCGTTTCGCGAGATCGCCCGCGTAGGTGAGTTCCACCCGGCGGAACCTCCCGCTGGAGAGCCGTCCGAGGAGGATGCCCAGCTTTCGAGCCAGCTCGACGAACGGTTCCAGGTAGCGCGCCTCTTCGGCCGGAACGCTTGGGAGGTTGACAGCATTCCGCACGGTGCCCCCCTTCAGAGCATCCAGTATCTGCTGGGCTGCCTGGATCGCCACCGTCACCTGCGCCTCTTCGGTCGAGGCCCCCAGATGAGGAGTGGAAAGGATATTGTCCAGCTCGATGAGTTTGCGGTTCTTGGGGGGCTCTTCCGCAAAGACATCCAGCGCCGCTCCGGCGACTTTTCCCGACACCAGAGCCTCGTAAAGATCGTCCTCGTTCACTACGCAGCCCCGGGAGCAGTTGATTATTCTCGCCCCGTCACGCATCTTTGAGATGAGGCTCTTGGAGACGAGGTCGCAGGTCTGGTCGGTAAGCGGCACGTGGATGGTTATGTAGTGGCTGGCCCGGCAAAGCTCGTCGAGGGTTTCCACCAGGGTGACGCCGACTTCGGCGGCGGCCTCGCGCGAGATAAAGGGATCGTAGCCGATGACCCTCATGGCGAAAGCGGTCGCCCGCCTGGCCACCTCCTGACCGATTCGGCCCAGGCCTATCACCCCAAGGGTCTTGCCGGCGAGCTCGGTCCCCATGAAGCTCTTGCGGTCCCACTTGCCTTCGCGCATCGAGGCGTGGGCGGGGCTGATGTTCCGCGACAAGGCAAGCATCATGGCCATGGTGTGCTCGGCCGCGGCGATTGTGTTTCCTCCCGGCGTGTTCATTACCACGACGCCGGCCCTGCTCGCGGCCTCCACGTCGACATTATCGACCCCGACCCCCGCGCGGGCGACCGCGCGCAGCTTCCCCGCGCAGGAGAAAATATCGGCCGTAAGCTTGGTGCCGCTCCTCACAATCACGGCGTCATAACCGCCGATCACGTCTTTCAGCTCTTCGGAAGAGAGTCCGGTTCTGACGTCCACCTCGATATCGGGATCGGCCCGGAGGATGTCCACGCCTTCCTTGGCCAGCTTATCGGATACAAGCACCTTCACTTCGTCAGCTCCTTCTAGCCCAATCGTCGCGGCGAGAAACGAGGACCCTCTCGGCGGCAGCCACACCCGAGCCGAGCGTCACGTCGTGGCCGAGCTCCTTCAGACCGATCTCTAGCGCCGCCAGCGCGGTAACGATGTCGAACGGTCCGGCGTACCCCATGTGCGCAATCCTGCAAATCCTGCCCTTCAACTGCGACTGCCCCCCGGCAATGGTAACCCCATACCCGTCGCGAAGCAACTTGGTGAGCGCATCGCCATCGAGCCCTTGGGGGAGAGTGATCGCCGTCACCGTGCTGGCCGGGTTCTCAGCGAACAGCTTCAGCCCCATGGCGACGGCACCGGCGCGCGCCGCCTCGGCCAGCGCGTCGTGCCTCCGCCAGACGTGCTCCAGGCCTTCGTCGCGGATCATCTCCAGGGCTTTCAGAAGCCCCATGACGGAGGTGATGGCGGGGGTGAAGGGCGTGTCCGTCTTCGCCGCCGACTTCCTCGCCGCCTTCAGGTCGAAGTAGTACGCTCGCCGCCCTTTCGTCGCATCGATCTTCTTCCAGGCCTTCTCCCCGACGCCGATGAAGGCAAGGCCGGGCGGCAGCATCAGCGCCTTTTGAGAGCCCACCGCCAGAAGGTCAACCCCGTAGGAGTCCATCTCGAACTCCACGCCGCCCACGGAGCTTATGCCGTCAACCACCAGAAGGGCGTCCGTCTCGCCGACGATCTCGCCGATCGCCTTTACGCCCGTGAGCGCCCCGGTGGAGGTCTCACACAGAGTCGTGTACACGGCCTTTGTGTCAGGATGCTCCTTAAGGGCGCGGGAGACCCGATCGGGAGACACCGCATGCCCCCACTCGACATCCAGAGGAACCATCTCGGCCCCGAACGCTTCGCAAAGCCCCCCCCACCTTTCGCCGAACTTCCCGCCGCGTACGACGATTGCCTTCTCGCCGGGCTCGAGCACGTTTGCGACGCAGGCCTCCATCGCACCCGTACCCGAAGACGCGATGATGAACACGTCGCCCTCCGTGCGGAAGACGTAACGGAGCCCTTCGACCGCCTCGCCCAAGGCTTTCTTGAACTGAGGGGTCCTGTGGTGGAACACCGGCTTGGCCATTTCGAGAAGCACTTCCGGCGGCACCTCGAACGGCCCGGGAGACAGCAGATAACGTTTCAGCATTCTCGCTTGTCCTTTCTAACGCCCCCTTAAGGTCTTCGAACCTCGGGTCGCGCCAAGCGCGCCTACAGGAACGGGTTGCTCCGGGCCTCCTCTCCGATGGTCGTGGCCGGCCCGTGACCCGGATACGTGACGGTATCGGCCGGAAGGACCAGGAGCTTGCTTCTTATGCCGTCGATGAGCTCCTGGTGGCTCCCGCCTGGAAAATCCGTGCGTCCGATGCCTCCGGCGAAAAGAACGTCGCCGGAGAAGAGGACTCCCCTCGCGTTCCCGCCCCCGGCGGCAAGAAAGCACACGCTGCCGGGGCTGTGTCCGCCTATGTGGATTACCGAAAGCTCTTCCTCGCCAAACCGAACAACGTCGCCGTCATCGATTGTCCGGTCGGGAGGCGGGCTCTGTATCGGGATGCCGAACCACGCGGAGAGGTTGGCGTGGGAATCCCCCAGCATCGCGGCGTCGAATTTGTGCACCATCAGAGGAGCATCGGGGAAGCGAGCCTTCATGTCCGCATTCGCCGCTATGTGGTCCGCGTGTCCGTGGGTATCCAGGATCAGGGTAGGTTCGAGTTTGTCGCGTTCCACCAGTCCGATTATCCTTTCCGGCTCGCCGCCGGGGTCGATTATCACAGCTTCGCGCGTACCCTCGCTTGCCGCGACGTAGCAGCAAGCCTGCATAGGGCCCACGACCATGGTATGAATTATCATGGGAACTCCGCCCGAAACGAGGCAGATGCCGCCTACCTCGCTCCCGCGAGGTAAGATACCAACCGCTCCCGGAAGTCGCTCCGTCCGGGTTGCTCCCAGAGTCCGAGTACCTTGCGCTCCCGTTCGGCGCTTTCGAGCGAATCGGAAGCGTGCGCCCCGTTCTTCATCAGGTCCAGCCCGTAATCGCTTCTCACCGTGCCTGGAAGGGCGCGCTGCGGGTCTGTGGAGCCCAAGCGTTCGCGGATTTTCGAAACGGCGTCAATCCCCCTGTAAAGAAGCGCCAGACACATGGCGCGCCCGGGCGCGCCCTTCTCCCAATCGGTCCTGAGCAAGGAACGGTCCACGCCGGTCATGTATTCTATGATCCTGTTGAATTCCCGCTCCGCGTTGTGCTCCTTGAGCAAATCCCCCGTCTGTTTGAGCGCCTCCTCGGGGACTTCGAAGTCAAGCTTGTCCGCGATGACCGAGCGCACCCGCTCCACAAGCGCGGGCTTGAGCCTTTCAACAAAGTCCTCCCGAAGGAGCGCGTAGAACTTCTCCGCCTGAGCGACCGTTATGTGCACAAGGTCTATGGCCACTATGTAGAGGCCGGTCTTGGAGAACATGTCTATAATGTTGCCCGCGCGCGAGCTTCTTCGGGCAAAAAGGTCGGGCTTCAGCAGCACCAAAGTCGTCTCGGGCCGCTCTCCGGGCCGAAACTTGACCGCATCCTCCACTATCCCGCCGTCCGTGTCCGCAAAGTCGGCGAGAATTCTGAGCTGCGCGATGGCGGATTCCCGAGTGGTCGCGCACAAGACGGCGGGCTCGAAGTACTTCAGCTCCCCGTCGCCGTAAACGACGTAGTCCCCAAACGTCCCTCGCACGGTGTCGCCTTTCGGCTCGGCGGTGAGCTCCCCGATGACATCCTCGCGCAGGACGCGCACCGCGTCCTCACCCTCGAACAGCAGCACCACGACGCGGTTGGATATCCCAAACGGGTTGCTCTTGCGCAGATTCTCGTGTATGTACTGTTTCAACCGCTCCTTGACGGTGGGACTTAGGTCCTCGAGGTCGTTGGCCCGCAAGAGCTGATCGACGAAATCGTCGCTGGGGGCGTACATTCTCGCCCCGACGAATTCCAGTTGCGCCTGCGAAAGCAGCCGGCCGATGATGCCGCCCGTGCGGCTCTTCAGGAGGCTATACGGGGTTATCATCGCGTAAGCCAGTTCAGACGCCACCCGTCACGCCCTCCAGCTAGGAACAGACTGAATCTTTATGGTACATCCCCGTCCCGCTCCGATCAATTCTTTTGACCCCAGCCCACCGATGCGCCGCGAGGCCGACCACTACGGGACCAGGACCGCCTTGAGGGCCTCCTTTGTGCGCATCACCTCCAGCGCCTCGTTCGCCCGCTCCAGGGGGAACCTGTGGGTGACCATACGCTGAAAGAGCTCCGGCTGGGCCATTACCATCTCCAGCGCTGCGACCGTATGGGCTGTTCCGCTGACCCATATGCCCCTGAAACGCCGATTGGGACGCACGAGGTGAGCGAACGGGTCAAACGTCAACGTCCCCCCTGGTTGGCCGAACCCGACGGAGACGTATGCGCCGCCGTGCCGGACGAGCTGCATCCCTTCCTCGAACGCCGCGGCGGTGCCGACGGCCTCGTAGCACACGTCGGGGCCGCGCCCTTGAGTGAGATCGCGTATTGTATGAGCGCGCTCTTCGGGAGAGGTTTTCTGGAAATCGAGCGTGTGCGCAGCCCCGAATTCCTTGCACACACCTAACCTGCTCGCGTCGCCGATCACGATTATGTTGGCCGCGCCATGCTGCTTGGCGAACGCTACCAGGAACAAGCCCAACGGGCCGGGTCCCTGGACCACCACGCTCCCGCCGGCCCGCGGAGGTTCTTCCTCCACGGCGTGGGCCGCCGTGGCACCGGAGCAGGATGCCGAAACCACCACGGCCGGGTCAACTCTCTCCATCCCTTGGGGCTTGAGTAGCTCGGTCTTCCGGTCCAGGAGCAGATAGTCCGCGTAGCAGCCCACTAGGTGAGGCGGCTGGGCCGATGACCGATGAATCCCGTAAACCCAGCGTTTCGGGCACATGAAGGGCTGTCTTGCATCAGCGCAGTAGAAGCACTCGCCGCAGACAACGCCGCGATTCCACAGAATGACGTCCCCTTCTTCGACCTCGTTCCCCTCTACCGAAACTTTCTTGCCACGCAACCGCACGACCCGCCCGACACCCTCGTGACCCAGCACTATCGGCAGGGGAATCCTCGGGTCCTCTCCCTGCTGCATGTGCACGTCGGAGCCGCACACGCCGCCGGCAAGGATCTCCACCAGGACCTCGCCCTCACCCACATCGGGGATGGGGAATTCCTGAAGCTCCAGCGGCTTGCCGAACTCCACCAGAACCATAGCTCTCGACTTATCCACCTGCTGCCTCCTTCAGCGAAACGAACACGAGCCAAGGGGTCTCACATCGCAATTGTAGCCGCTCCACCATCGCGATAGAATAGGCGGATGGCTGGCAGACGGCGGATTCATGGCTGAATACTGCACAGACGAGATTCGGTCGCTCAGGAATCAGCTCGAGTTCTCCCCCGAACGCGTGAGGAGGGGGCAGCTCCGCCGGATCGAGCGTGTGATCGGGGAGCTCGAGCCCGATCGGCCCGTGCCTTTCGGGTACGTGCATCTCTATGTGACGGGCCATGGCACCGAGTCGAGCGACCCCGCGCGGCTGTTGCCCGCGGAGGAGTTACGCCGCGACCTTCTGACGCTCCTATCGGACCTCAGCGATGGGTTAGAGATACGCGCGGCGGAGGAGGGGGAGCCGGTCTACACTCTCAAGGATGCCGCCGCCAGATGCAGGGTCTCCACCAAGACGATCAGCCGTTGGCGGCAGATGGGCCTGCCGGCGCGCAAATTCGTATTCCCCCGCAACGGCAAGCTCCTCGGCGTCACACGCTCGTCCCTGACCGGCTTCCTGCGGAAGAACCGGGAGATGGTGCTGCGGGCCAGAGGGTTCCAGCGCGTCTCCACCGAGGAGGCGGACCGGATTATCGAGGCGGCCCGCGCCCTGGCACGAGAGGGCCGCAGCCAGACCGAAATGGCCAATCTGCTGGCTGAGGAATTCGGGAGGTCGCACGAGACGATCCGCCAGGCCATCAAGAGGCATCGGCGCGACCACCCGGAGGACGAGGATTTCCGGCGGTTTCGCGGCAAGCTCTCCGAGCGGGAGAAGGAGGAGGTTTTTAGGAAGGTCGGCGAGGGCGCATCGGCCTCGCGACTCGCCAGGGAGATGGGCGTTGACCGCTCCTCGCTGTACCGCGCCTATTACGACAAGAAAGCTGAGGAGGAACTCGGCTCGCAGGTTAGCTACGTCTGGAGCAAAGAGTTCGAGAAGCCCGGAGCGGAGGAGGAGGTCCTTGGTGCCGCGCCCAAGTGGGAGATGAAGGACCTGCGGTTCTCCGCCAGGAGCCTGGAGGATTACCTGGCGAGCTTCCGCGGCGTGGCAGTATTGAGCCCGGAGGACGAACGCGCGCTATTCAGGAAGTACAACTACGCCAAGTATCGGTTCGCTCAATTGAGGCAGTCGCTGGGACGCGACACCCCCAAGGGATCGATCCTCAGCGCCATAGATTTCTACCGGGATATGGCACTGAACGCCAAGAACGCCCTAGTTTATTCGAACATGCGCCTGGTGATGTCCGTCGCGCGGAAGCACGCCGGGCGCTTTGTCCACATGGCGGAACTAGTCAGCGCCGGGACGGAGGCCCTGCTCAACGCCGTCGAGAAGTTCGACTACACCCGAGGCACGAAATTCAGCACCTACGCCACGTGGGTGCTGGTGAGAAGATTCGCAAAACTCGTCCCGGAGGAGAATTACCAGCTCGACACGTTTCTCACCGGCACCGAAGAGCTGATTTCGAGGACGGAGGCGGAAGGTCCCTCCGACGGCTGGCGGCGGTCTATTGCGCGGCTCTTGAACCGCGTACTGGGCGGACTACCGGAGAGGGAGCAACGGGTCATCACCTCGAGATATGGGCTGAAGCCGGGCCAACCGCCCCAAAGCCTGCGCGAAGTAGGAGAGAAAGAAGGCCTGTCCAAAGAGGGGGTCCGGCAGCTTGAAGCAAAGGCTTTCGAGAAGCTCCGAAAGCTTCTGGAAGATGAATCTCTGGAGCTGCCGCCAGACTAAACGAACCGCTCTGCGAAAGCGGGTTTTCTGTTGACTCAGGCGGGGGTTTTCAATATGATATTCAAGTGGCCGAGGGTTGCCAGGCAGGTTGGGATTGTATACTATATATAGTGCGTCGTCCCGGCTCGGTCCCCGATATATTGGGGGCGCTCCCCTCTGCTGACGAGCGTGAAGGGCTGGTCTACCTGATGCACGAAGATGCTTCTGTTCTGTGGCGGGAAACCTCCCAGATTTTGTCGCGGACACTCAGCTTAGAGCGCTTCCGCACTTGGGTCTTGCCGCTCACGCCGATAGCCCTGGAGAATGGAATTTTGCGCTTGGCGGCTCCGAACGAATTCCTGAGGCAGGGAGTCAAGGCGCACTACTTTCCCCTCATCCGGGAGGCACTGACGGAGGCCGCGGGGAGGGAAATGAATATCTCCCTGGAGGTAGACCCTTCTCTCCAATTCCATGCGGAGGATCCGGCGGAGACCGGGGGGATAAGTCCGAAGCTCAACCCGGATTTCACCTTCGACACATTTGTCGTCGGACCGTGCAACCGCCTGGCGCATGCCTCGGCCGTTGCCGTGGCGGACAGTTCGGGAAAGCTTTACAATCCGCTGTTCATTTACGGGACAGCCGGCGTCGGTAAGACCCACCTGCTGCACGCTATCTGCCACAGGACTCTCGCGCGAAGGCAAACACGTCCCGTTGTGTATATGCCTTGCCGGAGATTCGTAAGCGACTATATTGCCGCACTGGAGTCCGGCGGACTGGAAGCGTTCCGCGACAGGTTAAGTGAGGCGGATATCCTCGCTCTAGACGACATCGAAGTCTTGGCGACGAGGCCGCAGACCCAGGAGGAGTTCTTCCACGCGTTCAACCTGCTCCACGAGGCCGACAGGCAGATAGTCATGACGAGCTCACAAGCCCCGCAAGAGATCGAAATGCTGGAGCAACGACTGGTTTCGCGGTGCAACTGGGGCCTGGTCGCCCGCATCGAGCAACCTGTCTTTGAGACCCGAGCGGCCATCATCAGAAGGAAGACCTCGATGCGGGGCATGTCACTCGAAGAAGACGTCATCCAGCTCCTGGCCGACCTTCCCTGCCAAAGCGTTCGGCAGCTCGAAGCCGCCCTGACGCGACTTCTTGCATATGCGTCCCTATCGGGCAGAAGGCCGGACGCCAACCTGGCTAAAGAGGCCATTGGACAAAGGGATGAATTCCGCGAAAGGCCGACGTTGGACCACATTCTGGAACTTGTTTGCCGCTATTTCGGCGTGACATCCGCCGAGGTCCTCTCGGAGAGGAGGTCCAAGTCACTCGTTGTCCCGCGCTACGTTTCCATGCACCTCGCCAGACGCCTTACAAAGCGCTCGCTTGCCGACATAGGCGCTTATTTCGGTGGACGCGACCATACTACGGTCATGCACGCTCTCTCGCGGGTCGCAGAGCTGTCTCGCGGTGATCCGAAACTTCGAAAGGTCGTAACCGACCTCGAGTCGCAATTGCTGTCAAAAGCTTCCTAGTTATGTGTTAAAGTGACGTTGAAAATTGGATGAAAACCTGCCGATAACTAACGTGGAGAGGGCTTTCCGGCTGCCATGGTTCAAAAGCACCAGTGTTATCAACAGGTTTTGAACGGACTATCGCCTTTTACTATATTACGTAACCCATTACTCTCAAATGACTTAGCTCGCCGATCAACGTAATGAACGGGGCTTACTATTACTCCGGAATAGTATCTAACTAGAAGAGGTAGTCGGAATGAAACTCAGCGCCAAAAAGGACAAGATGGCCGAAGCGCTCCAGATGGCATTTCCAATCGTGCCGGCTCGAAGCCCCAAGCCTATTCTTCAGAACCTCTGCATCATAGCTGAAGAGAATCTGGTGAGAATTCTGGCTACGGATCTCGAGCTGGGAATCTGGTGCGACGTCAAAGACGTCACCATCGAAGAGACGGGGAAAGCCGCAGTGCCGGCAAGAGAGCTGTCGGCAATAGTACGAAGCATGCCCGATGAAGAGATCCGGTTTGAAGGCTCGGCTACCGACTGCACCGTAAAAGGCGCCGGTGCGGTGTACCATCTGAGGGGGGAGAACCCGGCCGATTACCCGGAGGTGCCGGATTTTGAAGGGGACGCAACTTTCTCTGTTTCAGCGGAAGACTTCTTCCGAATGATAGAGTTGACGGCGTTCTGTGCGGCAAGGGAAAGACGCCGGTATGCCCTCAACGGCATCCACCTGACTGCGAAGGAAAGCACACTCGAGCTGACTGCCACCGACATGAAGCGCCTGGCGATCATCAAGAAGAAAATCCGCGGGAAAGTGGGGGAAAAGAAGCTGATCCTGCCCACAAAGGCGCTCACCCACCTGCCAAGGATGGCCAAACCAGACGAGGAGAGCATAGACGTATTGCTGGAGGACAATGTTGTTCTCTTTCGCACAAGCCTGGGTGTTCTGTGCAGCCGTCAGATCGAGGGCCAGTTCCCTCCTTGCGAGTCGGTGATTCCCACGGGGTACGAGATCAAGGTGGAGTTGCCCAGGGAGAGCTTCGAGGTGGCGGTGGAACGAGCTGCCATACTGAGCAACGAGGACGCGAAATCCGTCAGGCTCTCGTTCGATAAGGATAAGCTGACACTCTCTTCGCAGTCGAGTGACTTGGGGTCGGCCAAGATAGAGATGCCTATAGACTACAAGTGGGACAAGTTGGAGATAGGGTTCAATCCGGTCTTCCTGACCGAAGCGTTGAAGAGATTCGCGACGGACACGGTAGCGTTTGAGTTGAAGGAAGCCACCTTGCCGGGCGTTATAAGAGGTGAGCCGGATTACATTTACGTTGTCATGCCACTAACGCTGGTTTAGAGATAGATGCTGGACGGCGAGAGACTCGGCGAAGTGCTCGGGAGGTATCTGAAAGAGTCGGGACTGGCGGCTTTCATGGCCGGGGACGACCTGAAGACCTGTTGGGAGAGGGCCGTCGGACTCCAGATGCTGCCACACACTCGATTGATGGGGATACGGAATCAGGTTCTCTGCGTGGAAGTCGACAGTTCGCCGAGGCTGCACGAGCTTAAGGGCTTCCTGAAGCCCCAGATTCTCGCTCATTTTCAGCACAGCTATAACCGTCTTTTCATAAAGGACATCAGCTTTACGTTGGGGAGCTTCTGACACACCTATGGCTAAGTCGAAAGCTAGTACTAAGAAAAAGGGAGCAACCAAGAGGAAGAGCAGGAAGCCCGAGACCCCCGCCCACAAGTACGACGCGACGGCCATCAAAGTTCTGGGCGGCATTGATGCCGTGCGGAAGAGGCCCGCGATGTATGTCGGTGACGTCGCGATGCGCGGCCTCCACCATTTGGTCGAGGAGGTCGTTGACAACAGCGTCGACGAAGCATTGGCCGGGGCTTGCCAGAACATAAGGGTCACGCTCTGCGCCGACGGGTCGGTAGAAGTATCAGACGACGGCCGGGGCATCCCCGTGGGTATGCACAAGCAGATGAAGAAGCCGGCCGTTGAGGTCGTGCTGACGACGCTTCATGCCGGAGGAAAGTTCGACCACGCAAGCTATAAGGTCTCCGGCGGGCTGCATGGGGTCGGGCTGTCGGTGGTCAACGCGCTCAGCGAGTGGCTCGAGGTGGAGGTGCGGCAGAATGGTGGGGTATATCGCCAGGTGTTCGAGCGGGGCAAGAAGACCACCGAACTGACCCGAATCGGCAAGAGCAAGAAAACGGGCAACATAGTTCGGTTCAGGCCGGATTCGGAAGTGTTCGAGGTGACGGAGTTCAGCCATGAGCTGCTGGCGAGGAGGCTTCGGGAGCTGGCGTTTCTCAACGCGGGCCTGAGCCTTTCCATCAAGGACGATAAAACGGGGGACGAAGAGACTTTCAAATACGCCGGCGGGCTCAAGGCATTCGTCAAGTTTCTTAACGAGAACACGCACACCATCCACTCGCCGATCTTTCACTTCCGGGGCGAGAAGGAAGATGTGACCGTCGAGATCGCGCTTCAATACAACGACAGCTACGGGGAACAGGTGGTCTGCTACACCAACAACATCCGCAACCCCGACGGCGGCACGCACCTCAGCGGCTTCAGGTCGGCTCTCACCCGGACCCTGAATGCCTACGGAAAGAGCCAGGGGCTTTTGAAGGACGGCAGGCCGCCTTCGGGCGATGACCTGAAGGAAGGCCTGACCGCGGTCATAAGCGCCATGGTTCCTGACCCGCAGTTCGAGGGGCAGACCAAGACCCGCCTGGGGAATAGAGAGGTGCAGGGAATAGTCGAAGCGTTGATGAACGAGCACTTGATGACTTATTGCGAGGAGAACCCTTCGGCGGCCAAGTCGATCGTGCGGAAAGCGATCGAGGCGTCGAGGGCGAGAGAGGCGGCGAGAAAGGCCAGGGAGCTTGCCCGCAGGAAGGGCGCGCTGGCCTCGGGTGGACTGCCGGGCAAGCTCGCCGATTGCACTACAAAGGACGTGGAGACGAGCGAGCTTTTCATTGTCGAGGGCGTGTCCGCAGGAGGAAACGCCAAGCAGGGGAGGGATCGCCGGTTCCAGGCCGTGCTCCCGCTGCGCGGCAAGGTGATAAATGCCGAGAAGGCCCGGATCGACAAGGTCCTCAACAACAGCGAGATCGCGACGCTCATCACGGCGGTCGGCACAGGAATTGGCACGGACGATTTCGACATATCGAAGGCGCGTTACGGCAAGACCATAATCATGACCGACGCCGACGCGGACGGGGCGCACATCCGCGCGCTTCTCCTCACCTTCTTCTATCGCCAGATGCCGGAGCTGATCGAGAGAGGGTACGTGTACGTGGCCAGGCCGCCGCTGTATCGGATCAGCCGAGGTAAGAGGCAGGAATATGTCTTCAACGACCAGGAAATGGAGAAGACGCTGTTGGACCTCGGGATGGAAGACGCTGAGTTGAGGGCTGGGGACGGGAAGCGCAAGCTGGACAATAAGGCGCTGCGCCAACTGGTTGAGACGCTGACGAGGCTGGAACGCTACAGGAGAAGCGTGGAGGCGCGCGGGGTGCTCTTCGACGAGTACCTTGCGCGCAAGAAGCCGAAGACGGGAAGCTTGCCCCTCTATCGCGTCATCGACGAGGGTGAGGAGAAATACTTCTACACGGAGAAAGAGTTCGAGAATTTGCGAAAGAAGCTGGAGCGCGAGGGCGCGGCGGATGAGGATACGAACGGGCTGACGATGATCTACGACGAGTTCCACGAGTCAAAGGAGATCGCCAACATCTTCAAGGCCCTGAAGAAACTGGGCTTCAAAGAGTCCGATTACGAGCAGCCCGCCGGCGCTGCCCCGGTCACCCGGTTCACCCTCGTTGCCGACAGTGCTCCCGTCGAGCTCAGGAACCTGTCTGAGCTCACCGCAGCGGTGAGGAAGCTGGGCGAAAAGGGGCTGGACATCCAAAGGTACAAGGGATTGGGCGAGATGAACGCCGAGCAGTTGCGAGAGACCACCATGGACCCCGAGACGCGAACGCTGATGAAGGTCACCCTGGAGGATGTGGTTGCGGCGAATCGCATGTTCAGCACGTTAATGGGCAGCGACGTCAGCCCTCGCAAGGAGTTCCTTGAGAAGCACGCACTCGAGGTCACAGAGCTGGACACCTACGTCTGACCAAGCCGGGCGGAGTTCCATGCAACCAAGAGAGAGAATAGAAGACCTGCCGATTGAACGGGAGATGCGGGGCTCGTATCTGCTGTACGCGATGAGCGTTATCGCCTCCCGTGCGCTGCCTGACGTGAGGGACGGCCTGAAGCCTTCGCAGCGCCGGCTCCTCGTGACGATGCACGACCTTGGCCTTGGGCCCAGGGCCAGGTTCCGAAAGTGTGCGAAGATCACCGGAGACACCTTCGGGAATTACCATCCTCTCGGCGAGCAGAGCCTCTATCCGACCCTCGTGCGCCTGGCGCAGGATTTTGTCCTGCGCTATCCCCTGGTTGAAGGGCAGGGGAACTTCGGCTCGCAGGACGGCGACCCGCCGGCGGCCCAGCGCTATACGGAAGCGAGGATGACCCCGCTCACCGTGGAGATGCTCGAGGACATCGATAAGGATACGGTCGATTACGCTCCCAACTATGACAACAGCCGGACTGAGCCGCAGGTTCTTCCGTCCAAAATCCCCAACCTTCTCTGCAACGGCTCCTCCGGCATCGCGGTGGGAATGGCGACCAGCATCCCTCCGCACAATCTGGCGGAGCTGTGCGACGCGCTTGTGAAGCTGATAGACAACCGCCAGATTACAGTGAGCGAGCTGGCTGAGATCGTCCAGGGCCCGGACTTCCCGACAGGGGGGCTGATCTGCGGCAGAAGCGGGATACTTGACGCATACAGGACGGGTCGGGGCCAGATAACCCTCAGGGCGCGCACTCACGTCGAGACGACCGCCGGAGGGAAAAAGTCCATTGTCGTGACCGAGGTCCCGTATCAGCTCAACCGGGACGCTCTGCTGGAGAAGATAGCGGATTTGGTCAAGGGCGGCAAGCTGGCGGACATATCCGACATACGTAACGAGAGCGACAGGGAAGGCACGCGGCTTGTCATAGACCTTCGCAGGGACGCGGACGAAGAGGTCGTGGTCAATCAACTCTTCGAGCACACGCAGTTGCAGGAACGCTTCAACGTGATGATGATCGCGCTGGTGAACAGGCGGCCTCGCACGTTGAACCTGAAAGAGATGCTCCAGTGCTTCCTCGAGCATCGCTTCGAGGTGGTGACTCGGCGGGCCGCTTACCTGCTTGCGCAGGCGGAGGAACGCGCGCACATACTCGAAGGCCTGCTCATCGCGCTCGCCAACATCGACGAGGTCATCAAGACGATACGCAGGTCGAAGGACGTCGACTCCGCTCGGGCGGCCTTGATGAAGAAATTCAAGCTGTCCGAGGCGCAGGCCAACGCAATCCTTCGGATGCAATTGCAGCGCCTGACGGGTCTGGAGCGCGACGCGGTCAAGAACGAGTACGACGACCTGCAGGAGAAGATTGCGGGGTATAAGGCGCTCCTTGCCGACCCCGAGCTCGTCTACGACGTGATTCGCGAAGACCTCTATGAGTTGAAGGAAAAGTACGGGGACCCGCGCCGGACGGAGATCGTGGGCGAGGCCGAAGGGTTCTGCATGGAGGACCTGGTTGCCGAGCAGTTGATGGTGGTGCCTGTGAGCCGTTCGGGTTACATCAAGCGCATGCCGATCACCAGCTACCGCCGTCAGAACCGGGGTGGGGTTGGGATTACCGGCGCGGGGATGAAGGAGGGCGACATCATCGAGGACCTCTTCGTGGCGTCAACCCACGACTACATTCTCTTTTTCACCGACGG
>CAZBND010000033.1:4531-6584 GCA_964493415.1 uncultured Planctomycetota bacterium | reverse complement strand
AAGGGAGACAGCCTCGTGTCGGTGCGCATGACCCGCGACGAGGACGACGTGGTTGTCGGCACGCGCGCGGGGATGGCGATCCGCTTCCCCGTTCGGGATGTCAGGCTGATGGGCAGAGGCACCAGGGGGGTGAAGGGGATCAACCTAGCGAAGGGGGACATTGTCAGGGGGATGGTCGTCGTGGAGAAAGGCGGGAGCCTGCTGGCGGTGTGCGAGAACGGATACGGCAAGCGGACCAACTTCGACGCCTACAGGAGGCAGAGACGGGGTGGGAAGGGGCTGATCAACATAAAGACTTCGACTCGCAATGGGAAGGTGGTGACCATCGTCGACGTGCGGGAAAGCGATGAGATCATGGTGATAACGACGGGGGGCATGGCCGCGCGGATGCCGGTTTCAAGCATACGTGAAATAGGGCGCAACACGCAGGGGGTCCGGGTGATCTCGCTGAAGCCGGAGGACAAGGTAGGGGGGATCGCTCGAGTGCCGGCGGAGGAGTCCGTGGAAGAGGAGGCCGCCGAATAGCGGTGGGTCGGCACTGGACACTGGAACATACTGCCGACGTCGGCGTTGAGGCGGAAGCGGGGACTTTCGAGTTCTTGCTCGCGGAACTTGCGCTGGGCATGTTCGAATTCATCGTCGATCCGCAAAAGGTCCGCGCATCCGTCGTGTACGATGTGGGAGAGATACAGGCTCCTTCCGCTGAAGGCGCCGTTGTCAAATGGCTGAACGAGCTGCTCTACCTGCACGAGGCACGCGAGGTGGTCTTCAGGCGGTTCTTAGTCGAACGAAGGGGTGAAATGATGATCGGGAAAGCGTGGGGAGAGGACCTTGATGCAGAGAGGCACGCGCCGATAGGAGTGGTCAAAGCCGCCACGTATCATCGTCTTTCCGTCGAGCAGAAAGAAGGGGTGTGGCGGGCCAGGGTTTACTTCGACGTCTAGGCGCTACAGGCTCTTGCTGCTGTCCAGCAGCAGGGTTACGGGGCCGTCGTTCACCAGCGATATGTCCATCATCGCCCCGAACACCCCCTTGCTTGTAGGTATGCCCGCGCGGCCGATGCGCGCCGCGACGTCCTCGTACAGGCGCTCCGCGAGTTCGGGCGGGGCGGCGGCCGTGTACGACGGACGGCGACCCTTCCGGCAGTCACCGTACAGCGTGAACTGCGAGATTACGAGCACGCTGCCGCCGACATCCCGCAGAGAGCGATTCATTTTTCCCTCGTCGTCGCGAAAGACGCGGAGGTCCGCCACCTTCCGCGCGATGTAGTCAGCGTCCTCGGGGCCGTCTTCGGCCGCGACTCCTAGCAGCACCAGGAACCCGCCTCCTATGGCGGCGACTTCCTTACCGTCCACGCTCACGCTTGCCGACGAGACGCGCTGCACCACGGCTCTCACTCGTCCGACCTCCGTTTGTTGAGAATATCCAGCAGGGCTTCCTTGTCCAGGGGTCTCGGGCCGGTCGCCTGTTCGGCGCGCAGAAAGCGGACTGCCGCTTGCACCAGCCGGTCCTTCCGGCCGAACGTTCTGTAGGACGTGGGAAGCGAACGGAGAAACGACGCCCCGTATCGCCTGCTCACGACGCGCTTGTCGCAGATCAACACCACGCCTCTGTCTTCCTTGCGGCGTATCAGCCTGCCGAAGCCTTGCCGGAACCGGAGCACTGCGTGCGGGAGCGAGTAGCTCAGAAACGGGTCGCGTCCCGCTTCGCTCAAGAGCTCGCAGCGCGCCTCCACCACCGGGTCCTTATGCACTTGAAAGGGCAGCTTAGCCACGACCAGGCAACACAGCGTCTCCCCCGGGATGTCCACGCCCTCCCAGAAACTCTGGGTGCCCAGCAGGACGGCCTTCCCGTTGCGCCGAAAAGTATGCGTTATCTGCTCCCGTGTTCCGTCCGATCCCTGCGCCAGCACCGGCGTGCCCGCCGGCATGAGATCGAGCAGGCGGGATCGGGTGCGGTTCAGCATCTCGTACGACGTGAAGAGGACAAGCGTTCCCCCCGGCAGGGCGGGGCACAGGGCGGCGAGGAACGCGGCCAGTTCCGCCGCATAGCT
>CAZBND010000033.1:0-4431 GCA_964493415.1 uncultured Planctomycetota bacterium | reverse complement strand
GTGGAGCGCTTCCATCTTTCGCGTGAGCGTCCCAAGGTGGGCGACGAGAACTGTCTTGGCCGACGCGAGCTGCTGCCAGTTGGCGCCGGCGATGTCGTTCTGATCATACCTCGTCTTCTCGGAACGCTGCCGCCTTCCCGCCAGAATCCCTTCGATTGCAGCGTCGAACGAAGCCGCGGCATTCTCGCCGGGCACCACGGCTTCCATCACGTCGTTGGCTTTGGCTCTCAACGCTTCGACAGTCTCGCCTCGCAGTCCCTTTGCGCGGGAAAGCTGGGCGAGAATGCCGGGGATCAGGCCGGTGCCGGCCTCGCCTCGGTCGCGGCGGAAGAGCCTGCGCAGCGGCCTGATTACGCGCCACGGATCTATCGAGATTGCCAGATGCTCCGTGGCCGCGTCCTCGATGTGCTGCGCCTCGTCGAGAATGATGTGCCGGTAGGGGGGCAGAACGGCGCTGGTTTGCAGGCCGATCTCGGAGAAAACGACGGCGTGGTTGGCGACCACGATGTCGGCCGACAGCGACAGCGCTCGAGCCCTCATCAGGTAACAGCTTCGGTAACGCCTGCACCTGCGGCCGGGGCAGTCCGGCCCGGAGGAGTATAGATGCTGCCACAGCGCAGGCAGTCCGAATCCGAAGAAGCCCGTGTTCTCTGATATGTCGCCGGTCCTGGTCTGCGACACCCAGGTGAGCACGGGCAGGAGGGCCAGGCGCTCCTCCTCGGAAAGCTCGCGCGCGGCCTGCCTCAGCGTGTAGAGAAACCTCCTGATGCAGAGGTAATTCGCCCTTCCCTTGATGAGAGCGGCATCGAACGGCTTTCCCAGCGCCTTGCGCAGGCAGGGGATGTCTTGCTCCCATAGCTGGGTCTGGAGGTTCTTGGTATTTGTGGAGATGACGACGGCCGTCTTGTTCGCCAGCGCCCACTCGACCGCCGGAAGCAGGTAGGCAAGGCTCTTTCCTGTCCCCGTGCCCGCCTCCACCATCAGGTGGTGCCCCTCGTTGAGGGCCAGGGCAACCTCGCGCAGCATCTTCCGCTGGGGTTCCCGCTCTTCGTAGGCGGGCAGGAGCGCGGCGAGCGGCCCTGATTTGTCAAAGAAAGCGCTCAGACGGTCAACGTCGAGCGGGGCGTACTCGTCCGCCGGTCGCTTGGGCTTGCGGTTGAGGGCGCTGCTGAAATCGGGCAGCAGCTCGTCCAGCTTCAGAGTTCCCTCCCCAAAGGCCCTGCGGGTGCCGGACCGTTCAATCTCCGCAAAGACCTCCCGGAGAGGACTGGCGACCTGGCCGAGCAGCCAGTTCGCCTCCTCGATGACGGCCGGCGGAAAAGCCTCAAGCTCCTCCACAAGTTTAAGGAATACCGCCTCGAAGTCGCGCCCGTCGTCTTCCGTCTTTATGCCGTAATGGCCGGCTAGCGCCTCGGGCGAGTGGTCGTCATGGGTGGGCAGCGCGATTCGCGCCAGCGCCGAGAGGAATTGCTCGTCAACCATCGCAGGTTCCGTTGGCCTTCGCATGAAGGCGTACGCAAGGGGAGAATCACACGGGATCATACCCGCAGATGCGGCGGGGTTCAACCTTGCGGACAGGGGCTCAGGGCGCGAAGAAAACGGCCGTGCCCATCCGATCGAACTGCGTCCGCTCGGTGAGCGCGAAGCTGAACGTCTCCTGCTGCGCGCGCCCGACCTCGTTCCAGAATACCGTCACGTCGAGGATGTCGAATTCGAGGCGACTCATGGAATACGTTCGCGTCCGCAGCAGAAACGAATAGGTCGGGTAGTCGGGGAAGTAGAAGCTGATCCTGATGGTTGCGACTTGGGGGGCCGGAGGGCCGGGGTGGTCGCGAGGGGCGGTTTTGAAAAGCCCGCGGGAGACGCTCCGGAGGCTCGGCGGTGAAACCCTGAAGTCGTCAAAAGCGATCCACTCGTTCATCTCCGCCCCGCGCGGGTCCTCGATAAGGGCGTAAGACGGCTTGCCTGAGGCCGGCTGCCAGAATACCCCGCTGTCCGTGGCCAGGGCCAAGGTCTGGGCCAGCGGCGGGAGCGCCGCCAGGACGATGTCGGTGTCGCTCTTCCTTATAGAACCAGCCGGCTCCAACAGCCATGGGCCGTCGGGGTCCGTTACAGCCCGCACATCCGAAGGCGGGAAGGCCCTGAAGTGAGAGAAGGCTCTCTGCGCCACTATCGCCGCCGCCGACCTGTCCACCTGCCCCTTGTGGGCGTCGATGGCCACGCCGAAAAGCGACAGGATGCTTACAACGCAGATGAGGAAAATGCCCGTGCCCGCCATGATCTCGATCAGGGTGAAGGCCGCCTCGGGTCTGCCCTTTATTCGCGTCGCTCTCATGGTTGGCCGTATCCCTTCTCGGGTGCCCTGTACGCGGGTATGTCTATTTCGCTCACAAAGGTAAGGCCGCCGACCACGCGCGTCTTCCTCTCCTCGAACGCCCTCCCGAAAGTCCCGCGCTGGCCGGTGCGGTCCATTCGATAGCCCACGTACGATCCGTCCCTCTGCGTGTCACGGTAGTGGGCCCATTCATAAGAGGTGGTCGCGAGGAGCAAAAGGTACTGCCGCTCGCGGAACTCACCCAGCGGGAGAGTGTCTCCGGGGTTGCCGCTGAACGCGCTCATGCCTTCAGGGAACCTGCGCGAGGCGGACGTGGGCGCCGGCAACAGGTACTCCTCCTCCCCCCATTTCGCTTCGCGGCGCAGGTAATGGTCGGGAACGAGCCGCGCCAGGATGCCGTCCGGGGACAGGTGCGCCCCGGCATCGAGCACCAGCACCACGTGCGCGCGGCGCGGGAATATGTCGTCCGCCGCGGCCTTCAGCGACGGCCCGCCTCCGCCCTCCGCATGGGCGACGTCCCTGTAGAACGCGAAGCTGCTCGGCGAGATGGAAGCGGGAATCGGGAGCCATGTACCTACGGCGGGGTAGTAGCTTCTGTTGCTAGTGGCCTTGGCGTCGTAGATGCCCCGGGTCGAATCCCACATGGTTTCGGGAGAGGCGGAGCCGGTTACGGGCTGGGTGTCCGTGTTATCGTAGACGTACCGGCCCGGTCCCGGGCGGCTGTCGTCGTGCTCGCGGTCCTTCACCGCCGCATTGCCCAAGGCGGGCGCTTGGAAGTGCAGCCCGAAGTGCATGACGTTGTCGGCGAGGATCGGCCAGTCGTTCCAGTCAGCCGCCTCGCCGCCGGCGGGAGCCACAAGTGCTCCGCCGATGGGAGACTGCACACCTCGGCGCAAAACGTACCTAGGGATTTCCAGCACCCCCGCCTGCTGCTTCTCTATGGCCTTCGGGTCGTCGTCGGGGTACGGCTTGTAGCTCTGCAGCATGTAGGTCACGGCCATCAGGCCCCCCGTGGCGGCCAGGTCCTCATCGATGCGGCCGTCGTCGTCGTCGTCCCTGAGGTTGTAGGACTCTTCGTCGATGCGGCCGTCGCCGTCGTCGTCGAGGCCGTTGCCCGCCACGCGCAGTGCCGGCGTGCGCCGCACATCCTCCGGCGTGATCCGGCGAACGAGAATCAGCCGCTGGCCCGCTCCCAGCCTCAAGGGTCCCAGATCGCCCATCTTCCAGTTGTTGTGCAGCCCGGCGTAGTAAGTGCCTCCTGCCGTGTCCCACGAAGGTACGGCGATCTCCGGCAGATCGACGCCTTCCTCGCGGACGCCTGCCTCCTTCCCAGGGTAGTATCGGGGGTAGTAGGGGTAGTCGGAAATCAGGAACGACTGCGGTTGGTCGGGCGGCGCGGAGTAGAACGTGTCGGTGGCCGCCGAGCCCGGCTGCGGGTTCTGCCACGACTGGAGTATGGCTCCCGGCACTGCGAGCGCCTCGAAGTCCTCCCTCAACTGCCCCATGATCAATTGCGCGGTCTCCACAGCCTTTCGGCGCTCTTCGGCTCGCTCCCAGCTCTGCAGCGCTATCCGCATCACCGAGGTCATGATGAGCCCGATCACCAGGGCGATGGCAAGCGCGCTCAGCGCCTCTACCAATGTGAAGCCCAATCGGTTGTTCCTGAGCCGGCGTCTCAAAATCGCTCCTTTAAGGCTCTCCGGGTATTACCATGGCCGTCGACACGGGCTGCCGCAGATACAGAATGAACTTGTCTATTTTGGGCGCGATGTTCGACGCGCCCGACGTGAATGCGTTGTCGGAGGTGGACGGGCCGGTGTAGTCGAAGTAGACGCGGACCTCCAGTTCGTCGAACTTTCGATTGACCTGCCATGGCTCGTCGTCGAAGTCCAGCGGCGTGGTGTAGTATCCTTGCTCCCTGGCCGCTTCGGTGTGGTAGATGCGGGTTCCGTCCAGGAGCAACTCGGCGTAAACGTTCGCATACCCCTGGAGCTCTCTAGGAAGCTCGTACGGATCAGGAGTTGGGTCTGTGTTGTGGTATTCCCAGGTGAAGCTCTCGAGATACGCCCCGGGGAGGCGCTTTCTGGCGCGGAATA
>CAZBND010000032.1:19001-36745 GCA_964493415.1 uncultured Planctomycetota bacterium | reverse complement strand
CCGATAGCGATGGGGATTCTGGGGGCGAGCAGGCAGCTTGCCTCAACGACTCTGGAGAAGTACGCGCTGGCGGGAGAGCTTGCGCTGGACGGGGGGCTGCGAGCGGTGCGCGGGGCGCTGTCGATGGCGATGGCGTGCCGCGAGTCAAGCATCGAGGGACTGATCCTGCCGAAGGCGAACGCGGCGGAGGCGGCGGTGGTTCAGGACGTGGAAGTGATTCCGGTTGAGTCGCTGGGCGACGCGGTGGGGTTCCTTTCGGGAGAGCTTGAGATCGAGCCGGTGAAGGTGAGCCCGGAGGAGGCGTTCGAACGGACGAGCGAGTACGAGCGGGACTTCAGCGACGTGCGGGGCCAGGAGCACGTGAAGCGTGCGCTGGTGGTGGCGGCGGCGGGGGGCCACAACGTGATCATGCTGGGACCGCCGGGTTCTGGAAAGACGATGCTGGCGATGAGGCTGCCGTCGGTCCTGCCGAAGCTGGCGCTGGAGGAGTCGCTGGAGACGACGCGCGTGCACAGCGTCGCGGGGCTCTTGCCGCCGGAGACGCCGCTGATGGGGACGAGGCCGTTTCGGTCTCCGCACCACACGATAAGCGAGGCGGGGCTGGTGGGCGGCGGGAGCTTCCCGAGGCCGGGCGAGGTGAGCCTTGCGCATAACGGGGTGCTGTTTCTGGACGAGCTGCCGGAGTTCAACCGGCGAACGCTGGAGGTGTTGCGGCAGCCGCTCGAGCAGGGGTCGGTGACGATAGCAAGGGCGGCGTCGTCGGTGACGTATCCTTCGAGAATGATGCTCGTGTGCGCGATGAATCCGTGTCCGTGCGGATACTACACGGACCCGAAGCGCGAGTGCCGATGCACGACGACGCAGGTGAGGAATTACATATCGCGAATCTCGGGGCCGCTGCTGGACAGGATCGACATTCACGTCGAGGTGCCGTCGATCAGCTACAAGGAATTGTCGGGGAATCCGAGCGGGCCGTCGTCGAAGGATTTGCGGGAAGACGTTGAACGTGCGAGAGCGGCGCAGGCGAGGCGGCTGGCGGGCGATAAGCTTTTGACGAATTCGCAGATGAGTTCGAAGCTGATCCGGCGGCATTGCCGGCTTTCGTCCGAGTGCTCGAACCTTCTGAGGCAGGCGATGCACGAGCTGGGGCTCTCCGCGCGTGCGCACGACAAGATTCTGAAGGTCGCGCGGACGATTGGGGATTTGGACGGCGCGGAGGAGATACGGATCGAGCATCTGTCGGAGGCGATACAGTACCGGTCGCTGGATAGGGAGTTTTGGAGGTGAGGCCGTGGCGGGGCCTCGAAGTGTGCCAGAATGGGAAGGTGCGCCAGCGAGTGATTGGGCCAGACATGAATGTCATCGAACTAGAGCCGGGGTTCTTGAAGAACACCGGAGGGAAAAGATGAGCGCTGATATCGAACGTTACATAAAGACATTGTGCGACACGATCATATTTGCCCGTCTCAATTATGACATCTGGCGGGTGTACACGAGCCCGGCTAGTCGGCCCACTTACCTGCAGACGATGAACAGATACCGCCTGTTCTTCCAGACATCGCGGACTGCCCATTTGGGTGCTCTGGTTGTCCTGCTGTACAGGCTATATGAAACCAGCCCCCGACATCCCACTTTGAACATCCCTAAGCTCTTGAAAATGGCGGAGGAACAGAAGGCGGTGGACAATGCTACGCTGGAGTCACTGAAGCAGATTTATGCGAATGAAGCGAAGCCCCTGTGGACCAAGGCAGGCATCCTTCGCAACGAGTGGTTCGCTCATCTTTCCGTCGAGCGGAGCGTCGACGAAATCTTCGACAAGGCTAAGGTTACTCCAAATGAACTGCGCAAGCTTATTGAAGTGAGCGAGAGGTTGCTCAACAAATTGACGCAAGCACGGAATAGGGAGACTCACGCCTTCAACGTTGACGCTCATGACGACACGGTGTGGTTGCTAAAAGATCTGCAGTATGCACGCGAAAAGCGAAAAGCGGAGGAGGAAGAGCTGCGGAAGCAAGGAGATGACAAATGGGATGGGTAATTGTTGGCCTGGGGATAATTGGAGTAGTGGTTTCAGGAGTGCTCACCAAAAAGCATACTTACGGCTCGCCTGAATTGTGCGTGGCCTCGGCAGACAGACTCATTCCCCAACTGGTTCCCAAGTGGGTCTCCCTTCTCAACATTGTCGGTTTCGTTGCCATCTTGATCGGCATCATATGGGTAATCGCCCGGCTTCTGTCTTGACCAGTACCCTCAGACCGCGCGCGCCCGGGGAGGAAGACTGATGGCTTGGCCGGAGCAGGAGGGAGTTCTTGTAAATGAGGCGTTCTTGGTCTCGGTTGTGTAAAGCTGAGAAGAAAAAACAGAAGCTTCAATTGAGCCCCCCAGAGGGCTTACGCTGGGGGATGACCACAGCCGAGTGGAAAGAGCGTTTTGGTGAGCCACTCCGAGAGCGAGTAGTAGAAGAGCCCACAAGGCTGGAAGAGCTGTGCTGTGAAGCGGAAATGCTGGTGAAGATCCCCTGTATGCTGGGCTGTCACTTGCACGATGGGAAGATGGTTACCGCTATGCAGGTCTGGAGTTTTGGTGACCCCGGGGCGGGGACGAGGGCTGAAGCGCTATGGTCGCGATCGAGGGCCGAGATACTATGGGACCTCCTGTTGAGAGCCTTGAAGAAGAAGCATGGGGAGCCTACTGCTGGGGGCAGGTGGCGGTACCTCGGTAGGGAGGTCGTATGGATGGGAGAAACGACTGTAATCGTGTTGCACCAAATAGAGCCTGCAAAGACGATTGCGGAAGAGAAGCTTGGGCCGGAGGTCTGCCTTATGTACATGGCGCGTGGATATGGTGAATTCATCTACGCAGAAGGCAGGGGAAGGCGAGTATTGCGTCAAGAGGAGAAAGCCGAGGAGGAGCAGTAGTGTCTCAGGGGAAGGGAGAATTCAACCTGGAACGCTGGAATGCTACATTGTGGATGTATGGCTGCTATGTCGACGGGCAATTTGCGCAGCACGTTTCTCTAAGTCTTGTACACGGGTTGATAACGAACGAGCAGGCGAGCGCTGGACGAATTTTGGGGCGGGCACATCCGCGGCTCGTAAGCGGAGGGCACTAGGATAGCGGCCAGTCCTGGGAGGGGGCGGTGCCATAGGTGTCTTTGTAGAAGAAGATGTGGCCGACGCTGTGCCGCCCACCTCCGGAGATCGCTTCGATTAAGAGCCGGTCGAATCCCCTGCCTGCGACCTCATCAGGCAGCCTGACGTACCTACGCTGTAGCCCCGAGCCCGGGACGCTTGGCACGTCGACACGCGCAATGAGTCTGTCACCGACGAGGAAAGACACTCTGTACTCGCCATCGCCGTCTGCGGCGAACTCCATTACGTCGGAGCCCGCAGTCGAACCGAGGCTCACGTCCAGTTGCTCGTCCGCCGTAAGGACGGAGTTCCCTTCAGCATTGCGGCAGTACCCGTCTCTCTTGAAGACGGAGAGGTTGCCGGGAACATCCACGGAGGAGAAGAGGTCTTTCCCGAAGACGGACATCGCTTCGAGGCGCACATAGTTCCGAAATCCAATGTCTTCGGGGCGATCGTATATGAAGATCTCCCCGTAGACTCCGCCTTGAGCTATGGTCTCAATCCGGGCCGGTTCGCCAAACTTCTCCAAGATGACGTCTCTGGGCAGGAAGTCGGTGATGATGAAGTTGTATTCGGGATATGTTCCCGTCCGGTCGCCAAGGTACCAGCGGGGGTTGGCAATCCAGTTGAAGACTTCGAGAGTGTCGGTCACCTCCACATCATTGATTTGGACGCCGACGCGGGACAATGCATTGGAGAGTCTGGCCCTCCAGTAGCTTGCGTAGCCGTACTTGAGCCCGCGAGAGAGGGCTACGGAGTCCAGCCACTTGACGTAGGCGGGATAGGGCAACTTCAGCGCGGAGAGTTTCAACGAGGCGGCGGGGGGCAGAATCGTGAACAGGCCGAAGAGGAGGATTGCGGAGAAGGCACAACCGCGGAACAGCTTCAACAGCTTCCCGTCAAAAGCCGTCACGAGAGCTGCGAGAACAAAGGAAGGCAAGACGAAAAGCGGGGTCATGTAAGCCATGCAATAGCCTCCCCTGTACTTGCCTACGAGGATGGGAGCGAGCACGGTTCCCAGGACAGAGAACAGAGAGAACACGACGAGGAACAAAACGGAGCCGAATCTCCGACTATCGCCGGGCTTCGTCCACCGCCTGTAGCGGACGAGGAAGACCGTCGAGGCGGCCAGCCACGCCAGAAGAGCCAGGCAGAGGAGAGTGGTGTCACGCCATTGGGTGGGCAGGCTTTTGAGGAAGGCCACCGCGGAAGACATGAGAAGATCGGCATCCATCGTATATGGAAAGAGCGGCGGGACATGAAGGAACTCGCCCCATGCGACCACCTTCAGGGCAAGAAGCCTGGCGGCGTAGCCTGCGGCAGTAAGAAGAGCGGTTGTAACGAGGATTCGCCGTTTTAGCTTGCGCAGCAACCAGAGCACCACGGCGGCAAGCAACAAAGGGATAATAAATTGGGGCACGATCAAGGCATTTGAAAGCGTGCCGAGAAACGAGATCGAGAACATAGCGGAAGCCAGGGGCCACCGGTAGCCGGACCGCGCCGCTTTCACGAACAGAAAAACCAACGCGAGCCCCATGAGCGTGGGTCCCGCATGCAGCGCCGGGAACAACAGCCATCGGGACACGCTCAAGTACGAAGGCTGCTGAAGCAGCGCTACGACGAATACCCCCGCCGTGAGAACACCCAGAGCGGCCTTTCGTTTGCGCGGATGCAGCTCGGCAAAAACACCGAGCAGCAAGAGGGAGAGCACTGCGAAGTACAAGACGGCGTAGGCTACGCACGCGTATCCTGCGTCCGGCAAAGTAGCGTAGAGAGGGATGAAGAGGGCCATATCGGGGAAGAGGTGCGGACCCGGCGGAAGAGACCATCCCGACACGCCGCGCTGATCGACGAAAAAGTCTTTGCACCACAGGAGGGGGTAGGTCATGTCGCTGTGCAGAGACAGGAGGTTTGATCGACCGCTGGCGACTACGCCGGCGAAGATGAGAATGCAGCATAGGGCAATCAGGGCATTGCGTGCTGCCCCGCTCGAAGCGCGATCCCGCAGTTGATAATGAGCCGGGAAAGGCACTTTTGCCGAGATCGACCGGGCCACTTCAGTAAGACGTGTCCTCAAGCGCCTCATCCAATTCTCCCTACGACAACTACAAAGCGCCCATAAGGCGGGAAGACTCTGCGTGTTGACGCGGCATTTCCGCGCAGTCCGGGGTTGCCGAGTGCAGCAAGAGCCTGCGAGCATCCCCCGGGTCGCGTGCGGAACATGGTCCTCTGTAGAGCCGTGAGGTGCCGTCGGATGGACACGGAAAACATTATCGCCCGCTCATGCGCCGAGGTCGGCGCAAGGCCAGAACAAAGTTAATATATGGAATACGCATCTGTTTTCATGCCCGGTCGTGGCCAGTGTGAGCTACTAAGCCCGTTGGTAATGACGCGCGTGCTCTCAAAAAGTTTCAGAAAAAACAGACTACGTTTCCCATAACTGCGCAGACCTGCCCTTGTCGGTCAGACAGGGAGCTATTGAGAGGTCCAAAGTTCGGTCGGGGCCGTCGGAGGTGCGTGGCGCAAGCTTTGGTGCCGGTACGAGCGTCGCCTTCGCTGACCGCCTGCGCGGTGCTTGAAGTTGGGAGGCCCGGTGTATAGGATTTGGCGGGCGGCAAACTTGGTGAGAGCCGGGCGCGTGCGTAACGAAGTGGGTGAGGAGAGCCAGAATATGCTGGACTACCGTGCTGCCACACTCGACGACGTGTCAACGCTGGCAAAAATGAACCGGGAGCTGACGGAGGATGAGAAGCACCGCAACCGATTGAAGCCGGATTCCTGGTTTGAGGAGCGGATGCGCGGGTTCCTTACCGGGAAGTACTAGGCGGCGCTCTTCGAGCGAGAAGGAAAGGCCGTGGCATACGCGCTCTACGGCAAGCATTTCGATCACGAGGACACGATCCACCTTCGTTAGATATTTGTGGACCGTGCATGCCGGAGGGAAGGGATAGGGCGGGAAGCGATGAAGATCCTGACCGAGCGCATCTGGCCCAGAGACAAGCGGATCACGGTCGGCGTCTTGGTGGGGAACGAGGTCGCGCGGGGGTTCTACGAGGCGGTGGGGTTCAAGCCGTGCTCGATGGAGTTGGAAATGCTTGCTCCAGAAAGGAGCGCGCCGTAGCTCCGAGTGACGGCGCGGCACATTACTCGACTTGTCGCCCATAGCGAGAGCGCGACCAATGGACCCGAATCTGGTAACCCTGACTCCCGCAACCGATGACGACCGGGGCTTCTCGTATCAGGTGAAGAAGGCGGCAGAGGGTGATTACATCGCGGCAATATACGGATGGGACGAGGAGTACCAGAAACGATTTCATGGCCGCGACTGGGAGGAAAGACGGCCGGACATCATAAGGTACGACGGGCGGCGGATCGGCACGCTGTACGCGCGAGAGGAGGAGGACGGGCTGCACATCCGGCAGCTCTTCATCATGCCGGAGTGGCAGGGCAAGGGGATAGGGTCGTGTTTGCTTCGTCGGATTCTGGCAGAAGCCGATAGCCGGGGCTTGGTGACGAAGCTCGCTTTTCTGGAAGGGAATCGGGTCGAGTCATTGTACCGGAGGTTTGGGTTCCGGCTCACCTCGCGGCGGGACAACAACTGCTTCATGGAACGAGAGCCGGCAGTACGCGGCTGAGGGTATCGTGAGGCGCTTGCGTGCGGAATAGAGTTCTGACGACGGGATCCTTGGCGAGCCGACGTGCCGGGAGCGGGGCTATCTCAGGTACCCTATGGCCCTCAACCTTTCTACAAGCTGTGGGGGCACCCCTTCCCCCTGCGCGAGCTTCTTGTCTATTTCGAGGCAATCGCGGATGCCGACGCCCCGGTAACCGAGGTCTTGCTTTTTGTCTTGAGGGACGTTCGCGGCGGCGGCAACCAGCCCGTCGAGGGCTTTGAAGTCGAACCGCGGCACGTCGCGGGGGCTTTCGGGCCCGCCGCGAGCCGGCACGTGAGCCATCCAGGCTTCTGCGCCCTGCTCGACGTGTTCCTGGGCAAGGCCGGTGAAGCGTTCGACGAGTTGCGGGTGCCGGTCGGCGAGGTCGGTTTTCTCGGCGGGGTCTTTGGAGAGGTCGTAGAGCTCCGTCGGCATGTCGCCCTTGTTCCGCCTCCAGCGCTTTTGTCCCTCACGGTTTGAAACCTGCCAGTCGTAGATGATGAACTTCCAGGGACCCTCGCGGATGGCCACGCCCTGGCACTCCGAGAAGGCCCTTTGTCTGTGTGGTGAAGCCGTCGTCTCGCAGAGCGGGGTCCGAAGGCTTCGCCCCTCCCCGAGGGTGTCCTGGATATCAGCGAGGTCCAGCACGGTGGCGGGGACGTCCGCGATGCCGACCAGATCATCCAGTCGCCTGTTCCGGAGGACCTGATCGGGATACCTGATGATCAGGGGGATGCGGGTGTCCTCCTCGTACATCGTGCCGTCGTGGAAGAAGCCGCCGTGGTCCAGGAATTCGTCACCGTGATCGGAAAGAAAGACTATTACGGTACGATCCAGCACTTTGTAGCGGCTGAGTTGTTCGAGGACTTGTCCAACGAACCAGTCGGCGCTGTAGACGTTGGCGGCATAAAGAGCCTTGATGTGTTCAAGGTCTTTGGGAGTGAGTTCCGCCACGTGGTCGATTATCCGGTCGGCGCGACCGAAGCCGGAAGTCTCCCCGAAGAGGACCTGCTGCTCCTCATCCCATCTATGGCCATCGTCGAAGTAGTTGAAGAACAAGCGGGAAGGATTATAGGGCATGTGCGGAGGGAGTATGTGGATGTACCACAAGAAGGGCTCGGTGATTCGCTCGATCATGCGCTCAAATTCCCAGATTGCGGCCTCCACCCTCCAATGGTACGAGCGCTCGGGGATGTAGATGTCGTCTGTTTGGTATCCGCGTGTATTCCAACTGAAGGCGAAATGGTAGGGATTGCAGCTGAGGGTCTTCGTGTCGTATCCGTGCTGCTTGAATAGCTCCGGGAACGTGGGGAAATAGCAGGACTGTCTCCCCTCGTACAGAGGGTCAAATGCAGAAATGGGCCGGCCGGAATGGAGAGAGAACATCGAGTGGGTGGTGACCGAGTGAGCGTAGGCGTTGGAGCAAAATGTGCCCTCTTCCGCGAGCTTGTCCATATTGGGAGTGGGGCTTACATATTCGCGTAGATGGTTTTTCCTTCTAGCGCCGTAGCAGCCGACGTAGTCGGCCCTCAGTGCGTCGGCAAGGAGGATTAGGACGTTCGGCTTGCGGCTCCGGTTGCGGGGGAGATTGGGGGAAACAGCGTCGCGGAGCATTCCAAACGCCCCGGCTCCCGCCGCGGCCGCTCCGCCCGCCACTAAACCCGTCTTTAGGAACGTCCTGCGCGATATTGTGCGCTGCGCCATTGGGCTCGCTCCGGGAACGCCAAGCGTGCAATCCACGTATAGCGGCTTTGCGGGAGCGGTTCAAGTACATGGGCGTGGAATCCGGAGATGGAATATGATACAAGATGTGGTGATTTCAGGGAGGCGGTTAAAGGAACGAACGGCATCGTAGTCAGGAGGGGCAAGAGATGCTTAATTTGCTGAGCGTTGCATTTGCGGCGGTGCTGCTGGCACAGCCGGTCGGAGAGCGCGCGAGGGGCGAGGCGGCTACCGACGAGATGGGGGTGGAGGCTCCGGAGTATCTTACGGCGGTTCCCGTAAAATACGGCGAGCATCCGTCGCAGAGCCTAGGTATCAACTATTACCCCGAGGGCCCGGCGCGTCCGGTGATCATATACATCCACAGCGGGGGTTGGGCGTCGGGGCCGATAGAGAAGGTGCCGCCAATCCCGGAACTGTATCAAAAGCTCGGGCTGGCCTTTGCGGTGGTCGGGCATCGGACGGTGAAGGAATTCCGCGATCCGGCGCAGGTGACGGACGTACAGAAGGGCGTGCGCTACATCAAGGAGCACGCGGCGGAATGGAACATCGATCCCGATCGGATCGCGGTGACGGGGCGCTCGTCCGGCGGGCACCTGACGATGTGGGTGGGGTTCCACCCCGATTCGCCGAAGGTGGCGTGTATTCTCCCGCGCAGCGGGCCGACGGATTTCCATCCGGAGTTCATCAAGACGTTCTCCCCCACCTTGTCGCTGGACCAATATTACCAAATGATGTTCGGGGACGTGCTTGACGATCCTGAGGAGATGGCGCGCATCTACGAGTACCTGTCTCCGGTGACGTACATGTCGAAAGACGATCCGCCGACGCTGTTTCTGCACCGCTACGCGCCGCCACCCGGCCCGGACGCACCGGCCAACTGGGGTGCTCATCATCATGCCTTCGGCGTGCACGGGTACAAGAAGCTGAAGGAGGTCGGGGGGACTGCGGAACTCTTCATTGGAAATCTAGAGGACAAGGGAGGGTATGACGCGCCTGAAGAAGCTTTCTTGCGCAAGTACCTGCTGGGCGAGAAGGACGTGAAGATGCCTCCGACCGGACTTGAAAAACTGGAGGCGGAAGAGGGTTCGGAGCAGCGGTGAAGGGCGGCCGGGGCCGGTCCGAATAGGGGTAATTTACGAGTTTTAGAGGCGGCGTCCATGCGTGGGCGCCGCCTCCTTGCGACGATCTCTCCCTACCCTTTCTCATCGCGATTTGACCTCGCGGTTCAGTCGCTTACTCTCTGCTCGTTTCCTCCCGCAGGCGTGTGGGGAGCCCTCCTCCGAATGGGCAAATGACCCAGTTAGGAACGGAATAAAGAATTACTCGCTATCGTAGAGGGGCGTGCTAGGATGAAAGTGTAGACGTTCAGCCCCTGGTTGCGGGGTGGAACGGGGCTGTACGAAGTGAGAGGTGGATGATGAGAAGACATTTGTGGCTAATTCCAATCGTGGCGCTGGGGGTCATGCTGGGTGCCGCGGCGGTGCTCAGCGGACGCGGAGGCGGCGAGACCCTACAGACAGCGCAAGTAGCTGAAAACGCAGAGGGCAAGGCCATGGAACGGGCGATTTTCGCAGGCGGTTGCTTCTGGTGTATGGAGCCGCCCTTTGAGAAGTTCGACGGAGTGGCGACGGTGATTTCTGGATACACCGGCGGTACCGGAGAAAACCCGACGTATGAAGACTATGCGCAGAAGGGGCACGTAGAGGTCGTCGAGGTTGCGTATGACCCCGCGAAAGTGACGTATGCGGAGCTGCTGCAGGTTTTCTGGAGGCAGATAAATCCGACGGATGCGGGCGGGCAGTTCGTTGACAGGGGTACGCAATACGGGTCGGCGATATTCTACCTCGACGACGAACAGAAGCGGCTGGCGGAGGAATCAAAAAAGGAGCTGGACGCATCGGGTAGATACGACAAGCCGATCGTAACGGAGATACTGAAGGCGTCGACGTTCTACCCAGCCGAGGGCTACCACCAGGATTACCACAAGACGCACCCGATCAGGTACAAGTTTTACCGGTCGAGGTCGGGGCGGGATCAGTATCTGGATAAGGTGTGGGGGAAGGACAGGGAGGTGAAGAAGGCGGAGCCGAGCGCGTCGGAATACGTGAAGCCGAGCGACGAGGAGTTGAAGAAGAAGCTGACGCCGCTGCAATACAACGTAACGCAGAAGGACGGGACGGAACCGGCGTTCAACAACGAGTACTGGGATAACAAGAGAGAGGGCATTTATGTGGACATAGTGTCGGGCGAGCCGCTGTTCAGCTCGCTGGACAAGTTCAGGTCCGGGACGGGATGGCCGAGCTTCACGAAGCCCCTTGTGCCTGAGAACATTGTGGAGCGCGAGGACAGGTCGTTTTTCACGACGCGGACGGAGGTGAGGAGCAAGCATGCGGACTCGCACCTGGGACACGTGTTCGACGACGGGCCGGCGCCGACGGGGCTGCGGTACTGCATGAACTCGGCCGCGCTGCGATTCATCCCCAGGGAGGACCTGGAAAAGGAGGGGTACAGGCAGTTCAAGAGCCTGTTCGAGGAGCAGGCGGAGAAGTAACGACACGAACCGGCGAAGATGGGAGCGGGTGCGGCCGACAAGTGCGGACAATCGATGGCGAGGACTCGAGGGAATGGATGCGACGGAATTGTCCGAGACGGGTTGTGGGGGTGTCAGCGAGGGAGGGGGAAGGGGTTTTCGCGACCGTAGAGTAAGGACGGAGGAAGCGGGGTGTCGATCGCATCGACGCCGAGAAGCGCGAGGGCTTCGAACAGGATTCTTCCGACACTTTGAAATCCGACGGCGGCGTGGTGCGGGAAGGCTTTGCCGATCAGGACGTGGCGGTAGAATCGGGCGAAGTTTGGGACGGCGATGATTCCGGTGCTGCCGTAAGTGTTGTGGGGGACGTCCAGAATTTCGCCCTCGGCTACGTAGCTCCTCAGCGTTCCCTCCGATGCCGCCTGGAGCCGGAAGAGGGTGATCGGGCCGGGCTTGATCTGCCCTTCGATCTTCCCCGGCGGGTTGAGAAACGGGTTCGTCATGCAGCCCGAATACGTATTGCCGCAGTGAAATCCCATGAAAAGGTCGCGGGCGTCGGCGCCTTTGAGGTCGGCTCGTTCAGGCAGAACGTCGGCGGGGACGGAGTTGTTTATGTCGAGGAGAGTGGCTGGGCGGCGGGAAGCAAGCTGGACCATGTACTGGGAGGCTGCACCGCAGAGGTCGACTTCGCAGGCCACCGGAATTCCCCTGCCGGAGAGGCGGCTGTTGACGTAGCAGGGAAGAAAGCCGAATTCGCTTTGGAACGCGGGCCAGCACTTGTTGGCGAAGACGCCGAACCGGCCGGGCGGGATATTCCGTTCAAAGAAATCCATCAAGGCGACTTCGAGCTGCGCCATTTGAAGCAGAAGGTCGGGGTTGCCGCCGCCTCCCCCGAGTTCCTTCTTCATGTCTGCCGCGCAGGCATCGATAGCGGCTTTGTCGGCGGCGGCTTTCTTGCAGGCCTGGTAGAGGTCGAGCTCTGAGTTTTCCATCACCTCGATCCCAAGGCCCATGAGCGGCCGGAGGGGCGCGTAGCAGGCGAAGAAATCCTGGGGACGAGGGCCGAAGGCGAGGATCTTCAGGTTGCGGAGCCCGATTGCGACCCGGGCGACGTTTTCGAAGAAGACCACCTCGAGAGCGAGCTCGTCCGGGAGGCCAATCGGCATCGGGGGGATATATGCGCGGACGCTGCGAAGATCGAGATTGAAGGAAACGTTGAGTAGGCCGCAGAGGGCGTCGCCGCGGTCGGTTGCGAGCGCCTGGCGGTTCTCCTCGGCCGCGCCGCAATACATGGCTGGGCCGTCGAATCTTTTCGCGAACAAGCCGGCGGGGCCTTCCGGTCCGAAGTTCCCGAGGTAGACGACGGCGGCGTTGCAGTTTTCCCTGGCGAGCTCCGCCAGCACTTCGGGGACGTCGCCGTCGGACTGGATCAGCACGGAGCACTTGTGGAAATCGAGCTGGGTGCGTCCAAGCGCTTTCGCCAAGACATCCAGACGGCGTTTGGAAAGCGAAGCCGAAAAGTAAGGTCGGGTAGCGCCCACCAAACCGATTCTAACGGAAGGGGAGTTAAGCATTTCACTCATTCGTGCCTCCTGCGTTCCGGATGACTGTAGCTCTTGTCGGGACCCGACGGCTAGGAGATCTTGACGATTACTCTGAAGGCCTCCCGGCTCTCAATCAATTGGATGCCGCGCTGGATTTCGTCCAAGGGCACGACGTGGGAGTAGAAATCCTTCAGGCGTATATCGCCGTTCCTCACGTATTCGATCACGTCTTGGTGGACAGCCTCGTGCTTGTACGGGAAGAACAGCTTGTGGAGAGAGACGTTGTTGGGCCATGGAGCGAGGGGAAGAGTGTAGTCGGGCTCGGCGGCGACTCCGTACATGCCGATCTTTCCCCCGGGGCGGACGAAGGTGAATGCGTGATTGACGATCTGGTTGCGCCCGACCGCGTCGATGACGAGGTCGAACTTCAAGTCGCCGAAGGCGGTCTGGATTGCATCTTTGAGGTCTTCCTTCTTCTCGTTGACGACGCAGTCGGCTCCGAGCCTGCGAATCAACCGCAGGCGCTCGTCCCAATGACCGACGCAGGCAACAATTCCAGCGCCTCGAAGCCGGGCGAATCGAACGAGAGCCCCGCCGACGGGGCCGTCGCCGAAGACCAGAAGGCTCATGCCTTCTTGCAGGCCGAAATTCCGTAGCCCGCTCAGCGCCTCTTTGAGAGTGATGAGGATGACGGCTTCGAGGGGGTCGATCTCTTTCGGGACGATTTGGCTTCGGAGCGAAACGGGATTCCACGGCAGTCCGTCTTCTTCGAGAGCGACGGTGTCGGGGACGACGCCGTACTCGACGAAAGCGCCCCACCCCACCCCGAGGCCCTCGTCGGTGATCTTGCCCCAGAGCTCCAGGATGACGTCGCCGGGCTTAAAGGACTTCACCTTAGTGCCGACCTCGACGACCTCGCCGACGCCTTCGTGTCCGAGAACCAGAGGGTACCTGGTAACGCCGGGAAAGTGACCATGATAGATCTTGGTATCGGTGGAGTTGCAGAGGCCGCACGCCTTCATCCGCACGAGGGCTTCGTAGTCGCCGATTTCCGGGCCTTTGATGTCCCAGATGCGAATCTTTCCCGGTCGTTCTACAACGGCGGCCTTCACGATGCGTCCTCCTCAAGCAGGTCGTGCAATTCCCGGTAAGCGGATTTGAGCCTGGGGTAGAGCGATTTCCAGAACTGAAACAGCCGGCGGTATGTCTCGTGGGAGTCTCTATCGGGGGAGGACTGGTCGCTGATGCGGCTCATGCGGCTGACGCCGTCTTGATAATCCGCGAAGAGCCCGACGCCGACGCCGGCCGCGATGGCGGCCCCGTAACAGGTGGCCTGGGCGACGGTGCGCGTAAGCAGGAGGTCCCGGCCGTATATGCTCGCGAGGATAGACCGCCACGCCTTGCTCCTGGCCCCTCCCCCGATGAGCCTCATCTCCCTTATTGGTGTGGCTTCTTCAAGGGTGTCGAACACGCTCTTGAGGGCATAGGAGACGCCCTCGATCGTGGCGCGGGCGACCTGGCTGCGGCCGTGTGAGAGACTCAGCCCGAAGTAGACGCCGCGCGCATAGGGGTCCCAAAGAGGTGTCCGCTCTCCCATTAGGTAAGGAAGGAAGAAAAGGCCATCGCTTCCTATGGGAGCTTCTTCGATCATGTCGTCAAGCCGGCGGTAGCTGCGGACATTCATAAGGTCGGCGACCCACCGGTGGGCGCTGCCGGCGGACTGGACGGTGCCGTAGACGCCGCAGGTGCCGGGGTCCAGGCCGAGGATGTTGAAGACACGCATCTTAGGATCGATGAAGGGACGATCCAGGGCAAGGGAAATCCACCCTGTGCCGCCGAGGTACGTGTACGCGCATCCGGGGCTCACAGCGCCGGCTCCCATCGAGGCGCAGGCACCGTCCCCGCCTCCGACGACAACGGGGATGCCGGAAGGGAGCCCGAGCGTGCGGGCGGCCGCCTTGTGGAGATGCCCCTGCACCGCAGCCGAAGGAGAGAGCTCGGGCAACTTGCCTTTTTTGATCTTCGCGGCTTCGAGCAGCTCGGCCGACCACTCCCTTCTTGTCACATCCATCAACACGGAGTGCGACGCGTCGGAGTAGTCCGTGGGGCCGAGCGTGCCCGTCAGCTTGACCGTGACGTAGTCCTTGCACTGAATGAACTTGAAGGCGTTTTTGTATGCGCTCTTTTCCTCATCCTTGAGCCACATGATCTTGCAGATAGTGGACTGAGGGCCGAGTCGGTTGCCGGAGATCGCGTATATTCTTTTCAGGCCGAGGCGGCTGGAGAGACGTTCCCACTGCGAAATGGCGCGCGTGTCAGAATGGATCATTGCGTTTCTGAGGGGGCTTCCCTTTTCGTCCACGGGGATGCAACCGAGCATCTGGCCGCTGACGCCTATGGCGGCAATTTCCTTTCCGCAGGCCGGAACCCTCTCGATTATTTCTCTGGTGGACTCGACCACCGCCTGCCACCAGGCCTGCGGGTCCTGTTCCGCCCAGCCTGAGCGGCTGTAGAACGTTTCATAGGGATGGGACGAGCTTGCGTCCAAGCTCCCCGACGGGCGCAAGAGAGCCGCTTTCGCGCCGGTGGTGCCGACATCGTAGGCCAGAATGTAGTCGGGCATGTCTCTGCTCTTCCCCGCGTGAGCCGAAGCCGGCGAGGACGCCAAGTTTTCCCATGCCGGGTTTGCGTCCTCATCATGCGGCTTGAATCCAGTCCGGTAATTGTGCCTATGGATGGACGAACATTCAAGCGGGCCTTGGGGGAATCGAGGCAGTCCCCCGGAGCCGGCATGATTGAGGATGGGAAGGCGCAGGTGGAGTTTCCGGCGGGGACGTGGTATCTTGTGCGGAAGGACTCTGAGCTATGAGCAACTTTTCCAGGCGCCGATTTCTGAAAACGCTGGGAGTGACGACAGCATCGCTAGCGATGCCTTCATTCTTGACCCGGGGGGCTGTCATGCCATCTGAGACGAGCAAACCCAACTTCGTAATCGTATTTTCAGACGACCACGGCATCGACGATTCGGGGTGCTACGGCAACACGGTAGTACGGACGCCGAACATCGACCGGCTTGCCAGCGAGGGGATGAGGTTCACCAGGGCGTTCACGGCGACAGCCATGTGCGCCCCGAGCAGATCCATGCTGTACTCCGGGCTGTACCCGCACCGAAACGGGGCGCATCCGAACCACAGCGAGGTTCGTCCGGGGATAATGACGTTGCCGCATTACATGTCCCAACTGGGCTACAGGACGGCGCTGGCGGGCAAGACGCACATAAAGCCGAGGGCCTCTTTCCCGTTCGAGTACACGGGGCTGGACGGCGTGGACGAGTTCCTTGCGGAGGCCGGAGGGCAGCCTTTTTGTCTCGTGATCGCGACGAACGATCCTCACGGCCCGTACAAGAAGGCCGGGCCGGGCGAGGGATACGATCCGTCGAAGGTGAAGCTGCCGCCGTATTTGGTAGACACGCCCGAGACTCGTAAGCTGATGGCGGCGTATTACAATTCGGTGACGGCTCTCGATAAGCAGGTGGGCGAGCACTTGGCCCTCGTGGACAAGCACGGGCTGAGGGGAAATACCCTTTTCATATATGCAAGCGACAACGGGACGGGATTTCCGTTCGCGAAGTGGACGCTTTACGATGCCGGGCTGAACATGCCGTTCATAGCGAGGTGGCCGGGGCGGATAAAGCCCGGGACGGTGACGGAAGCGATGATTAGCTTTGTGGACGTGCTGCCGACATTCATGGAGGCGGCGGGTTGCGAGGCCCCCGACGAGCTGGACGGAAGAAGCTTTCTTGGGGTTCTTGAGGGAAAGGAGAGCCGCCACAGGGATTTCGTCTTCGGGACGCATACGAACAAGGGGATCATTTCGGGGTCTGAATACCCCAGCCGGGCGATACGGACTGAGACGCATCAGTACATCCGGAACCTCATCCCGGACGGGACTTTTACGAACGTTGTGACCCACGGCATGGACCACGATGAGACTCGCGCGGCCGGGTACTGGAAGTCGTGGTTGAGGCTCGCGGAGCACGATGCCTTCGCGGCGGAACGGGTCAGGATGTACCAGCGCCGGCCGGCGCAGGAGCTTTACGATCTGCGGAGCGACCCCTACGAACTGAAGAACATCGCCGGAGGCCCGGCGAACAGGGAGCTCATAAGGGACTTGGATGGCCAGCTGAGGGAATGGATGGAGCAGCAGGGGGATCCGGAACTGGGTAGGATGGGCCCGGCGCTGTGAGGGCTGGGCAAAGGCGTTCGGCAGGAGCGTGAGGGCGGATTGGTCTCGTGCGGGAGTGATGGGGCCATGCCCGGCAATCCCACTTGAATGAAGAATTCATAAGGTGTAGCATTGCGCCGCGGGTTTTCTCCCCGGCGCATAAGGAGGCCACCATGAGGAAGGGTTTTGTGTTGAAAGCCGTCGCGCTTGCGGGTGTGCTGTTACTGGGCGCGGCGATGTCGCGAGCCGTAGTTCCGATTCGGACGGCGCTGCCGATTGAGCCGCAGTCGTTCATCGGCGAGTACCCCGCGCGGGAGGACGTCCGTATGTTCGACATGGGAACGGGCGAAAGCCCCGTGCAGCGGGGCTTTACGCGTGTGACGCCGGAAGATGTGTACTCCGCTTCAAAGGGGTACGGATTCGAGCCGGCTCCGGCCAAGGCGGAGTTCCTGACAGAAGAGATTGAGAACCAAGGTCCCCTCAGTCCGTGGCCGGTGCGGGTTCGGGAGGGTATCTATGGGGTGGACGACTTGACGGCGGACTACGTGGCGGACAAGCGGGTCGTGTTTCGGGCGGACGTGCCGCCGGGGAGATATGACGTGATCGCGGTCGTCGGGCACATGTTTCCCGCGTACCACGTGTACATGAAGGTGAACGGGAAGGAAGAACTGACGGACGCGGACATTTTCACATATCACCACTATCGCCGCGGACACCGCGCCGACGACACGTTCGGCGGCTGGTACAAGGTGTGGTCGGTGGCGGACGCCAAAGACGGAAAGATAGTGGTTGAGGCATACGGGGACGAGACGGCGGGCAAGCGAGACGTGAGCTTTATGACGGTGATCGAGTCGCCCGGGGCCGAGCCGCCGTGGGAGACTAAATACTACGTAAGCGGGCCGTACAAAGAGGCGGGCTTGATGGGGGTGGTGATAGT
>CAZBND010000032.1:7572-18901 GCA_964493415.1 uncultured Planctomycetota bacterium | reverse complement strand
GCGGCGGACCCGTCGAATTACACGGCCCGGGTTTACCGCTCCCAGTGCGATCAGTTCATGGCCGGGCTGAACTTGTACGTCGATCGGCGCAACGTGGCGGGGACGGAGGTCAGCGCAACGGGTCGGTTTCATCGAGTGCACATGCTCCATAGGCAGTTCCCTGCCAGCCATCCGTTCTATCTGAAGGCGCTGGTCTACAAAGGGCGGATGTTTCGCGCGCTGGTTCCGTTCGTCAAGTGCGCGAAGTCGTGGGAAGGGCTTTGGGCGCTGGAGGAAGTGGAAAAGAAGTATCCGGACAACAAGTACGTGAAGCTGTACCTGCACGACGAGTGGAGCACCAAAGACTGGCCGTTCAACGAGTATGCATCGCCCGAGGGGACGCCGGCGTGGGCGGACGCGCTGCGGCGCGCGTTCGGGCAAGGGATAGACTTCGGGGACTGGTGGGCGGAACACGGGCAGGCGGAAGACGGCGCGATCGGGGGCGGCTGGACGGACGATGTGGAGGTCATGCCTTTCTGGGGGCTTCTGTCGATGATCGACCCTAGCGCGATGCCCAAGTGTGTCGCGATGCTGGACAAGTTCACGAACGGGCTGTGGAACAGCATCTATATCGATAAGGATCGGGTGTTCGAGCCGCAGTTCGCCGACGCGGAGCACTCCGCCGAGCCGACGGGGGACGGGATCAACTACCTGATCGGGGTGAAGTACGGGGACCCGCTGTGGATCGAGCGAAACATGATCCACGCCAAGCTGAACAGGGACCTTCTGACGGGGTTTAACGAGCGCGGGATGCGTCTGTACCGAAGCGGTGACATGAGCGCGAGCCGGTACGGGGCGAATCACGATCCGGCGGCGCAGGAGTACCAGAACGAGGACTCGATCTGCCTGCGGGCGTTCCGATCAGCGCCGTGGCTGGTGTGGTACAACGCGAATCCGGGGGCGCTGGAGCTGCTGCTGGAGAAAGCGGATGCCTGCCATGCGGTGTCCATGGGGACGGAAAGCGGCAAGCCGCGGGGGATAATTCCCAACGCGGTCATGTGGGACGGGCGGCCCGGCGGGCACAAGGAGAGCCACGGAAGCCGGGAGGGAGACAACGGCGGCTACGCTGGGGCTTGGTACCTGGGAGGCTTCGAGGGGAAATGGCCGGGGAGATACATGTCCCATTACAACAACCTGCTGATCTCGGCGTTCGTCGCCGGCGGAGATGAGAAGTACCTCGCGCCGTTCTACGCGCAGTACGAGTTCATAAAGAAGATGCATCCGGACGGGGATTTCGGTGATTTCCCCGATGCGAAAGAGGGCTCGGACGAGTGGGTGTGCAATCAGCTCCTGGACAACAAGACCAAGCTGGCGCTGGCGCTGACGCAGATTCGGCTGCTGACGGAAGACGAGAGCTTCGACGATCTGCTGATGAAACGTTCGAGCGGCTGGGCGCGGTACCGGCTGACGGGCGACAAGAAGGCGGTAGTGCAGGCAATGAAGCAGGTCGAGGGGTGGCTGAAGCTGCGTTGGCCGCACATGACGACCGAGGCGACCCAGACGGACCGGATCGCATACTATCCTCAGATGGTGAGCTTCTATCTGGGCGCGGATGCGGGGTCGATATTCGAGGGGCTGCCGCTGATGGCGGTGACGTACACCGGGACGGGAAAGCAGTTCGCGGGCCTGGTCGAGCGGTCTTCACTCGAGGACCTCAAGGTTCACCTGTACACCTTCTACGAGCGGCCAAGGACAATCGGGATTCGTCCGTGGCTTCTGGAGCCGGGTGCGGAGTACAAGCTGACATACGGGGTGGATGCCGATGACGACGGCGAGATCGACGAGATGATCGAGGAGAGGGGGTTCACGCTGGAGGCGCGCGGGATGCAGTTGAATCTCAACGTTCCGCCGCAGAAGACCGTCACCGTGGAGATCGCGCAGACGAAAGCGCCTGAAGGCGCAGTCGCATCGGTCCCGCCGGACGTTGCGGTCTCTCCGGAGGACATTCGGTTCATCCCGATCCCGCCCCGCGACGACAACGAGATCGACGTTTGCGTGCACAACGTCGGGGGGACGGACGCGGAGGATGTGATCGTTGAGGTGTATCTGCAGAAGCCGGGCGGCGAGCCGGAACTGATCGAAACGGCGATCATTTCGCGCATCGAAGCTCCGGTCCGGCTCGATCCGCAATACACTCGCATCGGCGTGTGGGGCCATCGGGGGAAGCTCGAAGATGGAGACACGGTTATCGTCAAGGTTGACCCGCAGAACCGGATCCACGAGCTGAACGAGCAGAACAACGTGGCAGAACGCGTGATGCATTTGAAGGAGCCCCCGGAAGCACCGGAGCCCGAAGCCCGGGTTGCTGCGCCGTCAGCGGGACGGGGAGATCGCCCCCCGGCGGAAGCCGGCGGCGGAACCCGGCGGTAATCAGAAAAGCCACAAATTTCGTCGGCGCCTGCAGCGGGTGCGCGCTGACACTCCTCCCGTGGTGAGAGCACGCGGTATGATGCCACCGGAGTCTCTTGCCGCCGCCGGATTTGTATGCCCTGAAGCTCTCAACCGGCACCCTGATCGAGCGGCAAACAGGTCATGGTGGAGGTGAAGAAAGGAGAGCATGGTGATTCGATTCCTTGGTGTGATGCTGGTGGCGGCGATCACGGTTGGGGTTTCGGTGCCGGTCGCGTTCGGAGAAGAGGCGGCGAAGAAGATCAAGCTCTTCATCCTGTCGGGGCAGTCGAACATGGTCGGGTACGGCGACAGCACGCAGCTCCCGGAGAGGCTGCGGAAGGGAAACGACCGGGTGCTGATGTTCGAGGACGGGAAGTGGCAGCCGCTGAGGCCGTTCAAGGAGACGAATGACAGGATGAAAGAGCGGCAGGGGATGATGGAGTTCTCGTTCGGGCCTGAGATCGCGTTCGGAGACGAGATGGCGAAGGCGTGGCCGGATGAGACGATCGGGATCGTGAAGCAGGCAATCGGGGCGACGGGCATACTGGCGTGGCATCCGGACTGGTCGAAGGAGCAGGCGGATCGAACGAACGACGGCTCGAAGGGGCCGCTTTTCAAAGCGCTGATGGCGAAGGTGCGCGAGGGATGCGAGAGCACGGACTGCGAGATCATGGCGCTAGTGTGGATGCAGGGGGGCGCGGACATGAAGGAGGACTCGCTGGGGAAGGAATACCTCTCAAATCTGAAGGCGCTGGTGGAGGGAGTAAGGAGGGAGACGGGGGTGCCGGACCTGCCCTTGATATTGGGGTCGTATCGACCGGGCGGGATGCCGGATGACCTGACGGGGATCGATCCGTCCAACTATCCGGATTTGAAGCGGCCGGGGGCTTTGTATGTGCTTCAGGCGCAGTACGAGGCGCAGAAGGAGCTGGCTCCGGCGAAGATGGTTCCGCTTCGGGACCTGGAGACGCACCCGCGCAACGTGCACTTCAACACCGCTGGGCAGCTTGAACTGGGGAAGCTTTTTGCGAAGGCGTATTTGGAGCTGGTGAAGGAGGAGGCGGGGAAGCCGTGAGAGTTGCATGGATGGATAAGCTATCTTCAGCCTATGGGTGATAGGGTATTGACAATGTTCTCCCACCGGCTATAATCGATTTCGAGAAGGCCAGTGAAGCTTCGTTTCGGGACCAAGAGGCTCGAGGGACTGTATTCCGGCACGCGGCAACAGGGGGCTTATCCGCGCGACGTTGTGGAGGCGTTTTTCCGACGGATCGCGCTAATCAAGAGCGCCGTTGACATGCGAGACCTCCGGGCGTTGAAAGGAGCAAGGCTGGAGAAACTGCGGAGGCAGAGGAATCTGTACTCGATGCGGTTGAACCTACAGTGGCGGCTGATTCTCGAATTTGAGGAAGCGGATCAAGGCACCACAGTTGTGGTGAAGAGCATCAGCAAGCACTACGGAGGGTAGCCATGGAAGACAAGCTCACTCCTGCCGTTTCAGTCAAGCCAGGGGACATTCTCCGGGAGGAGCTTGAGGCGCGGGGCTGGACGCAGGGAGACCTGGCGACCATCCTCGGCCGACCAGTACAGGTCGTGAGTGAGATAGCCACAGGCAAGAAATCGGTCACCGCCGAAACAGCTATCGCGTTGGGGAAAGCGTTCGGCACGTCGGCACAGCTCTGGTTGAACCTGCAGACTTCATACTCGCTGGAGCAGGCTGCATCGGGAGCCGGTGCGGAGAGTGTCGAGCGTCGTGCTAGGCTCTACGAAACCGTGCCAGTGAAAGAGCTCATCAAGCGAGGGTGGCTTCCTCGCACTGACGACGTACAGGAAACAGAGGAAGCGGTGCTGCGGTTCCTGGGAGTGAAATCCCTGGGAGAACCACCAGCGATCGTAGCGAGTTTTCGGCAGTCACGGGAGCGGGTTCCGGACACACCCGCACTGGTAGCTTGGTTACGGAGAGCCGAGGTCCTGGCAGAGCACAAAGAGGTGGGAAGCTTTCAGCCCGACCGTTTGGTCGATGCGGCTCCGACGCTCGTGCGGTTGTCGGCAAAGCGAAGCGGAAGTCGAGACGCCGTCGAGGAGTTGAGCAACCTGGGAATCCGCTATGTCGCGCTGGAACATCTGCCACGAACCTACGTTGACGGAGCCGCCTTCTGGCTTGAAGAGCAGTATCCCGTCGTTGCGCTGTCGCTGCGGGTAAACAGGATCGACAGCTTCTGGTTTACGTTGATGCATGAACTGGCTCACATCGTAATCAGCGCCGGGAGCAGGCAGCCGCACCTGGACACGGAACTGGTTGAACGTCAGCCAACATCACCTCCACGGCAGGCCTCCCAAGCGGAGAAGCGGGCTAACACGATGGCGCAGGATTGGCTGATTCCGCGCTCTTCGTTCAACAAGATCAAGAAACACCGGGGACGCTTCACCGCTGCGGTAATCCAGAAACATGCCCGGGACTTGGGAATCCATCCGGGCATCGTAGTGGGCAGATTGCAGCATGAGGGGGCCGTGCCGTACACCCACTTCCGCAGGCTTCTCATCCGCGTTCCACGCGTTTTCTCGGGCTAGTGTGACGCAGCTGGACGCGCAACACATGTTACGCGATCAAGGATATGAGCCAGAGGAGGAACAACCCGCGGATGCTGGAGCATCATAAGAAGGTGATTGAGGGGTTGGTGGAGGAGTTCGGGGAGGATGCAAGGTTTCCCGCGCTGATCGTGACGGGCTCGGTGGCGAAAGGGAGGGCGACGCGCGAGGCGGATGTTGACGTTCACTTTGTGGCGACGGATGAGGAGTTCGAGAGGCGAAGGGCGAAGAGGGAGTACTCGTACATCATCAAGGACGCGTGCGAGGTGCCCGAAGTGTACGTGGACGGGAAGGTGGTGGACCTGGGGTTCCTGAAGGACTGCGCGGAACGGGGGAGCGAACCGGCGAGGTACGCATTCGTGGATGCGTTCGTTGCGTATTCTCGAATACCGGAGCTGGAAGAGATTCTGAGCCGGATTCCCGTGTACCAGGAAGAGGAGCGGGCGGAGAAGATGCGGGGGTTCTTCGCGCAGGTGAAGTACCTGATGTGGCTGATACCGGAGGCGGAGAAGCGCGGGGACCGGTACACGCCGGCGCGCGCGGCGGCGGACCTGGTGCTCTTTGGGGGGAGGCTGATCCTGGCGCATAACCGGATGCTCTATCCGTATCACAAGTGGTTCACGTACGAGCTGGGGCGGGCTCCAGAGAAGCCGGAGGGGCTAATAGAGCTGGCCGAAAAGCTGCTGGAGCGCCCTTCGAAGGCGACTGCGAAGGCGTTCGGGGAGAGCGTTGTGAACTTCACCGAATGGGAGAAGCCGGAAGAGGGCTGGGTGAGCTGGTTCATGGAGAACGAGGAGTGGAACTGGCGGAAGGGGAAACCGCCGCTTCAGGATTGGTGAGACGGATCACCTCATCTGGTAGAACTCCTCATCGGAGATGCCGTCTTCGGATGTGAGCGAGAAGGCGCGGCGAGCGGCGTTGACGTAGGCTCTCGGCACGTCGTCGCCGGGGCTATCGAAAGGAACGGGGTACTTGATCCCTTTGGCGGACACAAAAAGGTTGTGCCGTCTGCCGGCGACGAGCCGTATTTTGTAGCGTCAAAGGAATCTCCGAAAGTCTCGAAACTTGATGACCTTTGGCGGCTTCATCGTGTGCCGGCGAGGGCGTAATCGACGCGCTTGACAGGGCGGGCGTCAATGCGGCGCATGGTGACGCTTTTGGTGGGCTTATACGGGCGGGAACGGGCGAGCATCTGCCAGTACTTGCGGGGGGCCGGCCTGAGGACTTTATCGAGCGTCCCGTCTTGTTCGGCCGCGACAATCAGGTCGCCAATCAGCTCTTTCAGCAGGACGATGGCTTTGGGTTTGGTTTCGCCGGCCGCAACGACATCGAGTTCGAGGCAGTGGGCGATGTAGAGACGCGGATTGTCCTCATCGGGATAGACGAGCACGGTAAGGGAGAGATCGGGACCTTTGCGTGAAGCCATGTCCGCGCTCCTGAAGGATCAGCATTTGGGTCAACTTCAATCTACAGGCGGGGCGGCGGGGTGTCAAGAGGGACGTCGCATACACGGCGTTGGCGACAGGGGGCTCAAGAGCGCCCGTCAGGCTGCTAATCCGTAATGCCTGCGCGTTTCCAGTAGGGGGCGAGGGACACGACGCGGCCGGTCTCCATCGCCTTGTCGATGGCGAAGCAGGTCGTGGCGGAGATGAGGCCGTCGAGGAATCCGGCGGTGGGCTGGATGCCTTCGAGCATGGAGCGCGCAAGCTCCTGGGCGAGGATGGAGTCGCCGCCGCCGTGGCTGCCCTCGGCGGTTGCCGAAACCTTTTCGATCTTCCATCCGGAGCCGAGGCGACATGTCTCGATGGAGCCGGACTTGATGTCGGCGCGGATGGCACCTTCGGTGCCGCAGAGGTAAAGACGCCGCTCGCGGATCTCGGCGTTCATGCTCGCATGAAACGTGGCGCGGACGCCGTTCTCGTACTCGATGATGGCGACCTGGTTGTCGATGACGTCCTTATCCGAGGTGAAGGGGTTCATGTACTTGCGGCCGGGGATTCTTCTGACGTGCTTGGTGTACTTCTTCCTGTTGGCGGGGATGAAGAAGTCCAAGCCGCCGAATGAGGCGACGCGGCCGGGGAGGCTCCCGACCATCCAGTTTGCCATGTCGATGTCGTGGCAGCATTTCTCTAGGAGGTGACCGCCAGAGTTCCTCCGCAGTCGCCGCCAGTTGCCCATGATGGCGGCACCGTGGCCGAAGGCAATGGTCTCGTTGAATTCGAATGAGACGATCTTGCCAATGGCGCCCTGGTCGAGCAACTCGCGAATCTTCCGGTAATGCGGCATGTAGCGCATCGAATAGCCGATGGTGAAGAGGTTGCCGCTGCGCTCCCAGGCGCGCTGCATGGCGAGGGTGTCGTTGAAGGTCGTGGCGAGGGGCTTCTGGCAGAAGACATGCTTGCCTGCGTTGAGCGCTGCGACGGCGTGCTCCTTGTGGAACGAGTTCCATGAAGCGATCATGACCCAGTCGACGTCGGGTGCGCGGCAGAGGGACTTGAAGTCGGGGTAGACCTCGGAGGAAGGGCTGACGTTGTCGAGAGCCAGCTGGATTGCGCGCTTGTCGGGGTCGAAGATGCCGCGGACTTCGATCCTCGGGCTTTCCTTCAGGAGTAACTTGGCGACTTTGCGCCCCATGCCGCCGCATCCGATAAGTCCCATTCCAACTTTTTCCATGGCGGGTTCTCCTTGTCGCCTGCGTGAAAAGGAAAGCCGCTGAACGCGAAGGAGGAATTGTAACCGATTGAAGAGAAAGAGTCACGAGAGGGGAACCTTGAAGCAGGCAGTGGCGGCAATTACAATGCGCCGCGGTGATAAGGTTCAACCAAGCGCCTTGTAGACACGGGGGTGTTTGGAATCCCGGTGCTGCGGCGATATGAATTTGCGGAATTACTTCGCAATAGGAGGAGGAAGAAGGCAGATGAGCAAACTGAAGGTGGGTGCCGTGGGACTGGGGATGGGACGGCACATCGTCAAGGAGCTTCTGGAGGTGCCGGAAGCGGAGGTGGTGGCGGTCTGCGACTCCAATGCGGCGTTACTGAAGCAGCGCGCGGAGGAGCTGGGAGTGGCGAGGACGTTCACGGATTACGACGACATGCTGGAGGAGGCGGAGCTTGACGCGATGGTGGTGGCCCTGCCCAACCACCTGCACGCAAGCATGAGCATCAAGGCGCTGGAGCGGGGGCTTCATGTTTTTTGCGAGAAGCCGCTGGCGCGAACGGCGGAAGAGGTGAGGGACGTGTTGGAGGCGGCGAAGAAGGCGAACCGGATCGTTATGGTGGATTTCACGATGAGATTCTGGCCTCACGCGAGATTCCTGAAGGGGGCGATTGACGAGGGAAGGATTGGGGACGCGTACTTTGCGCGGACGTGGTGGACGCGGAACCGAGGGATACCGAAGCCGGGAACGTGGTATGGACAGAAGGAGTTTTCGGGCGGCGGGCCTTTAGTGGACATCGGCGTGCACCGGCTGGACTTGACGCTGTGGCTCATGGGTTTCCCTGAGCCGGTGTCGGTTTCGGGTGTCACCTACAGCCATTTGTCGGAGCAGATAGGCAAGATGCGGGGAGTGTCGATAGATGTCGAGGACCTGGCGTCGGGTCTGGTGAGGTTCAGCAATGGGGCTTCACTGAATATCACTGCGACATGGGCGGGGAACACCGAAAAGCGCGAGGACATGGGGACGGAGATATACGGAACGGAAGGCGGGTGCGTCCATCGCAACGTGGGCGAATCTTACGAGTTCGAGGCGAAGGTGTTCGGCGAGGTCTGCGGCGCGTACACGGAGACGGTGATGCGATCCCCCGCAAACAGGAATACTCCGAGGGCGGAGCGTTTTGTTCGGTGCATCGCGTTCGGCGAGCCGCCGGAGGCCACGGCGGAAGAAAGCCTGGTGATCGCAAAGATCATCGACGGCATTTACGAGTCGGCAAGGGTGGGGAAGGAAGTGGGCATAGAGAAGGACGGGTAAGCCCAAAGCCGCAGCGCGGGAACGCGTCGGTTCGTGCGAGCGGCGTATTGAGTCGGGTTGTCGGACCGGGCCGACGGGATGATCCGGGCCCGTCGTCAGCGAATCTGGTCTTTTGGGAAGTCCTCCGGGAACGGGTCCCAGCGATTGCGTCCGTATTGCTCGGCCAGAGTCTTCCACATGCGCGGGATCAAGTGAGTCTCGACCTCGTGCGGGAAGGGGCGGCTTTTGACGTTGTTGAGCTCGGTGGTCTCGTAGTGCCGGTCGTCAGGGTCGAGCTCGACCGTGATGGTCATCGGATTCTCCAGGGTCGCGCCCGCGGGAAGCTGCCATTCGACCGATCTGGTCGCGGTGCGAGGTTCGAGATCGTTGGGGGCCTCGAGGCCGTCGATCTCGAAAGACGCGAGCAAGCGTCCCGTTCTCGCTTCTCCCTCTCGGACGTTCACGATGAAGGCGTCGCAGTCCATGTTGCCGATGTTGTGGACGGTGACGAGGAGCTTGCCGTCCTCGTACACTATGTCCTCTGCGGTGAGGGCGAGGTCGACGACGCGGTTCGGCATGCCCCTGCCCTCTTTGGTCTGCCTGACTTCGACCACGCAGGCCTTCTTCGGGGGTATCTCGAACTCGACGGAATCACCCCGATGGAGATGGCGGTAGGGGATCACTTCGAGAACGGTGTCGATCCGGTCGTCGTCGTTCTCGTCGACGCCGACAGTGACCTCGTGCTCAGAGCCGACCTCGAGCTTCCACAGATTCAGAGAGACTGGCTCGGCAGCGTCGCTGAAGTTGTAGAAGATGGTCTTGGCGTACTCTTGGGAGGAGACGAGATTCATGAAGGCGACGTTGGCGGAGGTTTTGCGAAGGGTCATGGGGATGAAGTCGAGGCCGTACTGGACCTGGCCGCCGGTGACGAGGCCCATGATTTGCCCGAGCCCGGGCGGAGCGATGCGGTCGGTGTTGGAGTTTTCCGAGGTGATGGAGGGCCAGGTTTTGCGAATGACCTGGAGAAGGTGCTCGATCTTAGCTTCGTCAAGGCGGGCGTACTTGTCATCGATCTTGGAACCCTGGGCGATGTTGGGGACGTACTCGAACTCGTCCATGAGAACGTCTTTGTCGGTGAGCCGCACGGCCTTGGGACGAAGCCACTTCTCGTCGCCGGTTCTGGAATACATCCTGCCGAAAAGCGAGAGGATGTATTCGGCGTACCGTGGGTTTTCGTAAGCGTTAGTCTGGGGAGCGCCCTGACGCCAGACGGTGGCCTCGTTGCCGCCGATGACGTCGGTGTGAAAGCCGATGGGCCCGGGGATGATTCCTTCGGGCTTGCCGTTCTCGGCGCGCATGGAGTCCTCGTGCCAGGCTTCGGCCCAGTCGCCGAAGAGCCGGTCGAGCTCGTCGAGAGGCGAGTACCACCAAGCCCAGAAGGCAGGACCCGTGGCGCGTCCGTTGAGAGGGTGGTCTATTTCGGCGTCCACCACGCCGCCGTAGGTCTTCCCGATGGCCTTGTTGCCGAGGACCATGGACTTGAAGTGGAGATGGCCTCTTGGAGTCCTGCCCATCCAGAGGTCGCGCATGAGCTTGGCGGTCTTGAGGTTGCGCTCGAAGTATTGGGGATTGCCGTAGTCAACGGCAAGCAGGTAAGGTTGGGTGTCGCCGGTCCACTCGGCGGTGTGCTCGACGTCCGCGATGCCGTCGTAGAAGCCCGCGTCGCGGTCGATCTCGCCGGACCACCAGACGCCGTCGGCGATTGCGCGCGCGACTTGGGTGGCCTTCGGTGAGGCGTCGGGGTTGACGATGGTGAGTATAAGCCAAGCCTGGGCGATCTCGACGTCGTCGCCCCAGCCGCCGCCGATGGAGCCGTCGGGCTGGAGGCGGTTCTCGCCCCACCATGCGGCGTGGTCGAGCATCCGGTTATACGCTTCCCGCATGAGGACGGCCCACCTGGGCGCTCCTTCGATGTCGCTGGAGTAGTCCTTGATGTCCCAGCCGCGGGTATCCCAGTAGAGGAAATAGCGGGAGAAGCGATTGCCCGGCTCCTGGTCTTGCAGCTTCAGGAGAGCCTCTTCAGCCGCCTGCCAAGAAGCAGTCCAGCGATGGGGGTCGCCGGAGGCGAGGTAACGCGCGTATCGCATGAGGGCTTTGGAGTAGAGGACGTCGCCGGGGCGGACCCAGGTGAACAGGACGGAGTTTTTGAGCCGATGCCGGGAGCGGGCCTGGGAGTCCTGGGCTTTCGGGCCCTCCGTGGGTAAACCTGTGACCTTCATGTAAGGTTTGAACTGTTCCGCGAAATAGGCAAGGCCGCCGCGGTAAACCCGAAGCATTCGGAGGAGGTCTTCGGCGCGCACATCG
>CAZBND010000032.1:0-7472 GCA_964493415.1 uncultured Planctomycetota bacterium | reverse complement strand
GCTGGCGGATGAGCTCAAGAGGAGGCTCCTCGAAGGGAGCGATGCTTATGCCGGCAATGGCCATCTGGGTCGCAGGCCCGCGGACGTTCATCTGCTTGCCGAAGAACGGGCTGGAGCGCCTCTGTCCGAAAGCCATGACGAAGGGAAGCTGAGAGAAGTTGTAGTCGGGGGTCTCGGCAGCCACTTCGGAACGTTCGAAGAAGGGAGAGTCGTTGGCGCGCAGGGCGATGCGGAGGTTGTTGCGGACGACGTTCGTCGAGAAGACCACCCGTGTGGGAAAAGGCATCTCCTTCGTGTAGACATCGGAGGCGACGAGGGAGCCGTTTGCGTAGACGTCCATGCCGTAACGCGGAAGCTGCACGTCGCCTATGACCATGGAGACCATGTAGCGCCCATTCGGGAGCGCGACCTTGAATACAAGCTCGCCCGGGTTGAGCACGGCGTCCTTGGAGAGGTCGTCCAGGAAAGCGCCGTAAAGGGGATCGAAGTAATCGAAGCGGCGGGGCCCCGTGGCCCTGAACGCTTTTACTCGGCGAGTGAAAGCGGATTGCATACGCTCCATGGCGACGAGGTGGTAGTCGACCATTTTCGGGATGGAGACGCTTTCGGGGCCTTTGTAATCGAATTCGTCAGCGGGCTCCGACTCCCACCCCCAACCCTTCTGCCAGGTGAAAAGGTCTTTCCTGGTGACGCGAGTATATCCCTCGTGGACCGGCGAGTCCTGTGTGCCCATGTCGAAACGATAGGACATGGGATTCTTCTCGCCGGTGGGATAGTCGATCTCTTCGAAGACAAAAGGGGGATTCTTCCGGAACGGGTCAAACTCCTGGCGCAGAGCGGGGAACTCGTCCCTCGGCACGTGGTCGTAGAGAGCGCGGTAGTCGGGGTCGTCTTCGGGCGGGATCGCCTGCCTGTAATCTTCGTCCCACGAGGCGTTGACCGTGGTCGGTATGGGCGCAGCGGGGGGCGAGTCGGCCCCTCGCGCCGCACGGAAGGCCGGCCCCAGGCCGAGAACAATCGCCGGCAAAGCAGCGAAAAGAAGCAGCCGGTGTTTCATTCGTCTACCCTTTCCTCATTGGAGAGCCAAGCGCCAGAGACGGACCCGAAGTGATTGCGAGGGTGTGATTATAACTCGAGGGAGATCGGTGTCGATAGGGAGCCGGGGAGAGGATTTTCTTGCCGCGGCGGGAATGCGCGGAGGAAGGGGTTGCTTTGGACGGGCCGGGCGGCAAGAATGGGGGGAGTTTCGCGTTCAGCGGGACAGCGGAGGAGTCCGGCCGAGATTATGGGAAAGCGGCGATGCTTTACGGCCCCGACCGCCCCCAATCTCGTCATTCAGCCGGCGAGCCCGATCGGAACAACGCGATTATGAATCCAAGGAGCGATATCTGATTCAGTTCTGGAGTTGAGGAGGAGGCAAGATGGAGTACAGGCGGCTGGGCAAGAGCGAACTGAAGATTCCGGCGGTGTGCTACGGAGCGTGGGCCATCGGCGGGTGGATGTGGGGAGGGACGGACGACGATGCGGCGGTGCGGGCGATCCGGCGGGGCATAGACCTCGGGATTACGTGCATCGACACGGCCCCCATCTATGGGATGGGTCACAGCGAGCGGATCGTAGGCAAAGCGATAAAGGGCCGCAGGGAAGAGGTCATTATCGCGACGAAATGCGGGGTCCGGTGGGATGTCGTAAAGGGGCATCACGTCTTCGACTCGAAGATGAACGACGGAACGCCGGTGCAGATTCGGAGGTTCCTGGGGGCCGAGTCGATCAAGAAGGAATGCGAAGAGAGCCTGGAGCGGCTGGGGATCGACGTGATCGATCTGTACCAGTGCCACCAGCCGGATCCGACGACGCCGGTGGAGGAATCGTGGGGCGCTATGCTGGATTTGCAGAAAGAGGGAAAGGTGCGGGCGATCGGGGTAAGCAACTTCACCGTGGACATGATCAAGACATGCCTCAGCAAGGGGCCGGTGACGAGCGACCAGCCGCTGTACAATCCGCTGGAGCGCGGCATCGAGAAGGACATTTTGCCGTTCTGCATCGAGAACGACATAGGCGTCCTCGCTTACAGCCCGATAGCGCAGGGACTGATGACGGGCAAGGTGACGATGGAGCGCAAGTTTGCCAACGGCGACGTCAGGAATTTCAAGCCGTGGTACAAGCCTGAGAACCGGAAGCGGGTGCTGGAGATGCTGAAGAAGCTCCAGCCGATTGCGGACGGGCACGGGGCGACGCTGGCGCAGGTGACGATCAACTGGGTCATTTCGCAGAAGGGGATCACGGCGGCGCTGGTGGGCGCTCGAAACGAGAAGCAGGTGGAGGAAAACGCGAAGGCGACGGACTTCAAGCTGACGGACGAGGAGATTGCGACGATACGGAAGGCGGTAGAAGAGCTGGGAGACCCCATAGAGTAGGATGAGCGCCGAATGAACGTTCTCTTCATCATGACGGACACATTGCGGGCGGATTACCTGGGCTGCTACGGGAACGAGTGGATTCAGACGCCGAACATTGACAATCTTGCGGCGGAGAGCGCGGTTTTCACAGGCTGCTACTCGGAAGGGCAGCCGACTCTCCCCGCGCGGCGGGCGTTGATGACGGGACGGCGGACGTTTCCGTGGAAGGACGACCGGACGCTCCCGGGCGACCGGCTGAACATGCAGCCCGGCTGGCAGCCGATCAACGACGAGTACTGGACGATCTCGGAGATACTGCGAGATAACGGGTACTGGACGGGGTTCATCGCCGACACCGCGGTGATGTTCAAGCCGGGGATGAACTTCCACCGGGGCTTCGACACGTTCGAGTACGTCCGGGGGCACGCGGCGGACCCGTGCGAGTTTCCGCTTTCTGCCGACCCGCACCTGAAGAAGGACCGAGTGAGCGCGTCGGAGGTGCGGAGACACCGCCGGAGCTGCTACCAGAAGTTCTTCGAGACGCTGGGAGCGGAGGGAGAGTATTTCTCGGGGGTGACGTTGGGAAAGGCGGGGCACTGGCTCATGAATCATCGCAACGTGGAGAAGACGTTCTTATGGGTGGACACGTTCGATCCGCACGAGCCGTGGTTCCCGCCGAAGGACTGCCTGGTGCTGTACAAGAGGGAGGAGCTGCTGAGCGCGCCTTGGTCGCTTTCAGATGAAGAGGAGTGCCGGACGGAGGACGCGATCGTCGAGATGCGCGCGGCATACGCAGGCGAGGTGACGAAGGTGGACCGGTGGGTGGGGAGCTTGCTGGAGGATTTGGAAAAAAGCGGGCGGGCGAAGGATACGATCGTGGTGTTCCATTCCGATCACGGGGTGCCGCTGGGGCACGGGGGCGTTTCGCACAAGAGAGGGAAGTCGATGTTCCAGTGCCAGTCGCGGAACCCGCTGATGATCCGGCACCCAGAAGGCCTGGGAGCGGGCACGCGAATCGACGCGCTCTGTTACAACATGGACGTGATGCCGACGCTGCTGGAGCTTGTGGGGGTCGAGGCTCCTGAAGCATTGGAGGCGAGGTCGCTGGTGCCGCTGATGCGGGGCGAGACGGAGACGCTTCGGGACTGCGTGACGAGCGGGTTCAACGCCTGGGTGATGTACCGCGATGAAGCGTACCTCATGTTCCAGCAGTTCAGCGGCGAGGGGACGGTGCTGATCGATCTCAAGGCCGACCCTCGCGAGGAGAAGAACATTGCGGAAGGGAACGACGGACTGATCAACGAGCTTCGGAAGCGGCTGGAGGCGGAGTGCGGCGGGCTGCCGAAGAAGCCTCCGATCTACTGGGACTGGCCTCCGAAACCCGAGACACGAAGTCTGTTCCCGCGGGTATTCTGGCCGAGATGAGAGCGCGATTATGCTCGGGCCCGTAGCGGCCTCTCGGCGCGCGGAAGGTCCTTGGGGGCAGTCCGTGAGACCAGCAGGGCGGGCGGGCTCCTTTCGCAGCCCGTGGTGCTGAAGGTGCGCTGGTTCCTTGTTATACTGGCGGTTTTGCGGCGCGGAGAGTGAACTCCTTAGGAGGATCAGATGGCGAGATTTGAGAACAGCGGGACATGGTGGTATTACCCGAGTTTCCTCGAAACGCCGCCCGGACCCTGGGCGGGGCCCGACCCGCTGGATGACGACTGCGTTAGGGGATGGAAGCGGGCAATCGAGTGGATGGCACAAAACGAGATGAACTTCGTGATCTCGGGCATCCCGTCGTACAGGAAAGACCAGGTGTATCACGACTGGGGATATCACTACGTCATCGAGTTCGAGGGTTTCCCCGAGGCGAAGGTATTCACGGACGAGTTCGTGAAGAAGAACCGCGACAAGCTGCGGGCGATATTCACCTTCGCGCGGGAGAAGGGCGTCGCGCCGTACATTCACCACTACAACTTCTGCGCGCCGGTGGGCTTCGTGAAGGCGCACAAGGAGATGGCGGAGAAGCTCGCGAAGTACACGGACGCGCGGCAGAGCCTCCAGGATCGGCTGGGATACCTCTACGGGAACGTGTGCTGGAACGAGCCGATCTATCAGAGATTCCTGATGTCGGCGATCAGGGAGTTCTTCGAGAAGATACCCGAGTGCGAGGGGATTCTGATAACACCAGGGGAGTGCGCGTTCTGCCCGTGCACGCAGTGCAGGGGCGAGAAGGCCGGCGAGCGGGGGCGCGCGAACATCGCCACGATGAGCCACTTCGTGAGGACGTTTGTCGATACTCTCAAGGGAGCGGCAAAGACGCCGCTTGTCCGGACGCACGTGATGGACCCCGAGGGGACCGCGATAAAGGAGTTCCCGCAGGACGTGACGTACGTGATCAAATACTCGGTGTTCGACTGCATCGACGCGCCGCCGGACCCGGCCATAGAGAAATGGGTGAACTCGGGTGGAAGCGTGTGGGTGAGCAATGAGATATCCGGCGGGGAGAACGCGGGGCCGATTGCGTGGTTCGATCCGAAGTATTTCTGGGACGCGGCGGAGAACCTTGAGAAGATCGGCGTCGAGGGCATCATGAGCATAGACAACACCGACTACGGGTTCATGGGTCTGCCGTACAGGGTGCAGCAGGCGAACCTGCTTGCGCACACGTACTACGTGAACAACGGGGGTCCGTACGACGACGATGTGTGGAAGGAGTACTTCCGGGACATTTTCGGGCCGAGAGGAGAAGAGATACTGGAGGCGGTGGTGCTGTACGCGCGGGTTCCACTGAACATCTCCAAGATGGTGTATAGCGGCACGGAGGGTTTCACGTGGCAGTTCCCATACCACCTTGCTTTGGACACGAGCTGGCCTGGGGCGCTGGGGAGTGAGGGGCTTGACCCGCCCGACTGGGTTATCGGGGACCTGGCGCGGGTGAACGACTACGTGAGATACCTGGAGAAGAACGAGTGGCGAGAGGACCTGCTGGAGCACGTGGCCGGTGATCGGAAGCCGCCGCTGGCGCATTTCGCACAGCAGACGGACTCGGCGCGCAAGGGCGAGAAGATATTGTCCGGAATTTCCCAAGATGACGTGAAGGACGACGCGCGGCAGGAGCTGCGGATTCTACAGGCGAGCGCGAGGCTGGCGGTGCTTGTGGGCGAGCAGTGGCAGTACTTGCTGATGGGAAGGATATACCTCGCGGGGGCGACCGGGGTGTCGCCGGAAGAGGCCCGGAAGGACCTTGCGAAGCGGTGCATCGAGGAATACCGCAAGGGAATCGAGGCGTTCCGGCTGCAACTTGAGCCGGTACTGGACCTTCCGCAGGGCATTTTCGATTTCGAGCAATACACGGGAAGCGCGCGGCGGTGGCAGTTGAGCATTCCCAACCGGACCAGGATGCTGGAGGAGGAGCTGGCGGAGATAGAGAAGAAGCTGGCTCCGCTGCTGAGGTAAGGCTGGGCTAAGGGGAGAGGAGGAAGGCGGAGAAACCTTTGCGCTTCGTCTTGAGCGAGGTGCGGCGGCCCGAGGCTCGGAAGGCTTTCTCGAGCCGCGAGGCCTTCCCCGAGGCGCAGGCTAAGACGAGGGGGCAGGCGGGGTATTTAGAAAGCGCGCGGGAGGCTTTTCCCAAGTGGATATCGTATCCTTCGCGCTCGCGGAGCGCGGCGACGATCAGGTCGGGCCGGAAGGCGGCGGCGGCGCAGTCAAACAGCGGCGTGTGCGAGAAGCAGACGTCGCCGGTGAATCCGCAGCCTTCCAGGTTGTGCTTCGTGGCCTCGAGAGCGATCAGGTTCCGCGAGGCCACGCACATGCGCTGAAGGCCGCCGAAATGCCGCGCCAGAAAAACGGGAACGTGGCCCTGGCCGCAGTTCCCGACGAGAACACTCGGGAACTCTCCGGTCTCGGAGAGCTTTTCCAGCAGGTGAAAGATGAGGTCGGTCGCGTGGCTTCTCTCGTCGAACTCCGCGAGGCCTTGGAAGGAGGTCATCTCGTACGACCAGTCGCGCCATCGGAATTCCATCGAGTCTCGCAAGTAAGGCGCGTGGGGGACAGCGGGCTCGCCGGAGAAGGCGAAGTTGTAGACCACGTGGCCCTTGCGCGATGCCTTGTTTAGAAGCTTGACCTCGGGCTTACTGAGAATAGCATCGACGGGCTCTTCAAGCGACGCGACGACGACGATCCATACCTCGCCGTTTTCTCTGAGGTGGCGGTGCGCGCCCAAAAGCATGAGTTCGTGGACGGATTGGCCGGCCTTGGCGGGAACGTTGGAAACGATTGCGTCGTAGCTTGCCCTTGGGATGTCTGAATACGCAACGCCGGGAGCGGCGGAGACGTCGGCGCATTCGTTCAGGCGAGCGTTGTGCTCGGTGAAGGCGACCGCTACCGCATCGGGGTCGATGGCGTCGACGGCATCCGCAATCCCGTTGACGGAAAGGTAAACGCTGACGGGGCCGTATCCGCAGCCGAGGTCGAGAACGCGGGACCACTTCCGCCCGTGAGAAGAGACCTCCCTCAAAAGGAACATCGTTCCCACGTCTATCTGATAAGAGCTGAAGACGTCGACGGGAACGTCGAGTTTGACGGTGCGGCCTGCCCACCTCTCCTCGATCGATTTCTTGAGATACAGATCGATCAGATCCTGATCCGCGTATGCCTTCGGCTCAGGTGCGGAGTTCACGCGACGTCTCCGATAGAGGTTTCCAACAGCGGGCGGTCATCGAGCGTTTCGGCCAGGGATTTCAGCATCCTGCGGCAGTCGCTCACATATCCGGCGGCGCGCCGGTAATTCTTGCGCCTGAGCCGGTTTATCACGATGTACTTCTGGTGCTCGTAGAGAAGGTAGAAGGTCCGGCGGAGAAGGAACTCGCGGGTTTTGCGGGGCTGAGGGCCGTAGCCCCGCCAGAAGGAAGGCCTGCTGATGCCGCAGTAGTCGAGAACGGAGAACTCGATCTCGGGGTCGCCGTAGAGAGCGCGGTCCCAATCGATGAGGCCCGTGAGGCGGCCGTTCTCGTCGACGAGGATGTTCTGGGACCAGACGTCCATGTGAAGGAGGACGGGAGGCCCGTGGTAGTCGAAGAGGCTGCGGTG
>CAZBND010000031.1:12955-37001 GCA_964493415.1 uncultured Planctomycetota bacterium | reverse complement strand
CTTGCCGTCGATGATGAAGCAGAAGTTTCTCAGAGCGATTGTCGCCGTCCCTTCGTTGCGAAAGCCCGTCATGCCCAAACGACAGAACTTAGGAAGGATACCAAGAGGAGACCGGAAGTCAAGCTTTGCGCCCGTGACAGTTCTGGCCGGAAGCGGCAGGTGGAACGGAGAATCGAGATGCCGCTGTGGTAAGGACGTTGACGGGGGCGGGAAATGCTGTAAGATGTGAGGCTGTCTGTACGGAGGATCCCCGCTGCCAAAGGGCGCTGGGATCGTATCTCACACGTGAGGGGGGCTGGATAGATGAAGATAGGAGTGCTGACCGGAGGCGGGGATTGCCCGGGGCTGAATGCGGTTATCCGGGCGATCATTCGAAAGGCGATCATCAGCTACAAGCACGAAGTGCTGGGGATAATGAGGGGATGGAAGGGGCTGATCGACGGTGAGGTTAAGCCGCTCGACATCAACTCGGCGTACGGCATCCTTCACCAGGGGGGAACGATCCTGAGGACGTCGCGGACGAATCCCTACAAGAATCCCGAAGACGTGAAAAAGGTGTTGGCGAACATCAAGAAGCACGGAATCGACGCGCTGGTGACGATAGGGGGAGACGACACGCTGGGGGTGGCGTACAAGCTTTCGAAAGAAGGCGTGAAGGCCGTCGGGATTCCCAAGACGATAGATAACGATCTGTCGGGAACGGAGGTGACGTTCGGTTTCGACACGGCGATAAGCATCGCGGCGGAGGCGGTGGACCGCGCGACGACGACGGCGGAGTCGCACGACCGGGTGATCATCGTGGAAGTGATGGGCCGTCACGCGGGGTGGATTGCGCTGTACGCGGGAATCGCGGGCGGGGCGGAGATGATCCTGATCCCGGAAAGGCCGGTGAGGCTGGACGAGGTGTGCAATCTACTGGAGGCGAGGCACGCGCGAGGCAGAGACTACAGCATCATCGTTGTGGCGGAGGGCGCGCAGCTCGGCGAGGGGGAGGTGATCACGTCAACGGAAGAGAAGGACGCGTTCGGCCACGTGAGGCTCGGCGGGATAGGAAGGTTTCTGGAAAAGGAAATAGAGAAGAGGACGGGGCTGGAGACGAGGTCGATGGTGCTGGGGCACTTGCAGCGCGGAGGAAATCCCACGGCGTTCGACCGCGTGCTGGGGACGAGGCTGGGGGTTGCGGCGGTGGAATTGATCGCGAAGGGGGAGTTCGGAAAGATGGTGGCGCTCCAGTGCAACCAGATCGTGCCCGTGGCGCTTGGGGAGGCGATCGAGCAGAAGCTGGTCACCGACGAGTGGTATCAGTTGGCGCAAGTGCTGTTTTGATATACGCTTGAGTCTATTTCCGGGGCGCGGGGGGATCATCCCGCGCCCCTTTATTTTCCCCCCGTTTCCCCCTTGACAGAGCTTAGTTGCAGTATATACTAACATAGTACTAAAATATAGGGGCGAGTGAGATGATAGAGGAGATTGGGGAGGAGATCGATGTGATTGCCCGGTTTCAGGGGGGGAAGGTGACTCCGGTGAAGTTCAGATGGAGCGGGGATACGTATTTCGTGGTGAACGTTCCGTTCAAGTGGCTCTCGCGGGAGGGGAATTTCCCGCAATTTCATTTCTCGGTGCTGGCGACGTCGGGCGACGTGTTCGAGATGAGACTGGACAGCCAGAAACTCCGGTGGGTGCTGGACAAGGTGCAGATGGAGGGGTGAGAGGGATGGAGAGAATGATCCTGCACGTGGATATGGATGCGTTCTTCGCATCGGTGGAGGAGCTTTCGTCCCCTCCCCTACGCGGGAAGCCGGTGATGGTGTGCGGGAATCCGAACGGGAGAAGCGTGGTCGCCGCGGCGAGCTATCCCGCGAGGGAGTTCGGGGTGTCCTCCGGGATGCCGGTGACGACGGCGAAGGCGCTCTGCCCGAACGGGATATTCATTCCAGGGGATCCGCAGAAATACATCTTCACTTCGCTGAGGGTGAGGAAGCTCTGTGAGAAGTTCACGCCGGTCGTCGAGCCGTTCAGCATCGACGAGTTTTTTCTGGACATAACGGACACCGCGGAGAGGTACGGGGGGGCGTTCGATCTCGCAGACAAACTGAAAGAGAGAATCAGAAAGGCCACCGGACTGAAATGCACCGTGGGGATCGGGCCGAACAAAGTGCTGGCGAAGACGGCTTCGAGTTTGAACAAGCCGGACGGGATTGGAGTACTGAGCAAAGAAGACATCCCGGACAAGCTCCACACGCTGCCGCTGGAGAAGCTATTCGGCATCGGGGAGAAGACGAAGGGGAAGCTGAACCTTCTGGGTATGGAGACGATAGGAGACCTGGCGAGAACCCCGCCCGAGACGCTCGACAAAATCTTCGGTGTGGTCGGGGAAATGCTATGCCGAGCGGCGAGAGGGGAGGACGATTCGCCCGTAATCGACGAGGAAAACCAGCCGAAGGCGAAATCGATCGGAAATGAGTACACGCTGGCGGAGGACACAGGTCAGAGAAAGAAGCTGGAGCGGACGCTGATGGGGCTTTCGGCGAAGGTGGGAAGAAGGCTGAGGAAGGCTGGCTTCCGGGCAAGGACAATCACGGTGAAAGTCCGCTTCGGGAATTTCGATACCATAACCCGGGCGGCGACATCGGGACAGGGGGTGCGGCTCGACCAGGAGATATCCGACCAGGCGAGAAAAATCCTGCACGGCGTGAAGCTCAATCAGCCCGTGAGGCTGCTGGGGGTGAGCGCGTCGAATCTCACAACGACTTGCGAAAAGCAGATGGAGATGTTCGGGATATCCTGCCCGCTGAAGCTTGAAAAAGTAACGGAGGCGATAGACGGGCTTCGGGACAAGTTCGGCGAGTACGCGATAACGTGGGGAAGCCTCGTGAGAGAGGAGGCCATATGATCTTCGTGGGAACATCGGGGTATTCGTATCCGGCGTGGCGGGGGACGTTCTATCCCTGGGACATGAAAAGGGAGGACATGATTTCCTATTATGCGGAAAGGTTCCCGGCGGTCGAGCTGAACTTCACCTACTACGGCATCCCACACCCTTCGGTGTTTCAGAGAATGGTGGAAAGAACACCGAAGGGTTTTTCTTTCGCGGTGAAGCTGAACAGCGCGATCACTCACGAGAAGAATACGGAAGCGATTGTGGAATTCAGCGATTCGATCGAGCCTTTGCGAAAGTCAGGAAGGATGTGCGCGCTGCTGGGGCAATTCCCGCACAGGTTCAGCAGGTCAAGACGGAACATGGATTACCTGCGTCTGCTGAGAAAAATGCTGCCGGATGACGAGATAGTGGTGGAGTTCCGAAACAAGACGTGGGAAAGGAAAGAAGTGCTGAACTTCATGATGGGGGAGCGACTGGGGTATTGCTGTGTGGACGAGCCGGACATTCCGGGGTTGATTCGACCCTCGGCAGTCGCGACGACACCGGTGGGATACATACGGTTCCACAGCAGGGACGGCACGAAATGGTACGAGGGAGGGAAGGAGAGATACAACTACCTTTTCTCAAAAAAGGAGCTTGGGGAGTGGGTGCCGCGGGTGAAGGCGCTGATGGACGATGTCGAGAAGATATACATATTCTTCAACAACTGCCACGCGGGGCATGCGGCGGTGAATGCTACGGAGCTTCAAGAGATGCTGCGGGAGCTTAAGCTGCCTGTCTCGCTTCCTTCCCTCGAATTGCCTCAGTTCGAGACATGCTCTCAGCTAATGCTAACACACGAATAGCCCCGCACCCACCCAGGTCGTCACCACGAGCTAGTCTCAATGCCGTGCAGCTCCAGCTGGTCTTCGACGAACTCGAGAGTCGCTTCCAACTCCGCTGAATAGTCGAATTCGACCACCGCAACCGCTGCGAGCAAAGCCCATTCGACTAGTGCTGGAGGCACGTCGGCCTGTATGCCGTACTCTCCCTCGAGCATGGCGCTTGCCAACTCCGCGCCCTGCTCAGCCATTAAGGCGACGGCGTCGTCCTGAGCCAGCACGAGGCCGTAGAGCATCATGTTTTCGCGGAATCGCTTCTCGGTCGCCAGGAAGAACAGGGCGGCGATAAGCGGGCGTGTGCCGGTGTGCGCCACGTAGTCGCCGCCGTACGCCTCCCACAGCAGGAAGGGAACGAAAGGACCTCTGAGGCCCGCCGCGAGAAACATCTCGACGCCGACGGTCGGGTCCTCCTTCCGGCTCACCAGGAGATCCACGGCGCTCTCGATGGCTGTGTCGGCGAAAACCTCGGCGAGCTCCTCGACGAGCGCAGGCGTGTGGGGGATTCCGTTCGCGACGAGGAATGCTTCAATCTCAGGCTCCAGCCAAGGGGCCAGAATCCCCACCTTGGTCGGCACGTAGCCGTCCCCCGGATAGAGAATGCTGTCGAGGTGCGCCGTGTGATCCGCGCCGAAGGCCTCGTTGTGGCTCGCGAAGCCGTAGGCGAATGCTTTCTTCCTTCCCCAGGTTCCCTCGCCCACGACCTTCATGAAACCGTAGTGGGTCTCCGTCCACAGGTAATCCCTGTGGGGGTGGCCGAAGAGGAGGTTGAACATGTCGGGCGTGACCGCGCCGTACATCTCGTTCAAATCCATAAGGCCGCAGTCATTACCCAGCTCCTTCGCAAGATATGTGTGCGTCGCCGCGCCCCAGCCAAATGCCGCAACAGGCAGAACCAGCCCAACCAGGACGGCCACGGTTAGCGTCGCCGTCGTTCGTGAGAACCTCTTACCTTGCATCTTCGCACCTCCTCCCGATAAGATACCGCAGACCGATAACGTTCGGGATGCGTGGCGGAAAGCTCGAACCTTGAGGGCCGTACAAGAACACAGCGCCGCCTCCCCAATCGTCCGGCACACAGGCTAGTTCTGCCATCGGCCGCTGTCAAGAGGAATTCGCGTCCGGCACGGCGCGTTCCCCGCAGGCGAATGCGGAGAGAGTCGGGCCGCCCGGCAGCAGAGAAATGCAGTTCGCCGGTGTCAAAAGGCGGAGACTAGGGAACATACGTCCCGAACTGCGCGTCTAAACTTGAATGAGAATATGGTAAGCGTTTGGAAGGCGGTTGCTGTGAGACGGAGAGGTAGATGGTCACAGTGAGGGCGACAGAGGTCTTGCGCGCAATTATTCTCGTAAGCGCTGCAATGTCAGGCTTACTGGTTAACGCAACGACAATTGTTATCCCACCCTCTTTTCAGGCCGCGGCGGTTTGGGGGCAGAAGGTTTACATCACTTCGGAGGGTGATGAGTTTCTCACGATCGTGGATCTTGCCACTGGCGCGGCTCTGGGAAGGGTGCGGCTCAAGGATTCATTCTACGTCTGGAGTTCTGCCCCGGTGTTCGACTCAGACCGAGGCTTCGTCCAGACCGCAGGCTTCCTGTACTGTTTTGACGCCAAGACACACCGGGTGGTCTGGGGCAAGAGGGTGGCCTGGGGCACCGGCCCAGCCGGGGTGGTCAACGGACTCGTGATAACGTCGACGGTCGAGGCCGGAGAGGGGGCGTCGGACCCGCCGACTATCTTCACGGTGAGCGCATTCGACGCCAAGACAGGGAAGCGGAAATGGAGCAGGTCGGGGCTTTGGTATCTGGCGTGCCTTGGGCCAAGCGTCGTTGCAGTGAACAATATCGGCCCGATTCGCCAGCGTGCGCTCGATCCGAAAACCGGCAACGACTTGTGGGCGAAGGAGTTGGCGCCAGATGTGATCGCCCGGGAGTGGGCGTTGACGCAGGTGCCGGATTCTCCTTACGCGATAGCCGTGCACGAGGGGATAGTGATCTGTCTCGACCTGGGTTCCGGTCGGATTCTCTGGCGAGTAGACATCGATATGGACAATGATGGGCGCATCGCTGCTGTGACGGATGGAACAAGAGTGTACCTCGTAGAACTCCGTCGAGAGGCCGAGTCGGTTCGGGTATCTGCGGTAGATGTGGCGAGCGGGGATCTGGAGCCCCTTCATGCCATTCGGGCCTTCCGCGAGGTGGAGTATCGCGTCGGCCCTTCCGGTTGGGTCCTGGACTCGTCGGAGGAAGATGATCGAGTCGAGTACCCCTCATCGGTGTGCGGGATAGACAGCGGGGTCTTGGTCGTGGCGGGGTGGAATGTTGCCTGGGGCTTGGACCTAGAGACGGGCGCGGTGCTATGGTGCGAGGAATTCGGGGGGACGAACGTGGGCCTGGGCTGGCTGGACGCATGGGGAAGAGGGGTCCTGGTCACGAAGGGGCGTGTCGTGCTGCTCGGCAGCAGCGGAGGAAGAAAAGCCGCCGTGTGCCTCGACGTGAGAACGGGTAAGCGGGTGTGGACCTACTCTGAGTAGGGCCATCGGTTCTGGGCTGGCGTCCGGAGAGTGCGTCCACTAGTTGGGATCAAGTCAGGCCTTGGCACATTGATCGCGGGCTGAAGCTGGGCTATGATACGGGTTCGCGAACGGCGAGGGGAACGATGTCTCCCAAGCTAATCGAAAACGGGAAGCTCAATCCGGCGTACCTGAAGCTGGACCTTTTCTGCAAGGGGATGACGATCCATCCCTCGTGCAGCACGGACGAGGACGGGCGGGCGATTCTACGGACGCGGGCCGGGTTGGGAAGCGGGCTGGAGATCATCATCCCTCCGGATTTCTACACGAACGTGCCGGTCGCGGAAGACTTCGCGGCGAAGAGCCCCTACTCTCTCCGGAAAGAGAACTCGACCTACGTTGTGTACCGGGACGAGGAGAGGATAACGCCGATCACGCTGCCCAGGCAGCCGAAGTTCTACACGCGGCGGACGGCGTCGGGGAAGATCATGTCGCGCGTCGGGGTTTTGCAGGGGACGTACCTGGCGATTTACCCGACGGACGTCTGCGCGCACTGGAAGACGGACCCCCCGTCGAACTGCGGGTTCTGCTCGGTTGGGTTGAATCTGGGGACGTTCGAGGACGAGGAGAAATCGGTCCGGGACGTGGTGGATACGGCGAAGGCGGCGCGGCAGGAGGAGAAGATTACCTTCGTCCACTTCAACACCGGCTACTACGAGGGCGATACGTACCTGGACGTGCTGGAGCCGTACATCAAAGCGGTGCACGACGAGACGGGGCTTCTGATCGGAGTGCAGACGCCGCCGCATCCTGACTTCTCGCGCTACGATAAGCTCAAAGAGATGGGCGTCAACAACGTCTCGTTCTGCTTCGAGCTTTGGGACGAGGAGCGGCTAAAGGAGATATGTCCCGGCAAGGCGACGAAGGTCGGCCTCAAGCGATACCTGGACGCAATCGAGTACTGCGCGAAGATTTTCGACACCACGAACGGGGAGATAGTGGCGGGGCTCGAGCCGATCGAGAACAGCATCGCGGCGATAGACTGGATAACGTCGGTGGGGGCAATTCCCACCGTGTGCGTGTTCCGCCCGCTCAAGGGTACGGTTCTCGAGGACTACCCTTCGCCTCCGTTCGAGGACATGCTGCCGGTGTTCGCGCGGTTTTACGAGGCGTGCATGGAGAAGGGCCTGCCGGTGGGGATTGCGCCGAACATCAAGGTGAGCATCGTCATGCTGCCGGAGGAGTGCCGGTGGCTTCAGGACGATCCGGGAAGGCATCGGGTGCAGAGGCTGAAGCTTGCGGCGATGAAGAAGGCGTTCAACGCCTACTTCCGCGCGAGATTGAAGCTCAAGGGCTGAAGGCAGTGCCCACCGACCGGGTTGTGGCACTCACCAGCAGATTCCATGTCCCGCCGCGATTCTCCCTTGATAAGACGAGGAGGGAGGCATACCATCCCCCATCAGTATCCAACGCCATGCGAAAACGTGCATAAAAGCGGGACAGGGGCCATACGCGATGAGCCAGGCGGCGAGACAAGGTGACGTTATCTCCTACCTGGAGATGTGTCGACAGGAAGGCGCGAGCCTTCAGCGGGGGATGAACTTCCGGCTAAGGCAAGGAACCAGTGTCATCTTGATGAGTCTGCGATCGGGAGCCCCTTACGCCGATCAAATCGAGGACGATGGAAGGACAATAATCTATGAAGGCCATGATGTCCCAGGGGGAAAGAGCGGCGGTGATCCGAAGACCGTAGACCAAGTGGCCTTCAGTCACTCAGGAAATCCGACACAGAACGGCCTCTTCTTTGAAGCCGCAATGAAGTACAAGCGTGGTGAAAGCGAAGCCGAGCACGTCACAGTCTATGAGAAGATCAAGCAGGGCATCTGGGTATTCAATGGCCTATTCAGACTCGTGGACGCATGGCAGGAAGTCTGCGATGGCCGGAAGGTATTCAAGTTCCGGCTAGAATCTGAGGACAAGGCCCTGGTGTCTGCGCCGGGAAAGATTGCGATCGAGCATACGCGGCTGATTCCTTCGGCCGTCAAACTACAAGTTTGGAGGAGGGATGGCGGAAAATGTGTTCTGTGCGGTAGTAGGAAGAACCTCCACTTCGACCACGTGATCCCTTTTTCGAAGGGAGGAACGTCTCTATTGGCTGAGAACATCCAGATTCTGTGCGCCAAACACAACTTGGCCAAGAAGGACGAGATCCGGTAGGCTGGGGCCGGTCCTCTCGTGATCCGTCATCCAACGCCGCCTCAGCCCGCCTCTTCAGAGACTTAGCGGTTATGCATGTGCACCGCCGTCAGAAGAGATGCAAAGGGATGGACGGAACAGTTGAGGCGGGCCCATGACGGGGCGCGAGAGGTTGACGAGGATATTCCGGGGCGAGGTGCCGGACCGGCCGTCGGTGAAGCTCTGGCGGGCGAGGCCGGACCAGAAGCTTCCGCATCCTGCGTACGAGCCGGTCCACCGGGCAGCGATGGAGCTTACCGACCTGATGGTAACGGTCCGCTCGCCGTTCGATCTGCATCTGGGCTCGGCGCAGAAAGCCGTCTCGAAACGCTGGGAGGAGCCGACGAGTTCCGAGGAGTGGATGAACGTGATCACGGAGGTTCGCACGCCGGAGGGGACGTTCAGAAGCGTCTACGCGAAGAGCACCGTGGGCAAGCCCGGCTACGAGAGGGAATACCTGCTGAAAGAGCCGGGGGACATCAAGAAGCTGCTGGCAGCGCCGTACGAGCCATACCCCTTTTCACCGGATCCATTCCACGCGACCGAGCGAGAGGTGGGCGAGCGAGGGATGGCGCTTTTCGGCATCGATCACGCAATGTACGGGCTGCAGCGGATGATCGGGCCGGAGAACTTCGCCTTGTGGAGCATCGACTGCCGGGACGTGATGCTGGAGGCGATCGAGGTGTTTTCGCGGCGAATCCGCGAGCAGGTGGCTCAGGCGTTCGACGCGGGGTTGAAGCCGGCCTTCGGCTGGGTGGGGCCGGAGGTCTGCATCCCGCCCCTGATGTCGCCGAAGGACTTCGACGATTTCGTGTTCCGGTTTGATAAGCCCCTGATTGACTTGATTCACGAGCGAGGCGGGTATGCGTGGGTGCACTGCCACGGAAAGATGGGGCCGGTGCTGGAGCGATTCGTGGAGATGGGTGCGGACGTGCTCAACCCGATGGAGCCGCCGCCGATGGGAGACCTGACGCTGGAGGAGGCTTTTGCGCGGGTGGGCGACCGGATGGCGCTGGAAGGGAACATCGAGACGCACGAGCTGATGACGGCAAGCAAGGAGAGAATGAAGGGACTCGTGCACGAAGCGATTGAGGCGGGTCGCGGGCGGCGGTTCATTCTCTGCCCGTCATCGGGGTACACCGAATGCCCCGTGCCCGACGAGCGTCTGATCGAGAACCTTCTGACGTATATACAGGAGGGCGTGCGCTGCGCGGAGGCGTGCCGCGAATGACGACCAGGAGGAACATCCGAAAAGGAGACTTCGAATGGGGATACTGGGGGGACTCTTCGGTCTCGCGTACCTGGTAATTGCCGTGCTGAGTGTAATCTGGGCGTACGGAGACGCGGAAAGCCGCGGCAAGTCCGGGTGTCTGGTGGCCTTGCTGGTCGCCTTTCTTGCCTGGCCCCTCGGGCTGCTGATATGGCTCATATTCCGCCCGGAGAAGAGAGCCGGTCAGTAAGTGGTTCCTAAATGAATGAGAGCACAGATGAAAGATGAAGAGGAAAGCGCGCACGTGATCGCGGTGGGCGAGAGGGAAGAACTGATGGTCGCCGCGAGGCGAGATACCTGTACCCCGCAGCGTTCAGCGGCATAGGACGCGACCAGAGGATGGAGAAGGAGACAGCAAGCGGGCGATGACGCGCACGGATAGGCGGATGCGCAAAAGGAAACGGGCGCAACGCCTAGAGGGTGGGCTTTGCGAGCAGGCGCTCACCGTCGAATGCGGCGTGCTGCGCGCTGACGTGCTTGCAGAGAGACGCGACGAGCCAGCGCTTTTCGGGGGTTCGTTCGCCGAGTACACTCCCCTATTCGCCGGCGTTTCCCGTCTGATCCCGCATGACCCGGAGCCGCCTTTATACCCCGCCCGCCAGCTTCCCCCCTCCTGAAATCGTGGTCAGCGAGAGAAACGCATCATAAAATGCAGTCGCGTGCACCGTATTACATATGGAAAGCAAGATGAGGGATCGATGGAATCGGGGATAACAGACGAGCTCCTGATGGGGCGCGTAAAGGAAGGGAGTGTCGCAGCCTTTGAGGAAGTGGTACGCCGTTGGGAATTGCGCATTTTCAGGCTGGCGAGGGGGCTTTTGCGGAACGAACACGACGCGCTGGACGCCCGGCAGGAGACGTTTATCCGCGTATTCCGTCACGCGTCGCGCTTCAGAATGTCGGGAAGCTTTTCGGCCTGGATTCGGAGGATAGCGGTGAACGCCTGCGCCGACATCGGCAGAAAACGCGAAAGGGAGGCCCGGCTCAACGGCAAGGCGCAAGCGGCATACGACGACGCCGGGCACGAATCTCCGGAAGAGATCCACTCAAGGTCGGAGCGCGAGCGGCTTGTGCGGCACGCGCTATCGAGGCTGCCGGAGAAGCAGCGGGTTGTGGTCTCGATGCACCGCTTCGAGGGTCTTTCGTTGCGAGAGGTCGCGGAGGCGCTGGATATCCCGGTGCCGACTGCGGCTTCGAGATTCTATGCAGGCCTTTCACGACTGAAGAAACATCTGAGCCCGTTGATGAAGGAGGGTCACTGATGATGAATTGCAGAGAGGCAAAGCCGCTTCTGGCGATGCTGGCTTCGGGCGAACTCGAATCCGCTGAGAGGAGGGAACTGGAAGCGCACATCGAGAACTGCCCCGATTGCCGGAGGGAGCTGGAGTCGCTGAAGCAGGTGATGGAGCTGATTGCGATTCCTGAGAAAGCTCCCGAGAGGTCGTCCGCGCCGCAGCTCGTGGTCAGCGCGCTGTCGGGTTTCTCGGCGCCGCGCCTGGTCCCCTATCGTGTTGTGGCGTGGGCGGCGGCGGCAGTGGTTGTCGTCGCGCTGCTTCTCGGCCTGGGGATCCAGGCGAAAATTGAAAACGGGACGCTGGTACTGGCGATTGGCCGGAGCTTCTCCCTTTCGACCGACGCTATCGCCGCAGAGGACGCATATGCCATAAGCCAGGAAGTGGTGAGCAAGAACCTCGACGAGGAGATAGCGCCTTCGTTTCTTGCGCTGAGAACCGTGATGGATTCAATCGCCGCGCGGCAGTCGGAGGAATTTGCGGCGGCGCTGGCGCAGCTTGATGAGAAGTGGCAGGAGCGGATGACGCAGCTCAGCATGGATATCGCCGATGCACGCTGGTCGACGATGAACCATATATTCACGACGAATCGCGTCGTCAACGAGCAGACCGAATGGCTCGAGGCGCTGCTCGCCTCGGCGGACCTGGGAGACTTCGGTCTCAAGGAAGGAGAAGTGAAATGAGGCGACCGGCACTGGGTGTGCTCGCCCTGGGGCTCCTCTTCGCAGGCTTCGGCGTGTCCATGGTGGAGGAGACCAACTGGGCACAGTTCGACGAAGACATGATGGTGATGGAGCGCCTGGTCAGGGACACGCTGCGGGAGGCGATAATCGACCCGGAAGTGAAGGCGCTTGAGGAGGAACAGGCGAGATTGGAGGCCCTGTCGGCAGAGTCTGACATCAGCGGGACCGAGTTCGGGAGCTTCGCTGAGGTGCAGAAGCGGCTTGCGGAGGTCACGGCAAGGCTCAACGAGTCGAAGGAGTACCTGAGCTTCACGCGCAGGATGATGGCAGATGCACAAAACCAGTGGGCCTTCCTCGGGGTCGATGACTCGGCGTTCTTGTGGTCAAATCCCCCCCCCATCGAGATGGATGCTGGTGCGACCGGAATCGCTTCTGACGCATTGTACTTGCCTGGCTATGGAGCGGTGTTCGCGGTGAAGGTGGGATTCGCACTCTCGAACGGGAGGGAGCCGTCGCCCACGCCTGAGCCCGCAAGAGAAGGAAGATGGGAAGAGACGAGGCGGGAGGTGCTGGGCCTGCCCGTACTCCCGGAGCGGCCCGTGGCCGTTTCCCCCGCGTATGACGAGGAACTCGTAGAACGGGTCAAGGATGCGCTGGTGGGACTCCTTGTCGTGGAGGCCCCCAACTTCCGGCAGCTCCCGGATGACGAGCGACTTGTCCTATTCCTCCACAGTCCGGTGAAGGAGACGCCGACAACGAGACGGGGGTCCCGCGCAAGGCGGGCGGTGACGATTGAGTCACCTAAGGTGCTTGTCGAAGATGAGGGCGGTTCTCAAGTCGCGAGTCTTCTGGCAACCAGCCGCGTCATGAGGGGCAGTCTTTTCTCCAGCGGCACGTCGCGGGGGGCAAGCAGGACCGGTCTCACGGTGAGTGTGAAGGCGTCGGACCTCGCCGCCCGGCGCGACGGGAAGATCACAGCCGAAGAGCTTGAGAAGAGAATAGAGGTCACGCAGTTCTGAGGCCGTCGGCGCGAAAGGCGGGCCCGCGACGCGTCGAGGTCCCGGAAGTGCAAGAGGGAACCACTCTACGGAGGAAAACGATGAAAAGGCTCACGAAATGGCTGGCGGTTCTTCTGGGGGTTGCCGCTCTGGCAGCCGTCGCCCGGGCCCAGGAGAGCGAGGACGTCTGGATGAAGATGAACGAGGACGTCCAGATAATGAGGCGGCTGGTGGCGGATACACTGTCGGAGGTGCGCTCGCCGCGGGTGGAAGAGATAGACAAGCGGCTGGCGGAGATACGGGAGCAATTGACGGAACTCGAGAAGGAGTACATGCGGGACGCAAGAAGGAGGGAATCTACAGAGGGAGCACGGCTGAGGAGCGAGAGGTCGAGACTCCAGAGCGAGAAGCGGTCGCTCCAGAACGTAAGCACGTCCGACGCCATGTACCTGCCCGGATACGGGGCGGTTGTGATGTGCAGAACGGCGGCTCCGCTGTCGGCCGAGCCGAGCCCCGCACCTTCGCCCTCTCCGGGCGCAGCGAGCAAATGGGAGGAGTATAAGTACAAGGCGCTGAACCTGCCGGTGTATCGTCCAGGCGGCACCCGCCGGGAGTACAACAAGGAGCACGTGGAGAAGCTCAAGGAGGCCGTGGTCGGACTTCTCGCGACGGAGGCGCAGAACTTCGACGCCCTGCCGAGTGATGAGCAGGTGACCGTATTCCTGTACGGCCCGTGGGCGGGCAGCCCGGCGGGAGGGGGGATGGTACCGGTGACGCTCGACGTGGAGGGAGATGTGTACGGGGGGGTGGTGGCCGTCGACGAGCTCGGAACGGTCTACGCCGCCCAGCCGATGCCCACGAGAACGGTGCTGATTGCAAGCGTCAACGGAGCAGATCTGGCAGCCCAGCGCGGCGGAAAACTCGGCTCTGACGAGTTAAAGAAGAGAGTGAGAATGCACCAGCGATGAGGCTCGAGGTTACGGCGGGTGATCTTCGAGCAGATGCGCTTTCCCATCCGAAGCACAAGGTGCTTCGTCTCCCAGTAAGGAGAAACGGTATGAAGAGAATGATGTTATGGGCAATGGTCAGCCTAGCCGTCGTGATCGCCGTCGCTCCCGCCTTTGCCGAACCGCGCGCGGCTGCGCGATCGAACAGAGTGCGGAACGAGTACCAGCGGCAGATGGACAGCTTCCGTGAGACGCTGGCTGAGATGCAGGAGAGCATTAACGACCTGACGTGGGAGCTGGCCAAGCAATCGGCGCAGATGGACGAAGTATTCGACAGCATGAGCCAAGCGCAAGCGACGGTGATGACGGCTCCGTCAGTGAGCCGGAGGAGGGACGCAGGTGAAGAGGCGGCGGTCAGCGTCGGACCCGCGGGGGAGAGAGCTCGCCAGCGGGTTGCGCTCTTCGCGGAGGATGCGGCGGCGCAGCTCGACCGCGCAGCCAGGACAGCGAGAACAGAGGTCGAGCGAAAAAGACTTGGGGCGACGCAGCAAGAGATGAAAGCTCTCGAAGAACAGGCAGCCGTAATGAAGCAACGGGCAGCGCGCGAAAGGGGGCTTGCGCCACAAGCGCCTCAGCCCCGCCAACGCCGGCAGGAAACGGCTCCGGCCCCGAGCGCTCCCGCACAAGTGCGCCGCAAAGCGCCCGAATCAGAGGACACCGAGATCACTATCACGATCACGATCAAAGCGCCGGGAGCCAACGTCTCCGTCGCGGGAGGCTAGGAGACCGAACGCCGGAAGCCCTGTAAGAGTCGAAGCGAGAGGGGGGCCCGAGCGGCCTCCCTCTTGCTTCACATGGTGAGAAACCCCCGACGTCGATGCCGTTCGGCTGCGCGCGGTTTCGCTCCGGTTCCGGTTTCTGTTACAATCCCCGTACGCAGATGATTCCTTTCCAGTACGGGACGGCGAATGGGCGCGATACATCTTCTTTCCGAGACGATAATCGACAAAATAGCCGCCGGCGAAGTGGTTGAGCGGCCGGCGTCGGTGGTGAAGGAGCTGATCGAGAACAGCCTCGACGCGGGCGCTGGGAAGATCGAGGTGGACCTCGCCGATGCGGGAAAAAAGCTCATCCGAGTGTCCGACGACGGCGAGGGGATGGAGGCGGAAGACTTGGCGCTGGCGGTTTCGCGCCACGCGACCAGCAAGCTTTCAACGGCGGACGACCTCTTCAACATTTCCACGCTGGGCTTCAGGGGTGAGGCGCTGGCGGCGATTGCGTCGGTGTCGGATTTCGTGATTCGCTCGAGGCGCAAAGGTTCCCTGGAAGGGGCTGAGCTGCGCGTGTCGGGCAAGAAGCCGGCAGAAGCGAAGGCGTGCGGGATGCCGGAGGGCACGGTGGTCGAGGTCGGAAACCTCTTCGCGAACGTTCCGGCGCGGAGGAAATTCATGAAGTTCGCGAGAACGGAACTGTCGCACGTTCTCGGAGTCATACATCGTTTTGCGCTGGCATTCCCGCACGTCCACTTCGTTGTGACGCATAACGGAAGGTCGGTGGCGAATCTGCCTCCCGCGAGAACGACCCGCGATAGGATCCGGGCGCTTTTCGGTCAGGAGGTTGCAGAGTCGCTGCTCGAGGTCCCCGGCGGGCCGACGGGAATGGTGACGGGCCTGATAACACCGGCGTCGTTCACCCGGGCGAACACACGCCTTCAGTACTTCTTCCTGAACAGGCGTTACATAAGGGACAGGGGGCTGGCAAGCGCGGTGTCACAGGCCTATAGAACGGTAATACCTCAGGGGCGGTTCCCGGCTTACTTTCTCTTCTTGGAAGCGCCGCCCGATGAAGTGGACGTGAACGTCCATCCGACGAAGATCGAGGTGCGATTCCGCCGCCAGCCGCAGGTCTTCGACGCAGTTCACGGCGCCGTGCGGGAGCGGCTTTCGGGCGGAAATGGCACCGCGAAGTCCACAACTCCGAGCGCCGAGGAAATCGCCCACGAGTTGGTCCGAAGGCTGTCGCCGCAGCCTCGCCAGAAGACCATCGAGCCAAAGCCGCAGGAGGAGACCTCGGTACACGCGCCGCCGAGCGCGACACCCGAGCGGGCCGAGGGGGCGTTCTTCCAGGTCCTCGGCTCGTATCTGGTCTCGCAGACCGAAGACGGCGTCCTGATAGTGGACCAGCACGCACTTCACGAACGGATAATATTCGAGTCGCTGAAGGCGCAGGCGGCTTCCGCCAACCTGGCGGTGCAGTCGTTCCTCATTCCCGAGCCGATAGAGCTGCTGCCTGAAGAGGTCGTGAAACTCGGACACGCCCGGGAGAAGCTTGAGGAGCTGGGTGTGAAGCTTGAGCGCCTCTCGCGCAGAACCGTGGTGGTGCGGTCCTTGCCGCAGATCGTGGCGAGTGCCGACCCGCGGGACCTGTTGGAGGGCATTCTTGAGAAACTTGATAAGGAGGTCGGCGAAAGCTCAGGTGCCGAACTCCCTCTGGAATCGATACTAGAGGCGATGGCGTGCAAGGCGGCAGTTAAGGCGGGGCAGAGGCTCTCCGGGGAAGAGATGTCATCGCTGCTGCGGAGGGGGACCGAGACGCGGTTTGGGGCGACGTGCCCGCATGGCAGGCCGACGGCAGTGATAATAGGGCGGAAGGAATTGGAGAAGCGGTTCAAGCGCACGTGAAGGCGGCTCTTTGCAGGCCACAGGGGTCGGCAGTTTTCCTTGACAAGCAGGCACAGGCGTCCTTATACTTTGGCGCAGCGGCAGGAGCAAAGCGGCGGGAACAAGGAGGGTTAAAATGCTGGTATTCCGAAAGCGCGCCCATGCCGTGGGGCAGGTTCCATTGGCAGCGCTTATCGTCTTCGTCGCCCTATTCGTGATCACGGCGGGGCTTTCCTACGTCTTCTACCAGCAGTCGTCGAAGAAACAGCTCGAACTGGACAGTGCCATCCAAGCTCGCGAGGCGGCGCAGGACCAGCTCAAGCAAACCAACGACCGAATGGCGGAGCTACAGGGCCTCTTCGGATGGGAGGACTGGAACGCGGCCAGGCGGCTCTTGGCGGCCGAGGACCCCCAGAAGCTCCAGTACGACCTGCCGGCCGACGTGACGCACGGGACGCTGAACAACACGAGGGAGCTCGCGCAATTCCTCCTTCAGGTGCGGCACGACTACCTCGCCGCATGGCAGGCGGTGAAGGAAGCCTTCGACAGCGAAAGTGAAGCCCGCAGAGCGGCGGAGATTGCGAGGGAGCAGGCGATCATTGAGCGCGAGGCGCAGCTCCAGCAGCAGCGCGAGCAACTCGAGATCCAAATAAAATCCCTCCAGACGGACCTTGCCGAGCTGAAGGAAATTCACAACGACCTGAACGAGAAGTACGTGGACGAAATCGCCGAGAAAGATAAGCTCGCGGACCTATACGCTTCGCTTCAGAAACAGGCGGAAGAGCAGCAGAACCAGATTCACGCTCTGGAGGACAAGCTCGCGGAGCGGGCGATATTCGCCAAGGCGGCGGAGCTCGAGCCGGACGGCGAAATACTCAACCTGGATCAGCAGCTCGGCTTTGCCTACATCAACCTGGGGAGGAACGAGAACGTGCAGCCGGGGTGGCGCTTCAAAGTCGTGAGGAAGACGCCGAGAGGGTACGAAGCGATCGGGGACGCAGAGGTACGGCGGGTCGAGGAAAAGGTGAGCCGGGTCGCGGTGCGGGCCTACAACGCGCGGGTGCCCGTGGTGAAGGGAGATTCCGTCGCCAATCCCGCATACGATCCGAAGAAGAGCATCATGTTCGCATTCGCCGGCAAGCTGGACGTTTTCACGATAGATGAAGCAAAGAAACTGACACAGATATACGGGGCGAAGGTGGCCGATGCTCTAAGCCCTTATGTGGACTACCTGGTTATCGGCAGGGACCCCGGCGACGCTGAAGACCAGGCTCGCCGCTATGGCATCGCGGTAATGGCGCAAGAGCAGTTCCTGGATTATGTTGGGGCCAAGTTTTAGGAGCGCCCCTGGAAGCGGCGGGGGAACCTCACAATCGCAGGCGGGAAACGGCCCTATCGGGGCAATCTTGCGGTCCAGACGTAAGCGCCGCGTCACCTCTCCCTTCCGGAGCGCTTTCGCTCAGATAAGAATTCTCTAGCCAATCCTGCGAGTCTCCTGTACAATCACGCGCGGGCAACTTCGTTGCGGAGCGGGGTACCATAGTCTGATGCGCATGCGGCGTGGGGATAAGGGCATGCAGATGCCGCGTTCATCTGTTGAGCGTCCACGCTGCCGACAGGCTGGGGCACAGCGGCTCTCGGCGCTTTGCTGCTAGTCGATCCCGTGCCCGTTCAAGAAGGGGGTTCAAATTGTCCGGCGCTCACTCTCTGCGACCTCTGATCGGAAGCATTCTGATTGCCGCAGTTCTTGCCATCACGCCCGCAATGGGGGCTGCGCCGCCAGACTGGGAGTGGCAGAACCCTCTGCCGCAGGGAAACCATCTGTTAGGGGCCTGGGCGGCCTCGGCCAATGACGTGTTTGTCGTGGGCGAGGGCGGAACCATAGCCTACTACAACGGTGCCTCCTGGGTGCTGCACGCAAGCGGCACTACCGAAAATCTCCGAGGCGTGTGGGGTGCATCGGCAACCGACGTGTTTGCGGTGGGAGACGCGGGAACGATACTGAGGTTCGACGGATTCGTATGGACCAAAGCCACGAGCGGCACCTCGGAAAACCTCTACAGCGTGTGGGGGACGGCATCCAACGACGTCTTCGCGGTGGGCGATAACGCCACCGTCCGACATTACGCCGGGGTCACGTGGGATTCCGTGCCCGGCGCACCGGCCGCCAACCTGAGGAGCGTGTGGGGGACCTCGAGCAGCAACGTGCACGTCGTCGGAGACCTGGGCGCCACCGGGCTCTATAACGGGAGCACTTGGGACACCCCGTCGAGCGGCACCTCGGAAAACCTCTACGGCCTATGGGGAACGGCCGCCGACAACGTCTATGCCGTGGGAGGCGCGGGAACGATCCTCAACTTCGACGGTGCGAACTGGAACGACGTCTCCCCGGGAGGCGTGCCGTCGCTCTACGGCATATGGGGAACGGCGGCCGATAACATCTTCGCCGCCGGCGACGACGGCACGATCCTCAATTACACCGGCTCTTCCTGGGACGTTATAGATCCAGGAACGACTAAACGGCTTCAGGGCGTGAGCGGCGCCGCAGCCGACGACGTGCACGTCGTCGGGTTCGACGGCCTGATCATATACTACGATGGCATATCGCCCTCCACGGTCACTACCGGAGTCACCGAAAACTTGCACGACCTGTGGGGGGCTTCGGGGACGCAGGTCTTCGCCGTGGGAGATGCCGGCACCATTCTTGAATACAACGGCTCCTCGTGGGGGACTCTTGTCTCGGGAACGGACAGCAGCATTTACGGCGTCTGGGGTACGTCTGGGAGCGAGGTATTTGCGGTGGGGGGCGAGGGAACGATCCTGAAGTACAACGGTTCCGCGTGGAGCGACATGACGTCGCCCACAGGGAATTCCATTTTTGACGTATGGGGGACATCCGGAACGCAGGTGTTCGCAGCAGCGGACGGCGGGCTCGTCCTGGACTACGACGGAGGGAGCTGGGATTACACGGATACAGGCGCCGGCGTGGCCCTCAACGGGATATGGGGGACGGCCTCGAACAACGTGATTGCGGTCGGCAATCAGGGAAAGATATTGAGGTACAACGGCAGCTCGTGGTCTCCCGCGCCCAGCACCGGCTTCAACGGCGACCTCCGGGGCGTCTGGGGGAGCGGCCCAAGCGACATCTACGCGGTGGGAAGTTACACGCAGGCCAGTCCCGACACCGGACTCGTGTTGAATTATGACGGGAGTTCGTGGAGATTCGCCACCACGGCAAGCAGCGCCCTTTACGACGTATGGGGGACTGCGTCCAACGACGTCTTCGCACTGGGTGACGACGGGCTGATATTGCACTTCGACGGGGCCGACTGGGTCGAGATGAAGTCGGGAACGAACCGCACGCTCAGAGGGATCTGGGGAGCGGCTTCAGATGACGTCTTTGCGGCAGGGGACGGGGGCAGCATACTCCATTACGCAGGCGGAGCTGCCTTGCCGGTTTCCGTAGGGCCGGCCGACGCGTCGGGAGAGCCGGGCGCGCTTGTGCCAATCAACATTTACCTGTTCGCGAACGAGAGCGTGGACGTCTCCGAGGTGCAGTTCACGCTGGGATTCGACCCCGGCGTGCTCCAACAGCCGGAAGAAGGTGACGTCTCCTCGACCGAATTCACGGGGGTCGCGGCCGACGTGAGCACGGCCGGCGAGGTATCCGTGACGCTGACGACAGTTTCGCCCGTGCCGCTCGCCCCCGGCAGCGTCATAGCGCAGATCGATTTCACGGTGGACCCTGACCCGGATCCTCTAAGTTGCGATCTGACTTCTTCCGGCGTGGTGGTGCTGGACGACGTGGGAGGCGAAATACCAGTCCTGCCTCGGGGTCCTCGGACTTTCAGCGTGACGTGGGAGATAATCCCCGCCGACCCGGTGGTATCCGTGGGGGAGTACCTGCATTTCTGCACGAGTCTCGGAAGTAGCGGAGGGCTGTGGACGCTGTTGCAGGCCCCGTCCGGAGGAACTATCGGTGCCGACAATGCGCTGTATAATGCCGGCCCCACGGGAGGAGGAGTCGTCGACGTCGTTTCGGCCCTGGTGGACAGCAGGCCGGTCTCCACGGATGTCACCGTGAACACGGATCCACGCGGGCCCGGCGTGGTTGGTCCCGCCACCTCGATGGACGTGGACGGCGGCGGGTTGACCATCGCCGACGTTATACTCATTCTGAGGTTCGTGGTCGCGCTGGACGTTCCCACGCCCGAGCAGGCGGCGGCGGCGGACTTCAACCTCAGCGGCGCTCCCGACATCGCAGACGTGGTCAACGCGCTGCGGATAGCGGTCGGCCTCCCGCCGATCGTATGACCCCGGCACGGGTCAAAGGGGCCTCCGAGTCGCGGCGCTGGATTTCCTGTGATGCGCACCGGCGCTTCCCGTATAATCAGAAGGCTTAAGCTGTGCTCGAGGGACCCAAATGAAGGAAGTAGCCGGCCTGGCGCAATCACTGACCGCGAACATCGAGCGGGTGATCGTGGGCAAGCGCGGGCAGATCACCCTCTCGCTGGTAGCTCTTCTATCGGAGGGGCACGTCCTGATCGAGGACGTCCCGGGCGTGGCGAAGACGATGCTCGCGAGAGCGCTGGCCGTCTCCAGCGGATGCTCGTTCAGCCGACTTCAGTGTACGCCTGACCTCCTCCCGACCGACGTTACGGGCGCTTCGGTGTTCAACCAGAAGACCACTGAGTTCGAATTCAGGCACGGCCCGATATTCTCCGAGATAGTGCTGGCGGACGAGATAAACCGCGCCACGCCGCGGACCCAGTCCGCTCTTCTGGAAGCCATGGCGGAGCGCCAGGTGACGGTGGACGGGGTGACGTACCCGATGCCGAGGCCCTTCATGCTTTTGGCGACCCAGAACCCCATAGAGCATGAAGGAACCTTCCCCCTGCCGGAGGCGCAGTTGGACCGCTTCCTGATGAAAATCTCGATCGGCTACCCCGGGGCTGCGGAGGAAGCGGAGATGCTGGAGCGGCTGCAAATCCAACATCCCATCGAAACGCTGGAGGGGGTAGCCTCGTCTGACGAGATAACGCGCGCGCAAAAGGCGGTACGGGAGGTCTACGTGGGAGCGCCGGTGCGCGAGTACATTCTGAACATAATCCGGGGGACGCGGGACACGCCGCAGATTCAGCTCGGCGCGAGCCCGCGGGCGTCGCTGGCGCTGCTTCGGGCATCCCAGGCCCTCGCCGCGGTCAGGCAGCGCGACTTCGTCATCCCCGACGACGTTAAGCAGTTGGCGAGTTACGTGCTGCAGCACCGAGTCATCCTCACTCCCGAAAGCGCCCTGCGGAAGGTCAGCGCGGCGAAGGTACTCAAGAAGATAATCGACCTGGTTCCGGCACCCGTGGTCACGAGGAAGCCGGAGTAAATCTGATGCCGCTTCGCATCTGGTTGGGCATTGCGCTGCTGTTTCTGGCCGCAGCTCTGCTCGTGGGCAGCGGCATACTGGCGTTTGCCGTATACACGCTGATAGCGGCCCTCTCTCTTTCACTGCTGACGATCCACTTGAGCATAAGGCGCATATCCGTCGAGCGGGAACTGAGCACGATCGAGGCGAACATCGGCGAGAAGCTTTCCGTCATCACGAAGGTGACCAACACCAGCGCGCTGCCGGTGCTCTGGGTGTCGGCGCTGGACTTGATCCCCGAGAGCCTGTCCGTAGACGGGGCGCGGGGAGAGTTGTTGACGCTCCTTCCTCGGCGCTCGAAGACGTTCCTGTACACGGTGGAGCTGACGCATCGCGGCTACCACCGCATCGGGCCGCTGGCAGCCGAGACTGTCGACCCGTTCGGGTTCAGCAGGATATTCCGGGCTATGCCCCCGGAGAATTACGTCACCGTTTACCCGAAGATCATCCGGCTCGGAGGACTCACTTTCCCGCTGCTGAGGCGCTCGGGGGAAGTGCAGATAACGCACCGGGTGTACGAGGACCCGTCGCGAATCCGCGGCGTCCGCGAGTACGCGCGCGGGGACCCGCTGAACAGGATTCACTGGAAGATCTCTGCGAAGTTGGCGAAGCTGTTCTGCAAGATATACGACCCGTCGACGGTGTCCGGCATCACGCTGGCGTTGGACTTCAACCGGTCGAGCTACGACGAGGAGGAAGACGCCGGCCTCGCATTCGAGCTTTCGGAGCTTGCGGTAACGCTTGCGGCGTCTCTGGCCTACGACGCGCTCCAGCAACGAATGAAAGTGGGACTGCTCACGAACGGCATAGACGCTGCGGAGCGGGTGAAGGAGGAGGCGCGGGCAAGGGAGTTCAGCAGCAGAGAGGACATGGAGTCGGCGGCAGAGGAAAGAGAAGAACCACGGCTGTGGCCGGTGCACATAAGGGCGGCCTCGTCGGCGGCGCAGGGCCTGCGGATCATGAGAACGCTGGCTCGGCTGGAAAGCTGCGACGAGCCGTCGCTGGAGATGGTGATTTACGAAGAGACCGGGCACATAGCGCGGGACACGGCTCTGGTGGTTGTGACGCCGAAGGTGAGCGCGGCTCTGGCGGAGAAGACCGCGGCTCTTCGACACTCGGGAATGACGGTTTACCTGTTCCTGGTCTCCCCGCATGACGAAGAGTTGCTGGAGGCTAGGCATAAGCTGTCGCATTTCAACGTGCCGATCCTGCACATCGGGTCGGAGAAGGACGTAAGTGATCTCGCCGTATCAAGAAAAGTCGCTGTTTGATCAAGTGATCGAGACGATAACGCCGGTCTGCGTTTTCGGGATGCTGGCGTCGTTTACGTACTTCATGAGCGACCTCAGGGCGGCGATCCTGCCGGAGGGCGTGGGGTTCATGCAGTGGACCCTTTTTTTCTTCATTCTCGCCGCCGTGGGGCTTAACAGGATTCGCCGCCGGCAAGAGGAGCACGGGTGCAGTTGGGTAATCTTGAGCCTTCTGCTGGCCGTCGTCACGCTAATGGCATTGACCGCGCGAAGCGGGAGCGTGGGTGCGTTCACCGGGCAGCGGACCAGCGCATCGTTGGCGCTGCTGATAAACTTGGGCGTCGTGGCGCTGATATGGTTCGGTGCGGACAGGATAACGGGGGATTGCAGCCTTGACGGCTGGACCGAGGAATCGGTGGCGGAAGGTCTGCTCACCGCGGATGGCGGGCGGAGGCGGAAGCGGGTGAAGCGGCCGGGGCTGCTGATAGTGATCCTTGCGCTGCCCGCGGCGGTGTTTTTCGGTTTGGCGCGAGTGGTGCTCCCTCGGGCGGCGGCGGAGGTCCAGTCCCACGCATGGGCCGCGGCTGGCGCGTATCTCTTCTTCTCCCTGGTGCTGCTCGCGCTCACGTCGGCACGGCTGCAGCGCCTTTACCTGACCGCTCGGAAGGTTAACGTTACGTGGAAGGTTATGGTTACGTGGATTGCGGCTGGTATGGTGATAGCGGCGCTGTCGCTGGGTTTGGCGCGGGCGCTCCCCAAGCCGAATCTCGCAGCAATGCTCGTGGCGAGAGCTACTTCGGCTACCACGGCTGCGGGCAGGGCTCTGCCGCTGCCCCCCGGGGGCACTCGCGGGCCGCGCCCGGGAGAGGGGCAGGACATGGCGGCCGAAGGAGACCAGGGCCGGTTGCCTGGAGAGGAGGGAGAAGGACGAGGGACGGGAGGACAGCCGGAGGAGGAACCGGAGGGGCAAGGGGGCGCAGGCGCACAAGCGCGGAATGCGCAGGGCCGAGGAGAAGAGGGGAA
>CAZBND010000031.1:0-12855 GCA_964493415.1 uncultured Planctomycetota bacterium | reverse complement strand
AAGGGGGCGCAGGCGCACAAGCGCGGAATGCGCAGGGCCGAGGAGAAGAGGGGAAGGGAAACGGAGCGGAGAAAGGGGCGGCCGGCGGCCCGGCGCGGCGCTCAGCGGTGCGGCAACTAGGAAGCGCACTAGGCCGGGCAGCCGAATTTGCGAAAAAGCTGCTTACCATATTGATTATCCTCGCGCTGGTCGTTGCGGCGATGATCTTCTTCTTCCCGCGTCTGCTAAGGGCATGGAAAAAGCTGGGCGGGTGGAGGTCGTGGTGGCAGAGATTCCTCGAACGCTTCAGGCGGAAGCCGAGAGATGCGACCATCGTGAGAGCCCCGCCGAGGAGGTTCATCAACCCGTTCAGGTCGGCGCGGCTGCTGAAGCGAATGTCCCCGCGTGAGCTGGCGCGCTACACTTACGAGGCTTTTCTCGCATACGCCGGCCAGCAGGGCTATCCGAGGTCTTCTGAAGAAACCCCCTACGAGTTCGCGAAGCGGCTTTCGGATTCCGGCGCAAAGATGGCTCCTCTGGCAGCATCGGCCGCAGAGGCTTACGTCCCGGCGGAATACGGAGCGCGAGAGCTGCCGGATTCGGCGCTGGAGCAACTTCGTGACATCTGGAAAGGCCTCGAGGCCTACGCGCCCTGAGCGAAGATCAGAATTTCAACCGAGTTCCTGCGCCAAGCCACCTGGCCGAGTTCCCCAAGACGGATTTAAGAACGGCCCATGCGTCCAAACCCGTGCAATGAGCAGGGCCGACAAAGAAAACGCCCTGATCCCGGAGCGACTCTGCAAGGGCTCGTACCTCGTCGTGCGCGGCGGAGGCCAGATGCATTCCTCCCAGAACGGCCTGCACGGGGCGCTCGGGAAGAAGCTCGCGGGCCGCGGCGACGGCGTTTAGTATCCCCCGATGACCGCATCCCGATAGAACCACCAAGCCGCCGGGCGCATCCAGCACGACGGCGCGCTCGTCCTCGAACGGATCGGGCACCCGTCGGCCTGAAGCCGTCTCCACGAACAGCTTCTTCTTCCCGGCGGGAAATGGGACAATCTCCGAGATGAGTCCGGTGAGCCAGATTCCCGGGACCGCTTCCACCGGAGAGTCCGCCATGACGAGGCCTCCTCCTGCCGTTTCGACATCACCGGGAGTCCAATCGACGCCGACTCTCCTCCATTTCACCTTCCCGCGCGCGAACTTGCCCCGGAAAGCATCGGGGGAAACGTATACATTGGGCCTCGCACCAGCACTGAGCAGCGGCATGAGCCCGCCAGCATGATCGTAGTGCCCGTGGGTTATGACAACCCTCCCGATGCTCTCCGGCCGGACTCCGAGCGATTTGAGGTTCGCCACGGTCAGGTCGCTCTTGCCCGTGTCGACCAGAAGGCACCCCTCAGCCGACTCGACGAGAAGCGAGAACCCGTGCTCGGCTCGAACGTTGCCGCGCAGAGCGAAATTGTCCATCGCGACAGTCAGGCGAAATTTCATGGGAGCTGGCCCTGGCCGGCGAGTACTTTATCGACTATCGCCTCGAAGTCTCTGGTGAGGGCAGCCTCGGGATAGTGGAAAACGTAGGGACGCCCGAGGTCGCCGGCCTCGACGAGGCGGGGGTCGATGCGAAGGCGGCCGAGGAACGGCACCCGCATTTGTTGGGCCATCTTCTCCCCTCCCCCTATCGGAAAGAGCTCAATCTCCTTCCCGCAGTGAGGACACTCCAGCCCGCTCATGTTCTCGATGACGCCGGCGACTTCCATATTCACGGCACGGCAGAAGGACACCGACTTCCGGACGTCGGCAAGCGCGATTTCCTGCGGGGTGGTGACGATAAGCCCTCTGGCGTCGGGGATCACCTGCGCAACGGTGAGGGGCTCGTCGCCGGTGCCGGGCGGTGAATCGACAACAAGGTAGTCAAGTTCGCCCCAATCCACCTGTCCGATGAACTGCTTCATGGCACCTATCTTCATTGGGCCGCGCCAGATCACGGCTTCGGTGTGGCTGCGCAACGCGAAACCCATCGAAGCAACCCGCACCAACCCTTCGAAGTCCACGGGCATCATGCGCTCTTGTGAGACCTCGAACCTTCTGCCGACCAATCCCATGAGGTTGGGAACGGACGGGCCGTGCAGATCGACGTCGAGGAGGCCGGTCTTGAACCCCCGCTTTCCGAGCGAGATGGCCAGGTTCACGGCGACCGTGCTCTTGCCCACCCCGCCTTTGCCGCTCAGGACCATGAGCTTGTTCTCGATGTCAGCCAGCACTTTCTGGACCGACTCTTCCAAAGCGCGTCTCTCCGCCTGGATGTCGCGGGTCGCTTCTTCCTGCCCCTCCGGTGTCACGATGGTTCACTTCCTTTCAATCGCTCAGCTCCCTGAGTCGACGGTCGATCTCTCCGAGCTGCTTTCTGATCGCCTCGGACTGCGCCTTGAGCATGTTAACTTCCTGCTCTTTCGACATAGGCTGCTGCGGAGGCTGGAAAGCGCCGCCTCCCACGCCCTGCCCCATTGGGTTACGCATACCCATGCCACGTCCCATACCCATACCACGCCCCATTCCCATGCCGCGTCCCATCCCCATCCCGCCGCCCATTCCCGCACCACCAGTTCCGAAATGCCCACCGACGTTGGGGCCGGGGGAAGGGTTGAGCTTCCCCTGCTTGAAGTTCTGAACCGCGTCCCGAACGACGCCGCTGACACCGGTGATTACGTTGATGCCGGCTGCACCGAGAGTATTGTGCGCATTGGGGCCGCAGTTGCCGGTGAGCACGACTTCCACCTGCTTGTCCGCCATCATCTGGGCAGTCGTGATCCCGGCCCCGTGCGATGCGACGACGCTAGGGTTCTGTATTGACTCAAACTCCAGATTGTCCGTATCGACTATCAGCAGATAAGCGGCTCTGCCGAACCGGGGATCGACCTCGGCATCGAGGGCCGGTCCGGTCGCTGATACTGCGATTTTCATACTTGTCCTCCCTTATTCAATGACCCGACGAATGGGCGGCTCCCCTTAGGGAGCCGCCCATTCGTCCCGTTTACTCCTGTTTCTCCAGCTCTGCAATTCGGCTTTGCACTTGATCGAGCTGGCTCTGCAAGAACTCTGCCTGATTCTTGAGGAACCCCAGCTCGTCGGCGGCCTGAGGCGCGAACGCCGCACCGCCGGCTGCACCGGCGTAGGGGAAGCCGAACTGCCCCGACTGCATGGCCTGCCAGGCCGCCTGGGCCTGAGGCGTCGGCCATTGCCCCGTAGTCAGGAATTGTGCCCCCGGGCCTAAACCCGTGGGGCTCCTGCCGGCCCAACCGGGACTGAAGCCGAACCTCATCCATCCGGGCAAGCCCGTCATCTGATACATCCATCTGTAACCGCCAGGCATGTTACACCTCCTTCATGTGGAACGTTGCAAGGGCTTTCACGAATCTCCTAATACCAGAAGCGTCGCCCGCGACCGAACCCGCCTCCGCGCCCCATCCCCAAACCACGGCCAAATCCCATTCTGGGGAAGTAGCCGTAGCCGGCTCCCCATGCGGGATAGCCCGCGGCAAAGGGCGTGGCGTAAGGCATCGCCGTGGAAGCGCCGAACCCGCCATAGGGCATCGCTCCCACGCCGAATCCCGCGCGGGGGATAGGGTTCATGAAGCCGGGAGCGCCGTAACCGACGCAGTACCCTGCCGCTCTGCCTGTCATCGGCCCAAGACCCATCGGGCCGGTCCCATCTCCACGTGGCATGGCTTCACCTCCTCTGTAAAGTGGGTTACCTTTCCCTGGTCATCTTCGCCCCGCACTTGGGGCAGGACATCTGGTAACAGGGCGTGCCGCGCTGGTGGCGGGCTTTCGCGCCGCATGAAGGGCAGACGCAGTAGCCTCCGGGGCCTCCTGCAAACCCGCCCATCCTGCCTCCTCCGCCACCCGCGGCCGGACCTGTTCCGTCTCCTCGTGGCATAAGCATCACTCCTTTCTCTTGCTGTTGAGCCGCTGAAGGGCCGCTTTTGCCAGGGCTGCCATGGCTTTGCCCGCTTCCGAGCCGGTCTCGATCGGCGACCTGCCCTCGGATATGGCCCAGGCCACGGCCTTGTCAAAGGGTATCCTGCCCAACGCCTCAACGCCCCCCTCGCGACAGAGTTGCTCTATTCGTCTCGCTTCCTCCAAATTCAGATCAGCCTTGTTTATAACGACGACGGGCTCGATGCCCAGGAAACGGGCGAGCTCGACGGCCCTGGCTAAGTCGTGCACGCCCGAAGGCGTCGGCTCGGTGACGATCACGGCGAGGTCCGTACCGACGAGGGACGCGTTGACGGGACAGCCGACCCCGGGAGGGCCGTCGATGAGTATTCGCTTGCCGTTCTCGGCCCTTTCCTGCGCCATACCGCGGAGCATGGTGACCAGCTTCCCGGAGTTCTCTCCGCCCGGATCAATCTGCGCCCACACAAAGGGGCCGCGCCTCCACTCGCCGTCACTCGCCTTGCCTGAAACCCGCCGTCTGAGCGTAACGGGCGCGGACTCGGAGCCCGCCAGAGGGCAGACGACCTCGCAAAGCCCACAGCCCTCGCACTTGATCGGGTCAACTACCGCCGCGCCCTCGTTCATTGTGATGGCATCGAAAGAGCAGCGAGCGGCGCATACTCCGCAACCGTCGCACAGGGCCGGGTTAATTTCTGCCAGAAATGTGTCCTCGAACGGCACGGTCCGGGTGGCTTCCGAGCCAAGGATGAGATTGAGATTGGACGCCTCGACATCGCAGTCAGAGATGACGTCGCCGTTCGCAACGTGGGCGAGGACGGAGCCGAAGCTGGTCTTGCCGGTTCCGCCCTTGCCAGAGATCACTACCAGTTGCCCGCCGGCCTGATGGCGGGAAGCCGGCGGCCGAACGGGATTCGGCTCGGCTTTCCCTCCGACTCCCACAGGCGCCCGCCGCGGTTTCTTCTCCCATTCCCTGCCGAAAACGGCCTGTGCGAGATCCTCGAAGATGCGCTGGTACGCCTCGCTCCTGCCCACGATAAGCTCTCCGCGCGAATAATGTGAGGATACCGTCGGGTCGAACGGAATGCGGGCCAGGACCGGCACCCCTCTATCGGCGCAGAACTGCTCCACCGGCGCGGAGCCAAGGTCGCACTTGTTTATCACCACACCGCACGGTACGCCCAAGTAATCCAGCAGATTGACCGTCACCTCCAAGTCGTGAAGCCCAAGCGGAGTAGGCTCGGTGACGAGCAGGCAGAAGTCTACGCCCTCCAGGCTCTCGACGACGGAGCATGACGCGCCGGGAGGGCAGTCCAGGATCGTGTCACGGCCCGGACTCAAGAATTCCTTGACGCGGCCGATGACCGCCGCGGAACGAACCTCGCCGATCTGGAGCTCTCCATCGGCGAAAGCGCCGAAGGCGCAGCGGCCCTTGCGGACGGTTCCCAACTGGTGGGGCTTGCGACCCAGAGCGTCTAAGGGGCAAACGGCAAAGCAGACCCCGCAGTCGTGGCAGAGTGCAGGAAATACGAGCACCTTTCCCGCAACAAGGGCCAGGGCATTGAACCGGCATCGCCTAATGCACTCTCCGCACGCCGTGCAGCGTTCGGGGATGGGCTCCGGGGCGAAAGCGTACGCAGGCTTCACCTCTTCGATCTCGGGACGAAGAAAGAGGTGAGCGTTTGCGGCCTCGACGTCACAATCGATGAAATCCACGTCCGCTCTGGCAACGGCAAGGTTCGTCGCAACGAACGTCTTGCCGGTTCCGCCTTTTCCACTGGCGACAGCTACGATCATCTCATTTCTCTAAACGGGGGTCCGCTCTGCCATCTCGATGCCCCCCGGCGGAACCTCCGCGGGCCCGCGATCTGGCGCCAGCCCTCACGGAGCTCGCCCTTGGCGAACATATCGAGCGCCGCGTCCGCGTCTCCCATTACGTTAGCGTAAACCTTTATTCCAGCGGCCTGCAGGCGCCTCGCCATGAAGCCGCTGATCCCACCGCAGATCACCGCCTCCATTCCCAGCGAGAGCAGCGCGCCGAGGAGGGCATGGGGCGATGGCTCCCACACCGGGTAGCTCTTGCGCTCAGCCATCTGCCCGTCTCTGATATCGGCCACTAGCAGCAGCCCAGCACATTCGAGCCTGGGCGCCACTCTGTTACCAAAGACCGGCACGGCAACCTTCAATGCCATCACCTCCGTATGTTACGTATGCACATCACGTGCCGTCCAAGGCGATGAAACGTAAGTCGTGGCCAAGCATAGGGATATAGCGACAAGACGAAAATGGCGTGACAGCCCGTGTGCTGCGTTTACGCAACGCCAGGCCGCAACGTTGCGCTATCGGCGCAACATCAGGACAGGCCGTGGCGCTTCATTTTCCGCCATAAAGTGACCCGATGTATTCCAAGTTCGCGGGCGGCGCGCTCGCGGTTTCCCCCTGCCCTTTCCAAAGCGGCCTTTACCGCCGCGGCTTCGGCCTCTCCGAGAGCGTCCCGCCTAGCTGCATGGGTCACGCTGCCCGCCCGGGAAATCTCCGGCGGGAGGTGCCGGGGCTCTATGGTCCTGCCGCGACAGAGAACGAAGGCATGCTCGATGGCGTTTTCCAGCTCCCGTACGTTGCCGGGAAAATCGTGGCGCATGAGGACCGCCAAGGCCTCCCTGGAAAGGCCGCGGATGTCTTTGCCCGTCGCGGAGCTGAAGCGCCGGACAAAATGGTCGACGAGGAGGGGGATGTCCTCCCTCCTCTCCGAAAGGGGAGGGAGCTCGATCCTTATCACGTTCAGCCTGTAGTAGAGGTCCTCGCGGAATTCGCCGAGGGCCACGAGGCCGGAGAGGTTTCGGTTGGTGGCGGCGACGACTCGAACGTCAACCCGCACCGTCTCGGATGAGCCCAGCGGCTCGAAGGTCTTCTCCTGCAATACCCGCAGCAATTTGACCTGGAGCGACGCCACGAGGTCGCCGATCTCGTCGAGGAATACGGTGCCGCCGTCGGCCACCTGGAACCTGCCCGGCCTATCGGTCCTCGCGTCGGTGAAAGCGCCCTTCCTGTAGCCGAAGAGTTCGGACTCAAGGAGCGTCTCCGGCAGCGCCCCGCAGTTCACTTTGACGTAGGGCTTCTCCTTGCGCGGGCTGAGGTCGTGTATCGCCTTGGCGAACAGCTCTTTTCCGGAGCCGCTCGAGCCTTCAATGAGCACCGTGCTGGGGCTCTCGGCTATGTCGGGGAGTATGGCGAGGATCTCCTGGATTCGCTTGTTCTTGCTCACGATGTCGCCGAAGGAGTACTTGCTTTGGAGTTCCCTGCGGAGCTCTTCGATGGCGGAGAGGTCGCGAAAGGTCTCGGCGCCGCCCACGACCTCGCCGGACTCGTCGCGGAGCACCGCAGTGGAGATGCTTATCGGCACCTCCCTGCCGTCCTTTGTCAGGATCGTCGCGGCCTGATCGACGATCTGCCTGCCGCTCCTTATGCTTTCGTCGAGCGGGCAGCCGGACTCGCAGATGTCCGTCCTGAAGATGTCGAAGCAGTACTGGCCGAGCGCCTCGTCAGTGGAGAAACCGGTGATCCCCTCCGCAGACTTGTTGAACGAGGTGATCCTGCCGTCAAGGTCGACGGTAAACACACCGTCGGCGATGGAATCCAAGATCTGTTTCATGAATGCTTCTTTCATTTCGAGTGAAATTGTATCGCTTTGGGAGGTGCGGCTCAACTTAGCAGCAAAGGCGGCGGCAAGGCCTGAGCGTCGTTTTTTGGCTCAATTGGGCGAGTCCGGTTGTCGATACCTGTAGCAGAGGGTTCGGAACCCCAGGGTTGGAGTACGGCATTACGGGCTTTGCGTTCCTCAGGCTGGAGCGGTGCCGAGCCGACGCCCGCGTCGATCGCGCGCACCCTGGGCAAGACCGAGCCGAGAAGGAGTCGGTGATGCAGGCAGTTGCCAGGGCGGTACTGGTCGTCCATGACGACATCCGAATGAGAGAAGCCGTTCTGAACAGCCTCTCTCAGGCCGGATACCCTTGCATGCAGGCGAACAATGCGCAGGAAGCGGTGCAGCTTGCCTCGGAAAGGGAGTTCTCCCTGGCGGTCACCGGGCTGAGGGTCCCGGGGGGTTCCAGCCTGGGACTTCTGGACGAATTGAGGGGGAAGAACCCTGGAATTGCGGTGATAGTGCTGACGCCGCCGGAAGATGCGGCGTCGGCGATCGATTGTCTCAAGAAGGGAGCGGACGACTACCTGCTGACTCCGATCAATCAGACGGAGTTGCAGGTTATCGCCTCGCGGGCATTAGACAGACAAAACGCCGATATTCTCCGCCGGGGACGGGACGGCGCAACCGCGCTCAACGCTTCGCAACAGAGAAAGCGATTGAGGAGGTCGTTTCTGCAGGCGCTGGAGTCGCTGGCGTACTGCCACGAGGCGAAGGACCCGTACTCGAAGGGCCACTCGGACCGGGTCGCGCGTTTGTCCATGTCAATCCTGCGCACCATGAACGTCGAATCTCCGACGCAAGAGCAAATGCACATCGCGGGGCAACTCCACGACATCGGGAAAATAGGGGTGAAAGAGTCGGTGCTTCACAAGCCCGGCCCGCTGAGCGAAAACGAACTGGAGCACGTCAAGAGCCATCCGATCATCGCCGCCCGCATACTGAGGCCGGTGATCCAGGACGTCGCCGTGGCGGACATGATTCTGCACCACCACGAGCGCTTCGACGGGCGAGGCTATCCCCACGGGCTGGCGGGAGACAGCATCCCTCTCGGTTCCAGAATCCTGGCGGTGGCGGACAGCGTGGACGCGATGACCTCTCCGCGGCCGTACCGCCCGCCCGAGTCGGTCGAGAGCGCCTTGAGGGAGGTTCAGGACTCAGTCGGCACAAGATACGACCCCGACGTCGTCAAAGCTCTTTCCGAAGTGCTCAGCCGAGACGATTGGGTCATGCAACTGGAGCGGGATAGAACGCACGTGTTCCTCAAAAGTTCCACGGAGGAGTGCTGAGAGTCATCGCAGGCAGTTGCGGCCCCTCGCAACGGGCTTTTCAGCCCGCGATCCTTCCCTCCAGGGCCAGCTTGTCCTCCATGCCCGGCTCGCATTCCACGGGATAGCGTCCGGTGAAGCAAGCGACGCAATAATCCTCGGGCGGGCCGGAGACAGCGCCCAGAAGACCCTCTTCACTGAGGTATCCGAGCGAATCGACGCCAAGGAACCGGCCGATTTCCTCGACGCTTCGCTGCCCGGCCATGAGTTCCTCCTTGCTGGGGAAGTCGATTCCGTAGTAGCACGGGCAGGAGGTGGGGGGACAACTTATCCGGACGTGAATCTCCTTCGCTCCGGCGCGACGCACCATCCCGAGTTTGGCCTTCAAAGTGGTGCCGCGAACGATGGAGTCCTCCACGAGCACGACCTTCTTCCCTCTCACCGACTCCTTGACGACGTTGAGCTTGAGGTTCACGTCCTCGATGCGGTCGTTCTGCCCGGGCATTATGAAGGTCCGGCCTATGTAGTGGTTTCGGATTATCCCCAGGTCGAAGGGGATGCCCGACTCGCGCGAGTACCCCAAGGCCACGGAGTTTCCCGAGTCGGGAAGCGGGATGACCACGTCGGCGTCGGCGGGATGCTCCCTGGCGAGATTGCGCCCGAGCTTCACGCGAACCATGTGAACGCTGTCCCCGAAGACATAGGAGTCGGGCCGCGCGAAGTAAACATGCTCGAATATACAATGGGATCGCTTGGATGTCGGCTCCTTTTCGAACCGCCAATTGGAGAAGCCGCCCTCGTCCACGCAGACGATTTCTCCCGGCTCGACCTCCCTGAGGAATTCCGCGCCTATCAGGTCGAGCGCGCAGGTCTCGGAGACGATTGCCCAGCCGTCTTTAAGCTTCCCGATGCATAGCGGCCGAAACCCCTGGGGGTCGCGCACGCCGAAGAGCTTATCCTGGGTCATTATCACGAAAGAGAACGCGCCATCGAGTCGGCGCAGGCTCTGGGTGAGGCACTCTTTCACGTCGGCGATGCCGGAGCCGGCCATCAGGTGCACGATCAGCTCGCTGTCGGTCGAGGTCTGGAAGATGGCGCCGCGTTCGCCCAGTTGCCGGCGCAGCGTGCGGGCGTTCACGAGATTGCCGTTGTGCGCGACGGCCACCAGCGCCCGCGCGTATTCGATCACGAGCGGTTGGATGTTCTGGACCCGCTTGGCCCCGGTGGTCGAATATCTTACGTGACCCGTTGCCAGGTGACCCGGGAGGTTCTCGAGGTCCGCCTTCGAGACGGCACCCCTAACGAGGCCCAGGTCCTTCTTGCTGCGCACCCTTTCACCGTCCGAGGCGACTATGCCGGCGCTTTCTTGCCCGCGATGCTGCAAGGCGTAAAGCGCATAATAGGTCTTGACCGCGGCGTCGGGAACGCCGTAAACGCCGACGACGCCGCAGCTTTCCCTCGCTTCCATCGGATTCCCCCAAGGAATGAGGTCGGATCACACTTCAAAGAGGAAGGATCGGTTCCCTCATCCATTCTATCAGCTTTCAATCCACGCCCCTGCGCGAGGGGCGACTCGCAAAGACCTCCGGCGGGCGGCGCTTGTGCTCCGAAGCCGCCATGAGTCCCCGGACCCTCTTCACCAAATCGGCCGAAGCCTGCGGCTCGCGGCCCGCGTCCATCGCCTCGAGCACGGCGTCCAGGTCGGCGTAAGTGAGTCCCAATTCCCCCTCGTCGGTCTGCCCCGGCCAAAGGCCTGCGGACGGCTGACGGCTGACGACCTCGTCGGGAACGCCCAGGTGCCGCGCCAGTTCGATCACTTCCTTCTTCAGAAATCCGCCTATGGGCAATACGTCCACTCCCCCGTCTCCGTACTTCGTAAAGTATCCGACCATGGCTTCGCTCTTGTTGCCGGTGCCGACGACCAAATAGTTACGTGTATTGGCAATGAAGTAGAGGGTGACCATCCGCAGCCTCGGCTTAAGGTTCGCCTTCGCAAGATCGTTGCCTTCGGGCAGGAGAGCCAGGAGGGCATCGTAAACCCCGTCAAGCGGCAGTTCCAGGAGTTCAATCTGGATGGCCCCGGCGACCTTGAGCGCGTGCTCTCTGTCGTCGGGGTCGCTGTGACAGGGCATTATGAGAGCCAAGGCATTATCGCCGGCGGCGCGCTTGCACAAGGCGGCCACGACGGCGGAATCAACGCCGCCGCTCAGACCGCACACGAGGCCCGCCGCGTCCGCTTCCCGCATACGCTCTTCGAGCCACAAGGTCACATCGGCCGCGATTTTTGCGGCGTCCATTCCGCCCCTCCTTTCCCAACGCATCTCTTCGAAAAGCAGCGCCTCTCTCGCCGACATTCCAGTATATACCGCCGCGTGATCGAATCCAGCGAAATCCGACCGGCCCGGAAAAGCAAAGGGCGTCTCTCTTCAGCAGCAGGAGCATTGCACGGAGGGCCAACGGCGGATAGCATGGTATGTTTCATCCACAGAGCGGGAGCTTCGATCAGCCCCGCAGACGACCGCCAACCACGCGAGGAGGAGAGATGGTGCCAAGGATAGTGATCGTTGGGGCGGGCAGCGTCGTGTTCGGCCTGAAGATGCTTCGGGACATCGTGCTGACGCCGGAACTCGGCGGCTCGGAGCTGGTTCTCGTCGACGTGAACGAGGAGGCCCTGGGGGTAATGGCGAAGGTGGCCGAGAGGATCGCAACGGCGCGGGATTTCCCGCTGAAGGTGCTGGCCACGGTCGACCGCGCGGAAGCGCTGCACGGAGCTGACTTCGTCATACTCTGCGTCGCAAGGGACAAGAACAGGCTGTGGAAGCTCGACTTCACCGTGCCCATGAAGCACGGCATCAGCCATACACTCGGAGAGAACGGCGGCCTGGGAGGGCTGTTCCACACGCTTCGAAGCGCCTGGCTGGTGATGGAGATCGTGAAGGACATCGAGCGGATCGCGCCGGACGCATGGGTCTTGAATTTCACCAACCCGGAGAGCCGAATCTGCATGGCGATCGCACGCCACTCGAAGGTTCGCGCGGTGGGGCTGTGCCACGGGCTCTTGGAACAGCGGATGCGGCTGGGCAAGTTCCTCGGCATCCCGGTCGAGGAGATGGACTTCCTGGCGTCGGGGCTCAACCATTTCACGTGGATACACGAGATGAAGCGGACGACCACGGGCGAGGACCTGTATCCGGTCTTGAGGAAGGAACTCGCGGGCGCGCCGGAGGATTTCCTGCCGCTTTGCAGGTTCCTGTTCGAGAGCTTCGGGCTCTTCCCGTCGCCGAGTGACAATCACTGCGGGGAATACCTCCCGTACGCGACGGAGTTCACTCCGCCGCGGGACCTGGCGCGATTCGAGGAAGGGCCGTGGCGAGCCAACAGGATGAAGCTCGTGGCAAAGGCGGGCGAGACGGGAGAGGGGTTGGACGAGGTCGCCCCGCCGACGGCATCAGGAGAACGCGCCATGCCGATAATCGCGGCGCTCGAAACGGGCAAGAAGAGCGTCGAGGCCGCGGTCAACATTCTCAACCGCGGCTGTGTGCCCGGTCTTCCCGACGACGCGATAGTGGAGATACCCGCCACGGTTCAGGACGGAGAAATACGCGGACGCGCGATGCCGCCGCTGCCGGAAGGAGTCGTGGCGATGCTCGCAAGTCAGGTGCGCGTGCAGAAGATGGCGGTCGATGCGGCGATGACAGGGGACAAGGGACTCGCGCTCCAGGCCGCCCTCACTGACCCCGCAGCGCCCTCGGCCAAAGCCGCCAAGGCGGCGTTCGACGAACTGTTCGAGCTCGAGGCCGACTTCCTGCCGCAGTTCGCGTGAGCGCGGCGTCAGTTGACAGCGCAAACGCTCAGGGTAAGATCAACCGGCGAGGGTGCGGAATGAGTGAAAGGCCCCTGAGCGATCGGGGGCGGGCACGCGTCGTTGGATCGAGTCCAATGGGTTCCGCA
>CAZBND010000030.1:32323-37789 GCA_964493415.1 uncultured Planctomycetota bacterium | reverse complement strand
CGATGGCGATGGCGGCGTCGGCGGCCCGTATGAGGTAGACGTTGCAGATGTCGTCAACGACGAATATGCCCGGAAGCAGCTCGCGAATCCCAGTCATCTTTCCTCCGTAGTCCAGTTGCGTTGCGGCCATTCAGGCCAACATTCCCCAAGCGATAATTGTAACAGGTTGGCCAGCACGGGGTGAAGTCTTGGGAACGGGAATGAGGGAAGCCTGCGGTCCGCGGTCGGGAATCTGCGGCTAAGAGCAAAGGTGCTGTGAAGCTGAGGTGATGAGTGCTTCGGGGAGTGGGAGCAAGAGGTCGAATGCGCGAGAGAGGATAAGCGCGGTTTCGGTGCACGCTTTGATTGAGGTGGCCGATATAGGTCTACGACGATTTGGATCGTTGTGCGGCGCGGCGTTTCTTGACCTCAAGACTGGCTCTCCCACGCCCCCAACTATCATGGTCAAGCAGCAAGCCGGCGTGAGGCTCAAGGCCATGAGGAAAAGAGCAAGGGCCCCGGGGCCCCGTCGTGAACGGGTCTCCCGATCGGAAAATCGCGTGAGAAAGGGGTTGATCTTCCCCCTCAAGGAGGAATTGACTAGATACGGGCGATCTGGTATCAGGGACGCGGGGCGAACAGGTGCTGGCGGTGAGAAGGCAAGTCGCCGGAGTAAGTAACCACAGTTCGCGAAGGGTGTGGGCGAGTGAACTCGGTTCGAGGTATTCGATGAAGCACCTTCAGTGGCGGTACAAAGTCATTTGCATGGCGCTGCTGAGTTACTTGGGCGTGATGGGAATAAGGACGGCAGCCAGCCAGATATCTTCGTACGTGGGCAGCTATCGCGTCAGGAAGGGAATAGGCGAGGCATTTGGCCGCGAACCGGGCGCGCTAAGGTCGTTTTGGCCGCAGAGAAATGTTGCGATATCGGCTGTTCTCAGTTCGGTTCCCCAGGGAGAGGGAAATGCAGCGGCATTTTACCAACGACTAATCGCCGCAATCGTTGGTGAGGGCGAGGAGGGAATGGGTGGTGACCTACCGGCGGAGGGATTTTCACAGATTGAGCACGCCACGCAGGTGGCGCGGTGCTCCTTTCTCGATATAGGGAAGCCAGAGCTGACTCGCCAGGAAGTGGACGCGCTGGTGACTGCGGGCAAGGCACTCGTGCAAAAAGGGGTGGAGCTAGAAAAAGCGGGTGAAACGGAGCGAGCAGAGAACGTCTACGAACAGGTGGTAGTGTTCGGTGAACATTTGAGGCAAGCGACATTCGACCTCGTCCAAGACTATCTTGGGCAGAAGATCTCATCCGCGGGTGTCAGGAAACTTCACGAACTGGCCGTGTCCTCAGGTGATTTAGCCAACGTGGAAGCTCTGTGTCTCAAGCGAATCGAGGATCAAGAGGAAGACGCCTACATCCGGCGGTGCATCTCGGACTTGTACGGGGGTTCCGCGGAGTCTGAGAGGGGGTACGTTGCGGCTGAGTATCTTGCGAAGCACCCATCTCCTGTGTTGAGGGCGGAAGCGGTAAAGGCATTGGGTTACAGCCTGGCTAAGAGGATATGTGAGTTGGAAGATCTGCGGAGTATGCCGCTACTGAGCTTTCGACTGCTATTGTGGGGAGATCTGCAAGGAAAGAACCATACGTGGTGGGAGGAAAGAGATTTGTGTGCCGCGCTCAGAAAAGCGGCGGAAGGAGACCCGGAGAAACGAATTCGCGACCTGGCGTCGGAAGTGCTAAGTAACTACAGGAGAGACGCGAGGCAATACGAACTCCATGCAGCCCGGATTCGCACGCTGCCGGAGATGCTGTTCAAGAATGAGTGAGAAGATAACAAGACGAAGATTCATAGGTAGGGCGCTGGCGAGCGCCGCATCCACCTACACAGCACCCTATATCATCTCAGGATGCCGCTCACGGAATCAGGCAAGGCTGGACTACCCGAACGTCATTGTGCTGACGTGCGACTCGATGCGAGCGGACCATCTTCATTGCTATGGTTATGGAAGGGAAACGTCTCCGCAGATGGACAAGCTGGCGAAAGAAGGGATACAGTGTCTCAACCACTTCGCACAGGGTACGAGAACGAGCCAGTCGGTGCCCGCTGATTTCTCGGGAAATTACGTGCCGTCGTGTTTTCCAATGGTGGAGCGCAATGGTCGCAGAGGAGAAGAAAGACGAACGACGTTCCATTACGTGCCGTTCGACATGAACTCGTTCGTGGAACGGTTTGAAGAGGCAGGCTACTACACGCTGATGTGCGCACACCTCCCTCCCGTCTACCAATTCAGCCTTGATGCAGACCCCAAGGATTTCGTGAATCGGAGGGGCTTCGCCGAGGTGATCGAGAGCGATTTGAGGTATCCGGACCTGATGTTGCGTGAAGCTTTCGACGGCCTGGACGGAAGAGAGGAGCCGTTCTTCGCATACTTGCATATCACGCGCCCGCATATTCCCTATGACCCCAGAATCCCGTTCGACTTGTGGTCAAATCCCTTCTACGAAGGGTTCTGGAAGCAGAGGGAGGCTGAAACGGGAGCGGATATGGCCACATGCGCCATCGACCCGGCTGAAGTCAAGACCCCCGAGGACTTGCAGTACTTGCTGGCGAAATATGATGGCTGCATAAGGGACGCCGATGACTCCGTGGGGCTTGTCAGGGAATACGCCGCGACAAGAACTCGGCGGGATACCATATTGGTGGTGAAAGCGGACCACGGAGAGATGTTCCAAGAGCACGGAGATGAGCCAGGTCAGAGAGGAAAACAGATTCAGCATTTGGGAGGGATGGGAAACGAGTTGGTGAAGACACCCTGCCTGATGCAGGTCCCGAATGTTAAAGCAAGAAGGATCTACGCTCCGACGGCGAATATAGATGTCGGCCCGACTCTGTTGGAGCTGGCCGGTCTGGACGGCGAGTTCGGGCAAGGAACGAGCCTGGTGCGGGCAATGACAGGTGCTTACAATCTCCAAGATAGGCGAGTGTTCTCGTCCACACCCTACGAGCCGAAGCAAGGCGGAACGAGGATATTCACGAAACTCCAGCCAGCCCACTGCGTGGTGGGGATCGTGAACGGGACGCTTTACAAATTCATCATGTCCGAGAACGCGGACGAAGAGCTGGATGGAGAGGAGAGGCACGAGCTGTACGATCTTGTGAGTGACCCCACGGAGATGATTAACCTGAGAGATTTCGAGAGAGGGGTCGCAGAAATGCTGCGTGGTGAACTTGCGACGTGGTTCAGCAGGCAGAAGACTATCGCCAGGGGGAAGCTGCTTACCGAGGTCCAGCAGAGGGAGATCGATCCCGAAGTGGAGCAGAGGCTAAGGGCATTGGGCTATGTCCGGTAACATTGAGGCAGAGGGCCCCGAGTGCGAGGCTGTGGTCCGCAAGAGGTAGCAGGCCGACTGCCGTGGATGGCTTGTGTGGGTTAGGTGGAAGGTGTCGCTTGCATTGCTGGAGAAAATGCCCGTCAAATCGCGGGGACCGGCGGCTCGTACTTGCGAGGAGGAGAGAGATGAGGAGGTGGATGGCGTTAGGTGTGGCGGCAATCGTGCTGGTTGGGGTTGCTGTGTGTGCGTTGGCAGAAGAGGCAGGAGAGGCCGAGCCGAAAGCGCGGGTGCGGGCGCTGGAGTTGGAGGAGAAGCAGGTCGAGTTGTTCCCTTTCGCGATCCATGGGTTCACGGTGACGGAGGAACGGAAGCCGCTGTTCTGTGAGACGGGGGCGAAGTGGGCGCGGGCGTGGACGGGGGTGCCGGACCCGAGCAGCCCGACGTATGAGGAGTTCTATCCGAAGAGGTGGGAGCGGCTGACCGAGTGGACGACGGTTCACAGCGAGTGCGGGGCGCAGACGATTCCGTGCGTGAACACGGGTCGAGTGCGGGTGTTCCCGGAGGAACGGCGCGAGAGCTGGCGCGCGGGTTTGATCGAGATGGTCGAACGATACGACGGGGACGGGGTGGACGACATGCCGGGGCTGAAGAATCCGATTCGGTACTGGCAGTTCGAGAACGAGTGGACGTGGCGATGGCAGGGGACGACGGAGGAGTTCATCGAGTTCTATCGGATTTCGCACGAGGCGGTGAAGGAGGCGGACCCGGGGGCGAAGGTGGTGCTGGGCGGGATGACGGCGATCGATGCGCTGGCGTTCGTGGACGGGTACACGGGGGAGGAGTTCATTTTGTACCAGGGGAAAGAGCTGAGTCCGGAGGACGTGCAGGAGATGCCGACGTTCGCGAAGCAGCGGGAGTTTATCGAGAGGGTGTTGAAGGAGGCGGGGGCGTATTTCGATATCGTCTCGTTCCACAAGTACGGGAAGTGGCAGAACATTCCGGCGTGCGTTGCGTGGCTGCGGGACAAGATGGCGGAGCTTGGGTATTCGAAACCGATCATCACGACGGAGATGGGAGGGCCGTTCATCAGGGCGGAGGAGGCGTACACGCCGGAGAGCCAGTGCGACGCGGTGGTGAAGTATCATGCGGTGTCGCTGGCGTGCGGGGTCGAGGTGATTTTCTGGAGCACGCTGAACGTGCTGCCGGAGTGGGGGATTCCGTACGGGAATACGGGACTGCTCGATTGGAATGACAAGCCGAAGCCGGCGTTCTACACGTACAAGCGGATGGTGGAGAAGCTGGGGAAGATGGCGACGGCGGTGCGCGTGCCGGTGGAAGGGTGGGACACGGAGACATGGGTGTACCGGTTCGGGACGCCTGAGGGGCCGGTGTACGTGATGTGGAGCGAACGGATTGCGGGTCGTCATCTGGAGTTTCCGATGGAGAGCGCGACGGTGCGGGTGACGGACGTCGGGGGAAAGGAGACGATCAGCAAGACGGTGAACGGGAAGGCGATACTGGAGCTGACGGACAGTCCGGTGTACGTCGAGGCGATGGCGGATGATGAGAGGAACCCCGGGGAGGAAGATCGGGGTGAGTAGTTGGATTGTCGCAAGGGTCAGGCCAGGTCTTTGACGAGCCAATAGAGGGTGGACCAGAGGCCGAGCTGGAGGTCGGTGTAGCCCTCGGCTTCGAGGTGCTTGAGCATTGAGGGTTTGAGGGAGCCCATGGGGTCGGAGACGGCGGTGGTGTAGCCGTTGGCGCGGAGAAAGGCGAGGGTTCTGGCGCTGATGCGCGGGACGGAAACTCCGAGCCACATGTATCCGTGGGTGGAGGCCATGTGCTCGACTGCTTGAAGGGTATGGAGCGCGACTTCGGGGTCGCGGGCGTAGATCACGTTGGCTCTGGCGAAGTCGGAGCAGACTTCGTGCGGGAAGAGGACGGCGCAGCCGACGATCTTCTTGCCCTTGAGGGTGTAGAGTCCGCGGCCGCCGGGAGACATGAAGCAGCCGTAGAATGAGTCGATGAACTCGAGGGCGGGGGTTCGGGGGAGGTCGTCGATCAAACGTGAGACGTTGTCGAGGGTGGCGTCTTCGGTGGTGAGAGGGCTTGGGGAAATGCAGGAGCCGGGGAGGGTTCTGGCGAGGCGATGGATG
>CAZBND010000030.1:13753-32223 GCA_964493415.1 uncultured Planctomycetota bacterium | reverse complement strand
GAGAGGGCTTGGGGAAATGCAGGAGCCGGGGAGGGTTCTGGCGAGGCGATGGATGGTGGCGACGTTGTGGAAGCCGCACTTTTCGTAGAAGCCTTTGGCGTAGGTGGTGCCGACCATGATGAGGGGGAGCTTTTTGCGGCGGGCGGCGCGCTCCATGCCGGCGACCATGGCTCTGCCGACGCCCTTGCGCCAATGCGCGGGATGGACGGCGAACTGGCCGATCTTGGCTCCGCCGGGCATGTGCTCTCCGGCGAGGTAGCCGATGACTTCGCCTTGTTCGACGGCGACGCGGGACCAGCCGATGCTGCGGTCCATGAATTTCTCGACGAAGGTTCTGCCGATCCTGGGGCGGCGGACGGTTTCGGTGAAAGCCTGGGCGGCGACGCGGACCATTCCGGGAATGTCGCTGATGCGGGGAGTCCTGACGGAGAAGGCGGGGCGGGGCATAAGTTGTGCCTCCTGAAAGGTAAGTGCGAAGCCGGATTGCTTGACCGGGGGTAAGCGCTAACGTAGAATCCTACCAACGATTGTGTTGTAAGCCAATGGTGAATCGTCGAGTTTCTGATCATGGCGAGTCGTCGTGCAAGATCGAATTGAGGTTTTCCGCAGAGAAGAGCGCGTCGTAACAGCCCGAGCGGTGGTGCTGGGTTTTGCGCTGATAACGACGATATCGGTGGTTGCGACGCAAAGCTCCTACCTTCTGAGGTCCTACCGGATGGCATTCGGGGAGATGCCTATCTCGCTTTTGCTTTTTTTTGGGGTGATCGCGCTGGGGGGAAATGCGACGCTGAAGCTGGTGAGCCCGCGGCACGCCTTCAGCGCGGGGGAGCTGCTGGTGATATTCGTGATGGGTTCGGTGGGAGCGCTGGTTCCCGGGATAGCGATGATGAATACGTTTCTGGGTACGGTGGCGAGCCCGTTCTACCACGCGACGCCGCAGAACGCGTGGCGGGAATACCTTTTGGAGTACATACCGGTGTGGCTGACGCCGTCGGACGAGACGGGGGCAGTGACGTGGTTCTACAACTCGCTGCCGTCGGGCGAGCGGATACCGTGGAACGCGTGGGTGGTGCCGTTGTTCTGGTGGTCGTCGGTGGTGTTCGCGCTGGTGGTGGTGATGACGTCGGCGATGGCGATATTGCGGAAGCAGTGGGTGGAGAACGAGCGGATAGTGTTTCCGCTGGCGGAGGTGCCGCAGGAGCTGATGGCGGACGCGGAAGGGCCGGGATTCGTGCCGAGGCTGATGAGGGGGAAGATGTTCTGGGTGGGATTCGCGATACCGTTCGGGATAATCGTGTGGAACGTCGTGACGTATTTCAACCCTTCGGTGCCGAGGATAACGCTGAAGCTGGGTACGGGAAAGTTCAAGCTGGGGCACGAGTTTCCGGAATTCTGGACGCCGATACACCTGGTGATAATAGGCTTTGCGTTTCTGGCGAACACGCAGGTGCTGCTGAGCGTGTGGCTGTTCCACGTGCTGGCGGTGCTGCAGGTGGGGGTGTCGACGAAGGTGGGTTTCAACCTGGGCGAGTCGGATCCATTTGTGATGGGAGACGCTGCGGTGGTGTGGCAGATGACGGGTGGGATGATTGCGTTCGTGATGCTGATGATGTGGCGGGCGCGGAGACATCTGAAGCGGGTGGCGTGGAAGGCGATATTCGACTCGCCTGAGGTGGACGACAGCGAGGAGATGATGAGCTACCGCGCGGCGGTGCTGGGGGTGCTGGTGGGTTCGGGGTACCTGATGCTGATGATGCACAAGGCGGGGATGTCGGCGCTGACGGTGGGGGTGTTTTTTTTCATAGCTGCGACGATGTTCATAGGGATAGTGCGGGTCGTGTCGGAGACGGGTTTCGTGTACATCCGTCCGCCGATCGTGCCGCAGACGTTCGTGCCGCGGCTGCTGGGTTCGGCGTACATGGCGCCGTCAAGCCTGGCCGCGGTGGGGATGTCGTACGCGATGGTGTTCGACAATCGGGCGTTCTGCATGACGGCGATAGCAAACGCGGGGAAGCTGATGACGCCGCTGAGGAAGCACAAGCGTGCGCTGACGTGGCTGATGGTGGGGTCGGTGATGTTCGCGTTTCTATTCACGTGCTTGTACGCGATCTACCTGGGTTACAAGCACGGCGCGGCGAACTTTCAGGTGTGGAACTTCGGCGGGGGCGATCGGATTCTGAACACGGTGGTGACGAAGATGCGGAACCCGAGCACTCCGGACGTGAGGCGGATAGGGATGCTGGGGATAGGGGTCGGGGTGGTGACGGCGCTGTCGGGGCTGGCGTGGAGGTTTCCGTGGTGGCCGCTTCATCCGATAGGTTTCGTGATAGCGAACACGCAGACGACGAGGCGAACGGCGCTGTCGGTGTTCATCGTGTGGCTGGTGAAGACGGTGGTGCTGCGGTTGGGGGGGATACAGGCGTACCGGAGGGCGCGTCCGTTTTTCATAGGGTTGATAGCGGGTTACGTGGCGGGGGTGGGGATTTCGTTCGCGGTGGACGTGATATGGTTCCCCGGGAGCGGGCACGACTTCTGGTATGCGCTGTAGCGGTGTCTCTTACTCCTCAAATGCCTGGTAGAGAATTGCGCCCTCGGTTTGCCCGGGAACGGGCCAGCCTGTGAGGGCGCAGATGGTGGGGATGACGTCGACGAGCCGGCAGGTTCGTTCGAGAGTGAAGGCTTTCTTAAGGCCGGGCCCCGCCATGGCGAGAATGGCGTACTGTGAGCCGTCGCCGAGCTTTGCGGTGGGAAGCTGGGAGCCGTGCTCGTCGGTGAATTCGGGCCTGAGGGCGTAGACGACGTCGCCTATGCCCGGGCCGTAGAGCCCGAGAAGGCGGGCGTCCTCTTTTTTGAGCGCGAGCGCGACGGGCTTGAGACCCGTCTCGGGGTCGGTGTAGTCGTAAAGGATGTTGATTATCTCGTCGCGTAGTCGCTCGTACTCTTCTCCCGGCTCGACGATGCCGTGAGGGTCGCGTCCTTTGAGATTGACGTAGACGTACGCGGAGCGCTGGAAGACGGCCCTGGTTTTGGACCAATCGATCTCGGGGCCGAAGGGCCACTTGTCGCGCCGCCTGCCGGTCGAGGCGAAGAGGCCGGCCTTTTCCAGCACGCCGCCCAAGGTCTTGTGGGGGTCGCCGAAGGGCTGGTCAGGGTGAATTCTGGTTGTGGAGCCGTGGTCGGAGACTACGACGAAGAGGACGTCGTCGTCGACGGCTTCGAGGAGCTTCCCGAGGACGACATCAGAGGCCCTGTAGGCTCTCATGAGGTAGTGATTGTAGGTTTCGAACTTATCGGCTTCGATGCCGAGCTTGTCGGCGCCGGGCATGAAGTAGTGATTGGCAAAGTCGACGGAGTGGACGTGCATGAAGAGGGCGTCCCAAGGGTGATTGGCGATGAGGTAAGCGGCGGCGTCGCCGTACCACGCGTGCATAGCCTCTTCGATGACCATGTAGGTTTCGAGGTCGGTGAGTCCGCGTTTGGAGGCCCCGCCCATGGTGGCGGGAAATGGAGGGCCGACTTTGTCGACGAGTTCGGCGGCGATGGAGTCGGGATAGGTCCAACCGCTGGTCCTCGTGGCGCGCGGGAGGAAGAGCTCGAAGCCGGTGCCGTCTTCCGACAGCTCGGCGAGCTTGACTTTGTAGGCGACATCCCACTTGTCACCATCGGGCATGTCGAAGGCGTCGAAAATCCAGTCGCTGATCTCGCCCTTCGGGAGTCGGGCAAGGACGGCGGAAGCATCCTTGACGGCGGAAAGCTCGGCGACGTCGTACGATCCTTTGCGCGAAGCGCGGATGAGGAGGTAGCGGGTGGTAGTGCCGACGACGTCCCTGCCGCTCATTGAGAGGGGGATATTGATGGTCACCTGTAGTGGAGGGAGTTTCGAGTCGGGGAGATTGCGCCAGCCCTGGGCTTTCTGCACCTCGACATGATAGATGTGAGCGCCTTGGCGCGAGTCGGTGGTGAAACAGCACTCGGTGGCGGCGGATTTACCGAGACAGAGGTTGTCGCCGCCGAGCTGGATTCCGTTGTTTACGCGGGGGGGCCAACTGGAGGGCCAGTTAAAGACGATGGGAGATTTGCCGGCGCGCTCCATCGCCTCCCAGACGTACTCGGCGCGGTTCTTGGAGGAGTCGAAGGCGGTGGAGAGATGGTCGAGCTCGTCGCCTTCGTGGTGCATCCAGAAGCAAGTCAGGCCGTGGGTGCCGGGCCAAGCGCCGGTAGCGATGCTGGTCCAGTTGGGGGGAGTGATGGTGGGAAAAGGCGGCAGGCAATTGGCGGCATAAACGCCGCGGGCCATGAGCCCGTGCAGGTTGGGCAGGTGTTCTTTGTAGCGGCGGATCATTTCGGGATGCGCGCCGTCCCATCCGAGGACGATTACCTTTTCGGGTCTGGATGACAACGTGCACCTCCTTCGAGAGTCAGGGGACAGGGAGAGAGGTTCCTTCGGGCCAGGGTATCTCTTTCCCGTCGGGGGTGAGGCGGAGCGAGCCGAGGACGACGGAGGCCGGCATGGAAGCGACGGCCCATGGCGTTCGGATGACGAGCCGGTGGTTTGCGGGATCGACGCCGGTAATTATTCCGAGAGCCATATCCTCGCCGGCGGAGCTCCTGAGGGAGACGAGGCGGTGCAACGTGGAGAGAGCCGTGCATTCGTCTATGACGCCGCGGGATTTGACGGGGGCGTCGTCCCAGCAGAGGGTCAACTCGGCGGAGTCTGCGAAATAGCGGCGAAAGAGGGCTTCGCGGTACTCGGTTCTTTGCTCTCTGGTCTTCTCGACGCAGTCGGGAGATTGGGGGATTTCGATCACGTGAGGCGAGCTTGAGCGGGCGTAAGGACTGAGGATGTGCTGGAGTTCGCCGGCCTGCTGAACGGCGACGACTATTTCGGGCTGGACGGAATCGACGATGTGCCAGAGGAGCTGCCTGGCGGCCTCGCCGCGGATGAAGCCGGGCGTGTCGATGAGAACCTTGTCTGCGGCGCAGGCGGCGCGGCTGACGATTTTGATCGTGCCGAGAGCGGTGGGGAGAAGGTGAAACTGGGGGGAGGTTGAGCCGACGAAGTACATTGACTCCATTTTGAGGTCGGAGAGGGAATCGAAGGGCTGGTCGGCCTTTGCCCAGGCGATAGTGGTGGGAGGGCCTATGTGGGACTGGCCGACGTCGGCGTCGACGACGGAAACGGAAGCGTTGCGAAGCGCGTGGCGGGCGGCCTGTGCGACGAGGGTGGTCTTGCCGCTGTCGCATTGTCCGACGAAGAGGACCCTGAGTCGGCGGGCGGCGGCGATGCTTTCGAGGAATGCGGCGTCGGGCATGGCGAATTCCGGGGTTTGGTTGAACGTGAGAAAGTGCAATGATACACTTCGCGAATGGCCGCATCAAGGCAGGTCGGAGCGAGGAGAGGCCTCAGCGGATAGAAAGGAGCGGGACATGGAGAGGATCAAGCTGGAGGTGTTCCGGCAGGGGGACATGCGGGTGAAGGTGACAGCGCCGGGGATGCCGGAAGAGCCGTTTGCGTTGATCGTGCCGGAGACGATCGGGGAGGAGAAGGAGGTGCCGGCGGATAAGGAGATAGCGCCGTGGTGGGGTACGGATGAAGGAGGGGGGCTTTCGTACACTTGGAGGACGGAGGGGAAGGTGGAGTTTTCGGCGAAGTTGAGTGCTGGGGAAGATACGATTGATGCGGCGTTCGAGATACGGAACATATCGCCACGGGCGTACAAGAACGTGTTCGTGTTCACGTGCATGAACCCCGGGCACGAGCCGGGAGACGCGGCGTCGTTCAGGGAGCCGGCAGTGAAGGGGCCGTCCATCCGGATGGGAGGGAGGTTCGTGCGAATCTACGACTTGCCGGCGCACAAGGGGCCGAGGGCGTACATGCATTTCATCATGTCGTCGGAGGCGGGGCTCGAGGCGCTGCCGGGGTCGCACGAGGCGTTCAGGGACCATCACGAGGAGACTGCGGACTGCGGTTTCATCGCGAGCGAAGGCGGGAACGGGTACACGATAGCGATGGCGTGCGAGCACGCGTTGTTTCTTTTCGACAACCGGCGATGCTGGTGCATTCACGCGTGCCCGAACGTTGGGGAGCTGGGGCCCGGGGAGGAAAAGAAAGCCCTGCAGCGGATGTACATCACGCCGCAGGGCAAAGAAGAAGTCTACGAGCGCGCCCGCGAGGAATTGGGGCTGCCGTAGGGAGCGATTACTCCTCTACGGAGATGGCCTCCACGGGGCATCCCTCGGCGGCTTCCTTGGCGCATTCCTCGGCATCTTCGGGTACGGGGTCGGCCTTAACCTGAGCTGTATCTCCGGGGAGCTCGAACACGTCGGGGCAGGTATCGACGCAGAGCCCGCAGCCAGTGCAGAGGTTTTCGTCCACGATTGCCTTCATGCCGTGAATTCCTCCTACGAGTCAGCCAGACGAACGAAAGACGCGGCCACGCCGGACGCCCGACAAGAAAGGCCACGCGAATTTTAAGATACATGGGGAGAGCGGAGAGGGTCAAGCCTGAAATCGGGAAAAGTGTGGTGGAAGCGACGGAGAAGAAAGAGCGAGGTTGACTGAGGTGAAGCGCGCTGATATATTGCGCTGGATTGCGGCGGCCAGTTGGTCTTCCCCAGGAGGAGCGAGATGCTGAACGGCTGTTTTACGGCGCTGATAACGCCGATGACGGAGGAGGGAGAGGTAGATCTGGAGGGTCTGGGTCGGCTGGTGGAGTTTCAACTTTCGCAGGGAGCGAGCGGGATTCTGGCGGTGGGAACGACGGGCGAAAGTCCTACGCTGGACTGGGACGAGCACAACCGGGTGATCGAGCACGTCGTGAAGGGCGTAGGTGACAAGGGGGTTTCGATAGCGGGGACGGGAAGCAACTCGACGCAGGAGACGATGAGAGGGACGGACTTCGCGGCGAAGGTGGGAGCGAATGCGGTGCTGCTGGTGGATCCGTACTATAACGGGCCGAGTTCGCTGGAGATAAGGCGAGAGTACGTGGAGCCGGTGGCGAGGGCGTTTCCGGACCTTGAGGTGATCCCGTACATAATACCGGGAAGGACGGGCACGCAGTTGCTGCCGGAGGATCTGGCGCTGCTGAACGAGTGTTGCCCGAACGTGAACGCGGTGAAGGAGGCGACGGGGGATTTCGACAACATGATGAGGATCAGGGAGTGCTGCGGGGAGGAGTTCACGATACTGTCGGGGGACGACGACAAGACGCTGGCGATGATGAAGGACGTACAGATAAGGGCGGCGGGAGTGGTGTCGGTGGCGTCGAACATAGCGCCTGGAGCGGTGGAGCGGATGGTGGAGCTTATGGAATCGGGCGAGGTGGAGGAGGCGGAGAAGGTGGAAGAGGCGCTGAGGCCGCTTTTTTCGATCGTGACGGTGAAGACGACGGAGTCGACGGTGTTCGGGGAGGTGGCGTGCAAGGCGAGGAACCCGCTGGCGACGAAGACGCTGATGAGGATACTGGGGATGCCGTCGGGCCCATGCCGTCAGCCGGTTGGCAAAATGACGGTGAGCGGGCTGGAGGTGGTTCTGGAGGCGGCTAGAAAGGTGCTGCAAAAGAACCGATGGGTGCTGGAGCCGGTGGAGGAGTTTTTCGGGGTGGACATAGAAAGCCGGCTGGCGGACAGCAACCGGTGGGAAGGGCTGACTTATTCGGAGTACTAACGAAGACGGAGGAACGTCATGCAGAAGTCGATGGAGAAGTACGCGAGACTGATCGAGAGCGGGAAGATAAATCCGCTGGTGAGATACGACGGGAAATCGAGCGGGGTGATTTTCGATCCGGGGAAGGATGACGTTCCGACAGATGTGCTGGGATTTGGGATTTACCAGCTTGAGAACGGGCCCTTCAGCGAGGAGACCGGGGAGAGGGAGTGGGTGCTGGTGCCGCAGGATGGTGACTTCAGGGTGGAAGTGGAGGACGAGGTGTATGAGGGCGCGCGGGAGGGGGGGCCGTTCGCGTGTACGCCGGAGTGCTGCAACGCGGGAGCGGTGTACGTGCCGAGGGAGTCGTCGTTCAAGGTAAGCGGGAAGGGGGAGATGGTCTTCTACACGTCGACGGCATCAAAGAAGCGGGAGCCGGCGTTCGTGAAGCCGGAGAGCCGGAAGTACCTTGGGACGGGTGCGGCCACGTGGTGGAGAGGGGTGATAGTGCTGGTGTCTCCGGAGAACTATAGCTGCAACCTGGTGATAGGCGAGACGTACAGCCCGCCGGGGCTGTGGTCCGGGACGCCGCTGCACGTTCACGACAAGGACGATGCGTCGGGGGGGCAGTCGGATCACGAGGAGGTGTACTACCACGTTTCGCGATTGAAGGAGAAGGAGAGGCTGGGGCCGTACGCGGTGCAACTGCTGATGGACGGGCAGCGGGTGATGAGGGCGTTCGTGCTGACGGACAAGTGCGCGTTTGCGATACCGGGGGGAGCGCATCCTGTGGTGGCGGGGCCGATGAGCGACATGGTTTACACGTGGGGGCTGGCGGGAAAGGAAGGGCCGCTGGGGATGTGGGATTTGCCGGAGTTCAAGTACCTGAAGAAGGTCGGGCAGATAGTGGAGAAGCTGAAGGAGGGGCGCGGGACGAGCAAGGTGGGGAGGAGTGAACTTGAGGAACTCGGTGCGGGAGAGCTGAACGAATTTCAGAGGAAGATGCTGGAGCTGATCCTCAGGGAGCAGGGGTTCGAGGTGACGGGCTAGGCGGCTGAAGGGGTTCTGCGCGGAGCGCGAGGCCGGGGGGAAGAGGTCCGGCCTCGATCATGGCCGCGATCAGGGCGGCGTCCTCTTTTGTGGCAACGTCCATGAGATCGACGCGCCCGCCTTCCACGCGTTGGTCGACGATTCCTGCGGTGACGACGCGGTCGTCGATGAGGAGAGCGAGGAGCGTGCCCTCGGGTCCGGCGGCGAGGCGGCCGGTGAGGTCGGCAAAGCGTTCGGCATCGCCGGGCGCGAACTCGAGGGAGATGACGGGATCGCGGGTAGCGGTGCGGGTGGTCCACGTCCTGACGGACTTGACTTTCTGGAGCCGCATTCCGGGGGATTGGCTGAGGAAGATGGGCCTATCCGCGACCTTGCGTTCGGGAAGCTTCATCATGTCATACTCGGGGATGGGAAGGACGGCTTGGAAGAAGCCGTCGGGGGGTTGAGCGCCGTCGGTGGCGCGTCGGGCTTCGCGGAGCTCGACTAGATTGGGGCTGAGCAGCGCGGCGAGGAAGTGGGAAGGGTCGTCACGGCTTCGGACAATCAAGTGATAGGTGCCGCCTTCGCCGGAGGCGAGACTCGCCTTGCCGACACGGAAGTGATGGGGGAAGAGCCTAACGCGGCGGGCGAGGATATCGGAGAGGGAGTCGAAGGATTCGGATGAAAGGGCTCCGTCGACGTGGAGGACGTAGCGCCACGTTTTGAGGAAGGAGGGAGCGAGGAATCCGAAGATGAGGCCGAGGAGCAAAGCGAGAGCGGCGGGGAGGAGGACTCTGCGGGCGAACCGGTTTGCGCCGGGGGAGATCATGAATCCGGCACCGTACCCGTCGTTGCGACGGCGTTTTCGACGAGGTTTTTGAGGGAGGGCTCCTCGGCGGCCCATTGCAGCATCTGCCTGGCCTCCGGGGTATCGAGGGCGAGGAGTATCTTGACGGCCTCGCGCTTGGCGCGTTGGTTTTCCTGCTCCAACTGCGCGACACGCTCGTACTTTGTGTACTCGTCGGTCGCCTGGGCCTGGACGTCGGAGACGGTGCGTTCGAGGAGCTTCTTCAGCCACTTGTAGGAGTCGGGACCGAGAGAGATGAGGATGTCGCCGACGCCCTGTCGGACTGCGGGGCTGTCGCGACCGAGGAGACGGCTGATCTCGCCGACGTGAACGGAGGTAAGGCCCTTGCCCGAATCGACGAGACGCTGAACGGTGAGCTTTAGGGCGTCGACGGCGTAAGAGAGAGTCCTGTCGTAATCCGCCCGGAGCACGTCGCAGGCGTCTTCCATCAGTCGCTCTTCGCTCTCGTCGAGGATGACGTTCTCGCCTTCGCGGAATTGTTCGAGCTTGGGATAGAGGGGGGAGAGGTCGAGGGTTTCGGGGATGTGAATATAGCCTTCCATCATGCCGACGAGGGCTTTCTCCTGGCTTTTGCTGATGCGGTCGGAGTAACCGGTGAGGAAGCGTTCGAAGGCGCCGCAGATTCTCATCCTGTCATCGTGATGCGCCGGGGTGTCGAGATAGGCGACGAGGTATTCGAGCGACCGCCTTTGGGCGAGGTCCTCCTGGGCGGCGCGGATTTCGTCGGGGGTGCCGCCCTCGCGGAGCACTGCCATGTCAGCGGCGATCAGGTGCTGCCCATAGATCTTGAAGCCGATCCACACGAGTGCGATCACGAGGAATCCGCCGCCACAGAAGTACCCCAGGAGAACCAGTTTTCTCTTGGCCTCGTCCATGTGCCGCTCCGAAGTATTGGCTAGACGCCTATGGGAAACGCCAGACTTTCGCCTGGATAAGCTCTTCGAGGTCCCGCGCGGCGGCATCGCGCTCGCGCTTCCAGTGCTGTATTCTTTGCGGCAACCCTCTTCCCCTGCCCCTTTGTAGGTATATGTGAAAGGGAAGAATGTCCGGAGGATAGCGAAGAACGGCTTCGAGCTGTCTCTCCATCGCGTGAACACCGCGGTCGAGGCATTCGAGGCACTCCAAAGCGAGCTTCCTTTCGGTCTCGACATCAGCGCCGCTGGTAGCGCCGCAGTAGAGAAGGCGAGCCCTGAGGAAATTGGTCCACTGCACACCGGTAAGGTAAGACATCTTGGCGCTCAGGGCAAGGAGGCGGAATTCCTTGCGGGCGTTTTCCGGGATGCGCGGCTCGATCTTTTCGAGGCGCTCCATACCCTCCTTTGCGCACTCCGTTTTCTGCTCGAGGAACGTGAACGGGTTCTGCTTTGCGCCGGCGACTTTTTCGATGACGTCGTCGGTCCAGGGATTACGGGCGAGGTAGTCGACGTAATCGCGAAGAGTCACCATGTCTCCGCGGACCCATTCGGGCGGAGTGAGGGTGATGCCCAAGGTTCCGGGCCAGCCCTGAAGCTCCTTGAAGTAGTAGGTGAAGTTCCACATGAAGCCTTCGTCGCGTTCCCACATGACCTTGTTGATGTTCAACGGGAGGGCGCTGAAGAGCTTCGCCGCCTGGAGCACTTCGGCTCCGGCATCGCCGAAGATGTCGGTGAAGTAGTCGTTCCAGCGGGATTCGTCGTATGGCTTGTCGTGGGTGACGGAGTGAACGAACTGGTCGAGCTGGGCGAACTGGACCTTGTGGCGGAGCGCGAAGAGGCCGTGATCGGTGTTGTGAATGCCCATGACGCCGGGGATGCCGATGCGTCGGAGCTCGTCGGCCCAACGCCAAACGACGCTGGGGTCGTTCCATATGATGGGGCCGGCGTTTTCGCCGCCGATGAACTCTTTGGAGACCCAGACGGTATGCCCGGCGCGGTGCCAGGCCTCGACGACGGGCTGCGGGGGGCAGTCAACGGCGTCGAAGCCGCTGTATTTGAAAACGTAGGGAACGCCCTTGGGCATTGCGTCGAGCCAGAGGCCGGTGGCGGGGAGGGTCCAGTTTCTGACGAGAGGCGTCTTTCCGACGGTCTTGAGAGTGTCGGCGAAGGTCTTTATGAAATCGATGACCATTTCGTGGTTTTCGACGCGGCGGCGTCTTTGGTTCCAGCCCTCCTGTCCGCCGGCGCATTTTTCGCAGGAGCAGTTGGCGGCCTCGCCGGGAGTGACCATGATGCCTTCGGCCTCCGGTATGGCCTGGGAGAACTCGCGCCAGCAGGCGATCATGTAGTCCTTGTAGCTCTGCTCGCTCCAGCAGACGTTGCCCTGGATTAGGTTTGCGCTGTCCATTGTGCGAGCGGCATAGGAGCCGTCGGGCCGGCGGTGCTTTTCGAGGAGCTCGGGGTGAGCGTGGACGAACTTGAACGGAGCGCCGAAGTTGTAGTGATGGATGTAGGGGGCGATGCCGTTCGAGCGGGCGTGGGCGAAGATTTCGCGGATCATGTCGCGGTTTTCGGAGACGAATTCGGGGGAGAAGACGCGGCTCTCGGGATGTGCGGGGAAGTCGAGGACGTAGTGAAAGCACCAGTCGTGGTAGTTGGGGTCTTTGGCTTCGGGACCTATGCCGGCGACGACGAAGTTGAGTCCGCGGTCGGCCATCCAGTCGAGGGCGAGCTTCCACACGGCGACTGGGTCGTCGCCGTATTGGTCGTAGCCGCCCCAGGGGCCGGGCGGGGTGTCGAGATATCCGGGATGGAACCACCAGGTGCCGCGATGTTCAAAGTCAGTCAAGCCGGACTCCTCTCTAGTCTTTCTTCGCTTCGCGCTCCTTGCGCACGAGCTCGGCGAGTAATTCGTCGTATTCGTTACGGTCTATAGGGAAGGAAACGGGTTTGCGCTTGCTGGAGGAGAGGATTATGGCGTTGGTGATTTCGAGGGAGTGGAGGGCGTCCTCGGCGGTGGAAAGGGGCGGGCGATTCTGGATGACGGCTTCTATGAAGTCGTCGAGCATGCCGTCGTGATTGCCCCACCCTATCCGAGCGACCTCGGTCTCTTCCCATTCGAGGGAGGAGGGCCGCCAGTTGTCTTTGTCGTCCAGCTTCTCGCTGATGGCGATATCGAACCTGCCGACGCGGAGGTTAGTGTCTTCGAGGACGATGCGCCCCCTGTCGCAGTAAATGTCGAACCTGAAGCTGTCGGGGTACTCGCAGGTGGAGACGTGTATGTAGCCGGTAGAGCCGCCCTGGAAGCGGAGCATGGCGCCGGCGGTGTCTTCGGTGGAGATGTCGTGCATATAGGTCTGGGCGAAGGCCTGGAGTTCGAGGGGCTGTCCGAAAATCCACTGGAAGACGTCGATGGGATGAGTGCCTTGGTTGAGGGTGACGCCGCCGCCCTCGCCGGCCCAGGTGCCGCGCCACTCTCCCATCTTGTAGTAGTGCTCGGGGCGAAGGCTGGTGTAACGCATGTCGACCCTGTGAAGCTTCCCCATGCCGCCGGAGAGAACGAGGGTGCGGAGCTTCTGGACGGGCTCGGAGGCGCGCATCTGGTAATCAACGCCGAAGACGACGCCGCTGCTTTTCACGGCGTCGACCATCACATCGGCCTGGCTGGGGGTGACGGCGATGGGCTTCTCGCAGAAGACGTGCTTTTGGTTTTCGCAGGCGGCGATGGTGATTTCGGGATGGGCGTAGTGAGGCACAACGATCATCACGGCGTCGACGTCGTCGCGCGCGCATACGTCAATGGGGTCGGAGGAAGCGCGGCAGCCGAACTCCCCAGCCACATCGCGGGCCTTCTCTTCGACGGAATCGACGACTTCGACGAGTTCGGCTTTGGGATGAGCGGCGGTCCGCCTGCACTGCTGCCTTCCCATCATTCCTAGTCCGATGATCGCAAAACGCACCTTATCCATTGTGCCCTCACATTCTGAAGAGTGAGACCGCCTTTCAATAGGAAAGGAAATCGCGCAGGGAACTCAACGCGTAAGGATACCGCGCGGCGGGAGCGGTGTCAACGATGGTCAGACTACTCGTTCCTGGTGGCGAAGGTGACGGGGAAGGGGTCGAGAGGGATGCCTTCTCTGCTCTTGAAGTTCTGGAAGCTGGGGGAGTTGAGGGAGAACGTATAGGTCCAGCCGGGCTTGAGGCGCACGGGAATGGTGAAGACTTTGCCCTCGCGGTCATAGGCGACTTTGCCGACGATCTCTGGGAAATTGGGTCCGCCGCCGCAGACGGAGTAAGCACCCTTGTTCATGGGCCTGTCGAAGGTGATCTTGATCTGATTGAGGCTGGGGTCGACGTCGACGGCACCGTTCGGGGGGATGATGGCGATGACCTTGGGGGCAGCTTCCCATCTTTTTGCGAGAGCATCGGCGCAGTCACCGAAGAAGGCGACGATCCTGGGCATGAAGGATTCGAAGGTGGGATAGCGGCCGCGGTCGGATTCGTATTCTTCGAACAGGTTTGCGAGGTCGCCGACCCAGGTGAATCCTTTTCCGCGTTCGTAGCGCGCCTGCTTTTCGGAAGCCTGGATTCCCTCGGCGGAGAGCAGATACCTGACGACGCACGCGCGGACGAGCGATTCGTGCATGACGGTTTTCCAGTTGCCGTAGGCCTGGGCCTTCATCCTTTTCTCGGTGTGGGAGAAAATTTTCTTCCCTGCCGTCTCCAACTCGTCAGCGTGAGCGTATATGTAGGGGTTAGCGTAGGAGTGGGCGAACTCGTGTATGACGGTTGGGACGATGGTTTTGTCGAAGACTGGCATACCGGTCTCGTCCCACATCCAAGCGCCGATGACGGAGTATATCTCCTCGTTGCCGTCGGTGAGCTTGGCGGTTCCGCCGTAGCAGTTGCCGCCGGTGAGGAGGCCTGGGGCGAGGAAGAACTTCGCGCCCGGGCGCGAGCCGAAGAACCACTCGAACCATTCGAGGCGGACGTTTTCGGAGACGACGTTATTCATGCGAGAGGCCGCTTCGTCGTAGAGCTGCTTGTGATCGGCAACGAATTGGGAGAAGCCGGAGTCTTTGACGAACCGGCGGGCCTTTTCGAGGAAATCGCGGGCCTCGTCGGGTCGCCAGCGGCCTTCGAGGCCGGCGGGCGTCGCGTCGAACGGCACGCGCTCGGCGAGGGAGGAGGCGTCCTGGACGTGGATGGCCATGCTTATCACGGCGTCGTAGGAGACGCCGCGTGAGGCCCGGAGGTTGCGGGCGGCTTGGACGACGGGATGGTCGGCGAACTGGGAGAAATGTTCCGCCACTTCGGTCGCGTAGGGGGAGGCGGAGGCGCGGTGGTTGTACTCGGGGTTGCCTGCGAGGCGGAAGATGACGGACATCAGTTCGACGCGCGGATCGACTCGGATTTGTATCGCCAGGGGATCTTCTCCCCGTTGCGCGAAAGCGCAGGCGGCGGCAACAAGCAAGACCAAGGCGAACACCGCGATCGATAGCGCTTTCATCATCGCACACACCTCCGTTCAATGGCGGCAGGTCAGGGCGCGCTCGACGCCCGGTCCTAAGATGGTTTTTTGAGTACTAGGGTGGTTTTTGCAGCGGCTGTTACCTTCTTCTCGCTGAGAGGTGCGGGGCGGAAGGTGAAGGATTTCCATAGGTCCATCTGGTCGCTGCAGTGGGGGCTGTCGTAGAGTTCGGAGTTGCCGATGGACATGACGCCGCGGGATTTGTCCATGTCGGTGACGTCGACGATCTGCGAGTAGGAGACGGTGCTGAGGACCTGCGGCGAGAGGGCCTTGGAGCCTTCCATGACTATCTCGCCGAAGTCGGGAAGCTGAGATGCGAGTTCGGGGGTGAGCTCAGCAAGCTGATGGTGGATGGGGGAGAAGCTGACGCGGTCCCAAGTCCAGGTGTTCTGGTCGGGACCGAGCTGGTCTGTTAGTTGGGCGACCGCCTTCTTGAAAGTCTTGAGATAGACGTCGTCGCGGGTTTCGGTTTCGGGGGTTGAGGGGTCGTCGAACCAGGGTGAGTCGGGTGCGAGGCGAATGACGTCCCATCCTTCGAGGCCGAGGCGGAAGTCGTCGCCGAGCCGCGGGCGGAAGACGACCTCTTGAAGGGAACGAATGAAGCGGTCGTAGATGGTGCCGCCCACAGTTTTGGCGTCGAAGCGGAAGTCCCATGCGGCAACCCTGGACGCGGCCTCTTTCTCTGCGGGAGAGGCGTCCGGGTCCCTGGCGACGAGAGCGGCGACCTGGGGGACGACGTCGCGAAGGCTTTGGCAAAGGCTTATGTCGGCGCGGACGACTTTCTCCATCTGGTCGAGCGTCAGCTTTTTGGCTTGCATGAGCATCTCGCGGATGCGAAGGAAGCGGGTTCCGGCTCCGGGCCTGTGGATGAGGTTGTAGGGATACCACTTGGTGGTGATGAGGTTGTTGGCGGTGACGATGAATTCCTGGTCGGGATTGTGGAGGTAGGGCTTTTCTTCGAAGGGGACGAAGCCGTCCCACTCGAACTCGGCGTCCCAGCCGGGAACGGGTCCCCAGTAGTGGCCGGCGGGGCGGCGGGGGAACTTGCCTGCGGGGGAGTAAGCGATGTTGCCGTCGCGGTCGGCGAATATGAGATGGCCGGTGGTGGCCTCGAATTTGCTGACGGCGCGGACGAATTCGTCGTAATTCGTGACGGTGTTAAGGCGGAGATAGGGAAGCGAGGCGGTGTCGTCGGTTTGGCTCATCACGTGCTGGAGGGCGAAAGCGCCGTCGGTTTCGCCGAAGTATCCGCCGCAGAGCGGCCCGTGATGGGTCGAGCGGATTTCGAGAAGGACGTCGTCGCCACCTTTGACCTTGATGATCTCGGTGCGTTTTTCGACGGGCTCCCACCTGCCGCGATAGAGGTAGACGTCGGGGTTTTGGGGATGGAGCTTTTCCTGGAAGAGGTCGGATCGGTTGCCGCCGAGCCCGGTGACGGCCCAGGCGCAGTTGCGGTTGAAGCCGACCATGATTCCCGGCCTGCCGGGAAAGGTGATGCCGCGGACGTGGAAGTCGCCGCCGTGGAGGACGATTTCGTGAAGGCGCTGCGGGACTCTGGAGGGGTACATCTGGGGGTCGGCGAGAAGGATGGGCTTGCCGGTGGCGGATTTCGAGCCGGTGACGACGCAGTTGTTGCTGCCGGTGGTGGAGCGCTCGTGGACTGGAGCGGGGCCCCTACGCTGCTCGGAGGGTATGCTTTTGAGGCGAGCGTAGAGCTGTTTGTTCTTGGCCATTTCGGATTCGGGAACGACGACGGGGGTGTCGTCGGGCCAGAGCGGATAGATCTCGCGAGCGAGTTCGAGCCCCACTTTCTTGTACAAGTCCCAGGGCCGGCTGCCGAGGTCCATGAAGTGGGTGGATTCGCTGACGGTCAAGACATCTTCCAACGTCCAGGGCTCGGGGGTAAAGCCGAATTCCTTGAAGCCCTGCCGCTGCGCGACGTCGTGGCTTTCGATGTAGGCTGAGAGGCCGTCGGCGTAGCCGTGGAATATTTCGCGGAAATAGGGGGAGAGGAGCTTTGCTTTGCGGAGGGCGCGGCGGCGTGCGCCGAGGATGCGAGCCTTCTTGTCGGATTCGAGGAACTTCTCGCCGAACACTTCGGCCATGCGTCCCCAAGTCTCGCGTCGGCTGACCTCCATCTGGAAAAGGCGGTCTTCAGCGATGGCGTAGCCGTGTCCGAAGAAGAGGTCGTAGTGGTTGGAGGCGAATACGGCGGGGATGCCCCACTCGTCGCGATGGATGGCTACGTCTGCGCGGACTTGTGAAACGGAGACGGAGCGGGGGGAGCCGCTTTTACGATTTGCCAATGCTTTCCTCCTGCATACGGTGGGTTGGGCCAGGGGACGCACATGTCCCGGATAAGCTACTGCGACGAGAGCAGGAAGGCAATAGCGCGGGCCGAATAAGTTATGGAACGGGTTCGAGCCCGACGGCGACGCGAAGAGCGTTGATCACGTCGCTGATGGTCACGGCCCCGTCGCAGTCGAAGTCGGCGGCGTACTGCTGCATTTCGTCGAGGAATTCGAGAGCAACCACGTGGCGGAGCATGAGGATGACGTCGTCGATGCCGATGCCGCTGCCGTTCACGTCCATCGAGGTTGGCGGGCCGGGCACGCCGGGGTCTCTAGGAGCCGAGATGACACGTACGATGGAGACGGCGTGCCCTTGAGCGATATCGGAGCCGACGATATCGAGGACGTCACCCGTGGAGCCGGCGCGGTAAAGGCCGGTGTCGGGGGCGATGGTGCCGCCGGAGTCGTTATTGTCGAGCACGTAGTCGCCGAGGCCGAGGGTGTCGGTGAAGTTCAGATATTCTCCGACGGAGACCTCGGGGTTTTTGGGATACATTTCGAACCACTTGGAGTCGCCGACCTTGACCCACAGGTCGAGCTGGGAGGAGGCGTAGGCGTCCATGAGGGTCTCGGTGGCGGCGATGACGGTTTTGCCGGCGTCCATGGCTCCGCTGAAGGTGGGGTTTCCGGAGAGGGTCACTATGCCGGAGCCGTCGATGGAGAGAAGCCCCGCGTACCAGCGGGCGGAGCCGTCCAAATCGATGAGGTGTCCGACGAAGAGACCGTCGTCGTGAACCAGGGCGTAGCCCCTGGACCAGCCGGGCGCTTGCGGACCCGAGAGGAGGCTGTTGATCTGCCAGAGTCCGGCGAGGTCGGAAGCGGAGTAGGAGCCGGCGCGCTTGAGGAGGACGGCGATTTCGCTGGTTCCGTCGGCGGGAGCGCCGGCGTAGTTCTCGTCCCAGGTGTCGGTCCATACCATAACGGTTTTTCCCGAATCGAGGACGGCGCGGAAGTCGCCGAACCTGCCGTTCCAGGAGATGATGCCCGAGAACATGTTGATACTCATGGTTCCGGAGAGGGAATCGGAACCGCCGCCGTACCTATTGAGAGTGCCGGAGACGGAGCCGCCGGAGGCGACGGTCATTGCCCCCCTCCCCCACCAAGGAGCGCCGGGGCCGGTGGCGAGGAGGCT
>CAZBND010000030.1:10076-13653 GCA_964493415.1 uncultured Planctomycetota bacterium | reverse complement strand
TCTCCCACTGACCGGCCAAGTCTGCCTGGGCGAATCCCTTTCCGTCCCTGACGGCCACCACGAATTCGACGTCATCCTCGTCGATGTAGGAGGCGACACAGAAGTCCTTGTCCGAGCTCAAGGTGCCGTTGTCGAAGACTACTTCGGGCGGCTCTTCCGACGCATCCGTAAGCGTGACGGTTCCCTGGGAATCGACAGTCAGCGCCATGAGGCCTGAGACCATCTCGTTCAAGCCGGTCTGATCGAGCTCGACACCGTTGACCACGGCGGGGCCGGAGGCATCGGCCATGAGCGTGGCGGCGAGAGTGCCCGTGTCGGTGGAATCCGACGGATAGGACACGGCGTGGCAGACCCAGTTTCCGGCGACGTCTCCCGCCTGGTAATCGGTGCCGCGTCTGACGAGAAAGCCGAACTCGATGTCGTCGGATTCGTCGCGTGCGGAGAAGACGATGAGGTTCTTGTCGCGACTGAGTATGCCGTTATCGAACAGGATGTCGGAGCCTCCGCCGGTGGTATCAATGGCGGTAACGTTTCCGGAGCCATCAACGGAGAGAGAGACGGTTCCGCTTTCCGAGCCGGAGCCGCCGTCGGTATCCTCGAAATTGACGTCGTACGTGCCGTGACCCAAAGCGTCGAGAATGATGTCACCGTTCGTGCAGCCGGAGCCGGTTCCGTCGGGGTTTAGGCCCATAGTGTGAATGGCCCAAGTGCCCGCGAGATCGGAGGTGGAGTAGCCGCTGCCGACGCGGACCATGACGAAGAGCACGGTGGCCTCGCCGTAACCCGACTGGCAACCGATGACGAAGTTCTCGTCGGGGTCGATAATGCCGTTGTCCATAGGGACGGAGAACTCAGGGTCGGTGGTATCGATGACGACGGTATTGCCGCTGGGGTCTACGGACATGGAGATGGTGCCGCTGATGGGAGAGGGGGTGGCGCCGGTTTCTTCGATAGTGCCGGTATAGGTGCCGGTGCCGTCTCCGCCGACCGAGGCGGTACCATAGATCAAGCCCACGACGCTCTCGCCGGGCTCGGCCAGAGCAATGCGGAAGGCCCAGGTGGCGGGATAGGGAGCAAGGGGCGGTGGATCGGATTTATCCGCAAGCTCGCCGGCAACGACGGAGGGGAGAAACATCTGGAAAAGCAAGCCGGCCGAGGCTAACACCGCGAGAGTGCGAAAGCGCCGATACCACATGACGATCCTCCTGAATGCTCGAGCCAGATTGCGACGCTTGAGGTCAAGAACCACGAACGTGGAAATCATCAAGGGGATAATATACATGCGGACGGGCCAGGAGGCAAGGGCGAAAGGCGCAAGAGAAGCGGAGCGGCGGCGTGGTTGACAGCATCCCGCGCCGGGCGTAGTATCAATCGTTTGATGAAGGAGGGACGAATGGCGAAGAAAGTGCGATACGAGGAGATGCTGCCGCACGAGATGAAGCGGGTGGTGGCAAGCAAGCCCATCGTTTACGTTCCGTGCGGGACGCTGGAGTGGCACGGGGTGCACCTTGCGCTGGGAAACGACGCGGTGAAGGCGCACGAGCTTTCGCTTCGATGCGCGCAGAAGAGCGGGGGCGTGGTGACGCCGGCAAATTACTGGGCGATGGGAGGCTTGCATCAACCGTGGACGGTGCGGTCGGAGCCGGAGAACCTTCAGAGCATTCTGGTCGTGCCGATCCTGGAGAACGTGTACCGCGAGCTGGAGAGGATCGGGTTCGGGGTGATCATCACGATCACGGGGCACTACGGGATGGGGCAGCTTCGTGCGGTGAAGAAGGCGGCGCTGAGCCAGATGTATAACGGCGGCGCGATTGTCTATGCGTTCCCCGAGTACGAGGTGGTAGCGGACCTCGGATATCACGGCGATCACGCGGCGAAGTGGGAGACGTCGATCCTGTGGGCGCTGAGGCCGGAACTGGTGGAGATGGACAGGCTGCCGAAGGATATGAGCGAGCCGCTGGTGGGAGTGGGAGGGCAAGATCCGAGGACTGGGGCTTCGAGGAAACTGGGGCGGGAGATCGTGAAGGCCATGGTCGAGCGGATAGCCGCGATGGCCGAGGGTTTTCTGGCCTACAATGCGGAAAGGCGGAGGGAATTTCTGAAGGCGTGCGAGCGGCAGTACGAGTTCCTCTCGTATATCATGCGTGGCGGCAGGGCCGATCCGGAGATCGCCTCAAAGACACACGGGCCGCGCAGGAAGTACCTGGAGGAGGTGCTGCCGGCGTTCTGCGCGGGGGACTACGCGAAGGCGATGAGGCTTCTGGACGGACTCTCGATGAAGCTGGCGAAGGTCATGCCGGCGGTGGAACCGGAAGCGTGAAGTAAAGGGAGGTCAGGGACAATCAGCGGGGAAAGGTGTTACGCGGTGCCGCCTTCGTCGCGACGGATGAGTTCTCGGACGTAGTTCATCAATCCGCCCACGCGCACGATCTCGCCGACCTCTCCGCCGAATCTCTCGAACGAGTAGGACTTTCCGGTGGTGAGGTTTTCGAGGGTTCCGTTTTCGAGGTCGAGGCGTACCTCGTCACCCTCGGAGATTTGTTCGACGGCGTCAGGGCATTCGACGATGGGAAGTCCGACGTTGATGCTGTTTCGGAAGAAGATGCGAGCGAAGCTCTTGGCGACGACGGCGGCAATGCCTGCGCCGCGAATGGATACCGGGGCGTGCTCCCTGGACGAGCCGCAGCCGAAGTTCGCGCCCGCGACGATTATGTCTCCGGGCTGAACGATTTGGCTGAAGCCGGGGCGGAGGGTGGCCATGCAGCTCTTGGCCAACTCATCGGGGTCGGTCGCAACCAGAGCGGTTGCGGGAATGATCTCGTCGGTGTTGACGTTGTCGCCGAACTTCCAGGCCCTGGGCAAGCGTGCTACTCCGTCTCTCTCGCGGTGTCGTATCGATGGGTCTGAAAGCCTTTGGGCTTGCGGTATTCGATTTTCTTTTTCACCTGGGGATACCTGTGCGATTCGAAGCCCTTGGGCCGGTTTTCGGAGAAATGCTCACCTGTGCCGATGTCCTCTTTGAGGATGCGGTCGGTGTCGGGGTCGAGGTCGCCCGCGACCTCACCATGCGACGCATCGTATTTCTTCTGCCTTTGGTTCTCAGCCAGCTTCCTCTGGCGGAACTTTTCGAAGGGGTCCGCTTCAGGAGTCATCAAGGCCTCCTTGCCTGATCTGTCCGACGACCGGTAGCGCCATTGTACGCCGATGGTCTTCGGAGGTCAAGAGAGGGGATTGTCATGACAGTGGATTGTGCGGCTGAGGCGGCGGAGAGGTTAGCGGGGAAGGCGACGGGAGCGACGGAGCTTGACGCCAAGTCGAGGGGACAGGTATAATTCTGCGTACCGGCGCCATAGCCAAGCGGACTAAGGCAGAGGATTGCAAATCCTCGATCCCCGGTTCGAATCCGGGTGGCGCCTCGTATCTCAAATGCCTGAATCGGGCAGGCGGATTTGAGGTTCCTCAGAGGCTTTGAGAAGCCGTCGCGTCATTTCGGGCGTGTGGTGGAATGGTAGACACGTCGGACTTAAAATCCGTCGGGCCGCAAGGCCCATGTGGGTTCGAATCCCACCTCGCCCAC
>CAZBND010000030.1:2178-9976 GCA_964493415.1 uncultured Planctomycetota bacterium | reverse complement strand
TAAAATCCGTCGGGCCGCAAGGCCCATGTGGGTTCGAATCCCACCTCGCCCACTTGCGATGCAGGGTCGAGGAGCGTTCGCGTCCTGGGGGAAGGCCGGCGGGATGGTGCAAGGGCCTTGCAGGGAAGGTCGATTGAGGTAGAATATAGGTGGAGAGCAGGTGTGCTTCCGCCCGTACCGGTTTTGCGAAGGGAGGGCGCAAGATGGCTCGGCAGATCGTTATTTCCCTTTTTGCCTTAATGCTAATTGCGATGTTTCCGTGCTTTGGGGCGGATGGAACGGCGGAGGCGGAGCAGGCGGTTTCGGTCAGCGCGGGGGCGGTGTCGTCCGGAGGGCCGGGAGTGGAGTGGGCGGTAGCGGTGGACGGGGATCGGATGGGAGAGTCCAGCGTGGACAAGCTGAAGGTGGAGATCACCGACGCGAAGGGGCGGACGCTGGTGAGCGAGTGGCATCCAGTGGAGCCGCCGATCCGGAAGGGCAAAGGGGCGACGGTGCGCGGCACGACGAGAATCCCGGCGCTCTACGCGCAGCAGGATAAGCTCTGCAAGGTGACGTTGTACGGACGCGGGGGATCGCTCAGCGGGGTTGGTGCGGTGGGCGGAAGGGTCGGTGAGCCGAGACTCGCGGCGCGGAATGAACGGGCGGAGGGGGAGACATACATCTACGAGCAGACTTCGCCAAAGCTCGCGACGCCTCCACGGGAGATTCAGCGGAGGGAAGTCTCAAGCGAACCGGACGTCAACAGCCGGATATACATCAGCAACCACGGCGTGGGGCTGGCGACGTCGGTGGAATGGCAGACGAGTCCGCAGGTGAGGTGGGGGATCGGGTATGGGGCTCCTGTGTACTGGTGGGATCGGCATCGGAGATACCCGCACGGTTACTGGCCGTACGGGCACGTAGGCTGGTCGAGGCGACATCATTCGAGATGGGGGCCGCACTTCGGCTCGGGGCTGTCGATCATCTGGCACATCGGGGACTGATGGGGCGCTGTGGTTCTATTCCGTTTTTGGACGTCGCGCGAGAGGATTTCCCACCTACGTGCCGAGAGGAACGGAAGAAGAATCATCCGCCCGGCTGGCTGATGACGAATCCTGGGTTCAATTCGACGATGCAGTTGCGGTCGAGTGATATGGAGTCGATGATTCCCTCGAAGACGATGGGGCGGCGTTCCTTGATCTTGGCGGCTTCGTCGGGGGTTATCCGAAAGGAAACGTCGTAGGCGGCGTCCATGTCGGAGGCTGCGTCCATATCGATGTGGAGTTGAAGGCCGGTGCGGCGGTGCTCTTTTACGCCATGGACCCAACCGGCCCATCGGACGCGCTTTCCCTTGAGCATGGCGGCGTACTGTTTGCGGGCGCGGCCACGGAGTGAAAGCATCGCTTCGCGGATGACGGAAAAGGGGAGTTTCACGGAGCCGGCGGAAGGAGAGAGTGCGGGCTCTTGGCCGGTGGTTTGGCGGCTTTGGAGAGCTTCGGGCTGAGCTGATCGGTCAGAGGGCAGTTGGAGTGAAGCATCGGAAGCGGGCTTTTCTCGGGCCATGTAGCCGAACCAGACGCCCCAGAGCAGCCCAAGTATGCCGAGATAGCCGCAACACCATGCGATGCGCTTGAAATCAGGGGAGAAGCGCTTTTTGGCCCTGGCGGTCTTCATCGCAGCGCCTCTTCGCATGCCTGAAGGGGACGCAGGTGGAGCCTGCGGCCTCCGTCTTCAGGCTACTACGCGCGACAGATAACCAGACACCGCCCGCTGCCGCTGTTACCTCCGCATTCGCGAATCCGCGCCTTGCAAGGACTCGGACCCCGCCGCCCGATCCCGAAAAACCAGCCGCTGCACCAAGGGCAACTTATGTCGTTATTGCCGATGTGTCAAGAAAAAAAGGGACTTATGTTGATTATACCGCGCGGGGAACAGGGGGAAAGGGGAAGCAAACGGGGACTCCCCTGCTGCCGGCCAGAGGAGCTAGGGCGTCAGCGAATCAATCCAAGGTGGGTTATGGCGAGGCCCTCCCTGAGGCTTGAGAGGGAAGCGCCGGGAGGGAGATCGATTTTGACGCTCTTCTCCCAACCGGGGAGGAGATCGAAGAAGTTGTCGCTGAAGGCGGCGTCGAAGGCGGGGATCGAGATGCGCACGTCCTTGGCGAATTTGTCGGCTGAGAGGGTGAGGGTAATTGGTCCGTCGGGGGATTCATCCAGACGGTAATGAATCCGGGTCGGGGGTAGGTAGAGGTGCTTGGGCTCGACGAAGAGAAGGGTGGCCTGAGCGGCGGTCTCGTCACCCAGGAGCAGGCGTGCCGCGATGAGGTCTTCTTCGGGACGGACGGTGTCGCAGACGATCTCGGCGGCGAGATTCGCCCCATGAGGGACCTGGATATCGTCAATGGTGGAGGCAAACTCAGGGCCGCGAGTGGAGATGTGCCTGGTTTCGAGTCGGGCGTCGAAGGTTTCCCGGCGGTCGCTGACCGTCCAAATGCTGACGACGTCTTCATCTTTTTGGAGAAGGAGCAAGACGGGAGCGAAGAAGCGTCGCGCGTAGTAGTAGGCGGCTTTAGGGCGAAGGTAGTAATCGAGTACGGACCAGCTTACGGCGGGCCAGCAGTCATTGAACTGCCAGAAGAGGGTACCGGCTGTGCGGTACATGCGCTTTCGCCAGTGCTCGACGCCGCGCTTCAGCCCCTCGGCCTGATTGAGCTGGGCGAGGTAGGCGAAGTCGTAGAGGTTGGAAGGCACTCTGAAATGGCCTGCGAGGAACCGATAGATGCGCTCGTAGCCTTCGTCCTGCTTGTTATGGTGTTCGAGGGCGGTTATGTCGGAAGGCGGGATGGGAACGTCGGAGAAGGCGCGGATGGTTTTGGTGTCGGGAGGAGCCTGGATTCCGAACTCGCTGAGGAAAGTGCCGTCGAATCGGGCGTAGCCGGAGTAGTCCTGCCAGCCGCTCCAAACCGACCAGAGGTGCTGGTCGCCCATTTGGGGGGAGTCGGGGTCTTCGAGCGTCTCGCGGGAGCTTGCGGGGCTGCCGGGCCAGTAGGGACGCGTGCCGTCAAGTCCGGCGCAGACTTCGGGCAGGATGTGGTAGTAGATCGATTTGCCGGAGCCTGAGGCGTTCTTGGCCTTTGGGCCGCAGACGTTCCAGAGGCACTCGTTGTTGCCGCACCAGAGTACGATGGAAGGATGTCGCCTGAGGCGGGAGACGGCGAGCTCGGCCTCGCGTCTGATCTTGCTGAGGAAGTCGTCGGCTTCGGGGTACTCGCCGCAGGAGAACATGAAATCCTGCCAGACCATGATGCCGTAGCGGTCGCAGGCGTTGTAGAAGGCCTCGTCCTCGTAGATGCCGCCGCCCCAGACGCGAAGCATATTCATGTTGGCGTCGCGGGCCGCCTTTACCAGCGCGTCGTACCTCTGCGGGGAGATGCGCGGGAGGAGGCTATCGGCGGGAACCCAGTTAGCGCCCTTGCAGAAAACTTTCCGGCCGTTGATCTCGAAGAGGAAGGAGCCGTGGCGCTCCTCGTCGAGCTCGATGAGCCTGACCGAGCGCAAGCCGACGGGAATGGTGAGGTCGTCGAGAGGAGAGCCGTCGCGTTCGAGAACGAGGTGGAGGGAATAGAGGGAGGGTTCGCCCATTCCGTTGGGCCACCAGAGGTCGGGAACGTCCACAGGGATTTCGAGGTTTGCCTGGTTATGCCCTTGGTCCAGGCGAACGTCGAGGTGGGCTCGCGCGGACCACTCGCCGCGGGAGAGAGAAGCGCATAGGCGCACCTCCTCGCGGCGAGTTGAATGGACGTCAATTGCCAGCGCCACGCGGGCGAGGGACTCGTCGAGCGAAGTCCGATAGCCTATTCCGGAGAGGCGAGCGGAGTCCCAGGCTTCGATGCGGACGGCCTTCCAGATTCCGGAGGTGGGCAGGCGGGGAGCCCAGTCCCATCCGTAGGAGTAATGGGCCTTGCGGGTGCAAACGCAGTGGGTATCGAAGGGCCCGTTGAGCTTGCCGTACTTCTCGCTGAGTCGCCGCGATTGCACTACGGGGGAGAGGAAGGCGACTTCCAGCTCGTTCCGCCCCTCCTGGAGGGCCTCTCTTGCGTCGAAGCGCCACGGGACGAACATGTCGTCGGTCGAGCCGGTGAGCTTGCCGTTGAGATGGATGCGGGCGAAGGTGTCGAGACCTTCGAAGAGGAGGTCCACGCGCTCGTGCGAGAGGAAGTGCTCAGGCACGGCGAACGTCCTACGATAGACCCAGTCGCGCTGAGCGACCCACTGGACTTCGTGCTCGTTCCTTCCGCGAAACGGGTCTGGAATGAGGCCGTGGCGCATGAGGTCTAGATGAACGCAGCCGGGGACGCGGGCCTGCATGAAGTCGGAGGCGCGCGGAGCGGTAGCAGCCCCCGGAGCGGCTTCCGAAGGGAGATTCTGAGCACTTTCCGGGTAGAGCATACGGAAGTCCCACGCGCCGTTCAGGTCGATTATGGTAGGCAAGCTGTTTCCTCCATTTAGCGGTGGTCGGCAGCCGCCGGCTGTGCCGCAGAGTATTTATCGCCGTTCTGCAATGCGAGGTCAACTGGGAGCGCGGGGGAAACAGCGGGTCCGCGGTTGGAGGGTGTGAGCGCAGGGAGAGAAAATGGGCATCGGTTTTGGGATTGACAGTGCGCGTATGTGAAGGTAAACTCCAGATTTACGCTGGGTGGTTTCGTCTCCAAGCGTTTCGTTCCCCCGGTCATATGTTGTGTTTCTCATCAAGGAGGTGAGGGTTGGCGGACATTGACGTGAAGGAACTCCTTCAGTCGGGGGTTCACTTCGGGCACAGGGTGAGCCGATGGAATCCGAAGATGATGCCGTACATATTCGGCAAGCGGCATCAGATTCACATAATAGATCTTCGTGAGACGGTGAAGGGGATGATCCGCGCCATGAGATTCCTTTCGGACATAGTGGCGAAGGGTCAAGACGTGCTTTTCGTGGGGACGAAGCGTCAGGCTCGCGCAACGGTGCTTGCGAACGCGGAAGAGTGCCAGATGCACTACGTTGACGAGAGGTGGCTGGGAGGAACGCTGACGAACTACGAAACGATCCGCAGCCGTCTGAGCAGGCTGCGGGAACTGGAGGGCATGCAGGAAGACGGGACGTTGCGGAGCTACAGCAAGAAGGCGATATCGCGACTGATGCGGGAGAAGCGGCGGATACTTCGGAACCTTCACGGGATACGGAACATGGCGGAGGTTCCCGGTGCGCTGGTGGTGGTGGATCCGCGGCGGGAGGCGATCTCGGTGAGGGAGGCGAATCGGCTGCACATTCCCGTGGTGGGCATCCTTGATACTGATTCGGACCCGGACATGATCGACATACCAATCCCGGCAAACGACGACGCGATGAGATCGATCCAGGCGATCTTGACGCACCTGACAAGAGGGATAATGGAGGGGGTGGCGGCAAGGACGGAAGGGAAGACGGTGCCGGGCGGGTCCGAGGCAAAGCCGAAGGGGAAAACGGGCGAAGGCAGGGCCACGGCGACGAGCGAGTCCCCTGCGGCGGCCGCCACGGCAACCGCGCCCGGTCCCAAGGAGGAGCACGGGAAAGAGCGAGGCACCCAAGGGTCATAGGAGGAAGCGCACACGATGGCAGACGTGAAGATATCGGCTCAATTGGTGAAAGAGCTACGCGACAAGACGGCGGCAGGGATAATGGAGTGCAAGGAGGCGCTCACGGAAACCGAGGGGAACATCGAGAAGGCCATCGAGTGCCTGCGGAAGAAGGGGATCAAGACGGCGGAGAGGAAGGGGGCACGGGAGACGTCGCAGGGGGCGATCGGGGCGTACATTCACATGAACGGGACGATAGGGACGATGGTGGAGCTGCGATGCGAGACGGATTTCGTTGCGCGGAACGAGGAATTCCAGAAGCTGCTCAAGGAGCTATGCATGCAGGTTGCGGCGGCTGCGCCGCTGTCGGTGTCGAAGGAAGACCTGCCGGCGGAGGTGATCGAGAAGGAGAAGGAGATTTACCGGGCGCAGATAGAGGGTAAGCCGGAGCACGTGGTGGAGAAGATAATCGAGGGGAAGCTGCAGAAGTTCTACGAGGAGAAATGCCTCCTCGATCAGCCGTACATACGCGACGAATCGGTGAAGGTGAAAGACCTTCTGAGTGAGCTTATCACGAAGACGAAAGAGAACATCGTGATAAGGCGGTTCTGCCGTTTCGCGCTGAGCGACTGAGATCGAAAGTCCTCCCTTATGCCGTACCAGCGAGCGGTACTGAAGGTAAGCGGCGAGCTGCTGTGCGCACCCGGGGAACTGGGTACAGCGCCGGAGGCGGTAGTGCCGCTTGCGGAGGAGATCGCCGAGGCGCACAGAGCGGGGTGTACGCTTGCGGTCGTCGTCGGAGCGGGGAACCTGGTGAGGGGGAAGGACCTGGAGGCGCTGGGGTTCGATCGGGTGAGGGCCGACCAGACGGGGATGGTGGCGACGGTGTTGAACGGACTCGCGCTGGAGGCGTCGTTGAGGAAGCTTGGGGTGCGGGTGAAGCTGTTCAGCGCTTTCGCGGTGGGTTCGTTCGTTGCGCATTACGAGCCGCAAGCGGCAAGGGAGCTGTTCGAGGAAGGTAGCGCGATCCTGCTTTCGGGCGGAACGGGGAATGCGCTGGTGACCACGGATACCGCAGCGGCGCTGAGGGCGGGGGAACTGGGGGCGGAGGTGGTGCTGAAGGGGACGAAGGTGGATGGTGTTTACAGCGCGGACCCGCGAGCTTGCCCGGAGGCGAAGAAGTATGATAGAATTACGTACGCCGAGGTGTTGGAGAAGCAACTGGGCTTTATGGACGCGGCGGCGGTGGCCATCTGCCGGGAGCATGGGGTGCCGATTCGGGTGTTCAGCATGAGGCCCCTTTCCAACCTGCTGCGGGCCGTACGCGGGGAGGAAATAGGGACGCTTGTCTGGAGCGGTGAAGATGGATCTTGATGAAATTCAACTGGAAGCCGAAGACAAGATGGAGCAGACGCTGGAGGTGTTCAAAGAGGAGGCAAGAGGGATTCGGGGCGGTCGCGCGACGCCGGGGCTGGTCGAGAACATTCGGGTCGAGTATTACGGGAACATGACACCGCTGAGGCAGATAGCGAATATCGGGATACCGGACCCAAGGCTGATAGTGATAAAGCCATACGATCCGAATTCGATCGGGCCGATACAGAAGGCGATAATGACTTCGGAGCTTGGGATAAATCCGACATCGGACGGGAAGCTGGTACGGCTGCCGATACCGCCGTTGAGCGAGGAGACGAGGAAGCACACGGTGCAGGCGGTGAAGAAGCTGGCGGAGCAGAGCCGACAGTCGATCAGGAACATACGACGCGACGCCAATAAGCACATTGACAAGGCGAAGAGTGATTCGGAGATCACAGAGGACGAGGCCTACCGGGGGAAGGACGAGGTCCAGAAGCTCACTGACAAATTCATCGAAGATATAGACAAAGTTTTGGAAGCCAAAGTCAACGAGCTGATGGAAGTCTGAGGGGGACATAGCTCAGTTGGTAGAGCAACGGCTTTTTAAGCCGTGGGTCGGAGGTTCGAGTCCTCCTGTCCTCACCCAGTAAGAAGAAATAGCGGCCCTGTCGTCTAGCCTGGTTTAGGACTCCAGATTTTCGATCTGGCAACACGGGTTCAAATCCCGTCGGGGTCACCAAAGGGCAGGTTCTCTCTCATGAGGACTTGCCCTCGCGCGTGTTCTGGGGTGAGCCGTGATGTTGGAGAGACCACAAGGGGAGGATTTAGGCTTGACACGGGGGCTGGTCTGCAATGTAATTTGATTGGGCGCAG
>CAZBND010000030.1:0-2078 GCA_964493415.1 uncultured Planctomycetota bacterium | reverse complement strand
ATTCACGATAGGGCCTTAGAAGCGAAGGGGGGACGAATGTGAGCATTCATCATCTCTGCGGTGGAGCGGCCAAGCCGGCAAAACGACATTCCAGAGTGAGGATTACAGTGCTGCTGATGGCCGCCCTTGCGGCAATGCTTCTGCCGGTATCCCGGACACACGCGGTGCCGGCGCTGGATGAGCCGATGACGTATACCCAGCCGGACGGGACTACCTTCGTGGCGCGCCAGGGGGGCGACGAGTGGAAGAACTGGGTGAGCAGCGATGATGCGCTGGTCGTGCGTGGGAGCGACGGGTTCTGGTACTACGCTGCGATGAGTGCGGGTGCCCTGGCTCCGACTGCGGCGAAGGTGGGGATAGATAAGGCCCCTGCGGCAGCGGCGTCGGTCTCGGACGTGCCGAAGCTCGGGCCGAGCGGGTCCCCGCAACTCGTTCCCGAGGGGGAATTGGAACCTCTGGCGGCACCATCGGGTCCCGAGCCGGTGCTGGTTTTGCTGGTGCAGTTCCGAAACAGGACGCTGACGACGACGGTCGCAAACTGGGCGAATGCGGTGTTCGGGCTCTCGGGGAAGACGGTGCGCACGTACTACAATGAGGTCTCGTACAACTCGTTCTACTTTACGCCGGCGTCGGAGTCGGACGGAACGCCCGACGGGGTCGTGACGGTAACCCTCCCCTACGATCACCCCAACACGGGCGGCTCTACGGGGGACGCGAACCGTCAGATCGTGAGAGACTCGCTCATCATGGCGGATCCGTTCGTCAACTTCTCGAGTTTCGACGGCGACCTGAACGGGGGGCTGTCGGTGAACGAGCTGCACGTGGTGACGATAATCGCCGGTTACGAGGCGTCGTACGGGGGCGGCGGGACCCCGAGCGTGTGGGGGCATAGATGGTCGCTGTGGGGAACGGTGCCGGCCCCGCAATTGGACGGAGTGTACGTCTCGTCGGCATCATACGGCGGAGGATACACTCAGCAGGGGGAGCTGCACTCGACACACATGGGGACGATTGGGATTCTGTGCCACGAGCTGGGACACGACATCGGACTCCCCGACCTGTACGATACGAACGGCGGGTCTGAGGGAATAGGCGGACACGGGGTCATGGGGTCGGGCTCGTGGGGAGGCGCGTCGGGAGACTACGCCGGAGCCACGCCGACGCACATGTGCGCATGGTCGAAGGAGTATCTGGGATTCTCCACACCCGTGGTCGTACCCTCCGACGGGACGTACGTGCTGAACGAAACGAGCTCGAGCGGCTACTCGGCTCTTAAACTGACGACTTCGGACCCGAACCAGTATTTCCTGATAGAGAACCGGCAACTGACGGGATTCGATGCGGGGCTGTACCGGTGGTTCAATTACACTTCGGGAGGAGCAGGGGGAGGCGGACTGGCAATCTGGCATATCGACAACTCGATGGGCGGGAACCAAGACGAGAACCATAAGCTGGTCGATCTAGAGGAAGCGAACGAGGCGATTCTCGGGTACAGCGAGCTCGATACGCTAGCGAACCGGGGCAACCGGCACCATTACTACTACGCGGGCTTCTTGACCGACTTCGACGACACGACGACGCCGAACTCGAGGCTGTACAGCGGGGCATCGACGCCAATCGACGTTTCGGCGGTTTCGCTATCCGGGCCTTCGATGACCTGCTACATTTCGATCGGCGTGTCGCCAGCGGCATTCCAGGTGAAGAACCTGTCGGGCACCACGGTGGCGTCGATTGACTATTCGGGGAACATGGTGCTGACGGGGATAATCATCGAGAACACGGCGCCGACGGCGACGACTGGTACGGAGTTCCTGGTGAAGGACACGAGGGGGGCGGTGGTAGCGATGATCGACACGAGCGGGAACCTGCTGCTGGCGGGATACGTGTGGGAGAACCAGAGCACGCTGACGCCGCCGCTGGGGTCTTTCATCGTCAAGAACCTCGCCGGGAGCGTGGTGGCCTACATCTCCCCCGCGGGAGACGTTTACCTCAAGGGCACGTCTACGCCTAGTCCGTAGAACGGAAGGCCGGTTGACAGTTAGAACCCCACTCGCCCAAGGCGGGCGAGTGGGGTTTTT
>CAZBND010000029.1:29071-38689 GCA_964493415.1 uncultured Planctomycetota bacterium | reverse complement strand
AACTCTACTCCACAGGCGGTCCATGTGTCGGAGGTTACAGCCCTGAACAGGCTAGGCAGTTGTATAAGGAAGTGATTGCCGAGAGCCCTGGGACAGTGGCGGCAGGCCGGGCGCATCTCTGCCTCGCCAGCTGGCTTCACCCGGAAACTATCCAGGACAGGTTCCAGCACTTCCTTGCAGCAATGCCACTCCTCTCGACCGAGGAGCTTGAGAGCGAGGCTGCGCGCATTAACGGAATAGTCGCCAATGCGATCGTGAGCGAGGAGATTGATGGGCTCAAGCAGTTCCTGAATTCGGTGTTGGAGGAGAATCCCGGGGGCACATTGCGTGCCTTCGCGACGGAGTGGCTCGAGTTCGCTGAGGGAGGCTGTGTCTTAGCCGAAGGGTCCTCCGTTCAGCTATTGGCGCTGGGAAAACTCTACATGTTGTCCCGCGATTTCGAGAAAGCCAACACCTGCGCTGATGAAGTACTTGGGCGGGAGCCAGACAGGTCCTTGTTCATCAGTGCGAAGTCAGTGAAGCGGGACTGCTACAACCTGCAACGCAGGACGGACGACGCCCTGCGCATGGCCCTAGACGTTGTTGAGGCATATCCTGAAGCCCCACATGACGAGTCAATGGCGTACCTGGTATGGGCATATAGGACTGTCGGCGACCTCCCCAAGGCGCTCGAGTGGGCCAACAAGGTCATCCAGACCTTTCCTGGAACCCAATGGGAAGCCCAGGCTCTCAGGGACATGGGTATCATCAGTTTGGAGCTTGGCGATCAGGAAACCGCCCTCTGGGCCTATCAGCAGATAGTTAGCAGGTTTCCAGGGAGCCACTATGCCGCCTGGGCAGAGACAGAGTTGGGGAGGTTGGAGGAATGAAAGCGAAAAGAAGAACGTTGATGGCACTTGTGCTTCTGTGCCTTGTGACCTTTCCAGGGACTGTGGGAATGCTTCTCACTAAGCCTGCGGCTGCCAGGGAGCTTCCCGGGAGCGAGATGCAGGAGGTCATCGGCGGATACCTCTGCGACTGTGAATCGTGCAACGACCCCATCAGTACCTGCTGGTGCCATTACTGCGGCCACGGAAACACTTGCGGCATGCCGGACTGCCCGATCTGTCCGTGCGATTGCACGGGCCCCGACAGGTGCTCGACCAACGATTGCTGTGTGGTGGCTGACGGAACGTGTGCGTGGTGTCCTAACGGCACGCCGCCCAACTGCCACACGAACGACTGTGATGACTGCTGCGCCGCGGCCTATGATGGCCCGTGTGAGTACTGCAGCAAGAGCGGGACGATAGATTGTGGTGGTAACACTGACGACTGTCAGAACGGCGGGGGGCCGGACAACCACTGCCCCGCCGATCACTGTGCCTGTACGGGGACCATCTGTCGGGAGCCTGGGGGAAGCTACCCCTGTGACGGACAAAGGGGACCTTGCGACTGCGGCTGTGGCTATGATGGGTCGGTGGTAGGCACTCCGCACTGTGTCGACCGTATCCACTGCCCCGTTTGTCAAGGATGTGGGGACAATCCTTGCGAGTGCTACATTCCGAGTACGATGAGTTGCCACTCTTTCGAAATGTGGTGCTTCTACCACGGTCCTACGTACTGTGGGTGGGGTGCATGTGACAACGAGTGCGGCGTGGAGTTTGTTTGTTTTTGTTTGGGGGTGAATTGCGCATGTAGCAACAATGACTACTGCAATTGCCCGGGTGGCCCCAGTTCATACTAACCGGCATTTTGGACACCATTAACGGCACGTGTGCTTGTCGGAGGGAAGAGAGATGTTGCTTTGTAGGAGACTGACTTTTGTCATAGCCGCTGTGTGCATTGTCGCCTTTCTTTGGAAGGGACAGACGGAAGCAGGCCCCAATGCTTCCCCTGCCGGTCGAAGGTACGTGTCAGCACGGGCTGATTCCCAAGAGGTGCGGGAACTTCGGAATGCGGCACTCGGGTTAATCGCCAACGGTGATAGGGATGGAGCCGTCGCGATCCTGAAGGAAGCTATCGCGGGGAAAGATTCTCATCCCGATGTTAAGGTCTTAGCACACTTGTACTTGGGGGGACTATTGGCGGAGGAGGGCCGTTTTGAGGGATCTATCTCGGCTTTGGAGGAGTGCCGACTTCTTGCTCGTGCCGACCGCGAAAGATATGAACTCTTTGACGGCCTTGCGCTCAGCGCTATTGGTTCCGCGCAATTTCGTATGGGGCGTTACGATGACTCTATGTCATCCTACAAGTCTCTGATAGAAGGCTTCCCGGGGCCTCTTGAAGGCACAGCTGACATCGTTGGGCACAGCCTTCACTGGGTGCAGGAATGCTACAAGGCAAAGGGCGAGCCCCGGGGCTACTGGGATTACTGCAAAGACCTGGCTCAGAAGTATCCGGGGAGGCTGTCTGGGGGACATGCTGCTCTCCAACTCGGAATTCGTGAGGCCGAGGAGGCTAAGACACACTCGGAACTTGCCGTCAACTACCTGAAGAGCGTCGTCCGGACCTTTGGCGAGGGGTCTGAGCTGGCTTATCGGGCGAGAAGTGTGCTCCGGCAAGAGCTGAGAGCAGGGCTGGGTCTTTCAAAGGTGGGGGAAACATGCGCCCTGTGTGGGCGAAGGATCGGTGGCGATTGGAAGTACGTGGTTACGCTCAAGGACGAGACGTCCAAGGCATTCTGCGGCCCACGCCATGGCATTCAGTACGAATTGCAGGTGGGACGTGACGTTGTCTCTGCCCAGGTTCTTGACTTCACCACTTCGGAGCTTACTGATGCGAAGGGGGCCACATACATCATTCCGGAGGGTGGAGCGGGAACCTTGATCGCTGCGTGCAGTTCGCGGGATGAGGCCGAGCGCCTCGTGGCAGAAGAAGGAGGCAGAGCCCTGAGCTACGAAGAGTTGTCGCGAGAAATCAAGACGAAGTTGCCGCGCAACAAGGCATCCCTGAACATCTCTGGGGGAGAAGTTGCGATGCCGTCTGCGAGGCCCCCTGGGAACCCGGCGCCACAATCTACAAGCTGCTGTGGCTCAGACGCGTCCATTGAGGGAGGGTCGGCTCGTACAGACAGCTGCGGGTGCGGTGGAGCATCCGCAGAAGACGTAATTCTGCCTGAGCGCGGGGCGAATTCCGCCCAGGGCCCTCAAGACCAGGAATGGAAGAGCGCGGTCAGGGCTGCAAGGAAGCGTGAAGCGAGCGAGGACTACACCGGCGCGCTCGAGGAATTACTGCCTGTGTTGAAACTTGCGGGAAAGCTTCCCGCCGTGATGGAGGTAGTCAGAGATGCAGGCAGAATCCTTGGCAAGCAAGGGGAGCCTGCAGCGGCTGCAGAGTACATATCCGGGATACTGGAGGAGGACCCCGCCAACCCCGCAGGTCGGAAGCTGATCTGGTTGACGCCGGAGGGCTTTCTGACGGACGAGCTCCCCATACGGGAATCCTACTTTGCAGAAGTACGCCAACGGCTGAAGGTGACCGACGTCGGGCCTGAGCTTCTAATGTTGTCAGGTGTGACCTTTATGAGGCACGACAAGAGGCGAGCTCGAGGCTACTTCAGGCAAGCGGCTAAGGCCGCTCGCCAGGATGGTCTGAGATCGTATGCCCTATTGTTTATGGCATACTACTGTGAGGAAGGTGACCGCAGATTGAAGGGTCTCAAGAAGGTCTGGGCCTTGTATCCCGAGTCCGAAGCAGGGGAATTCGCATGCTCAGAAGCTGCTCGAGAATTGGGGAAAGTGAGTCTGTCGGCGACGCTTGAGTGGGTCGAAGGAGCGTTGAGGTCAGACAAGCTGAATCCCGCAGAGGCGCAAAGGCTCACAGCCGTTGCCGTCTTGGGACTTAAGCGGGAGGGGCACGAGATGGCGCAGATTCAGCACGGCTTCAAATCTCTTGCCGAGAAATTTGCCGCGAACCCAGCTATCCATGCGGCGCTGATAGCAGGAAGCGAAGCGAAGGGCACTTGCGGAGGCTCGTCCAATTGCGGGTCTTCTGCCAGCTCTGGCACAGCCGTAAGCGACAAGTCCACCCAGGGGAAGGGATGTGGATGTGGCGCTGTACCCTCCGAAGCAGACGCCGCTTCAGCCTCCAAGACGGCAGGCTCCTGCTGCGAGGAATGAAGCAAGGGAGGTGCTTTCGAGGATGTACGTATGGTGCCCCATCGGCGGGTCGCAGGAGTGCACCGGGGCATCGGCCTGCAAGGGCGCTGTCTCCCCAGGAGATGAAGGAGATAAAGGGGGGCTGGTGTCAGTGCGAGATATTTGACTGTTATGAGAATCCGTGCGACTGCTCGTGTGTCTGCGAGGGCAACGGCTGCGAATGCTGTCCGTTCTATCAGGAGTGTGATGGATACTACACGTGCGGAGCGGGGGGCTGCTGCGCGGCTGCAGATGGCGACTGCCAATGGTGCCCGATTGGCGGATCAGCAGGCTGCAGCAACCTCGGGTGCTCGCAGGAGAACTGCGGGGGGAATTGTCCAGGCGGTGGCACATGCGAAAGGTGCAGCAACGGGGGGCTCGTGGACTGCACTGGCGCCGAGGACTGTACGTGCACAGACCCCAGTTGCTCGTGTCCACCACATTGTTCTACTGATCCGATCAAGCAGCCCTGTGGAGGGGTGGAGTACTGCTACTGCTTCACAGACCACGACGGAAACGAAGAGTCGAGGAGATGTGAGAGAAGTACACAGCCTCACTGTAAGAACAGCTCGTGTCACAACTGCGATAGTGATGCAGACTGCGACTGTGCCTGCAATGATAAGACGAGTAGGTGCACGTGTGGCATCGGCTGCACGGACAGCACTAACGAAGGCTTGGCTAGTTGCACATGCGGCGACCCAGATTGCTTCAACCGATGCGAAGGCGGGAGTTTTTCCCACGGTGGTGAGACTTACTACTGTGGGATTGACTATTACAATCACCCCACTCCTCTGCCTGCTGTCTACGGATGCACAGGGTCCGGAGGGCCTGTATGCTGTGGCGGATGTGACCACCTAGGTGCCAGACTGTGCCCATGCGATGGTGATGACGAAGCGCCAGGATGCTTCTGCACGAGTGTCTGGGGGAGTTGCAGGTGTAATGGCAGCACTGCTTGGTGGAAACTCGTATATGAGGATTGCAATACATACAACTGCTACGAACACTGCACGACGCGCTCGACCGAGCTCTGCAAAGCGGAAGACTCCCGCAATGTAGTGTGCGCCTGTTCAGGGTCGTGCGGCGACTGTGTCCCCAGCAACGGCAGTTGCCCCAAGTGTGACGGGGCAGTAGGTTCGGCTTGCCCTTCGGGAACAGACTGCCCGACGCGCCAGTTCTTGTTTCATAGATAGACTTACCTACACAAAGGAGTTGGCTGTGCTCAGAACCTGTTTGCTCACTACATTGGCCGTGGCCTTTCTCAGTCTCCTCGAGTTGAGAGGAGAGGAGATCGGTCGACTCGCGCCGGGAACTTCTGCTTCCCTCAAACCGGCCCCGCTTCTTTCTCCATGTCGGACGTGGGTGGAAGTTGACGTGCAGTTACGAACGGGGGACCCGAATTGGCGCATCATCGTCTCAAGACCACTTCCTATCAAGTGGTTCTCACGGGCCGTTGCAGAATCGGCTGCGCCATTCGAAGGTCCTCTTTCGAAGCCGAATGGCAAGATCGTCTTCAAGAACAAGAGTGGGCACGTGAAGGTAGTCCCTATGGTTTGCGAGCCGATGGGGCGCGAGGTAATCGTCAGTGTGGGGGAGCCGCCGAGTGTTCCTTCGCGAGAACTCTCCTGTTTGCTCATGAGGGCGGCGATAGGGCTATACGGGTCTGCTCAGGCTCGCGAGAGTGAATACGGACCTGGACAGGCCTCCCTGGCGGAGCCCTGGTCTGACAAGGAATACCCGTGGGAGGACGAGTGGAAAGGTGATTTTTTCGAGGAGCAAGGCTGCGTCCGGCTGATGGTTGAGTTGCTGGAGGAGTTCCTGCCTGATGTCGAAGCCAATCCTGGGAAATGGCTTGCAGTCAAAGAAGATCTGGCCGCGAGATTCCTCAACGTCGAAAGAGGACAAGCCCCGGCCACAGCAAGGATCCTTATCTTCGACCGGTTTTGTCAACTTGCTGACGGACTGGCCCGGCTCGGCCGACACGACGAGGCTATGCAGTGGTTACAAAGAGCGACCCGATTGTTTGAACATGACGTGACGCCCGTTCAAGGCATTCCCTGCCACATTGAAATGTGTGTACGGGCGAGGAATAGGGAAGCGGAAATACTCCGCATCAAGGGGGATCTCGATGGCGCTGTCGACGCCTATCAAGAGAACATCTCTATCCTTGAGAGGTTAGTCGGTGAAGAGCCGGATCTAGCGCGGCACCTTGAACAGACGAAACGGTCACTCGAGGATCTGAGAGCGTCGAATGAACTAAAACATGTGGAGCCAGTGATCTCACTCCCGGAGTGTACTGTTACAGCATCAGAAGGTGGCACGAGCCCATCTCCGACGAGGAAAGATGGCTGCTCGGGAGAGTAGATTCGTGGTATCGGCAGGCAAGGGGTAGAACGAGTGACCTGGCCATAGGTACCCCACCTTGCTAAGAAGTGACCCTACGAGTGTTGCTGGCAGAGGGAGAGAGATGCATCGAAGGCGTATCAGACTGTGGGGCAGTTTAGCAGTAGCCTTCCTCGCGGCGGTTTCTCTTTGCACGGGTTGCGGCCATCGCCCAAAGACGGGCAAAGTTAGAAGCCAAGAAAGGCTCAGCAGGCTCCCCGCGACACACTGTTCGGCCCTGTGCGGCCCCGTGGCTCTCGCTGCTGCATGCAGGCAGATGGGCATGACGATTTCAGTTGAGGAGCTTGCGGAACTGGCCGGAACAGACGAGGCCGGCACGAGCATGTACGGCTTGGCGAAAGCTGCGGAAGCGCTCGGCCTTGAGCCTATTGGGCTTGAACTCTCCTACCAAGAGCTGACGGAATTGCCCACGCCTGTGATTGTCCACATGGGTCCGAAGGGAGCAGGGCATTTCGAAGCGCTGGGCGCAGCAAAGGAGAACAGAGTCCTGATCCTCGACCTGAATTCCCAACGCTGGCAACCGGCCGACGAGTTCAAATCTCGCTGGTCCGGCTACGTCCTGCAACTAAAGAAAGAATCAGCCGAATAGCGATTCGGCTTGCCTCCAGGCCACGGCGAACACGTTGGGGAGAAGAGCCAAGTCCCGCAGGTGCCTGACGCGAAGCGGAACTGTCTCGAATGCCGGAAAGCGGAGAAACGTTCCTCCGTCTGCCGGGCGATCTCAGTCGTGGATGGTGCGTCGTTCCGCCTCGACCTCTTCGAACCAGTTGTCCAACTCGCGCTGCATGCGGGAGACGATGTGGGGTTTCTGGTCGGCGAGGTCGTTTTGCTCGAAAGGGTCTTCTTCGACATTGAAAAGGAGTGGAGGCGGCGGGTCGGGGATGTGGCGCTCGGGGAACGGGTCGCGACGAATGTCGGAAACGCTGTCCGGGTCATTTTTCAAGCGGGCATCGAACTCGGCCTCGTGCGGGTCCAGCTTCATGGTCTCGGCGATGCGTGGCCGGATGATCTTCCACGGGCCGTCGCGCATGGAAGCGTTCGATGAAGCCACAGGGACGTAACGGTTCCACTGCCAGAAACGGCGCTCGTTTGTCTGGCGGCTTTCGCCGCGAAGAACCGGCAGGACGTTCATTCCGTCGAAGCGCAGGTTCTCGGGCTGGTCGATTCCCGCGACGGCGAGCAAGGTGGGGAGCCAATCGGTGAAGTGAATCAGGTCGCTGCAGGCGCGGGCGTCGCCGGGAAGGCCCGCAGGCCATTGCAGCACGGCGGGAACGCGGATTCCGCCTTCGTACACGAATCCCTTGCTGCCGGCAAATCCGCCGTTGAAACGTCGAACGTTCAGGCCGTCCTTGGTCGTGCCCAGTTGGGGGCCGTTGTCGCTGGTGAAGATCACCAGGGTGTTCTGCTCGAGGCCGTGGAGGCGCAGCGTCTCCATGATCCGGCCAACGCCCCCGTCCAAGCGACGGTTCATCGCGTAGATCAGGCATACGCCTTCGTCGAGTTGGCCGGATTCGCGAAAGGGCTCGGCGTCCTCTTCGACGACCTGGAAGGGGAAATGGGGAGCGTTGTAAGTAACGTGCAGAAAGAACGGCTCGTCGCGGTGACGCTCGATGAACTGAACTGCCTCATCAGTGAAGACATCGGTCAGGTAGCGCCCGTCGGCTTTGCGGAAAGTCGCGTTGCAGTCGAGGCGCCACCGATAGTAGTCGGACCATCCGCCTCGAAAGCCGACGAATTCATCAAATCCGCGACGATTGGGATGATAACGCGGGTCGAGAGCGCCAAGATGCCACTTGCCCATGATGCCGGTGGCATAGCCGCCGGCCTTGAGGAGGTCGGCGATGGTCGTCTCGCGCAGGGCAAGGCGATCGAGCCCTCGACCCTCGAAAGTATCGATCGCGCCGGTGCGGTGCGGATATCGTCCCGTCATGAGGGCGGCGCGGGATGGGGCGCAAACAGGTGAGCCGGCGTAGTGCTGCATGAGCTGAAGACCGTTGGAGGCGATGGAATCCAAGGCTGTAGTCTCGACGGCGTCATTGCCGAACCTTCCGACGTCGCCATAGCCCATGTCATCAGCGAGGATGAAAACGATGTTGGTTTTTGCCATGGGAAAAGCTCCCTTATCGAGGCGCATTTCAGGATGGGAGGCGCTGGGAAACGTTTTCCCGCTTGCCCCCATATGAACTAGGCTCCCATTAGCCGCTGACCGACATGGTATGACAGTATCGGGGCAACTTCAAGCACAGCAGCGAAGACGGGGGTGGATGAGGGGAAGGAGCACATGCGAAACGATCGGTCGCGCGGGCTTTCTCTCGTTTGCATATCTGCTCCAAGGTCGCTGCCTGCCCCCCTGCGCCGGTCTTCCTAGTCCTCTGCGGTTCTTTTCTAGGACAGGCAGAGCGGAGGATGTTGTGGGCGTGCCGGCCATTGGCTCCATTGGGGCGGCACGAAGCCCAAGATCTCTCGGGTTCGCAATGCGTGGAAATCCTGCGTTGGCCAAAGGGATGTGGAATCACAAGAGGGAATCTGGTAGAAGAATGGGGTTCGGCTGATACTTCGGTTGGGGGTTGTGGACGGCCGAATGGCAGGACGTAATGAGATCGTGGAGTTCCTGGATGGCTTCCTCCGGGTGAAGGACCTTGGAGAAGACACGGGGCTTGCGGTCTGCGGCTCGGAGAAGGTCGAGGTGGTGTGCGGGGCGGTTGATTTATCGTTTCATGCGATCGAACTTGTCACAACCTCCCGTTACGACCTGTTCTTCACCCACCTGTCGGCTGAAAGGATTGCGCGAGAAATGTGATGTAAAGACCATCACTTTGTTCGATGCTACCTCAGCAGGCCTGTTTTGATGTTCTTGTCCCGCCGGCTCCGCGACGGATGTCAATACGGACTGAGTTACGTCGCTGCGATTGTGAAATGATTCAGGAGCGAGGTGAATGTCGGAAGATGTCAGGAAGTTGTTGGAGAAGACGGCGTTCCGTTCGATTGACGTGGAGCAGTTGCTGGACCCTAATCGACCGACGTGGGTGAAGTTCGATCCCGAGCTGGGTTACGTTCCTGACAATGTCGTTATGAGGGACGGCGTGGATAACAGCCGGACGAC
>CAZBND010000029.1:0-28971 GCA_964493415.1 uncultured Planctomycetota bacterium | reverse complement strand
TTCTACGAGGCCTTCAAAGATGACGCCATAGCCCGTCTTTTCACGCTGGAGATCGGGGGCGAGGCTGAGATTGGAGACCTCGAGGATGTAGCGGAAGCGATGAGGGTGAAGGTGAATCTGAGGAATCCGGCGACGCGACGAGAGGATGCGTTGAAGCTGCGGCTCGCATACGGATTCAAGTCTACCGAATACATACTCGAAAGGATGCTGCCGTGGGCGGAGCAGCGGGGGAAGAAGGTCGTTCTTCTGCTGAGCTACGGGCGAAGCATACTGCCTAAGCTTCTGGAAGGAGAAGAACGCTTCGATCGGGTCTTCATTGACTACCTGGACAGTAACAAGATTCCATACGTGGACAGCCTGCGGAAGCACGCGGAGGACTTCCGGGCGTTGGGCGTTTCGGCACAGCAATACGCGGATCGCTACTACGTGCCGGCGGCTGTCGCGGCCGTCTTTGGCCACTACAGCCCGGCCGGGAATCTTTTCTTCGCTTTCGCCGTGAAGGACGACATCGTCGCGCGGCTCGAGCCGAAGCCGCCCGCATACGCCTAGGGATGGGGCTTGGGACGAGCTACGCCTGCTCAAAGGCGATGGTTCTTCCCGAGCATTTGTTCACCTTCATTCCCGGCGACCATTGCGTGGACTGGACTATGTTGGGGAAGCCCTGGGCGTCTTTGGGACTGAGAACGCTGAATTCGGCTGAGCCGGAACTTCCGCCGCAAACCACGCTCACCCGAAGCCTCTCGGAGCGCTCCATGTGGGGGGCGAGGATGTCGAATGCGGGGGGACCACTGTCGGGAACGGGACGGATTTGCCAGTGCTTCGGCCCGTCCAGCGAGACGGCGGCAGCAACGGGAGCACCGTGCCTGCGGCATGTGACATGCATCCTGCGGACGATCTCCGGGTGGAGCACGGGGTCGCCGTTGTAGTGTAGAAACATCTCCAGCTCCCCGTCCGACGCGGCGGCACAGCGAATATCCCCGCAGAGCGCTTCGACCGCCTTCTCGTTACGGTGCAGGATGCTAAGGAGGTCGGCGGGACGGCGTGCGGTCTTGCCAAAGGCCACAGCGCCGTCCTTCCGGTCGGCGGCCTCCTGCGCGAGAGAGGCGGCGCGTCCAGTGAGTTCCTCCAGTGTCTTCGGGACGCCGCAGTCAACCGTGAACTCGTGCAGTACGATGTCGTTGCCGATCGGGTCGCTCCAGCGCTTCGATATGGCGCGCGAGCCGCCGAGGATTCCGAGCAGCGCTCCCAGCGTAGCTCCGGTGCAGTCGGTGTCGAATCCGCAGTTGACGGCCTTGCACAGACGGTCGCCGAAGTCGTCGCCATAGAGCCAGCCGATGACGATGAAGCCGTGATTCAATACGGCGTTGCACGGCTGTTCGTGGAAATAGATATGCTTGACGCGCTCGCGCGCGTCATCGTACGGGATGCTGTTGTTCCAGCACCACACGACTTCCCGGATGACGCGCGATATAAGGCACGGAGGCGGGATCATTGCAAGGCCGATGCGGATAAGCTCCAGGGGGTCGCTGAGAACGAACGCCGCGCTCTCGACGGCGGCCCAGAACATTTCTCCCCACATTCCCTCGCCTCCGGAGTGGTCCATGGCCGAGTCCATCCAAGCGAGGGCGGCGGCAGCCTGCGGGTCGGCCGGGGACGTGCACGCCCATATCTCGCTGCGAATCGGCGAGCCCATTTCGTCCACGAAGTAATTCTCGAACCAGCCGCACACGGGAGGCATAAGCCCGCGCTTGAGGTTTCTGTTGCAGAATCCGTACTCGTTCCACGGATACTTATGCAAGTACTGTTTCCAGTACCGGGCGAAATCTGCAAGCCGAGGCGGAACGCCGACTTCCTCCAGCATCACGAGCCAGACGAGCTGGAAGTCGAGATCATCGTTCGGCGCGCTTCGGTCGGGAACCGGATCATAGAAGGTCAGGTTGTGGTAGGATTTCTGGCCTTCGTACGGCGCACCGAGCGTGCCGCCGATGTTCTTGCCCAACCAGCATGCGTAGACCTTATCTCGATACTCGGCCTGATCGAGGACTATGCTCTTCATATCCAGATATCTCCTTCCTGCGCTCGTAGCTCCAAACGCGGGCACATCAGTCTAATGGAAGGGAGCAAGTGCCGCCACGGGATTCTTGGAGTAGCAAACGACTGGAAAATCAACCGTGATGCGACGGAAAGCGCAAGAGGGCGCTATTTGACTGCTTCACATTCCGGTACCGGTGATGACGGCAGGGAAGGTGAGCAACAGTATTTTCAGATCTAGAAGGAGCGACCAGTTGTCGATGTATTGCAGGTCCAACTTCATCCAATCGTGGAAGTCGGTATTGTTGCGGCCCTTCACCTGCCACAAGCACGTTAGTCCCGGCTTCATCGAAAGCCTTCTGCGCTCGGCGAGGTCGTACTTGGCTACCTCTTCGGGGACGGGCGGGCGTGGCCCGACAATGCTCATGTCGCCCTGTAGAACGTTGATGAGCTGAGGAAGTTCGTCGAGACTGAACTTCCTGAGAAATGCGCCGAATCGCGTTACGCGCGGGTCGTTCCTGGCCTTGAAAACGGGCCCCGACATTTCGTTCATATGGCCAATTTTGTGTTTCAATGCTTCGGCATTGTGGACCATGGTTCTAAATTTCAACATCTTGAATTTGCGCCCATTTAGACCACATCTCTCCTGCTTGAAGAAGATGGGGCCGGGGGATGTCAGTTTGATGCCGATTGCGGCGAGGACGAAGAGAGGCGCGCTGAGGACCAACATGACGGGCGCAACGGCAAGATCGAAGGCTTGTTTCATCAGGCGAGCACCTGCGGGATGAGGAGTTGGGTTGAAGGTCAGTAGAGGCAGACCGTCGATTTCCTCTATAGCGGTCTGAGCGATTTCGTGGGAAAAAAAGTCCGCAGCCAGCCTCGCGTTTATCCCTACCTTCTCGCAGACGAGTACGGCGTCGGTGAGCTTGTCGATCCACTTCCTTGGCACAACAAACACGACCTCGTCCACCTGCATACTGGTGATGAGGTGCGGAAGCTGGTCCAGGGAACCTATGACGTCTCCGTTCTTGAGCTTCGCGCCGACCATTTCGGGGTCCTCGTCGACGAAGCCGGAAATCCTGATTCCCCATTCGGGGTGGTTGTTGAGCGCATCGGCAAAAGCCTGTGCGCGTTGGCCGGTACCCACAATTATCATATTTCTGGTGTTGAGCCCCTTGCTGCGTATCCGTCGCAGAACGCCGTAGCCGACAATGCGCTTGGCCGTAAGAACGGTTCCGCTGAGGGCGAGGTAAGCGAACACGAATCCGGCGCTGTAGTGATGCAGCCTGAGCATGAAAAGGAGGGCGGGGAGGGTAATGCCTACGAACAGCCACGCCCGCAGAACAGGAGAGACCGCCCTGAAAAGGCTCCCGATTCTTCGCGAGGTATACACGTCGCAGGTGTAGAGAAAGTTCGTCCAAAGAGGGACGCTGAAGTAGAGCGGCAGGAGATAAGTTGAAATAGGGGGGAGGGGGGGGAGACCAAGGATGCTCGAGGATCGGACGAGGTAGATCAGGAAATAGCATACGGTAACCAGACACAGGTCGGTGGCGAACTCAAACTTCCGTATCGCCGTGTTCCACTCTTTGAGCATTTCCGCTTCTCTCCTCGCTTGATGTATGAGCCCGGGCGTATTCGAGAGACAGGGCAAAAAGTGAAGAAACAAAGAAGCCGATCAGGGTGGCGCCTACGACAATCAGCTTCCTCCTCGGCTTGACCCTTTTCGTGGGAGGAGATGCTCTGTCCAGGGTCTGGACAGTGGGTGTATCCCTCGCCTCCTGTATTCGTGCGAGTTCGTATTGTTCGCCGAGAAGTTGGTAAAGAGTCTCCTGCATCTTGGTCTCTCTAAGGAGGCGGCCGTATTCGAGCGTCACGGCGGGAATCCTCTCTGCCGGGATGAATATGTCCCGTGGCGGCGAAGAGCTATCCTCCTGCGGCACGGTGCCGCGAGATGAACCGTCCTCAAGAGAGTTAAGCTTATCCTTGATATGTTCAATTTTCGAGAGGAGTAGTTCCACGTCGGGGTGCTCGGCGGTGCTATAGGATAGCATCGTTTCGAGGCGGATTTCTTCCGCCATTAGCTGCCCCTTTAATGAACCTATCGTCTCGATCACCGCATGTGATTGAGCGTCAAGGCTAACGGCTTTGTAGGTTTCCTGGAACTTTCTCAAGGCCTCTTCAGCGACGGTGAGAGAGCCTCGCGCTTCCACCAGCCGATTCTCGATAAACTGGCGCATCCTGCCGCCGCTGGTGGTTACCATGTTCTTATTGATCCTGTCCAGTTCTTCGATGTAGGCGTTGGCTATGTCCGCGGCAAGCTGTGGGTTGCGCTCTTCCACTGAGACAGAGACGATGCCTTCCTTCGACTTCGTCACTGCTGTCATGGTTCCGAGCTGGGCTCGGGCATCTTCTATGGCGCCGGCCCCGTACTTGGCCATGAGGTCGAATCGCTGAATGATGGTGTCCTTGACCGTGGTGCTCGCGAGGATGCCGGCCCAGAGGTCAGCGCGTGAGGGAGCGCCGGTGAATGCATCGACGAGCCTGGCGGTACGTTCGGCTCCCCCAGCCAGGCCGGTAAGCGCAGCGGGCACCTCCTGCGTGGGTGGGACGACGCTGGCGGTGGCGCGATAGACCTTTGGCAGCAGCAAACTGACTGCCACGGCGGCCACGAATACCGAAGCAGTAATCGCGATGATTGGTCGTTTCCACTTCAACAGGATGCTCACCAGCTCGAATAAGGTCAGGTCTCCTTCATCTCTTCGGGAGAACAGGCTGGAGAAGGCTCTATTCGGCACTTCCGGTCTCCTGATTGTCCACGCCAAACTGTGTCGCCGTGCGGGCAGCTATATGTTTAGGGTGAGGCTAAGAGACCCCATGAGGTTATTCTCGTCGGAGCCGGGGTCCAGTCCAGCGTCGGTCACCCTTTCGTATGCCGCTCGGAACGTAAAGTGGCAATTGCCTCGCGACCAGTCGATTTGCGTGCCGACCTGCTTGTGTTTCTCGGTGGCGGCCTCGAAATCGACGCCTCTCTCTTCGTAGTCGAAGTGGAGTTTTGCGGCGAGTCCGTCGGTTTCGAACAATGTGAGCTCGACGAAGAGGTCCCTTGCGTCTCCGCCTACATGATGGCCGAGTATCCTGCCTTCGTATGTGTAGCCGCTCGTGTAAACGAGATGACTGTACCAGTCTGGGGCGGAGGAGGCCTTGAAGGCATCCTTGTTGGTAAGGTCGGCATATTCGACCCTAAGCCCGGGCCTCTTTCCTTGCGGTGGGAGGAAGAATCCGAGCAGATAGGCGGGGTGGGTGGGGAGTCCGCCGGCCTCGTCCTCTCCTCCCCACTCTCCGTAGATTTGGCCGAAGGGCAGGCTGACGCGCACGTCAACGCCTGCGATGGAATTGGAGAGTTCGTCATCGGGGTCCCCGACGTTGGCCCCGCCGAGTATTTTGAAAAACCTGCCGAGGGTTATGCCCGGCCGCCCGTCCCCCCCAAAGATGATCGTTCTTGTAAGACCGATCTCGAGGGTGGGGTGCGGCTTGAAGTTGACCCTTGTGCCGAGAAGGTAGGGCTCGGGCACGTCGCGGTCCTCTTCCAGTCGGCTGAGGAAAAGGTCGAACCGAGAGGGACCCAGCCGCTCGAACACCCACGGCAGTATGGTAGGCGAGGGATTGGTCAGCCGGGCCATGATCAGCGGCTCGGCGTTGTTGGACAGGAAAAGGCTCCCGTGGTACCCCTGTCCCCACCACAAGGACCGCTTTCCGAGCTCCAAGTCGAGGTTGGGGGTGGATAAAGTCAAGTAAGCCTTGTGGAGTTCGCCGCCACCCTCGCCGTTCAGGCGCAGGAGGGGCTGGACATGCATCGCCAGAGGGCCAAGCCGCCCCTGGATTTCGAAATCGAGGTACGCGTTCAAACCCTCCTCAGGGTCGATTCCTTCGTTGTTGTATACCAGGCCGTTCTGCGCCGCATCGGTGCCGGGAAGGGGGACTTTCTCTCCGTCCAGGTAGATGGTTTCCAGGCGCGGCATGCCGATAGGCTTGAAAAAGTTGACCTGCGGTTCCATGAGCAGTTCGTCGAGGTCGGCCTCAGGGGGAGGCAAGAAGTCTCTTCCGTAGTAGGCCATGGCGCTCGCAAAGTCCAACTTGCGTGCGGTTTCGGCACCCAAAGCGCCGGCCTCGTCGCCAGTCTGGGCTTCGAGCATCAATCTCCGCCCTTCCCTTAGGGAGAAGGGGCGAGTGCCAAAGAGTCCGCTGTCGATTAACCTCTCGCCGACCAACTGTTCGGAGTACGGATAGAAACGGCTATCAACCTCGATGTCGGTAGCGCGTCCCCACCCCCCGCAAGTGACGCAAGCGGCCGCAACCATCGCGGCCTTTGCGGTGGTGAAGGCGCTAGAACGCCACAATAAGCACCCCCGCAGTGACTGCTACCTGGTAGAGTATCTGCGTGATGTCTTTGGCTTCCCTTAGCCAAGCCACTTTCTCGAGCTTTTCCGGGACCACGATGGTGTCGCCGGGGTCAAGGACCATCGAGAAAAAGCTGCCGCCGGTCCATCGGTGGGAGCGAGAATCCCATCGCAGAAGGCGGAAGCGGCTTGTGGATTGACGGGATACAGCAGTTCCATCAACCTTCAGCACGTATATATTATCGGCGTCAGCGTCGTCAGTGAGTCCGCCGGCTTGGTTCAGGTAGGATTTGACCGCGGCTCGATGTTCGTAAAGGAAGGCGCTCGGATTATAGACCGCTCCTATCACCTGGATGTGCTGGGGCGTTTGCGGTATGACCAATTGATCGTCACTTTCCAGCGTGACGTCGTGAGGCGATTGCTCGAATTGCTCGAGGTCCTGCAACTCGATCGCCACCCTCCCTTTGGCCTTTGCGGCCCTCAATTTGGCGAGCAGAGCCTGCTGCGCTGTCTTGGCCGTCTCTTCCGCCGCAACCTGCTCGGGGGAAAGTGCCGCCCTGGCTTTTTCGACTGAGTTTGCGAGGAGCTGTTGCTCCAAGCGGTCGATGGCTTCGTCAAGGCTCTTCTGCTGAAGCTCGCGCACGGACTCCCTGGTAAAGACGGCGCCTTTTAGGTAGGCCGCGTCCGTAAAGCCGCCCGCGCGTCGGATGAGGTCCGAGAGCTTCTCGCCTTTCTCGAAAGTATAGACTCCCGGGAAGCGAGCCTCGCCCTTGATCGAGGCCGTCTCGTACTGCGTCCACTCCGGAACGGTCCTGACGAACAGGTAGTCATCTTCTTGCAGCAAAATGTTGGAAGCCGGGTCAGTTAAGGCTTGGGGCGCCAGCGAGACCGTGATCTTCTCGGTCAGCGGGCCCTCGTCGGTGGGAGTGACGCGGGTGAGTTCCGCCTGCTTCGTGTAGGCGAAACGCTTGGTTCCGCCCGCGAGTTCAATCAGATTTGACAGCCTCATGCTGGGACGGTATTCGTACTCGCCCGGATTGTTGACCGCGCCGGTCACGCGCACGACCTGCTTGGGCATGACGTCCCACTTGTTGAGAACCCGGACAGTATCATGGGGCTGCAGAAGCACGTTCTCGCTCTCATCGCTTCCGATCAGGGCCTTGCCGACATCGAAGCTGAAGTGCTCCATGTGCAGGTCCGGGGGGACGAGCCTCTCGATCAAGGCGAAGTCCATGAGGGTCTCAGGCAACAAATGGTCGGCGGAGGGGATGATGTCCCTGACTCTAATTCCCTCGTGCCACTCGTAGGTTCCCGGCCTGAGGACGTTTCCCTCGAGATATATGGGATTGGCGATCCGCTGAACAATCGGAAACACCCTTATGATGTCGCCGTCGGCCAGAAGGATGTTGTCCTTTTGGGGCATGTTGCGGAGGTCGGCGATTCTCACGACCTGCTCGCGGTTGTCGGATATGCGTTGTATCTGGATGCGCTGGATGTCGGCGGTGGCGGCGAATCCGCCGGCCATCTCGATCAGATCGGTAAGACGCTTTGCCTCCGTCACTTCGTATATGGCGGGAGTCTTGACGTTCCCCGCCACTGCGACCAGCGACCCGACGGGGGGGATGAATACCACGTCTTCGGGCATCAGCCGGACGTCGTTCGACTTGTCTCCTCGCAGCAGGAAGTCATACATGTCGAAATGGGCTGCGATTTCTCCTGACCTGATGAGACGAATGTCTCTCATCGTGCCCGACTTGCCGGGCCCGCCGGCGGCGAAGAGGGCATTCACCAGCGTGGACAGCGAAGAGACCGTGTAGCGTCCCGGGCTCCGCGCGTGCCCTACCACGAACACCTGTATGCTTCGAAGGCGTCCCATGCTGACGTTCAGATTGAAATCGGTGTAGTAGCGCCCCAGCTCCTTTGCGATCAGTTCCTTTGCCTCGGCGAAAGTCAGCCCGGCCAAGTGCAGCACTCCCAACGTGGGCAAGGCGATTTTCCCGTCCCGGTCCACCACGGGCGCATACTCGGCATTAAGGGCTTTTCCCCAAACCGTGATGCGCAACTCGTCTCCCGGGCCAAGGAGGTATCCTGGTCCGACGGGGACGGCCTCGACGGGCGCAAAGGTGTCGGGCGGAGCGCCGAAGAGGTCGTAGCCGAACTGGCTTATCTCGGTGGATATCTCGGAGGGTAGCTGTCCTCGGACGTACGCTTCCGAGGTGGAAAGCGGGGCGTCTTGGGCGGACGCACAATGAGCGAACGAGCCCAAGAGATTGAAGGCGATTGCCGGCACAAACCAGAGGTAGACGGCTGCCCGATTTCTGCCGCTTGACTTTCCTCTCAATCCACCATCCCTTTGACCAGGAGATGCGCCCTGACGTACCGCATATCAGCCCTGAGCCCTATTTGATAAACTCGGTACCGTCCTCTGTCAACGATTTTCTACCAGAACTTGTATGGACAGAAGCGAAAATGTGCATGTATAGTGTATCGACCACCTGACAAGCGGTGATAAGCGCAGGGGGTGAGAGCGTGGACTATCCAGGGCGTGCGGTGGCAACGACGGAATCTGCGTGGCTCGAAGATGGAAGCCCCTTGTCGGCTTCCGCCGCGCTATGCGCGGGCGGGACGAAGTCCAGACCGACTTGAGCGGTCCGCAAGGCCGTGGCGGAAGACTCTGAGGTGCATTAGTGGAGATGGAAACGCTGCGGGGCTGCAGCCTGTGCGGTTCCAGCCGAATCGATTCACTGGATGCGGCCAACAATATCTGTAAGTGCCGGGCGTGCGGGTACGTGTTCGACAACCCGAGGCCGGCTCCGGAGGAGATCGGCGGCTTCTATTCACGACCTGCGAAGTACGATTCGTGGCTGGCCGAGGAGGCGGCGCGCGATGCCCTGTGGAAACGCAGGCTGAAGAAGCTTAAACGGGTGAGTAAGGAGGGAAGCCTGCTGGACGTGGGCAGTGGGATAGGTCAGTTTCTGTACCACGCCAGGCCCCTTTTCGCCAAGCTCTCGGGGACCGAGGTCTCGGACAGTGCGATACGTCTGGCACAAGCCAAATACGGCGTCAAGCTGATCAAAGGTGGCCCGGAAGAGGTGGAAGCGGGGGGTGAAGGCCCGTTTGACAACGTAACCATGTTTCACGTTCTTGAGCACGTGCCGAATCCAAAGGAGACCATACAAGTGTGCCGGCGTCTCCTGAGAAACGGAGGGGTTCTAGCGGTCGCCGTGCCGAATGACGTTCTGTCGGCGAGCAGGAGGTTACGGACGGGGATGAAAAGGCTGCTCCGACGACTTGGGTTTCGCAGGTTCCGTGAAACGGGCAGGCTGGGGTTGCGCAAGATAAGCTTGGACGGGTCTTTGGACGAGATCCACCTCTCCCATTTCACGCCGTTCGTTTTGAAGCGCCTGCTGGAAGATTCGGGGTTCCGCGTGGTTGAGAGTTCGTTGGACCCGTATTACGTGGCCTGTGGGGTGAAGCTTCTTCGCTGCCGTTGCTGTTACGCTTTTGCGGCTCTCGTGCAACTGGTCCTCGGACGAAACATTTACGAGACGATTTGGATGGTGGGGGAGAAGGCAGGGACGAAGCAGGAGATCGTGGGGGGCTCAGCCATGGGCGGAAACGCTAATGCGCCGTGCGAAGGCGTTTGATTTACGACTCGGTGCTGTATGACGATATAGGCAATAGAGGCATGTCGAGGGGGCAAGACCTCGCTGCCGCATGGTTGACTTCTCGTCATTACCCCGGGGGGAGGTAAGGTGAGGGAGTATTGCAGCAAGTTCTGGGGCGAGCCGCGCAAGCGACGCGAGAAGCTGGCGGGCTATGTCAGGTATTTCCTGGGATGCAGGAACGTTCTTGATGTGGGATGCGGACGGGGCGAGTTCTTGGCCCTCCTGAAGGAAGCCGACATCGAGGCCGTCGGCGTGGACAGCTCTGCGGACCACGTGGAGCGTTGCCGAGAAAACGGATACCGGGCTTTTCACGATGACATGTTCGCCTTTCTGGACGGGCGAAGCAAGTTTGACGGCATCATGCTCAGCCACATCATCGAGCATCTTCAGCCCCCTGATGTGGAGAGGCTCCTGGCGCATTCGTACGGGGCGCTTAACCCCGGCGGGGCACTTGTGGTGGTTACGCCGAACCCGGAGAACCTGTCAATCATGACCAACATTTTCTGGCTCGACGTTACGCACCAGCGCCCGTATCCGCTTCGTTTGCTGGTTGAGATGTGTGCCGAGGCCGGTTTCGAAGTCCGGTCTTCGGGGGAGGATGTGGCGAGCGTTATTCCGAGCTGGAGATGGTGGGTGCGGCGGGTGTTGCTCCGCCCCGTGATGCGGTTGATGGGTATGCGTCAACTCGGAACCAACCTTTTCTCGGCTCCATGCATTTTCGTCGTCGGACGGAAGCCCACGAACAAACGCGCGGGATAAGAATGGATCGCCCGTTGGAAAAGCCGGCAGACGAGGGCGGGGATGGGGAGAGTGGTCTGCCTGCATGCCGGTTCGCTGATCAACCAAAGCGGTTGGCAAAGAATACGGTCTATAACCTCCTGGGCCGCGTCCTCCCCATGCTGGCAGGGCTTGTAGCCGTACCCTTCCTTCTCAAGGGCCTTGGGGTCCAGAGGCTCGGTGTCCTTACCCTCATCTGGTTGGTGGTCGGTTACTTCGGCGTATTCGACATGGGCATCGGGAGGGCGACTACGAAGTTCGTGGCGGCGCTCCCGCCTGGCGGAGGGGGCAAGCGGTTGGCTGAGTTGATCTGGGGGTCGCTGCTGCTGCTTGTGATCCTGGGCGTTGTGGGCGGCGGGGTAGCTGCGGCGCTCACGCCGTGGCTGGTCGGCACCGCGCTTAACATTCCCGAAGAACTCAAAGCAGAGGCGAGGCGGGCGTTCTTCTTTCTTGCGGCTTCGATGCCGTTCGTTCTCGGCACGTCGGGAGCGCGTGGGGCGCTCGAAGGGCAACACCGTTTCGGGATCGTCAACGCGATCAGGATCCCCGGCACCGCTTTTACCTTCTGCGGCCCTCTTCTTGTAATACCTTTCTCCCACGATCTCTCTTATATTGCCGCGGTCCTGGTTTGCGGTCGCGGAATAGTCTTTCTGCTGAGCACCTACTTCTGCATATCGTCTGTTCCGGGCGCGCGAAGGCCGCGCATGATGCGCGGGGAGACGGCGAGGCGATTATTGGGATTCGGCGGATGGCTTACCGTCACGAACATTGTCGGCGCCCTCATGGCTTTCGGTTTCGTGGACAGGTTTGTGATAAGCTCGATGTTGGACATAAGCGCCGTGGCCTATTACGCCGTTCCTTTCGACGCGGTCTCGAAAATGCTCGTGGCGCCGGCCGGCTTCGTGGGAGTCCTGTTTCCGGTGTTCAGCGCTTATGCAGTAACCCAGGCGGTGAGAATATCCAGGCTGCACCGGCAGGCCCTCAGAGTCATCCTGTTGTTTGTCGGCCCGGCGGCGCTTGTCCTTATAGCATTCGGCGAGCCGATCATGGTTGTCTGGCTGGGGAAAGACTTCGCGCGCGAATCTGCCCGGGTTTTGCAGCTTGTTGTCCCGGGGGCACTGTTCTGTTCCATTTCCTTGTTGCTTGCGAGCCTGGTCCAGGCCATTGGACGGCCTGACCTGACCGCGAAGCGCCACCTGTGCGAGCTTCCGATATACATCGGTGTCGTGTGGCTTTTCACCAAACAGTGGGGGATTGTCGGGACGGCGGCCGGGTGGCTCTTGTGGCAAGTTGCCGACCAGGTGATTCTATTCGTCCTTCTGCGGCGGCTCTTGCCGGATTCGCGGAGGGAGTTGGGCGTATCGGCGAAGCTGATGGCGGCGGGGGGAGGGGGCGCGCTCGTGTGTGCTGCCGTGCTTGCCACGATCCCCGACATGGCAGTTCGCGGTGCGGGGACGCTGGCAGCGTTGGGCCTATTCCTACTGCTGTTCTGGCGGCTCGGCCTAGAAGCGGAGGACAGGGCGAGAGTGAGGAGCCTCCTCCGAATGCCGGTTGGGTCTCCAGGCCAATCATCCGGCGGGCGGGATAGATGAAGGTGGCGTTGATTTGCGACCTACTCGACGGCGGACCGAGCGGCATGAGAACCGCGCTCGAAGGATTCCTGAGAGCCGTGGCCCGATCTGCCCGTCCGGATATGTTCGAGCTGATCCGCTCCAAGCCTCTCGGAGGAGAGTGGAAAGACCATGGTTTTGGAGAGATGGTTATCCCTCGAGGGAGGGGATTGGGATCGGGGCTCTGCTGGTCTCAGCTCAAGGTGCCACGAGCTGTCAAGCTAATGGGCGCGCATCTGGTGCACTCGCCCTGGCAGGTGCTTCCGCCGGTGCGGACTTCCGCTCCCCTCGTGGTGTCAATATGGGATCTTGCTCCTCTCGCGTATCGCGAACCGGGATGGGATAGCGCGTCGGTGGTCGGCAAGTACGAGATCATCCTTCGTCTCGCCGTGAAGAAGTGTTGCCACGTCATAACTCACAGCAGGTCCACGGCGGAGGAGGTGATCCGGCGCTTTGGGGTGCCGAGGCACAAAGTCTCGACGATATATCCAGGCCTGGACGAGGTGTTCGAGAAGGAGGCGGAGCTTCCTTCGCGGCCGAACCCGGAAGGCCCGATACTGTACGTCGGCTCCAATACGCCGAGAAAGAATCTGGGATTATTGCTGCGGGCCTTCGCGATCCTGGCGGGCCGAGGCGTGCCGAACAACCTTGGTATTCGAATAGGTTTCGGGGAAAGAGAGGCGGCGCGTGCCGGCGATGCGGCGAGGGCGGCGGGGATACCGGCCGAGCGGATCGAATTCCTCAAGCCGGCTCGAAGGACAGAGATGGTTCAGATATATAACAGCGCGGCGGCGCTTGCGTTTCCTTCTTTGTACGAAGGTTTCGGGCTGCCGCTGATCGAGGCGATGGCGTGCGGATTGCCTGTTGTTGCTCTCCACCGCTCCGCTATGCCGGAAGTCGTCGGCGACGCCGGGATTCTGGTAAACGATGATTCGCCGGAGGCCTTTGCCCAAGGTATTGTTGAGGCGATAGGGCTGAGCCGCAGCGACGGGACCCGGACGGCAACCCGTGCGAAGGCGAGAGCCGCCAGTTTCCGGTGGGCCACCGCGGTTCGTAAGACAATATCCGTCTACGAGCAAGTCTGTAAACGAACTAGAGCGCGGTAGTATGTGGAAATGATGTTGAGCTTGTACCGAGGTCCTGCACGAGTGACTCGCCGGGGGATTCCGGCGGGCGCTGCGCGGATTTGGGGTCCGGTCCGGCACCGTGCGATGCAGCCTTCAGGAGCCGGGGGATGAGGGTTCTCATGATGACGCATGAATTCCCTCCGTGCAGGGGAGGGATCGGCACGTACGCAAGCGGGTTGGCCAAAGGAGCCCACGAACTCGGGCACGAGCTGACTGTCGTTGCCCCGGACTTCGGCCATGACCTTGCGGAAAGCGATAGAGATGGTTATCCGTTTGAGGTCATTCGCCATCATTCCGGCGAGTATTCCTGGAAAAGGCTCCCCGCGCTGATATGGCGCACTTGGAGGTGGTCGCGCTTTCGAAAATGTGATTTGCTGCACGCCGTGGATTCGGCATACGTGATGTCCCTGGCATTCTTGAACAAGTTCTCGAAAATACCATTTGTCGCGACTGCATACGGCAGCGATGTTCTTGCTATGCCGTCCTCAACCCAGGCGAAGTGGTTGATGGTGCGGAGGATGTTTGAAGTCCCCGGCCGAATCTTTGCCATCAGCGGATTTACCCGAGACCTCTTGCTCAGCCGCTGTCCTTCGATTAGCCCGGGGAGGGTGCGGGTCACGCCGCTGGGCATAGACGAGCGTTGGTTTGACCCCCCTGCGTCACCCGACGAGGTGCCGGGGAGACTCGGGATTCCGAAAGAGGGAAGGATCATTCTCACCGTGGCCAGGCTTGACGAACGAAAGGGCCATCGAACGACGCTAAAGGGAATCGCAAGGCTCGACGCGAGTTTGAAACGCGACCTGTGGTACGTGGTTGTGGGCGGGTGCGCGAACACACCCTATGTCCGGGAGCTTCGGAATCTGGCCGCAGAGTGCGGCGCTAACGTCAAGTTCGCCGGAGACGTCACTGACGAGGACCTCCACGCGCTATATGCAGCCGCCAGTGTGTACGCCATGCCGGGCGAGGAGCATCCCGGGAAGGTGGAGGGATTTGGCCTGGCCTACCTCGAAGCCGCCGCTCAGGGGGTCCCGTCGATCGCAAGCAGGCTTGGCGGCGCGCCGGAGGCCGTGCTCCATGAGGAGACGGGGCTATTGATAGAGCCCGGAGATGACGAATCATTTTGTAGAGCGCTGACCGTGCTGCTGCGGGACGAGGACCTCCGGCGGCGGCTGGGTAACAAGGCCCGTGAACGCGCCAAATCCTTCAACTGGAGGCGGTGCGCGGAGTTGACCTATGGCAAGTAGAGTCGCCGCCCTTCGGCTTCCGATCGCCACCAGGTCCGGACGGCACGTGACGTTACTCGGCCTCATTTTGGCCGTATCCTTATACATCAACGTCACGAAAGTCACCCTTGGCAGCCGCTATTACATCCTTATCCTAGACGCCGCAGTCCTTGGCTTAGCCCTGAAGACGGTAGTCTGCGGGGCGATGAGAGACCGCGCTTTAACAAAGGTCGAGGTGCTCGCCGGTCTTTTCATTCTGATGGGCCTGGTCCAGCTATTCAATCCAAACGTTCCGAGCCTAGTCGCCGGGCTTGAGGGGTTCAGACGGCTCGTGTACCAGATGCTGGCCCTTTTCATAGGTGTGGGCATTGTGCGTAACAGGGGGGACGTGATTCTCGTGGGCAAGCTTGTCGTGGTTGCCTCGGTGCCGATTCTTCTTTACGGGGTCAAGCAGTTCTACCACCTGTCCGAGCTTGACTACGCCATCATCGAGAGCAACACGGCCGCTTTGGACACGTGGCTGTTGTTTGGGAAGGTCAGGGCCTTCGGGACGTTTAACGGGCCGTTCCACTTGGGGCTTTTCTCCGGGATCGCATTTTGGATTGCTGTGGCATTGTATCTGGAAACCGGATGGAAGGGCTACGTTCCGGTGGCGGCGGTTGCCGTCCTTGCATGCCTCGCTTCACTGACGCGTTCGAGTGTCGTTGCGCTATTCCTTTCGTTTCCTCTGGTGTTGTTTTACGTTTTCAGGAGGCGTTGGGTACGGGTGGCTTGGCTGACAGTACTGTCCGGCATTCTGGCCTCCGCTTTCGTTTTCGCCATGCGAAGCCGGTACGAGGAGATCGACCTTTTCTACGATACGATCCTCAACTTCCAGCGTTTCGCTCAGGATAATAGACTGAACTCCCGATATGAAGGATATGAGAGGGGGGTGGCGGTAGCTGGGTCGAATCCGCTGGGACTGGGCATGGGAAGCTCGGCAGATGCAATGGAGCACTATTTCCAGCCGGAAAACAAGGTACACATAACGAGCCACAACCTCCTGCTCCGAGTCGTGCTGGAGACGGGGTGGCTCGGTCTGGCTCTGTTCTTGGGCATCCTGAGCCGGATATTCATTGCGGCGCGGACGCTGGAGAAGTGCGGCGATTCCGTCTTGGCGGTCATGCTCCTGGGCCCGCTCGCGATTGTGCTCATCACCGGCATCGGCGGCTCGACGATAGGCGCTTATCCGGTGAATTTGCTGTTCTGGTCCCTGTGTGGACTTCTAGTCGGTTACTCCACCTTGGTGAAAGGCCGAGTGCGTGGCGCATAAACGGCGCGATCTGGTAGTAATTCCCTATCATGATTGGCGGAAGGTCCAGCGAGAGGGTGCGCGTACTCGCGATGCCCACATGATATTGCACTGCTTGTCCCATCCAGGGATGGGCCGCGTCGTAATCGTAAATCGGCCCATGACGGTCGGAGAAATGATCTGCAAGCGACGGTCGTGGAGGACCGAAGGGGAGGTCGTCGCCGCCGGGCGGTCTTCCAGACTTGTGAAGATCGCCGAAAACGGCTTCGCACTTGACCTTTTCGACGAAGACCCTCTGGGTCCCGTCTTCAGCAAGAAGAACTGGTTCCTGTCCGCCTACGGTAAGGGGCGGTATGCGCGCGAGATCGAGAAGTACCTTAGCTACCTCGACGTAACGGAGTTCTCGTGCATCAGCTTCAACGTCCTTGCCGCCGCGCTGCTTGGAAGGCTCGACGCCGACCGGAAGCTGTTTGACGCCTGGGACAACTTCCTCAGGTTTCCCGAACACGCAAACAACGGCCACCGCTTACGGGAGGCTTACACACTTTGCTCCCGGGTCGCCGATGTCTGGTCAACTAACTCCCTGTCGAATAAGTCGTTTTACGAAGCCAACTTCGGCGTCGCAGGCTGCAGGGTGATACGGAATGGGGTTGACCCGGAGGTCTTCTCTCGGGAATACGATATGCCGGAGGACCTAAGAGACATCTCGCGTCCGGTGGCCGGCGTCGGCGCAAAGGTGACGCACCTGATCGACCATGACTTGACCAACTACGTCGTGGAGGCCAACCCGGACGTCAGCTTCGTGCTGGTAGGCCCCGTTATCGAAAGGGCCGTCTTTCGACGAATTGTTCGCAGACCCAACTTCTTCTATCTCGGCGACAAGCATTACGACCAGTATCCGGCATACGTGAAGGCCTTCGACGTGTGCCTGATACCGTACGCGGTCGGGGAGAAGGAGCACGGCGGCGATGCCATAAAGCTCTACGAGTATCTCGCGGCGGGAAAACCGACTGTCACGACGCGAATCGAGGGCGTCACGGACAGACACGGGAATGTGTTCGTCGCCGATAGCTGCGAGGAGTTCTCCGAGATGATACGACGGGCCTTGAGTTCACCTCCGCGGGTCAAGCATCTCCCCGAGCGATTCACCTGGCGGCACAGGGCTCGGCAGTTGCTTGAGCCCCTGGTGGGTTGAGCCCTCGCCGTGTCGAGTCGACCTCATTCCCTGGCTGATTGGTCCGGAGTTCGACGTGATGCGCGGCGAGGCGACGAGGGGAGGCTACACCGCCCGGTGATGTGGGGTTGGGCTGTACGCAGGCGGGCGTCCCTCGCACACGCGCATGTAGCTGTCGGCCACGGCATCCCATTGATACGCCTGATCTACGCGGGCCTTCAATGCATCCGCCTGGGAGGCTGACTCGGCGGCGGCGCGAAGCGCAGGTTCGATGTTCTCTTTGTCGAATAAGATGCCATCCGGCCCCAGGACTTCGCGGTTGAACTCGTTGTTCGCTGCTATGACGCGCGGACAGGCGGCCATCGCCTCAAGCAGCGCCGGGTTCGTTCCTCCCACGCAGTTTCCGTGGACGTAACAACGGCAGTTCGCTCGAAGCGCGTGCAGCTTAACCGGATCATAGGTCGCGTTGAGCACTCTGACTCCGGCGCGTCCGTCGAGCGCCAACAACCGATTGGCATAAGGTGTGGCCTCCTTGTATCCGACGGAAGCCATCGTGAAGCCTTTCTCTTCAAGCCCGGCCTTGGAAAACGCGGCCGCAACATCGAGAGGCAGATTGTCCGGCTCGAACCGGGTTATCTGTAGGAAGTAACGGCCCGGCGTCAAGCCCAGCGACTCGAGAATACGCCGTTGCTCCTCTTGCGAAATTGCAGGCGGCGAAGCAGTGCCGTAGGGTATGTAGGAGGTCTCCTTGAGGAATCGGCGGCGATAGAGCTCCTGCACGCCGCGCGAGTCGGATACAAGCGAGGGGCACACAATGGAGACCAGAACCGAAGCCAAGTAATAGTAGGCTTTGAAAGGCAACGACCACTTCGCCCTTCGCCATTCCACTCCGTCCGTGTTAACCGTCATGGGTATTCGCGCGAGGGCTGTCAGAAGGATTCCAGGAAGATTGGCATTGTTGAACCAGAATACGTGCGAGTAGCGCGTTCGATGTTGCAGCAGATAGCGGCCTGTTTGGATGGAGGAGAGAAAGGTATCGAGCTTGCGCGAGGCGCTGCCGCGAACGTAGATCAGGTCCCTCCCTTCGTGGCTTGTCTGGGGGGGACCGTTGCCCCGAAAGCGGCAGAAGACATCGCAAGTGTAACCGGCATCAACGAATCGCCGCGATATCTCGTCCGCGGCGGTTTCGAATCCGCCATACCTTGCCGGAATGCCACGCGTGCCGCAAAAGGCGACCCTTACTGCATGACGACCGGGCGAGTTGGTGAGTTGTATATCCATGTCCTTGCCTTCGAAATGGTTTTACTGCCGGGTGGTTCGCAGCAGAGCCGGCAAGTCCGAGATCGGCGGCGATTATCCGTGATTGGCCGGAATTGCTCAAGCCTCGAAAGGCGGCCGCGTTCAAAAGACCGTTTCATATGAGCTTGACCTGCGGCGCAACGAGAGCCTATATTCTTGTTCGTAGAGATTCAGCGCCGCGTCCGGCGGGTCGGAAGGCGATCGCAGGCGGAGTGTGGGACCTCTCGGGGCGGCATCTAGAAGGCGAACAGAAGCGTTCACCGGAAGGTGGTATCACATGCGCGTGAACTTGCGGAAGCGAGTGTTCGTCAATTTCGTTCTTGTCATTGCGCTTTCCGGTATTATCGGCGCCCTCTTGGGCGCTTCGTTGATCAGCAGGACGACTGAACGGGAGGCGCAGGAGCGCGTGGAAGGCGCTTTGCGGTCGGCGTGGGATGTTTTGCGCAGCAAGGTGTACGAACTACAGCAGTTGGCGGATGCTCTGGCCCCAGGAAGGAGAGTCGCGGAGATCTATGTGGCAGGAGATGTTGGGGCGGACCGGGTGGCTCTGGAACGAGTGAGGCGGCAGTTCCAGCTTGATATTCTTACCCTTACGGACGAGAGCGGGCACGTCATCGTTCGTACGCTCGAACCGTACAACGCGGGTGACGATCTTTCCAACGACCCCTTCGTGGCGGAGGCGCTTAGAGGAGAATCCGCGAGCGGATTGGCGGTGTTGAGCGTGGAGAGGCTGCAAGCGGAGGGCAGGGAACTGGAAGACCGGGCGTTCATCCAATTCGAGCTGACGCCGAGGGCGAAGATGCGCCCCAAGGATTACGAGTCTGCCGGCATGGTGCTTATGGCGGCGGCGCCCGTCACTGACGAGAAGGGGAACGTGAGGGGCGTTCTGTATGCAGGCATGTTGCTCAATAGAAACCACGCGCTCGTGGACCACATCCGGTCCACGGTTTTCGAAGACGAAATGTACGGCGGGAAACAGCTTGGGACCGTGACGGTGTTTCAATGGGACGTTCGTGTGGCGACGAACGTGGTGAAACCGAACGGCGACCGCGCGGTCGGGACCCGCGTCAGCGCCGAAGTATATGACCGGGTGCTGGAGAACGGCAAGAGCTGGAAAGACAGGGCATTCGTCGTCGACGACTGGTACATAACAGCCTACGACCCGATTCGCGACATCGAGGGCAAGGTCATCGGGATGCTTTACGTCGGCGTCCTCGCGAAGAAATATGACGATATGAAGTGGGCAATGTGGAAGATATACGGCGGCCTTGCGCTGGCGGCGACTGCCGTGGTGCTGGTGCTGGGCGTGGTTTTTGCGCACCGCTTGACGGGATCGCTTGCACGTCTGGCGCAGGGCGCAAGAACGCTCGCCGAAGGAAAACTGAGCTTCAAAGTCGCCGAGCCGCGGGCGGACGACGAGATACGGGACCTGACACGAGCTTTCAATGCGATGGCTGCGAGCCTTCATGATCGGGAGGTGAAGCTGAAGCAAGTGAACACGGAACTGGAACGGCTCAACTCGAACTACCTGGATATGTTGGGGTTCGTCTCGCATGAGCTTAAGAACAAGCTCGGCGTGATATACACTGCCGCGCATGCGCTCGACGAGGGGATGGTAGGACAGCTTGCCGACGCCCAGGCGAAACTGGTGGGCAGTATCAGGCGCAGCATAGAGAGCGCGGTCGGAATGACTCGTAACTACCTGGACCTTGCGAGAATAGAGAAGGGAGAATTGCGGATACAAAGACAGGCGATCGATCTCGTCAGCGACGTTGTGGCCCCCGTTGTTGAGGAACTGGAGAGAGATATCACGCAACGGAGGGTCGGCATCGAAAACCTCATGGGCGACGCGCTGCCGCTTGTCGGAGATCCCTCGCTTCTCAGAATCGTTTATGAAAACCTCATCGGGAATGCGCTGAAGTACGGACGGGAAGGCGGCGTGATTCGGCTGAAGGCGAGCGAGGAGAACGGGACTTACACGCTCGAGGTCTGGAATGATGGCAGCGGCATCTCGCATGAAGATATCGGGATGCTTTTCGGTAAATTCGTGCGACTGGAGGACGGGCGGAGGCCGGCAAGGCGAGGCACAGGGCTGGGACTCTTCATTACCAAGAGCATCATTATGGAGCACGGCGGAGATATCCGGGCCGAGTCCGACGGGGAGAGCTGGGTGAGCTTCATCTTTACGCTGCCTCGGGATGAGAAGAGGAGCTGACCCCGGCGCTAATGAGCCTCACCCGTCAGTTCCGCGCTTCCTTCAACTTGAACGTGAACACCAGTCGCTTACTGGATGAGACCGCTTCTCCGTCCGCCTTGGCAGGGATGAAGGTCGCTCTTTGCACCGCGCTTATTGCGGCCTCGTCCAGGCGCGCGTATCCGCTTGAGTTTACGAGCCGGATGCTTCCGCGCTTTCCGTTCGGCAGGATCTCGACGGAGATAATCGCGGTGCCCTCTTCGCCGTGGCGGCGTGAGTAGCTGGGATAGTTCGGTTTGGTCAACCCGGCGATCTGAGCGGGTGTCGTAACGCCCTTCTCGCCGAAGTCGCCTTCAGACTCATCCGATTTCGCTGCTGCGGGACTCTGGGCTCCCCCCATGCTTGGCCGGGTCATAATCGACTGCTTCTCTTCCGCGGGTCCGCGCGTGGGAGAAGGAGTGACCGGGGGCCGCGGTTGCTCGGAAGCGACAGCGGTAGATGCTTCCGGTTGGTCCTCGGTACGCATGAGTGGATTGCGGGGAGACAGGTTCTCGGCGGGGGTTGGGACGAGTTCCTTCACCTCTTTAACATGTGGCTCCGCCACAGGATCGGGCACGGCGGAGTCGGGAGAAGGCTCCTCGTTGGGCGCGTAGGGTTCCTCGTCCGGCGTTTGATCGGGAGGGGCGTCCGCTTCGGAAGGTCGAGCTGCAATCGAGGGGACTATGTTCAAAGCGACGGCGGAAGCGCCCTTGTCGAAGAGTACGGTAGCCGGGGTGGTGCGCGCGGCGGGGAGCAACAGCGCCAGGTGGATGACTACGGAGATGAGAAACGGCACGAGGAAATCCGCGCGCTTCATTTTTCTTCTTCCGTTGATGTGATGAAAACTTCGCTGATCCCGGCCGCCCTCAATACGTCGAGGGTCCGGATGGCCGCGCCGAAATCCGCGGCGCGGTCGCCGTTGATGAAAACCGGCAGGCTCTCTCCATCTTCTCTCGCGACGCGGCCCGCCACCCGTTCGGCGAGCTGCTCTACGGGAACCGGCTCGTCGCCGACGTAAGTGGCGTTGTCTTTCGTCAACGTGATGCTTACGTATTCCCTGCGGTCGAGCCTGGCGGTCGACGCGGCCGGCAAATCCACCTTGAGGCCCCGGTGGACGACCATAGAAAGCATCGCGTATACGAAAAACACCAGAAGCAGGAACACTATGTCTATCAGCGGCACCATCTCGATACGCGGCCTCTTGCTTTCGTATCCGCTAACAAGCCGCATTTTTTCTCTCCAGTCCTCTTCGGTACGCCACCTCGAACCGCGTGGTCAGGCTTTCAAGATGCCTCGCGGTTCGTTGCACCCTGGCGGCGAAGTAGTTGAACGGTATAAGCGTGAGTAAAGCCACCGAGAGGCCCGCGGCAGTGGTGAGAAGCGCCTGGGCGATTCCTCCCGTCACGGCTTTGGGATTCTCTATGCCGGCCGCCCCGAGCAGGTCGAAGGACTCGATGATTCCCAGTACCGTCCCCAGTATCCCCAGCAGGGGAGCCATAGTGATGATCGTATCGAGCACGTTGAGCCCTCGCTTCATCCCGGCGATTTCTTCTTCGGCGGCCACCAGCATGGTCTCCGACAGGCCGTAGTTTCGATGCTCAAGTCCCGAGACGAGTATCTCCACTGACATATCCCGGGACTCGCTCCCGGCCCCGGCCGCCCCTTCGAAATCGCCCGTCTCGGTCAGGTGGAACATCTTCTCGACGGCCTCCTCGTCTCTTCTCCGCGCAACCCGCCACCAGAAAACAACCCTCTCAATTGAGATGGTAAGGGAGGTAACCGACAGGAGGAGAAGCGGCCACATGACAGGACCGCCCCTTACGAACAACTCGCGCATTCATCCGCCTCCGACGCCTTGGATTCTGATGGCGTGTTCCTCATTCTCTTACAAGAGCAGCTTTAACCCCACGTATCCGGCGACGCCGGGCGTACCGAATCCCTTCACCTCTTCGTACTCCTCGTCTGTGAGGTTCTCTACGCGCCCGAATACTTCGAGGTTCTCGGTTATCTCGTACGAGCCGGCCAGGTTGACGAGCGTATATTCATCCAGCTCGACCCTTGCGGCGGGAAACGTCGAGGTATCGACATCTTCCCTCTCCCCCACGTAGACGACCTCGCAACGTATGGTGCCTTTGTCTTGGAACCTGTAATTGACATCCATTGAGAACTTGTGCCTTGCGCGCCGCAGCAGGTCCTCGCCGGTGGTCTCGTCCTGCGCATCCGTGTAGGTGTAAGACGCTGCGACCGTCAGGTGCTCGTTCGCCCTGGCCGCGGCGAACGCCTCGACACCCTGTGATTCAGCCTGGGCGATATTCTTGTACGTTGACGTGACGAAGTCGAAATCGATGAGATCGTCGAACTCATTATGGAAGTAGGTTACCCCCATAGTCAGCTTCTCTCCCAGCAACTGCTGCTCGACACCCGCGTCCCAGCCTTCGCTCGTCTCGGGGTCGAGGGCCGAGTTGCCATAGTCGGAGAAGAGTTGGAAGAGGGTGGGCGCTTTGAAGCCGGTTCCGTAGGTGGCCTTGAGCTTCGTGCCCGTTTCTTCGATCACGTAGGCAGGGGCTATGCGGTACGTGGTTTCGGTGCCGAAACGGCTGTGCTCGTCCAAGCGAACTCCCACCGTGGTGAAGAGCCGATCCCGCAGCTTGATCTGGTCTTGCGCGTAATACCCCAACGTGCTCGCAGTCTTCTCGGGGAACGTGCTGGAATAGGGGCCGAACATGCTTTCCGAGTAGTATTCCGACTCGCCTTCCTCTTCTTCGGCCTCGAATCCGAAAGTCAGGATGTTGCTTTCGTGCAGATAGAAGCTGTGCTGCCAGTCGAACCCGATCAAGCGACCCTCGAACGAGCTTCGCAGAAGGTCAAGCGGATGGTCAGGGTCGGGATCGTTGTCGTTACGGCGGTCATGAGACGATACGGAGAGGCCGATGGTTTGCTCCCAAAGATCGTCGAGCGTGGTCAGGTTGCTTTCGGCCCTCAGGAACATCCGCCGCGTCTCCAGGACGTTGTTGGGGTCATCACCGAAGGGGCCGCCGAAGTTGTCAATGTCGGCCGCGCTGTCCAAGTACCGGAAGAAGAAGTCGATGGAGAAGTCTTCTGAAGGCGTAAGCCCGAACCTCGTCGAAACGGACGTATTGTCGTATCCGTCCCTTTCGCTGTTTCCGTCCCTTTCGTTTGCGGCCGAAATCCCGTCCGTGTCCGTCCTCGAAATGCTCAGAGAGAGGTTGGCGAAATCGTTTCCGCCGCTCAGCCCCACTCTCTCACGGTAGGTGTGGAACGACCCGCCCTCGGCCTGGAGGGTGATCCGGGGTGGGCCTTCTCCCCTTCTGGTTATGATGTTGATCACGCCTCCTATCGCGTCGGACCCGTAGAGAGTGCTCTGCGGGCCACGGATGATCTCGATACGCTCCACTTCGTCGGTAGTCAGATTGGCGAAATCGAAGGTTCGCGCCGGCGTTATCGGATCGTTCACCTCTATCCCGTCGATCAACACGAGCGTGTGCTCGCTCTTCGCCCCCCTGATGAAGACCGAGGTAGGCTGGCCTTTACCTCCGCTGCGGACGACGTCCAGGGCTGGAACACCACGCAACGCGTCACCCACGGTCTGGTATTGTCTTTCCTGAATGTCCTGAGTAGTTATCACCGTGCTTGAGCTCGCGACCTCGCGAGACGGCGTCTCCAGTCGCGTTGCAGTTATGATGATCTCTTCATCCGACGTTTGGCCGTCGTCATCGGCTTGGACCTCAAGTCCGAAGGCTGGAGCCAACGCCAACGTGGCCAAAATCACCGAACCGAGAAGCGGAATAGCGTTGCGTCTCCGCACCATTCAAGCTGCCTCCTTACTCCTCCCTCGAGGATAACGGGTCAATCACGCTCTTTCGGTTCAGGTCTCCTGGCTCTCGTTCATCCTACCGGCCGCGCCTTCCCATCCTTGCGGAGCGACTCCGCCGAAGCGGCTCTGGCTCCCGCGAAGGCGGACAGTGGCATGTTGCGGCTTTCGTCCCGAATACAGTCGCGGGGCGGCGGAAGCTTCTCACTTCCTTCCCTTGACCGAAACGCATAACTCACGATCACAACCGGCTTGCAGGCCGCTTTTTCCCAATCACCTCCGTCTTCTAAACGAAAATCCCCGAACCCAGGCGCATGGGCTCGGGGATGCCGTTTTCCATCCTCTGTTTGCGACTCTCAGGACGCCGACCCCAGTCCACGGGGGCCTGAGATGTCCCAAGTGCGCGGGCAGGTCTTCTGGCTTCCGGGTCATCCTACCGGCCGCGCCTTCCCGTCCGCCGAAGCTCTTGCTCGCGAAGGCGGACAGTGGCGTATCGCGGCTTTCGTAACCGGTTACAGCGGCGGGTCCGCGGCGGATTCTCACCGCCTTCCCTTTCAGGGCCCTTCGGGCCACCCGCGTTCACTCTTGAATCTACTCCAATTCGACGGTCCAGTCAACCGTGGAAACCGAATACCTTGGAAGCGGCTTGCGAACTCGGCGCACAGACGCGTGGGAGACCCTGGATACCCTCTGCTGTGAGGATGCTTTTGACGGCGCTTGCAAAGTTTTACTCGCCGGGTCTCGCGCGAGAGCGTCAGGTTCGGTAACATACCCGTGTGGGGCATGATCCTTACCACAGACCGCTTCGAGATCGATTGTCCGCAGAAGGGAGAAGACATGAGTGGTGGAAAAGGACTCATATTGAAAGCCGTTCTGGTTGGGGTCGCTGCATGTTTTGGGCTGATGGGAGATTCGGCTTTCGCATCGGACCGGGTTTGGCGTTTCGATTGCGGCGCGCCTGACTCCCCCGTCGCGGTCGGCTACTCGCGCCTGACCGAGTCGGACACGTACTCCGAGGATAAAGGGTATGGCTGGGAAGGGTACGAGCCAAGCTCGTTGGCCTTCCCATATCCTCCGCAGCCCACGGGGGCAGGCAGCGTGGGCCGGCCAGCTGTTCTGGCAGAGCACTTGAGGAACAGTTACGACGACCTCAATCGCGACGGCGTTATCAGCATGCGGGATCTGATCTTTCGTGCAGACGTTTCCGTCGGGACGTACCGGGTAACGGCCGCTATCGGAGACATGTCGCAAGCGATCGGCTCGATCGACGTATACATGAACGGGGAGCTTGTGGAAGAGCGAGTGGCCGCTTGGGCTCCGGGGAGCTACCGTACTCTAATGAGGAATCCCAGCGGCTGGTGGACAAAAGTTCGCAAGACCGTAACGCCGAAGGACGGGTTCATCCGCCTGCGGCTCACCAAGAACCAGAGCTACTACGACAGGATGATGGTGGAGCAGGTGGAGGCCGAAAAGCCTCTGGAAGATCACTATTGGAGGGTGGGAGTGACCGAGCCGCCGTACTATTACATCGGCTGGCCGTTCGTCCATAACAGCGTCATGGCGATAGAGATAGTGCCTCACAGGGAGCCGCCGGTCGTCGGAGAAGACGACAAGCTCAGACTCACAGGAGAGATCGATTCGCGCGGCCTCGCCGACGCCGTGCGACTTTTCAACGAGGGCGATTACGAAGGGGCGCTGCGAGCCGCGTCAAGGGTGCGTGAACGGGACGCTCAAGTTGCCAAGGCAATTGTGATGCTGTGGCTCGTGGGCAGACTTGAGACCGGCCTGGAGAACGATCAGGCATTGGTGCGTTCCGCCCTACCCGTCCTCAGAAATTACGTTGAGTCGCACCCGGAGGAGAACGGTGTCGCGGAAATATTGCAGGATGCCGAGCTGTTCGACAAGGCGCTCCACATCCACCTCACTCGCGGTGAGGCGGCGCTGGGCGAGAATCACTTCGTGGAGAACGACAAGGCCATAAGCTACTGGTGGCTCATCAACGAGGGCACGCCGCTATATTACAAGGCGCAGCTCTACATAGCGCGCGCCGAGCACATGCTCATTCCGTACCTTCCGGCGAGGGGAACCTACCGCGAGATTTTAAGAAAGCTTGAGAAGAAATTCCCCGACGACCGTTTCGTCAAGTACCACCTCCACGAGGAGTGGGAACGCTACGGCGACGGAAGCCGCTATTACGATTGGTACGTAGAAGACTACGACGCGAGAGTGAAGGATTCTCCCGAATGGGTGCGCTGGATATACCCCGCTCTTCAAAAGGTGGCGGACTGGAGCGAGTGGTGGATCAAGTTCAAGCAGCAGCCCGAAGGTTCAATCGGCGGCGGCTGGGGTGACGACGTGGAGATCGTCGGCGCCTTCGGTTACATGGGATACGTGAGCACCGACGTCTCCGACATCCTCGTCAAGGGCACCGGCAGGCTCATGGATGGGCTGTGGAATTTCTCCGAAGTTGACCCCGAGCTGGGATACTGCAGGCCAATGGCCGATGCCGAGCACACCGCCGAGTGGACCGGCAACACCCTGGGGATGATGGTGAAGATAGACTACGGCAACCCGGTCTGGATCGAACGCAGCATGAAGACCGGAAAGCTCATGCGGGACTTGTGGACGGCTTACAACGTCAACGGCAAGCGCCACTTCAGGGCCAACTTCTTTGGCGCGACCCAAGTTGGAAGCGGCGATCGTATGAATGACTCGTGGATCAACTATCGCGCCGTCCGACCCGCCGCCGCCGTTCTCGCGTACAATCAGAACCCGACTCTTGCCAAACTCTTCGTCGAGTTGGCTGAAGCCTGGGCAGAGGCCGCCATGTCCACTGACAGGGGAAAGCCCAGCGGAATAATCCCCGCCCAAGTCTCCTTCCCCGACGCCGTCATAGGCGGCACGAACTCGCCCAACTGGTACACCGCAAGCCATCCCCCTGGAACCGTCAACGCCGACTGGTTCAATCAACCATACAAGGCGTACATCCAGGATTTGCTTCTGACGGCCTATCGCCAGACCAGGGAACCGAGGCACATCGAGCCGCTTCGTCTGGAATATGACTTCGTGGCCGAGCACGGGGAATTGCCGGAGGAAAAGAGCGGGCTCAGGTTGCAGGTCGTTACAGAGCCAGAGGTCTTCGGCAAGAGGGACCCGGGTGAGATGAAGAAGAGGAGCACGCCCGTAGTCGAGGGCAAGGAAGAGATCGAGATCGGGAGCGACGAGTGGGTGGCGGAGAAACTGCAAGCGGTGAATCAGTGGCTCGTGGCCAAACGCATAGTGGAGGGAAGACAAGGGGACCTCGACAACGCGATGACAAAGCAGGACATAATCCGCGCGGGGATACGGGTCAACAGCGAACTTGCTTGGCGCTGGCCTATGAATACGACCGAAGCCGGGCCCACGGATCGGATCGCGTTCGTGGGTCTCATCAATCCATACCTCGTTTACACCGGCGGCTGGATCGGCGGGCCTCTTCTGGAAGCCTCCGTGACCTACGAGAACACGACCAGAGACTTCGCCGCGGCGGTGATGGGCTCGGACGAGCAGGGACTCCGCATACTCTATCACAGCCTGGCGCCGGATACGCGCGAGGTAGGCATAAGGCCGTGGCATCTGGAGCCCGGAGGCAAGTACAGTCTCAAATACGGTCCGGACGCCGATGAGGATGAGGCGATGGACTCGGTTGTGGAGCGCAGGCAGTTTGTCTTTCCCCAAGCGGGAACGCCCATTCGCATCACCGTCGAGCCCCGCGTGACTTATGTCGTCGAAATAGAGCAGGTCGAGCGGGGCAGGACTGCATCGCTTGCCCCCGACCCGGCCGTCACGCCGGAGGACATCACGTACGACGACAGGATAGGGTTGATAATGGTCCGGGTGCACAACGTCGGCTCCGAGCCGGTACGTGACGTCAGGGTGGCCGTGTTCGACGGCGACCCCGACGCCGGCGGGGAACCCATAGGTTCCTCCGTGCTTCCCCACATCGGTGCGCCGATCGATCTCAACCCTGCGACGACCACGGCGGGCTTTTCGTGGAGCCCCGCTGAGGAAGGGCGGAAGCACGACATCTATGCGGTCGTCGATCCCGACGGCGAGTTGGACCGCGAGATAACGACCTTCAACAACGTCGCTCACGCCACACTGCCGAAGGAAGAGCAGACAGGCGCTGAGGTCAGGGCACCGTTGCCGGTCAGTTCCACCGGCCGCGGAAGGAGATAGTCGACGGACTCGCGGGTCTGCCGCTATGGTTTGGGGTCGTCGGAGCCGGTCCCGACAATGACCAGCCCGTGCCCGTAATCGGCCACGTAAA
>CAZBND010000028.1:0-39500 GCA_964493415.1 uncultured Planctomycetota bacterium | reverse complement strand
TTGGGAGCAGGAGGTCGGCGGTTCAAATCCGCCCGCCCCGACCGATATAAGTCCTGTGATAGTCAGTACTTACAACGCTAGGCCGAACGAGTTTCTGGCGGGCATCGTTCCCTTCTGGACGAGATTTAGACCATTTTCGTGCTCGTCCAGAGTGGAGCTTGTCGCACTTCTCAGAGAGTTGCAGAAGGTGGCGCTTCCCTGCTGGGTCGCGTCTACTCGCGCGCTTCAGCGGAATCTTTTCGCAGATTGGGAGGCGGCACAGCGCAGTTCCAATGCGATCAGCGCGCCGACTCACCACCCGGTCGTGGTGGAAAACGCGGCCAGATAAGCCTGAGAAGAGCCAAGGGATGCCCTTTGACCCTCCGCCCCTGGAACAAGTTAGTGGAATGCGCTTGACGTTATTACTGTAAGCGACCACGATAACCGTAATAGGAGGGAAGGAATGCAACCGCTCATGCGCGAAATCCTCTTCCCTTTTTGGAAGGTTCACGTCCTACACCACGCCGCTGAGGGCCCTGTTTACGGACAATGGGTGATTAGGGAGCTGCGCCGCCACGGCTACGAGATCAGTCCGGGCACCTTGTATCCGCTGCTTGAAAGGATGGAGAGCCAAGGATGGCTGAGGTGCCTGAAAAAAGCGGGAGGCGGCCCGCGTGCGCGGAAGAACTACTACCTGACCGAAAAAGGACACGAAGCGCTCCACGTGATTCGAGAGCGAGTGAAGGAATTGCATCGAGAGGTAATCCTCGAAGCGGAAGGAAGAGATGAAGAGCACGGCGAAGGAGAATAGAGCAGGGCAAGACGGCTTCAGAAACGTTTTCTCTCTCGGTTTGGTGTCGTTGTTCACCGACCTTTCAAGCCAGATGGTCTACCCGCTCGTTCCCGAGTTCCTTGCGGGACTGGGAGCATCCAAGGCGATCATCGGCCTCATCGAGGGAGTTGCGGAGAGCGCAGCGTCTCTCCTGCGCGCGGTCTTCGGCCATTGGTCCGACAGGGTGGGGAAGCGAAAGGCCTTCATCTACCTCGGCTACGGTCTGTCGGCAGTCTCGAAACCGTTTCTATACCTCGCCGGTTCGTGGCACTGGGTTCTGGGGGTTCGCTTCTCGGATCGGGTGGGTAAGGCGATGCGGACGCCGGCCCGGGACGCGCTCATCTCGACCTCTGTGAAGCCCAAGCAGAAAGGTAGGGCTTTCGGCTTCCACCGCGGCATGGACCGGCTTGGCGCAATCGGCGGACCGCTCCTTGCCCTTGCGGTACTCCACCTCTTTCGGGAAAGCGAAAGCCGGGTACGTCTGGTATTCCTCTTTTCGTTCATTCCCGCCATCCTCGCCCTTGCCTTCGTGCCGTTTGCAAGGGAGACGGCCCGGCGGACGGAGGCGAAAGACTCGGGCGCGAAAAGCGGGCTCCGTGGTGTGGGCTTCATTATGTTCCTGATTGCCTCTATCGTGTTCACGCTTGGGAATGCTTCCAATGTATTCCTCATCCTCAAAGCTCGCGAGGCCGGCCTGGCGGTCGGCATGATCCCCCTTATCTGGGTGCTCTACAACATCTTCTGCACCGTCTCCTCGCCGGTCTTTGGCTCGCTGTCCGACAAGCTGGGCAGAAGGACAATTATCGGCATCTCGTTCGTGTACTACTCCGCCGTGTACGTGCTTTTCGGGGTATCGCAAGCGCTTTGGGCCGTTTGGGTCCTATTCGGCGCGTACGGCATCTACTACGGTCTTTCCGAAGGCGTCTTCCGCGCCTACATTGCTGACCTCGTTGAGCCTGACTATCGCGCCACAGCCTACGGCATCTTCAACACCGGTATCGGCCTGGCCCTTGTGCCTGCGTCGATCATCTTCGGCGTGATCTGGGACGCGTTCGGAAGCAAGTGGGCGTTCTTCGTCTCCGCCGGCTTCAGCCTTCTGGGCTTCCTTATCTTCCTGGGAAGTCTTGGCTTCAGCGTGGCACGTACCCGGCCGCCGCAGTAGCGTGGGCTGCGGTGTGAACCCCTCTACCCTTGCCGCCTGCCGCACAGCTTGGACGCGTCCAAGGCCAGCTTGGCCGCTGCCACGAATACCACGAAGAACTCGAGTCTGCCAAGAAACATGCCCACTATCTCGGTCCACAGGACAAGGCGGGGAGCGTCCGCGCTGGTGATTCCGATCGAGAGACCGACGGTGCCCAGTGCGCTGGCGAACTCGAAAAGGCTGTCTCGAAGAGAGAATCCGTACGCGGCTAACACGGCGACTCCGATGAGGTAGGCTGCGAGATAGAGGAAAACGAACGTCGCGACCTGCCGTACGCGAGCGTCTTGGATATAGTCTTTCCGTTCGCCTTGCCAGATGTAGTTCTCCCTCACTGCCGAGCGCGGCAGGAAGGGACGCTTCAGCTCCCATGACAGCGCCTTGAAAAGCAGGTAAACCCGGTATTGTTTGATTCCGCCGGCCGTGGAGCACGTGCCGCCGCCAATCAGCATGAGTGCAACAAGCACGAGGAAACCGAGCGATCCCCAACCGGCATAGCTTGTTGTCGAGAAGCCGGTCGTCGTTAAGGCCGTCACAGACTGGAAAACGGCGATGCGCGCACCCGCGCCGAATGCAGGAAAAAGAGTCCGCGAAACGAAAAGGAACAGAAGGACCGCGGACAGCGGGATGAGCACGGCCATGACCCGGACTTCGCCGTTTCGCGTGACTGCGCGCACCCTCCCGTGCAGCAGGAGGTAAGCGGTCAGGAAATTGAGGTTCCCAAGCGCCATCAGCGGAATAGTGACAGCTTCTATGGCTGGAGAATCCCAATGGCCGATGCTCTTGGGTTGGGTTGAGAACCCACCCGTGGACACCGCGGTGAAGGCGTGGTTCACGGCATCGAAGAAAGTCATCCCAGCCAGCCGAAACGCGAGTGTCCCCACGACTGCGTAGCCGGTACAGATGAACAGAACCAGCCTTGCAGACTGCCTGACATGGGGAGCCAGCTGCTCGGTCCTTCCCTCCGCGTGCGAGAGACCCGGCCCCACTGGGCCGGCGATGGCAGACAGCATGATGATGGCCAATCCTGCCCCGCCCGCGAGCTGCATGATGCTTCGCCAGAGCAGGACGACGTGCGGTGCTCTTGTGACATCCACCACGGAAAGCCCGGTGGTAGTCCAGCCGCTGACCGACTCGAAGATGGCTTGAGTGAAGGTCAGCCCCATGGACGTCATGAACGGGACGGCGGAGACGAGGCAGATGAGGACCCAGCTCAGCAGAACGATGACTCCCCCTTCCTGAACGCGGAGTACAACGTGCTCGCGCGCGCGGGCCAGCCGCCAGATCGCGGTGCCGCCCACAGCCAACGCTGCTGCAGGAAATAAAAAGGCCGGCGCATGCTCCGCCTCATGCGGCCACACCATGAGCCCAAGGAGAGGCGTCACTACCAGTGCCCCACCCAGTATCAGGATCTGTCCGAGGGCCGCAAGAATGGCTCGGTACTGGCTCTTAAGGGTGGCGGGGGCTCGCATGACCCTCCTCATTGCGCCGATTCGCCGAGGAGCAATTTCAGTACCTGTCCGTGGTCTGCCGGCAGAGTCATCAGGATAAGCTGATCCCCTGCGTGCAACACAGTGGACCCGCGGGGGATGATCGCATGTCCCCCACGGAGGATGCCGGCGATGAGAGCGTTCTCCGGCAGCGAGATGTCGATTAATGACTTCCCCACGACCGGCGCATCCTCGGTCAGGGCGACCTCTGTTACGTTGATCTTGCCCTCACCGACCGGTAAGAGATTCGTGATCTCCTCGAAGTCGGCTCGCTGTTCGATCAGGTTTGCGAGGATATGGGTGGTTGAAAAGGCTATTGTGTTGCTCAGTTCCTTGAAGACTTGTTCGTTGTCCGGATCGTTGACGAGTGCCAACGTGCGCGGCACGTGGAATCGACGCGCGGCGACTTCGCAAATAACCAGGTTGTCCTGGTCATTCGGGGTCACCGCAAGCAGCGCGTCGGCGCTTTCCACGCCGGCCTCGGCGAGAATTTGCGGATCACTTCCGTCGCCATGGACGACCGTCGCCTTGAGTCGCCGCGCCAACTGGGTGCACTCCTCAAGGTCGCGGTTGACGAGAACAACGCTATGGCCTTTGGAAATGTAGGTGCGGCAAAGGAAGTAGACGATCTTTGCACCGCCCACAACGATAACCTTCATAAGTTCTTACCACCTCCCGCAGACAAACCACCTTCTGCGAGCTTCGCAAGCAGTGCATCCGCGGCTATTGTGGTGGGGCACACAGTGTCCACCCCCAAGTCCCGATATATTTCCTCTCGCCTAGGGTCGAAGACGCGCGCCAGGACGTGAGGCACCTTGAAGATACGGCGGGCCACATGAGCAACCATGAGGTTTACATTGTCCTCGCGCGTGGCGGCAATGACTAAATCGGCCTTGTCCATGCGTGCCTGCTTGAGCACAGCCAGTTCTGCCGCGTCGCCCTCCACTCGAAAGCCGCTGTATTCGGCCGATAGGGCGTCAAAGGCTTGGGGGTCGGTATCCACCGTGACGACGCTGTGCCCGCCGTGGCTTAGTTGACTTGCAAGATACGAGCCCAATCGGCCGCAGCCGATCACCAGAATAAACAGCTTCTCGGAAGCCATTCAGCGCTCCTCTTCGATTTGACCGTGTGAGGCCTTATTGGCGCCGGACTTTGTTTTGTGGTCTCCTTTTGCCTCCCCCTCCCCAAGCAATATCTCTCCGGCCTGCGTCCCGGGCTCCCACATCGTGGTTCGGTGAAGATTTTCGCGAGCGGGCCCATATGTCGGGTCCACTTGCACCGCGATGCGGTAGTGCTTCTGCGCCTCGGCCTTGTCTCCGCGCATCTCCAACAAGGCTCCAAGGAGATTGAAGGCTTCCGGTCTCTTCGTATCGATGGTGATCGCCTTGCTAGCATGCTCCTCGGCCGCGCCGAAGTGGCGAGCATTGATGCACTTCTTTGCCAGTTCAAGACGCGAATCGTAGTCCTTGGCTTGTTCTTCGTCGAGGTCTTCGCGCGCCAGAACTTGCGTCACCAAATCGCGAATCTGCTTGGGCGCGAACGGTTTCTGCAGATAGTCCACCGCACCCAGCTTCACTGCCTCGACCGCCGACTCAATCGTTCCGTAAGCCGTAATGATGATGACAGGCACGTCGGGCCGGTCCTCGGCAACCCGTCGGAGCACTTCCATCCCGTCCATTCCGGGCATCTTCAAGTCCAACAGCATTAGATCGAAGTCTTCGCCCTCCAGTTTTGCTAGGGCTTCTTCGCCATTGACGGCCGTGTCTGTCTCCCACTCCTCGGCTTCCAACGCCTGTGTAAGGGTGAGCCGAACGTTCTTCTCGTCGTCCACGATCAGGATGCGCTTAGGCTTCATCGCAATTCCTCCTAACGGTTTCACCCCGCCAGGGGCAGAGTGAAGGTGAAAGTGCTTCCTTTACCGGGTTCTGAATCGACCCAGATAGTCCCGCCATGGGCGCGCACGATTTCTTTGCAGATGGCCAGCCCCAGACCTGTTCCGCCGCCGGATTGGCCCTTGACCTGCACAAACTTGTCGAAAATACGCGACTGGTACTCGTAGGGGATGCCGGCTCCAGTGTCGGCCACGGCCACGTGTACCTGCGAGCCGATTTTCTCTGCGGCAAGGTGCACGCTCCCCCCGCGGTCCGTATAGCGCAGGGAGTTGGCGATGAGGTTCGTCAGTACCCAAGCGATCTTATTGGCGTCCGCTTTCACATCTGGCAGCCCTTCAGGCACCGCAGAGGTCACTTGCACCCCTTTTTCCTCTGCCTGGACTTTCAGTGCAGCAATTGCCTTGTCACATAGCAGCGATACAGGGGTGGAGTCAAAAGCGAGCACCACCTTGCCGGATTCGATCTTCGACAAGTCGAGGAGATCGTTCACCAGCGCCTTAATCCGCTCAAGTTCCTCGTGCGCGGCTTGGAGCAGCTCGCGCTCCTTCTCCGTTAGTTTCTTCATGGCTGTTTCTTGGAGCAGACTGACGCTCATGCCAATGCTCGTCAAAGGCGTCCGCAACTCATGCGACGCCGACATCACGAACTCGCTTTTCAGACGGTCGAGCTCTCGAAGTTTTGTGACGTCGCGGAGCAAGAGCACCACGCCGACCATGCTCCCCGTCTTCGCACGGACCGGCGTGATAGAAAACTGGAAGTGACGCTCCGTGGCGCCCTTGGCAACCGTGAAGACGTTTTGACCTTCCTCAATCCGAGGGGGCTCGCCGGACTCAACCGCCTGCTTGACGTATTGAAACAACTCCTCGCTCTTCACCACTTCCAGGAAATGCTTGTCCTCCCACGATCGCTCCTCGATTTGCAGCGTCCGTGATGCGGTCGGGTTCATGTCGATGACCTTCCCGTCGGAGTCCACGACGACGATGCCGTCGTCGATGCTGCGGATGATCGCCTCGCTCTTGCCCTTCTCCTCCACGATCTGGCGCACGTTCAGATCGTTATACGCCTTGAGCTTCCGCACCATGGCGTTGAACTCTGCCGCCAGCCTCCCCAGCTCGTCCGCAGTGCGGGTTGTCACCGTCGCCTCATAGTCGCCTTCGCTGACCTTCTGGGCCGCCGACATGATCCGTCGCAGGGGCCGAACGAGAAGCGTCGAGAGGACCAGGCTGAACGCCAGGCCGGTTCCGACAGCGCCGATGCCTATCACCACCATGGACCATCTGGACCGTTCTGACACGTCCCGTGCCCGCTCGCTGGCTCCGAACATGGTTTCCTGATTCAACTGGCGAAGCTCGGCGCAGGCGTCCCGGACGTTCTTGAAAGCCGGCAGCACCGTCTCGTGGTAGAAGTCAGCTGCCTGCGAGGGGTCCTGTACGAGGCCGCGTTCCAGTTGCGAGAAGGCGATGAGGTATGCCGAGTAACCTGTCTCTATCGATTCGACGGTCTTTTCCTCTCCGGAGATCGTGATATTGTCCCGGGCGCGCCCCAGCCACTGGAGGAACTGCGTCTCGTTCTCGCGATACTGCTCCAGTCCCTCATCCTGGTATCCAAGAATGACCAGCAACGCGGCGCTATCCTGGCGTTCGATGGCGTCGATCATGTTCTCAGCAGCCAGGATACTCTTGTAATTCTCGCGCAGGATCGCATCGCTGGCGCTCCCGAGCGTACGGAGACTCACCACACCCCATACTACCACCACCGCCATCAAGACCAGGGCTATGGCGTACCCGATGAGAATCTTCTTCCGTAGCGTCCATGTCACGACCACAACTCCCCGGAACTCTCTTAGGCAACTTGTGCTGGAATGCTGCCTTTCAGACGCTCCAGACTCATCGCCGCGCCGTCCTGATATTGCTGCTAGACTATAGCACGCAAAGCCTTGTGGGGCAATGAGCCGGCGTCTGGCAGACCACGCCATCCAGCGGATCACCCCCCACCGAAGTGGCCGAACCAGACCCAACCTCGAGGACGGTAGACCCCTTCGGCGCTACCGGAAGCGCTGGAAAATAGAACGCTCCATCGGCTGGCTGGCCAGCTTCCGCCGCCTCGTCGTGCGCTGGGACAGGGGTCATCAAATCTTCCAGGCCTTCGTCCATATCGCTTGCCTTATTATCGTCTGCAGGTGCTTGTGAAATGGCTTTTGGAATGTCGGTAGACATAATGGGCTACGGCGGGCCTCCTGCCAGGTAGCCTGGAGCTTGGCCGACCGCCCGCTTGCTCGGCCACGGCCCCGAAACCGCCCTCAGAAACCTTGACACGGGAGGAGAGCCCGAATATAAGTTGAGTATTCCGGTAGGTACAATACAGGTTGCCGCCGCCTGGAGGTGTTTATCACGCAGGGCAGCTGAACCTAAGGTAAGAGCACAGCTCGGCCGCCATCTGCTGCTGCGAATGGGGGATGGGGGGGTAGGACTAGGGGTGGGGAGGGAGCGTCGGCTGCACAACCTGCCTACCGCGAGACCTGGGGCGAAGAGGGATTGCTGCCCAGCGGAGTGCGCTTTCGCAAGAGCGATTCGGAATGCAGAAGTGTCATCGAGGACCTTAAATTGGGCCGCGTTTCCGTTGGGGCTTGCGCTCCTCGGGCTCGGCGTAATCGTGGGCGCAGGCAGGCTCGCGCGGCTGAATGAACCCGTCCTGGATTTCTCCGCGCGAGAGCAACCGGTCGGCGTTGAGCGTGACTTGCCTGGAGCAACCGCACCCCTTCGCTTCGCGGTCGCTACGATGGTCAGCGCCGAGGCCACTTTTTCAACCTACGCCAGGCTGGTTGAAAGGATCGGCCGCGATGTGGGCCGCGGCGACGTTTTCATACTCCGTCCGTCCTATTCCGACGTTCGCGCCGAGCTGGAGCAGGGGAGTATAGATGTGGCGTTCGTCTGCACCGGCACCTACGTCCACACTCTGGCCGGCGGAAAAGTCGAGCTGTTGGTTCAACCGGAGTTCGAGGATGGCGTTGACTATAGGTCTTTGCTGATCGTCTCCGTGCGGAGTGGATTTGAAAAGCTGGGAGACCTCCGAGGCGCAGTAGTGGCATTCACTGACCCCGAGTCCAACACGGGTTACCTCGTGCCGACTGCAAACCTGCTCGCCCTTGGGCATGACCCCAGAACCTTCTTCGGCAAGATCGTCTTCACCGGCAGTCACGACCGGTCGATCCTAGCTGTTGCGCTGGGTGTGGTGGATGGCGCAGCAGTGGACTCGCTCGTGTGGTTCTCAAAGAAGCGCGAAGACCCTTCCCTTGCCGCAGAAATCAAGGTCATATGGAAGAGCGAGCCCTACGGGCCTCCCCCGATATTGGTCCCTGCCGGGCTGGAAGAGGGGCTTGTCCAGGCGCTGCGGCAAGCGTTCTTGAATCTTGACGGTGACGAAAAGGGCCGCGCCATTCTCTCCTCCATCGGCATAAAGCGCTTCGTCCCTCTCCGTCGCGAAGATTATCAGAGCGTTATTGAACTCTACCGCTTTGTTCAGGCTGAAAGAGGCGGCGCATGGGAACACCTCGATGGACCCTAGACCGGCTTCTGGCCGTGACCGGGAGCATCGCGCTGCTCGCGCTGATGCTTCCGTCCGGGCTGTACTTGGTCCACTACGTCTCGGCATCCGCGGAGCAGTCCCTTCAAGAGAGAGGTACCAGCCTGGCGCAGACTCTCTCCCGCCAACTCGTCGACCCCCTCCTATTGAAGGATACCCTCGCCCTTCACGAGATCCTTCGCGTGACAGCCTCCAGCAACAGCGAGATCCGTTACGTATCCATCGAAGACGCATACGGCACAGTAGTAGCCCATACCTTTCCGAACGGACATCCTGTTCAGCTCAACTCTCTCTGGCGGACGAGCCGGGGGCAGCCCACCCGTTTTCGAGCAGCCGGTGAGCCGCTCCTCGATGTTCCCGCTGAGATACTCGACGGCCGGCTGGGCACTCTCCACGTCGGGTTGTCGCGCACACAGGCAGCCAAGGCCGCCAACTTCCTTCTCCTGCTGGTGGGAGCCGGGTTCATCTTCGCGCTGCTTGCCATACTCGTCGGGGCCCGCCTCATCGCTGAGAAAGTCAGTCTTCCCCTGAGAAGGCTGGAGACCATAGTGTCTGAGTTCCCTCGACGCCCCCTCGACGACACATCCCTTCCCGCGTCCGGAACCAAGGAAGTAGCCTCGCTCGGCAAGCACTTCACCGATATGGTGCGGCGGCTGGAAGCGCTGGAACGCGAGCGCTCGTCGGCACGCGAGCGCATGATCCACGCCGAGCGTCTGCGCGCCCTGGGCGAACTGGCCGCCGGGCTGGCGCACGAAATCCACAATCCCCTGGACGGCATGCAAGAGTGCGTCCGCTATCTCCAAGCGGACCCCACCAAAGGACCTCGCGCCGGCAAGTATCTCCCCATGTTAGGCGAGGGGCTGGAGCGGATTGCCCGCGTCATGCGCCAGATGCTCACCTTGGCCCGCTCGGGTCAGGAGACCTCCGTGGAAGCTTGTTCCGCATCCGAAATAGTCGACTCACTGGCAGCCATGCTCAAGCAGCGTTTGGACTCGGAGAGCGTCCAGCTTATGTGGACCAGGCCCGGCCTCTGCGAATGCCTCTGCAACCGCCAGAGCCTCTCGCAGGCTCTCCTCAACCTCGTCCTCAACGCCGTCGAAGCCGTGGACGATACCGACCACCCGAAGATCCTCATAGAGGCCAAGTGCGATTCTCAATGGGTCTACCTTGCCGTCGAGGACAATGGCCCCGGCGTGCCCGAAGAGCAGCGCCATGAAATCTTCGAGCCTTTCTTCACCACCAAACCGGTTGGAAAAGGAACCGGGTTGGGGCTTTCCATTTCTCGGCAGTTGGTCAGGGCCACCGGTGGCGAGCTCGAACTTTCGCGCGATGGCAGCACCTATGGTGGTGCCCGGTTCGTCATCAGAATGCCGAAGGCGGCTTCCCAGGAGCCAATTCGTGAAGAATCCCAAGGCGAAAATCCTCATCGTAGATGATGAGCCAATCAAGCGCTCCGTTATGGACGAGCGTCTGACGGACAAGGGCTACCAGGTGGTCTCTGTTGCCAATCCCCTCGAAGCAGAGCCCCATCTCAAGAAGGAGCGCTTCGACGTGGTTCTCACCGACCTTCGGATGCCGGGGCAAGACGGGATCAGCTTCCTGCGGGAGCTCAAGAGCAGGCGCGAAGACCAGGCTGTCATCGTGATGACCGCTTACGGAACCGTTGGCACCGCCCTGGAGGCAATGAAGCTGGGTGCCTTCGATTACCTTCAGAAGCCTTTCTCCACGGAAGAGCTTCTGCTTAAGCTTGACAAGCTCTTTCGATACCAGCAGATCGCCCGGGAGAACGAGACCCTCCGGCGCGAGCTGGCGGTGTGGAAAGAAGAGCCGCGCCTTATCGGGCGCTCCGAATCAATCCGCAAGATCCTCGCCCGAATCCACTCGGTCGCCGGCACCGATTCCAGCATCCTTATCGAGGGCGAAAGTGGCACAGGCAAGGAGCTGGCCGCCCGCGTGATCCACCAGGTGTCATTTCGAGCATCGGGGCCTTTCATTCCCGTCGCTTGCGCCGCGCTCCCCAGAGAACTCGTGGAAACAGAGCTCTTCGGGCACGAGCAGGGCGCTTTCACGGGGGCGAGCAGGCGCCGCATCGGCCGCTTTGAGCTGGCGCACGCCGGCACCCTCTTCCTGGATGACGTGGACGATATGCCCCCGGAGGTCCAGGTCAAGCTTCTTCGCGTCCTCCAAGAACAGGCGTTCGAACGCGTCGGCGGCGAACACGTGATCCGTATCAACGTGCGCGTCATGGCGGCGACAAAGCATTCGCTTCCTAAGATGATAGCCGCCGGCCGCTTCAGAGAAGATCTCTACTATCGCCTGAACGTTATCCCGCTTCGCATGCCGCCGCTGCGCGATCGGCTCGAAGACATACCCTTGCTTGTCGATCACTTCCTCGAGCAAATCGCTCTCAAGCTCAACCGGCCAAAGCCGTCGATCACCCCCTCAGCCGTCGCCAAGCTCCAACGGTATCGGTGGCCCGGCAATGTGCGCGAGCTCCAGCACCTGCTCGAGCGGCTCGTTGCACTCGTCGAAAAGGAGGAAATCAGCGACGAGGACATACCCGAGCTTTCCCCGCGGCACGATGCGAGAAGCTTGGTATCCCTCGCGCTCGACCAGGTGGATTCGGTGAATATGAGCGACGTCATCTCCCAGGTTGAAACCAGCATCATCCGGTGGGCGCTCAAGCGTTCCAAGGGCAACCTGGCGCAGGCCGCAGCCGTCCTCCGCATCCCGCGTTCTACCCTCCAGTACAAGGTTAACAAGCTGGAAGAGGACGCCCGCCGAGAGGAGCCTTGAGACCTTCCTTCCCGCCTGACGAAATCCCGTCAGTGGCCAACCATTAGTTGCTCCTTGTAACTAACCCTCGCCTGCGCAACTGCTTGCACTCCCCATCCTTCCCCGCGGCATCGTTCATGTCGACGAATCCTCGACACATCGGCGCGGCTACTGCGCTCGAGGACTCGCTCTAACCGCTGTAATCCAAGTAAGTTACGTCATTTGCTCTCCTTTGGTACACACCTTGCTTCCCACACAAGGGCTGAAGGCTCGGCGCTTGCGTCATAACCCAGTGGAAAGGGTGCGGTCATGAGTGTATCGAGACGGGAATTCCTCAAACACGCGGGAGTTGCCGGGGCGGCAATCGGAGCCGTCGCCTTGCCCGCCGGCGCCGCCCGCGCTGCCACGTACAAAGCGGGCGAGGGCCCCCGCTACGCAATGGTCATCGACCTCAGGAGGTGCTTCGGCTGCCATGCCTGTTCGGTTGCCTGCAAGGCCGAGCAAGACGTCCCCCTCGGCTTCTTCAAAAGCTGGGTCATGATAAGCGAAAGGGGAACCTACCCTCTCGTCCGCCGCCAATTCCTCCCTGTCCTGTGCAACCACTGTGACAACCCACCGTGTGTAAAGGCCTGCCCCACCCGCGCCACCAAGCAGCGCAAAGACGGGATCGTAACCCAGGAACTACAAAGTTGCATCGGCTGCAAGTACTGCCTCCAAGCCTGCCCCTATTCCATCAAGTACGTTGACCCTCGAACCGAGACGGCCCAGAAGTGCGACTTCTGCATGCACCGGGTCCAACAGGGCTTGCTCCCAGCATGCGTTAACACGTGCAACGCTCGTGCCCGCATATTCGGCGACATCAACGACCCAGATAGCGCCGTCAGCCGACTGATAGCCAGGAATCCTGTCCAGACTCTGCGGCCGGAGTTCGGTACCGAGCCTCGCGTCTTCTACATAGGCCTCGATCGAAGCGCGTACGTCCCCATCAGACGCAGCCACTCACTTGCTACCGCATAGCCGGAAGGGGCCGCTGTCTCCAAATGGATTGCTCTTGATGGCCAAAGGGGTAAGAGTGAAAGAAAGCACGCAGCAAGAAGCATCGAGGTCGGCCCGGAGCGGCTGGCCTCCGTCGGGCGGAAGCTTGGGACGCAAGTTTGATCGAAAGGGAGCACGAATGAGAACAGTCGCCATACTACTCCTCGCAGCCGCTTTGGCGATGGTTTCCAGCGCGAGCAGCGCTGAGCGCACGTTGGAAGAACGTGTCGCAGCCATCGAGCAAAAAATCGAAGGCGGCTCCAACATCCGTGCCTACTGGAAAGAGGGCCTCAGGCTCGACAGCCAGGATGGTGCCTTTAAGCTCCAAATCGGCGGCCGCGTTTACCTCGATTGGGTCTGGATGGACAGCGACGATTTCGACGGCTTCGACGACGGCGTCGAGTTCCGAGCCGCTAGGTTCTTCACCAGCGGAACGATCTATGACACGTTCGGGTTCAAGCTTGAAGTCGACTTCGCCGGCGACAAGGTCACCCTCAAGGACGCTTACGTTGCGTTCAAGGACGTGCCCGTCCTCAACGCGGTCAAGGTCGGGCATTTCAAAGAGCCCTTTGGTCTCGAAGAGCTCACAAGCAGCAGGTTCATAACGTTCATGGAGCGCTCCGTCTCCAATCTCTTCGCGCCCGGACGCAACACGGGTGTTATGGCAGGCTCTCCAGTCCTTGACAATAGGATGACCTGGGCCGCTGGTATCTTCCGTGAAACAAGCAATGGCAAGAAATTCCAGTCAGACGATGGCTACGCAGTCACAGGCCGGCTGACCGGCACGCCGTGGTATCAAGATAAAGGAGAAAAGCTCGTTCACCTGGGAGCTGCCGCTTCCTTCAGGACCAATCACGCGGAGACGGTTGAGTTTGCTGAAGCCCCGGAGATGCATCTCGCTCCCGATGTGTTGGATACCGGTGATATACACTCCGATGAGCAAGCCCGCTTCGGCCTCGAAGGGGCCGTCGTTGTCGGCCCTCTGGCATTCCAGGGAGAGTACATGCACGCTACCGTCGACCGCGATGCCGGCGGCAGCCTCGACTTCGGCGGATTCTACGCACAGGCCGGCTATTTCCTCACCGGGGAGCATAGAGTCTACGACCCGAAGAGCGGGTCCTTCAAACGCGTCCATCCCAAGAGGGATTTCCGAAAGAGCGGCGGGGTCGGCGCCTGGGAAGTCGCCGCTCGCTATTCTCACCTTGACCTTTCTGATGACGACATCGACGCCGGCGAACTCGACGACGTGACCTTGGGCATCAACTGGTATCTGAACCCCAATGCCAGGATGATGTTCAATTACATCGCTGCGGACGTGAGTAATTCTTCCGAGGGAGATGCTGACATGGCCGGCGTTAGGTTCCAGGTCGATTTTTGACCTTGCCCCTTCCAGTGTCGCGCGCGAGGTCGCTCCCCCGGGCAACCACGGCCCTCGGTTATGAAGGAGGTCAAGACAAATGACTGGAGCCATCCTGTACAACACTCCGCATCTCATCCCCTGGGACTGGCGCATAGCCGCCGACCTTTTCTTCGGAGGGATCGGTGTCGGAGCCTTCTTCGTCGCAGTGCTGGGTGGCCTCAGCCGGGACAAGAGATACGACGCTGCCTGCAAGGTAGGTGCTGTTATCTCACCCCTCTTGGTCATTGTGGGAATACTCTTCATGCTTAGCGAACTTGGGCATCCTTTTCGCCTGTGGAGAACTCTAACCGGGTTCAATCTCTCCTCACCCATTTCGTGGGGGGGGCCGCTTCAAGGCCTCTTCGTCTTGATAGGTTTCGCCCATGCTTATGGGTGGTTGCGGCCGGCGGAGCGACTGCGAACGGTGATAGGGATTATCGGGATGCCGCTGGGCCTGGCTGTGGGCGTTTATCACGGATTGCTCCTGGCTGCGTTGGAGGCCAGGCCCCTTTGGAACACGGGCCTCATTACTCTGAGTGCTGTCTGGGGTTTTGCAACCACGGGCATGGCTGCCGTCCTTTTGCTGATGTGCTTCAGGCCGACAGGCTCCGGCAAAACGGCGGAATCCGGCAACGTCGTCCCGTCCGGCTTTCGCTCTGTGTTCGTAGCAGCCCTCATAGTGCAGCTCTTCACCATCTTTGCTTGGTGGGGCAGCCTCTATTCGGGTTCCACGAACGCCTCCGAGGCGCTCGCGGCGGCCGCCGCATCCCTGGGGAGCGTCCTCTGGGCGCTGGGGATAGGCCTCGGCTTGGTGGTTCCCATAGTCTTGGAGCTGGCGACCTCCCGCAGCCGAAAGCGGGGCGCGCGCGCACTCGACGTCGCCTTCTCCTTGCTCACCGCACTTCTCGTTCTCATGGGCGGTTTCGTTTTCCGGTATACAGTGCTCATAGGCGGACAAATCTTATAGGAGATGCTCGGAGGAGCCCTGAACCATGAAGGATGAACCCAGCAACCGTAGGGAAGCCAACGCAGACCAGGGCCGCCTGAGCCGAAGGCAGGCACTACGAATCGGACTCTTCGCCGCACTGGGGTCCGGCGCCGGATCGCTTTTCCGCGGCTTCTCTGCGCGCGCCCGCGCCGCCGAGCCCGCCGCCGCTCATTCACATGACGACATCAGTCCTCCCCTCAACGACTCCCTCGTGGGCGAGTTTGCCCGCGTCGGCGTCCGGGGCTATCAGGGCAGAACTGCCGATGGGCTCCCAGGTGCATCGCGCGAGGCCTTCCCTTCGACCTGCATGCAATGCATCGCCGCCTGCGGGATCATCGGCTTCCAGGAGAACGGCGCGATCGTCAAGATTGATGGAAACCCTTACTCCCCCAACAACCGCGGCATGGTTTGCGCGAAAGGTCAGGCAGGCCCCAACCAGGTCTATGACCCCGACCGTCTCGTGTACGCTCTCGTTCGCGTCGGCAAGAGGGGCGAAGGGAAATGGAAGCGCATACCCATACACGAGGCCCTCGACCTGGTTGCTTTCGGCGGCACTATCGCCGGGCGCAAGGTGGACGGCCTCAAGGCCATATACGAATCGCCCAAACCCGAAGAATTCATGTTCCATTATGGCCGCAGCCGCATCAAGGCTGCCCAGGAACACTTCGTCACCACCGCCTTCGGCTCTAAGACACTTGGCAATCACACTTCCATCTGCGAGACGGCCAAATGGCTTGGGAACGAGCTCACCATGGGGAAGCACTACGACGTCAACGATGTCGCCCACTCCAAATACGTGCTCATCTTCGGCGCCAACGTGCTTGAGGCCCACACCGCCCACTCCTACTTCGCCCAGCGGCTCATAGAGGCCAAAGCCGCCGGCGCGAAGCTCGTCACCTTCGATGTTCGCCTCTCCAACACGGCCGCCATGAGCGACGAATGGATTCCCAATCGCCCGGGGACCGACCTTGCCGTCATACTTGCCATGACCAACATCGTCCTCAACGAGCGTCCCGAGGGTAAGCCCCTCTACGATGAGAACTTCATAAACAGGTGGACCAACGTCACCGTCGATGAGCTTCGCCGGCACTACGCTCGCTACACCCCTGAATGGGCCGAGAAGGAATCCTCCGTCCCCGCCCAGACCATCCGTAGGATCGCCCTGGAGTACGGAAGCGCTAAGCCAGCGACCATCGTCACATATCGAGGATTCGTCGGGCACTACAACGGCGCATACGCCGAATGGGCCGCCAAGGCCCTGGATGCCGTCGCCGGAAACTTCAACGTCAAAGGAGGCACCAACCTCAAGGTCGAAGGCAAATGCAAGGACGCATACGCCGACAAAGTCTCAAACGAGCACAAGCAGCACACCCGTAAGCCCAAGAAACTCAACATCCTTGACGGGGACAAGCTCCATCTGCCGACCCACAGCGCGTGCCAATGGATATACGAGATGATAGCGGAGGGCTCCAACGGCCGCCCCAAACTGTATATGACCTACGTTTGGAACGGCATTTACACCACCGGCGATTGCGAACGAAATATCGAGATCCTCCGCAACGAAGACTACATCCCGTTCATCGTCGCCGTGGACGTCGCCATGAGCGAAACCGCCTCCGTCGCGGACGTCATCCTTCCCGACGCGACCTATCTCGAACGCTGGACGTTGGAGAGCGCCCCCTCCTTCGCCATGATCCCCTTCCTCCAGATGCGCCGGCCCGTCGCGCCTCCGCTGGGCGAAGCCATGGACATGCAGGACATCTTCATACAACTCGCCCGACGCATCGGAGGGGGCATGGCCGCCCTCCATCCCTATGACTCCGCCGAGAACTACGTCGAAGCCTGCATCCGCCTTCAGGCTGACGACAACGCAAGGCACGGGAAGACCTTCTACACCGCCGAAGGCGAACCCCTGGAGGAAGACCCCTGGGAGTATTTCAAGAACCATGGGGTCCTCCTCCAAGAATCGCACCCGCAATATATGGCTCACGAGAAGAAGCTCAAAGACGCCGAGGTCCAGGGCAAGGTCGTAGACGAGAAAACAGGTGTAGTCTGGGATCCGGCAAAGGCGGGTGTCAGTGAAGGGGAGGTTGCTTCCCAAGGCTACGCCGCCTCCAAAAATGCCTATAAAGGCTACGTCGGGCAGATGATCGACGGCATTGCTTACAAAGGCTTCCCGCCTGACAAGATCAACAAGTCAGGCCGCTTTGAAATCAGAAGCGAGTTCATGAAGCCGGCGCTCGCTGTAGTCATGGACGACGTCGGCCCGTTCCTCGGCCCTGATGAAGGGTGGGTCAGCGAGCACCTGTCCAGCGGCCTCCCCAGTTGGGTCCGCGTCCCCGAGCATCGCGCGCGCAGGGCCGACCAGCTCATCATGACGTCCTTCAAAGTCAACGTCCAAATCCATTCCCGCTCCCAAAACTGCAAGTGGCTCCAGGAAATCCACAACGCCAACCCGGCCTGGATTCACCCCGAAACCGCCGGACGTCTCCTCGGCCCCGGCGTCAGAGAAGGAGACGCAGTTCGCATACGCATCGTTATGGCGGAGCTTCCCTGGCGGAAGAACAAGGGACTCACGAAGGCAAGGGAGATCACCACCCGCCTTCACCTGACGCAGGGAGTTCATCCCGATGTCATCGCCGTCAGCTACCACAGCGGCCACTGGGCTTATGGCCGCTATGCCAGCGGCAAGCCGATTGACCCCGGCCTCTCCGGTGCCAAGCATGACGGCGAGCGCATATGGTGGCAAGCAGGCCGCACGCCGCCGCTCGATCCCAAGAACTGGAGCGAGCTAGCGGGTGTCCATCCCAACTGGATCATCCCCAATATTCCCGCTCGCGTCAGCGGCCAGTTTCGATCCAATGACACGGTCGTAAGCATTTCAAGGCTTTGAGGGAGGTTACGTGACCGCTAAACCCCGCGAGGACCAACTTCATGTCGCCGAGCAGCTTCCTGCCGCCCTCAGGCTCTTCGGCTCCGTCTTCTATCGCGAGGTGGATGCTCCGCTGCTTGGGGAAATCAAAGGCAGTCGGTCCCCCCTTTCCGCCCTGATGGGAGATGACCCTCTGGGAAACCTCCCCCTGGGGGGTTCGGCGGGCGCGCTCGAGGCCCTGGCCGTGGAATACTGCCGTCTCTTCATCGGGCCCAGCGGGCACCTCCCCCCCGTTGAGTCCGTCTGCTTGGGCGAAGGCTGCTTCTTCGGCTCCTCCACTCAATCGGTGCTGGCCTTCTACAACTCCGTGGGCATCACGCCGCTTCGCGGCACAAATGTTCCTCCCGACCACATCTCCATGGAACTGGATTGCCTTGCTATCCTCGAGGAAAGCGGCCGCCACTATGAGGCAACCGCATTCGCGCGTAACCACCTTCTCCGCTGGCTTCCTACGCTTGTAGGGCACGTTGTCCAGCACGCACAAGCCCCCTTTTACCGCGCCTGGGCCAAGACTCTCGAGATAACACTAACAGAAATGTACGCAGAACAGGACCAACATGACTCTCGCCCGCCGTCACTTTGAAACTTTCCCTCCCTTGAGCACGAAGCAGGCTTCTCTTCCAGAGTCGCCCAGTAATTGCATCAGCCTGCCTCTGCGCGCAATCCGAACCACATTCCTGCCCTTCGGGCTTGGTCTTCCTCGTATCCGTACGTCTCACCGCGTTGACGAATTTGAAGGCGAGCGGTCATGAAAACGACATTGGAGCCGGTCTGCTTTGATCTGATCCGCGAAGCCCGGCAGCTCACCGCAACAGCCGTTGCCGACATCGCCGGCACCTTCGATGCGAAAGCACAGGTCACACAGCTCCTATCAGGAAAGATGCTGCGGACCCGGCTCGCGTCTTTCCTGGCCTGCAGGGGTTTTGCTCCGAAGAATCCCGTTGCGCTCCCGTTCATCTGCGCCGCCGCGGAGATCGTTCACACCGCCAGCCTCTGCCACGACGACGTCATCGACAACAGCCTCATTCGTCGCGCTCACCCGACCTTATGGAGAACCGCCGGTCCCTCGGGAGCTATTCTAATCGGCGACCTCCTCCTGTGCCGGGCCATGAAACTGATACTAGAAGCCGAAGACGGCTGCTACGTCGAGGCCTTCATCGCCAAGGTAGCCGAGGTCTGCGCAGCCGAGACGGAACAGGAGCTCAAATATCGTGGAAAGATCCTGGAGGAGGAAACCTGCTTGAGACTTGCGCGTGGGAAGGCAGGCCCCCTTTTCGCCTTCATAGCCGGCGCTTGCGCAGATGATGACCGAACCCTCTCCTTAGCCCTCCAAGAGTCAGGATATTGCATAGGCACTGCGTACCAGTTGGCGGACGACTTATTGGATGTCGTCGGCAGTGAGCGCCTTTCAGGCAAGACCCTGGGAACCGACCTTAAGCGGTTCAAGTGCACCCTCAGCCAAACGATGCCGTCGGAGAGGCTCCTTGGACACGTGCGTGCCCAGTGCGAGAAGGCCCTGGGTTGCCTTTCTCCCTGGCCGGGTGCTCGCGACGCCGTAGCCCAGTATTTGAATCTCATCCTCAAGCCTCTCTTCGAACGATACTTCGCGGACTTCAAAGACACCTACGAGCGGGCGACGGAACAATGAAACTAGAAGGCGGCTACAACGTAAACCTGGCCGGTCGGCCCTCCGACGAGGTCGAAGTGCTCCCGGAACAGTCGATCCTTCATCTGCCTTTGAAGAGCTCACGCTTCAGTTTCACCGAAGTCAGTGTGCATGAGGGCGACGAGGTCCAGCCGGGCCATGTGCTTGCCAGGGACCCGCACAATCACTCCATCCCGCTTCTCGCCCCTAGGGCCGGCATCGTCCGATTGGCCGCCGCCAAGGGCCACATCACTCTGGACGACGTCCTGAAGGTTCCAGAGGAACCGTACTACCCGGGCGAAGACCTTCCGCACGCCGCAAGAGACATGGGCTCCTCCGGCATGAAACGCTACAAGCTCCTCGAGCTGGGCGCCTGGCAGTCCTTCTACGACGTTCACACGGGCGAGATGCCGGGGCCGTACAGCATCCCCCACGCCGTAATAGTCTCTGTCGTATCCCTTGAACCTTTTCTTGCGCGCGGCAACGTTCAACTGGCCAAGCGCCTCAGAAGCTTCACCAGGGGGCTTGAGCACCTCCAGTCGCTCCTGGAGTACCAGCCCATATACCTTGTGCTGCCGGATATTGCCTCTGTCTTCGCCTCCCAGGTGCGCGACATCTTGCGTGGCTATGCCTGGGTGAGGCTCGTCGAGATCCCCAGCAAGTACCCGTTCGACAACTTCAGGATACTCGCGCGAAGCCTACACCTGAGGCCGGAAAAGGGGCAGCCGATCTGGGGCGTGAGAACTGAAGGGATTCTGGCTATCGACCGCGCATCAACCCTTTCGCTGCCTTGCACAGCCAGGATCGTGTCGGTCGGCGGCCCCGCAGTCAGGCATCCGGTCCACGTAAAAGCCTTCCCGGGCTACCCCATCAAGGAGATCGCCGATCGGTACGTCGCGTCACAGCCCTTCCGAATGATCAACGGAGGGGCGCTCACCGGCCAGGTGCTTCAGCCGACTCAGCTTGGCCTCGACGCGGAGTGCAGTGGCCTGACCATCCTCCCAGAGGAAGAAGAACGCCACCTCCTGGCATTCACGCGGCCAAGATGGCGGGAACGATCATACAGCAGGTGCTTCCTTGGCTTCCTGGGTCGAGATTTCCCGCAGCAGATGAATACCGGTCTGCGCGGTGAGCCGCGCCCCTGTGTGGCTTGCGGTTACTGCGAGGAGATCTGCCCCGCGCAAATCATGCCCCAGATGATCCACAGACAGCTATATCAGGGGGCGATTGAGGAGGCGGAGCGTCTCCGCGTTGACCTCTGCGTCGGTTGCGCCCTCTGCTCTCTTGTCTGCCCTTCCAAGATCGAGCTCCGCAGCGAACTCCTCGACGCCCAGCGAAGAATTCTAGCTGAACTGTATCCCCAAGAGGCCCAAGCATGAAGTTGATCCGCCACCTCCTCGACAAGGTGCGACCGAACTTCGAAACGGAGCGCAAACTGCACCTCCTTAGGCCGCTATTTCATGCCATTGACAACTTCCTCCTCTCTCCAGCGACCGCCACTGCTGCCGCTCCTTTCATTCGTGACCCCCTCGACGTAAAACGCTTCATGTCTGCGGTCATCCTCGCCCTTATGCCCTCCGTCCTGGCCTCTTTGTATTTCTTCGGTCTTCGCGTCATTGCCATGATAGCAGTCTCTTACGCCGTCGGCGGAACCATCGAGGTCCTGATTGCCATAGCCAGAAAAGAGGAGATAAACGAAGGCTTCCTCGTGACCGGTCTCATCTTCCCACTGGTCTTGCCGCCTTCGCTGCCCATGTGGATGGTAGCCGTCGGCATCGCGTTCGGAGTCATCGTCGGCAAGGAGCTCTTCGGCGGTACGGGCCGCAATCTATTCAACCCCGCCCTAGTCGGCAGATGTTTCCTCGCCATCGGCTACCCCGTGGCGATGTCCAGCCAGTGGATCAAACCCGGCGCCGGACTGGTTGGCAGACTCACCCAATACGTCACCTCCTCCAACGTCGATGCGGTGAGCAAAGCCACCCCCCTGGTTTCCGCGAAGCAGGGGACCTACGCCCCCGTCATTCATCTTCTGCTCGGAAACGTCTCCGGCAGCGTGGGGGAAACGTCGGCTCTGGCGGTCCTGGCCGGCGGCATTTTCCTTCTTGCAGCCAAAGTCGCCAACTGGCGCGCGGTGGCCGGCACCGTTGGGACTTTCCTCGTTCTGGGAGTTATCCTTCACCAGCTCCACCCGGGCAGATTCGGCCCGGTCGGCTGGCATCTTCTCGCTGGCGGGCTTCTCTTTGGCGCTTTCTTTATGGCCACCGACCCCATCACCAGCCCCCTCACCAATTCCGGCAAATGGCTGTACGGTGGCCTCATAGGTACGGCGACGCTCCTCATCCGAAACCTGACCGGTTACGTCGAAGGTATCATGTTTGCCATCCTCTTGGGCAACATCGTAGCGCCCCTTTTGGACGAAGCGGCCGTCCGCTTCCGCCTTGGGAGATTGCGCGGTGAAAGGTAGCCTCTACACAATACTCTACGCGATGGCGCTCAGTTCCTTCTGCGCCTTGATCCTGACGGGCGTCGGTCGCTTCGCCGCCCCTTACCGTGAGGCCAACGCCAAAGCCGAGAAAATCCTCAACATCCTCCAAGTCCTCGGTGTCCCCGTCCAGGAAGATGCCTCCTCGCAGGAGCTCCTCAAGATATTCGAAGAAAACGTCCGTGCCGAAACCCACGGCGCACTCGACGTTTACCTTTATGCCCAGGCCCAGAGGGCGCCGAAAGCGATCGCCATCTCCTTCGGCGGTCCGGGCCTGTGGGGGCCCATCAAGGGACTGCTTGCCCTTGAGCCAGACAAGACGACCATCCGCGGCATCACATTCTACGAGCAGGAGGAGACGCCGGGCTTGGGCGGCGAAATCTCTTCCCCCTCGTTCCAGAATCAATTCGAGGGGAAAAGCATCCGGGGCCCGGGCGCACAGCTCGGTATCAAAATCATACGCGGCGGTGGCGCCTCCGAGCCCAACGAAGTCGACGCCATAACCGGAGCTACCATGACCAGCGAAAAAGTCCAAGCGATGCTTAACCAGGCCATCGCGACGTTCATCACGGAGTATGCCGAGCGTGAACCCTAACCAGACTCCTGCATGCGTTCAATGCGCAACCCCGGGCATGTGCTCAAGAACCCTCAAGGACGGGCTTTGGTCAAACAACCCCATCGCCCTCCAAATCTTGGGCATCTGCTCGGCCTTGGCTGTGACCAACCGGCTTGAGAATTCCCTCGTAATGGGAGCCGCGCTCGTCTTCGTCACCACCCTGTCCAACCTCTTCGTTTCCATCCTCCGGAAAGCCACTCCCCATCGCATCAGGATGATGGCCGAAGTCGCCATCATCGCCACCTTCGTCATAGTCTTCGACCAGCTTCTCAAAGCGTTCTACTGGGACATGTCCAAGGCGCTCGGCCCTTATGTCGCCCTCATCATAACCAACTGCATCGTCATGGGCAGGGCTGAAGCCTTCGCCCTCCAGAACCCGCCCGTCCTCTCCGCACTGGATGGGATGGCCAACGGTCTGGGATACGCCTTCATCCTGGCCGTGATCGGATTCTTTCGTGAACTCATCGGCTCAGGTTCCGTATTCGGTCGCCAGGTCCTCCTTTCTCAGTGGTACACGCCGAATCAGATCATGATTCTGGCGCCCGGCGCGTTCTTCGCACTGGGCTTCCTCATCGCGCTCTTCAACACCCTCAGGGGGCGGCAGCCGCAGGAGCTAAAGCCTTGAGCGAACTATCCCCTCTGGTCCTGATCCTCGCCGCGATATTCACCAACAACATCCTGCTTTCCAATTTCCTGGGGATGTGTTCCTTCCTGGCGTGCTCCCGCCAGCTCGAAACCGCCGTCGGCCTTGGCGCTGCCGTCACCTTCGTTATGACCTGCACCACCGCAATCAACTACCTCATATACCACAACCTCCTTGTTCCCTCGCGGCTGGAACATCTCACCTTCGTAGTCTTCATAGCCGTCATCGCGGCCTTTGTCCAATTCGTCGAGATGTTCATAGACCGCTTCAGCCCCCGCCTCTACCACGCCCTGGGCATATTCCTGCCGCTGATCACCGTCAACTGCGCCATCCTGGGGGTTTCCCTATTCATGGTTATTCGCAAATACACCTTCGCCCAATCCGCTGCTTTCGGCCTGGGTGCCGGAGCGGGATGGGCCCTGGCCATCGTACTCATGGCCGGGCTCAGGCAGAAGATGAACTACAGCAACGTCCCGGCTCCTTTCCAGGGCGTTGCCATCACCATGGTCGTCACCGGAGTGATGGCTCTGGCTTTCATGGGGTTCGCCGGCATGGTCACCATTCAGTAGGAATCAAACATGCCTTACATCTTGTCCATCCTGACCTTCGCGGGTTTGTTCGTCGGCCTGGCGGGCGCGCTCCTAATCGCAGAGAAGCTCCTGATCAACTACGGAACTTGCAGCGTGGACATCAATTCGGGCGGCCGCGTACTCGAGGTGGCCGGCGGCCAGACGCTTCTCTCCGCCCTCTACAGCCTGGACATTTTCATCCCTTCTGCCTGCGGCGGCAGGGGGTCCTGCGGGCATTGCAAAATCACCGTTCTCTCCGGCGGCGGCTTGGTCCTCCCCACCGAGCTGCCTTACTTGACCCGCGGCGAGGTCCGCTCGAATGTCCGCCTCGCCTGCCAGGTGAAAGTCCGCGAGGACATAGAGGTCCGCATCCGGGAGGAACTCCTCAATGTCCGGCTCTTCTCCGCCGTGGTGGAGAGCACGCGCTATCTGACCCATGACATGAAAGAAATCCGCCTCTCCCTGAAAGACCCCCCTGAGATATCTCACCTGCCGGGCCAGTACGTTCAAGTCCAGGCCCCATCTCCCCAAGGCCCCGTCTTCCGCGCCTATTCCATCAGCTCTCCCGCCTACGAACCGTACCTCGTCGAGCTCATCGTCAGATTGGTCCCGGGTGGCATCGGCTCCACGTACCTTCACAACTTGCGCGTCGGCGCCCCCGTCATATTCACAGGCCCTTACGGCGAGTTCCGCCTGCGCGAAGGCCCCGAAGTCGAGATCGTCTGCGTCGGCGGCGGATGCGGAATGGCTCCCATGAAGAACATCATCTACTCGCTGTACGATCGTTCGCCCGACAGATCCTGTTGGCTCTTCTTCGGGTGCAGGACGACCGAGGATGTGTTCTACCTTGATGAATTCGAGGAGCTCGCGCGCCGGCATCCCAATTTCCGCGTCGTGTATGCCCTCTCGGACCCCCTGAACCCGGACGAGGAGTGGGACGGCGAGACGGGTTTCATCCATCTCTCCGTGGACAAGCACCTCGATCCCGGCACAGGGCGCCAGGCTTTTCTCTGCGGCCCGCCCCCCATGATCGAAGCCGTCACCCGCGTCCTGGAGGAAAAGGGATTCCGCTCAGAAGACATCTACTATGACAAGTTTTGACGAGGTCCTCCCATGCCGGTGATAACCGTCAACGACGTCCTCAAGCGTGCAGAAGAGTTCGAGCAGATGTTGGCCGATTATTACGCCGGCTTATCCCGGCGCACAACGAGGGAAGGCGTCCGTCTTCTTACTCAATACATGAGCCGCCACCGCGTGCGCATCTCTCAAGCACTGGGAAGATTTCCCCACGACTCGGCCCGCCGCATCCGCACCACACCTTTGAAGTACGCGCCCCAGGCCGCTGACTGTCGATGCTTCGAAAAGGTCGTTCTCCCGCCGAACCCCGGCGCCGCCCAGGTCCTTGACGCCGCGGTCGCCTTTGATGAATGCCTGATAAGTCTTTACCGTCACGTCTTACGACAGCCTGTAACCGAAGAGGTCAAGATGCTTTTCGAGAGCCTCGTCCGTTCGGAGGAGCGCGACGAGATCGAACTGAAAAAGATCAAGGCGATGGATTATTTCTGATGACCATCGCAGCCGCGGTCGACATGGGCAAGTACGAACTGCCACTCATACCAACCATCGGCCCCTTGGGGAAAAAGGGGAAGGCGGGGGCGCCCCGCCCCCTCGCTGAGCCCTTCCTCATCAACAACGCCCTTTGGTTCTGCCGCCTGCGATGGGTTGTGATCGCCGCCTTGCTCGCTTTCGGGATATTCGGCCTTATCCCCGGCGTTCTCGAGAGGGTCGGCCTCCGTTCTCGCGACGCCCGCCCCTTCGCCGCCGCCGCGATGCTCATCGTCGAGAACATCCTCTTTCTAGCCCACGCTCGGATGCTGGCAAGATCGCCAGAGCGCCGTAGAGCAAAGCTGAATCTCTGGGGGCAGATCGTCTTCGACATGATCGTTCTCACCTTGGTGGTCCACTTCGTCGGAAGCCTCGAAAGCTTTGTCTCCTTCGCCTATCTCTTCCACATAGTCCTGGCCTGCATCTTTCTCTCGCGCCCGGAGAGCCTCGCTGTAACCATCCTGGCCTCCGCGCTTTACTCCGGCTGTGTCTGGGCGGAGATTTCAGGCGTGCTGCCCCTGGCGGGCCTCCTGGAAGACCGGATTCTGCGGGAACACATCGAACGTGCTCCCGGGATGCCCATCTTTTTCGTGGCCGCCGCGGTCGGGGTATGGTTCGTCGTGTGGTATCTCGCCTCGCACCTCTCCAGAATGGTTCAAGAACGAGACAGCGAACTCGCCGAGACTAACCGCCGACTCGAGGAGGCCCAGGAGGAAAAGACCCGCCACATGCTCCGCACCACACATGAGCTCAAAGCCCCGTTCGCCGCGATACACGCCAACACCCAACTCCTTCTCGAAGGGTATTGCGGCTCCCTGCCGGCGCAGGCTGTTGATGTCATTCGCCGCATCGCCGAGAGGTGCCGTCGCCTGGCAGGCGAAATCCAGGAAATGCTCCAGCTTGCCAACCTCCGTACCTCAGCCGACGATTCCCTCCGGGGTGTTGAACTCGACGTCGCTGAGCTCCTCCAGTGGTCCATCGCGCAAGTCCAAACGATTGCTCAGGAGCGCGGAGTTCTCATAGAGCATCGCCTCGAGCCTGTCCTGATCCACGCCGGCGACGACCAGATGAAGATGCTCTTCTCCAATCTCTTATCCAACGCTGTCAATTACTCCTACAAGGGCGGACGCGTTTACGTCGAATGCCTTCGCACCCAAGCCGGGGGTGCCACCGTCACCATCCAAGACCAGGGCATCGGCATCGTCCCCGAAAAGCTCCCTCACATCTTCGACGAGTACTACCGAACCGCCGAGGCCGCGGCTCACAACAGGGAATCCACCGGCCTGGGGCTTGCGATAGTCCGCGAGGTGAGCCAGAAGCACGGCATCCGCGTTGTCGTCGAAAGCGCACCCGGCGTCGGTACGCAGTTCTTCCTCGATTTCGCTTCCGCAGAAGAGAACCAGAACAGGGAGCCAGGTCACAGGAGGTGAAAGATGGCTTACCTATTGATAGTTGATGACGATGAGGACTTCGCCAACGCCGCCGCTACGGTCCTGCGCAAAGACGGCCACGAAGTCCACATCGAGCTGAGCACCGAGACCGCGATCAAAAGCATGGAGGCGCGACGCCCCGACCTTATCATCCTCGACGTGATGTTCCCTGAGGATAGCTCCGCGGGCTTCGAGCTTGCTCGGACCGTTCGCCACTACAACGAAAAACTCAAAGCGATACCGATACTAATGCTGACCGCCATCAACGCGAAGTTCCCATTGGGCTTCAGCTCCAGAGACATCGACAACCAATGGTTGCCGGTTTCCGACTTCATCGAAAAGCCGGTCGATTTTGAAGTCCTCCGCAGCAAGCTGGCCTCAATACTCGGCCGCCAGCCTTGCTAGACCTCTTCGCCGGAGAACTAGAAAGGATATCGCTAGTGATGGCAATTCCCGTCGCCGGTGCAATGCGAAGCCGACTAAGAAACTTCTCCTTCTGGAGCCGCGCTCTGCGTACATTCTCATTTCCAGTCTCGGCCTTGCCTGTCCTTGTCGCCACTGCCGCCGTGCGGCCCGTCGCGCGGTGGCGTTGGGACATACTGCTCCTCTCAGTCCTGGGCGCTATGCTCCTACACGGCGCCGGCAACGTCTTGAACGATTACTTCGACTTCAAGTCCGGGGTCGACCGAAGGCTCGACGGCGACGAGATGCGCCCGGGCCGCTTGGTCGTGCGAGGCGAGCTTTCACCAAGGCATCTGCTCTTCTTGGCCGCGGCATGTCTCCTGCCCTTACTTCCCATCTCTGCCTACCTGCTGTGGAAGTGTGGTCCTTGGCTCCTTGCCTTCGGCCTGCCGGCGCTTTTCGCCCTCTATTGCTACACAGGTCCCCCGTTTGAGCTCAAGTATCACGCAGCCGGGGAACCCACGATCTTCCTCATATTCGGCCCCGTCCTTTTCCTGGGCTCCGCCTTTGCGCAAACGGGCTCATGGGAATGGCTGGCTCTGCTCCTCTCCGTTCCCGTGGGTTTCGTCACGACCGCCATCCTCGTCGGAGGCAACATCCGCGATGAAGAGGAAGACCGCTTCGCCGCGATAGTAACCCTTACCCACTTGCTGGGCGGCAGGGGTGCGCGCCTCCTCTATGTCCTCCTCATCGTCGGCAGCGCGGCAGCGCTTGCTTTTCTCGGTGCCTCAGGCTTAGGGCCCCGTGCCCTTCTGGCTGCGCCCATCTTGCTCCTGCTGGTCAAGCGGCTGCTGCTCTCCATTTATCGCTTGAGGCGCCTGCCCGACATAGACCAGCAAACCGCTCGCTTCGCATCGGCCGTCCTGGTTTTTCTCCTCTTGGCCACCATTAGGTTTGGAGGCTAATGTGCCCGCAACGCTCCCATCAGGACAGCATCCTCAGAAAGTGCTTCCGTCTGCGCACCCGGCCTTGGGACGCCAAGGAAAATCTCCATGATCTCCCCTGAAACCCATCGCCGGCTTTCGCTCAGGATATCAGTTACCCGTCGTTGTCAGCTCCGATGTGTTTACTGTCGCCCCTCTGGCAGGCGCTGGGTGCCCCCGCATCGCGTCCTCACCCCAACGGAGATCTTATCATTCGTCCGCGCAATCAAGTCACGTTTCGGGGTATCCAAGGTTCACCTCACCGGCGGCGAGCCTCTTCTGCGCGCAGACCTGCCCCGCCTAATCGGGACGCTCGCGCGCGAAGGCATCCCTGACATCGCACTGACTACCAACGGCCAACTGCTCTTGCACACCGCCGGTCGCCTGAAAGAGGCCGGTCTCGACCGCGTCAATATTAGTGTTGACAGCTTGGATCCGCACATCTTCCGTCAACTAACGGGCGGCGAACTCGCGCTCACTCTCAGCGGTCTTGATGCCGCCCTCTCCTGCGGCCTCTCGCCGGTCAAGCTCAACGTCCTGGTGGTAAAAGACGTGAATGATCATGAACTTGTTCAAATCGCTCGCTTCGGCCTCGCCCGAGGCTGCGAAGTTCGCTTCCTCGAACTGATGCCCGTGGGCGCAGCCGCCACGCACTTCCGGAGGTGGTTTGTCTCCTCCTCCGAAGTTCGCGCCGCACTCTCCGGCACCTTCGCATTGACCCCGCTACGCATCCCCGCCGGCAGTTCCGTCCGCGGCTATGCGGCCGACGACGGCAACGGACCCCAGGGCGTTATCGGATTCATATCATCGCACACGAAACCGTTCTGCAGCGGCTGTACTCGCTTGCGGCTGACTGCGGATGGCCGGCTGCTCGGCTGCCTGGCCCGCAAGGAAGCCATACGGATAACGTCGCTCCTCCGTTCTTGCGAAGTTGACCCTGTGGCGCGAGCCCGGCTTCTTTGCGCTGTCGAAGCCGCGCTCCAACTTAAACGAAAGAAGCGAATGTTCCGCGCCCAGCACATCATGGCGGCGATAGGCGGATGAATAGCACAAGAACCAAAATCCTTCTGGTTCTGCCCGGACTAGTGTTCGTCATGGCCATAGCGCTCATACCCCGCGGAGGTGCCCGACAGCCGGGGCGCGTTCAAGAGACCACCGTCCTTGCAGCGGCCAGCCTTAACGACGTCATGCAGCCCCTTGGCGATAAGTTCGGACGCCGAAGCGGCATCGGCGTCCGTCTCGACTTTGCCTCATCGGGCTTGCTTAGGAAGAAAATCGAGGCCGGCGCGCGAGCCGACGTGTTCCTCTCCGCCTCACCCGAGGAGGTCGACTCTCTGCAGGGCGGCGGGCACGTTGTGCCCGCGACGCGCAGAGCCTTTCTGCGCAACAGCCTCGTCTGCGTTCTTCCCCGCCCACTGGGCTCGCCCATAGCGCGCCCGGCCGACCTCCTCCATCCCGCAGTTCGGCGCGTAGCCATCGGCGACCCAGCTCATGTCCCAGCCGGACTCCATGCCAAGCAGGCCCTCACGCACTTCGGCTTGCTCGACGCCCTCGAAGGCAAACTCGTTCCCTGCGCCGACGCCCGTGCCGCCCTCGTCCAAGCTGAAATGGAAACCGTTGATGCCGCCCTCGTCTACCTGACCGATGCCATGGTCAGCAGCAAGGTCCGCATCGCCTTTTCTTTCCCCGAAGAAAGCTACGCGCCTATAACCTACGAGGCGAGCATCCTCCGAACCGCACATGACATCCAGGCCGCCCAAGCCTTCCTTGGGTTCATCACATCCGCGGAAGCTCAGCCCGTTTACGCACGGCATGGATTCCTTCCAGTATCTGGATTCGCGAGGTGACCTATGTGGAGCCACGCGTCCGCTGAAGCGCTGAAACTCTCGCTCCGAGTCTCCATCGCCGCGACCCTGCTCATGGCTCTCATCGGCATACCCGTCGCATTCTGGCTCGCTCGTCGCCGTAGTCTTTTGTCGCGGATCGTCGAGTGCTTGGTCTCGCTTCCGCTCGTAATCCCGCCGGTAGTTACCGGCCATCTCTTGCTTGTTGTCCTCAGCCCCAATCGCTTTCTCGGGCGCCGGCTTGACCGGCTTGGCCTTAGGTTCGCCCTGGACTGGAAAGGCGCAGTAACCGCGGCGGCCGTTGTCGCTTTCCCCATCTTCCTCGTAATCGCCAGGACCGCCTTCCAACGTTGCGACAGCCGCCTTGAGGATGCCGCCCGCGTCCTCAACTCCTCCCGGGCTCGGGTCTTGTTCACCATAACGATTCCCATTGCGCTGCCGGGATTGCTGGCCGCCGCCGCAGTGGCCTTCGCGCGCGCATTCGGCGAATTCGGCGCTACCATGATGCTTGCGGGAAACATCCCAGGCCAGACGAGAACCATCCCTCAGGCGATTTACTCCGAATTGTTAGCCGGCCGCGAAGGCTCCGCCTGGAGCCTCACCTCGGTTTCCATTGCAGTTGGCGTGGCCGCCATGGCAGCTTCCCAGATGCTGATCAGGCGCGACTCGCGCCAGATAGGCGTAGCTCCAAATGCTTGAATTTGACTTCATAACAGCCCTTGGCTCATTCCAGCTCACTGCCCGTGGGTCCCAGGCGGAGCCTGCCATCGGCCTCTTTGGCCCAACCGCCAGCGGCAAAACCACTTTCCTTAACTGCCTTGCCGGTCTCCTTCGTCCCAGATGGGGTTTCATCTCTCTTGATGGAGAAGTCTTCTTCGATTCATCCAAACGCCGTTGCATCCCTCCCGACCACCGGGCAATCGGTTACGTTTTTCAGCATGACCGGCTCTTTCCTCACATGACCGTCGAGCACAACATACGCTACGGACGCCGCCGCGCCCCCGGTCCCAGCATTGATGAACTCATAGAGGTCTTCGACCTCAAACCGCTCCTCCAACGTCATCCCAATCGCCTCTCCGGGGGGGAACGCCAGCGCGTCGCCGTAGCGCGTGCTTTGGCAGCTGCTCCCAGGCTCCTCCTCTTGGACGAGCCTCTCGCATCATTGGACGAGGCCTCCAGGATTCGGATACTTCCCTATCTGGCCCAAGTCCGCGAAAAATGGCGCATCCCTTTCATCTACGTCAGCCATTCCCTCACCGAGATCTCTTTCCTCGCGCGGGCAGCATGGTGCATTGCGGACGGGACCCTCTCGGGTCTCTTTCGGCCGGAGGAGCTGCTGTTCGCTTCAGCCCCTGATTCGCTCGAATCATTTCGCAACATTATTAGCGGGGACATAGAGGAGGTCCGTCCAGAGTGCGGATATTGCGTCGCGAACTGCCGCGGCCGCCGGCTAAGAGTACGCCTTGACGGCGTGAGTGTCGGCGACGCGGTGACCCTCTCGCTCCCCGCGAAGGATATCCTTCTGTCTTTGGCCTCCCCCTCGGCTCTTTCAGCCAGGAACGCGCTCCGCGGGAGAATCCTCCGCCTTTCGGAGTCTCAGAATATCGTGTGGGCCGTGGTCCGTGCAGCCGCCGCCGACCTAGTAGTTCAACTGACAATAGATGCTGCGCGTGAGCTTCGCCTGCGTCCGGGGCTACCCGTTTACGTCGTTTTCAAAAGCCACTCCGTGACAGTCACTACCACCAAGCCCCAGGCCACCGGCTCCCAGTCCCAAATCCCGTCGCTTCTCCACGCCTCGAAGCGCATTCTGCCGGAGCTGCCGACTGAGCGTCACCGGTTGCAGGCCAAACTTCCAGAAGCGCTAAGCGGCAGGGCGGAACGAGATGCTATCTGACCTTCCCGTGCTAGGCATATGTGGATCCAGCGGCTCAGGAAAGACGACGCTGCTGGAAACCCTCGCCCGCCGCCTATCGGCAGTCGGGCTCAGCGTCGCCCTCGTCAAGCACGACGTTCATGGCATCGACGTTGACCGGCCCGGCAAAGACAGCGACCGCTTGTTCCAGGCGGGAGCCGATGTCCTCCTTCAAGGCCCCACTCAGGAATTCTTCCGGCTGCATGGCACAGGCGACCATAAGCTCACCAAAGTCCTCACTCTGCTCTCTACCCAATACGACGCCGTTCTCCTCGAAGGCCACAAAGGCACCCCTGTAACAAAGCTATGGCTCCTTGACGCCGACCAGGGCCATCCTCCTGGCGATGTCCAGGACATCGCAGCGGTGCTCCCGAAAACCGAGGATCGACCCGCCCTTGCGCTCTCGTTCATTGAGCGCTGGCTGCCCACCCAATGGATGAAGACTCCCCTATTCGCTTGCATACTCATTGGCGGCAAGAGTTCCCGCATGGGCGTTCCCAAGCACTTGCTCCAAAAAGACGGCAAGTCGTGGCTGGAGCGAACGGTTGATCTCGTCCGCAGGGTGGCTCGAACGGTGGTGGTCGTTGGCGGTGGACGGCTCCCGCCGCCGATGAACGATGCGACTCGCCTTCCCGATGCCCCCGACGCCGGCGGCCCTATTGCAGGCATCCTTGCCGCAATGCGCTGGGCCCCCCTCGCGTCTTGGCTCGTGGTCGCCTGCGACCTTCCAAACCTTTCCTGTGAGGCCCTTTGCTGGCTCCTTTCGGCCCGGAAACCCGGAGTCTGGGCGGTCCTCCCGATGATCGAGAACAACGAGCGTCCCGAACCCCTTTTGGCTCACTACGATTTCCGCGCCCGCGGGCTCCTTGAGGAACTGGTCTCTCAAGGCGATTTCTGCCCGGCCCACATCCTCCGCTCAGCCAAGGTCATCTCCCCGTCGCCTCCGGCTCACCTAGCCCCTGCCTGGACCAACGTGAACGCAATACGGGATCTGCGTCATTGCACGTAGCGGGGCTTATTCAGCCGGCTTTGGGCAGGAGTGTGGAGACACTGTCAAGTCACTTGTTGTCCGCCAGGTATTGCGGGGGCGCGTGACCTCGTCACCGAAGCCCGCCACAAGCTAGAGGAATACCAGAGAGAAGCTGCCGTTGAGACCGGCGTCGGGAGCTAACGGATGTTGCCCGTTGCAGCCGAGGCATCGTAATGGCAAGCAGCAGACAGACGGCAAGGCATGGCGCTGAAGTTCCCCGAACAACGCCAACCCGTGGTCTGACCGTTGAATCGACGCCACGAAGCAGGGCATGCGATCACGCGTGGACACGAAGCGCAGCGGTGCACCCGGAAGTGAGGCCGCAGCGGACTTCACGGATCCGAGTCTGCCGGAGTCCGTCGCCTTCGGGATCGTGGCTGAGTCAGGCAGCCAGGCGGTCCTGCAGATGCTCGAATCGCCTGCCCGTGTCAGATGGCTCGTCGCTGCCGAGGCTCTCTTCGTGGCAAATCTGACTAGCTGCCGCTGGCCACAGATGCCGTCTCCCACGTCGGTGGGGCTGTTATCGAGCTCTGATTTGCGGCTGCGGGGATGGTCGCACGACCTCTCGTTCCCCCTTGGCCTTGAAAGCCTGGAACTCAGATGCTGTAATACCACAGAGACCTTGGAGGCTGCCTAATGAATCAGCAATTAAACCGAGAGATGTTCGAGCGGGCCAAACGATCTATCCCGGGTGGGGTCAATAGTCCCGTGAGATCTTTCGCCAGGGTCGGCGGTGATCCCGTCTTCGTCGGACGTGCCGACGGCCCCTTCATCTACGATGTCTCCGAGAATCGCTACGTTGATTACGTGATGTCCTGGGGCGTGCACATTCTCGGGCACTGCCATCCTCGTATTGTTGAGGCAATACGTCATGCGGCGGCGCGGGGGACCAGCTTCGGCATGTGTACGCAGGCTGAAATAGAACTTGCGGAACTGATAAAGCAGGCCTTCCCCTCCGTCGAATTGGTCCGGCTCGTTAATTCCGGCACCGAAGCGGTAATGAGCGCCGTGCGGCTGGCGCGGGGTTTCACCGGACGCGCCAAGGTCATCGCCTTCGAGGGCTGCTACCACGGCCACAGCGACGGCCTTCTCGTAAAGGCGGGCTCGGGGCTGGCCACGCTTGGCATCCCCGCCAGTGCCGGAGTCCCACAGAGCATCGTTGGGGAAACGCTCCTCGCCCACTACAACGACCTCGCTTCGGTCGAGGCACTTGTTGCCGCCTTTCCCGACGATGTTGCCTGCATCCTCGTCGAGCCGGTGGCGGGCAACATGGGCGTGGTTCCGCCTCACGACGGCTTCCTCGAAGGCGTTCGCACGATTGCCGACAGGATCGGAGCACTCCTGATATTTGACGAGGTGATCACCGGCTTTCGCCTCTCCTTCGGCGGAGCGCAGCAGCGCTACGGTGTAAAGCCTGACATGACCTGCCTTGGGAAGATAATCGGCGGCGGGCTGCCTATTGGGGCATTTGGCGGCCCCCGTTCAGTGATGGAGCGTCTCGCGCCCTTGGGAGATGTCTACCAGGCCGGGACCCTTTCGGGGAATCCCATCGCAGTCGCCGCCGGCATCGCGGCCTTGAAGACCCTCCATGACGATCCGCCCTACGAGCTTCTGGAGAAAAGGGGCGCGTATCTCGAACAGGCTTTAGCGAATGCCGCCGGCATCCCGATTCAAATCTCCCGCGTGGGCTCGATGTTCTCCGTCTTCTTTACCGGCGAGCTTGTCACTGACTACGCCTCCGCATCTGCGACCGATGGGACCACCTACGCCCGGTGGTTCCGAGAGCTTCTCGATAGCGGCGTCTTGATCCCCCCTTCACCTCTGGAGTCGTGTTTCGTCTCAACCGCACATGACGACTCTGTGTTGGAGGAGACCGCACAGGCCTTCGCTATGGCCTTCGCATCACTTGCATCTTAAGACGCCGCACGGGACCACAACGTGGGCGTCCCTTGACAGCACTTGGCTACTGCTATACCTTGAGGAAGCCTCGATCATAGTCAGATCGGCGTGGATGGACCGAAATGTCTGGCGGCCGGGGGTACTTGCCTATCTTTATGAACATGCGCGGGGCGAAGGCCTTGGTCGTCGGCGGGGGCCATGTTGCCTTGCGTAAGTGTCGGGAGCTTCTTGCCGTTGGTTCCCAAGTCACCGTCGTGGCGCCTCGTTTCCGCCCCGGGCTGCAGAAGCTCTCGCCCGTTCGTTCTGTCCAAAGAAGCTTCCGGCCATCGGACCTCCGCGGCGTGGCGCTGGTTGTGGCGGCGACCGACTCATCGGAAGTCAACCTAAGCGTTGCCGCTGAAGCGCGCAGACACCGCATACCGGTGAACGTCGTGGACAGCCCCCAGCACAGCACCTTCATAATGCCCGCAATTCTGCGGCGCGGTCCCATCACGATAGCTGTTTCCACGGGTGGCGCGTCACCGGCGCTTGCTCGGAACTTGCGAGACCGGATCTCTCGCGAGATACCTCCGCTCACGGGTCGCCACGCGTCATTCCTCCACCGCATCCGGGCGAGAGTGCTTAAGGACGTTGACGATCCCCGAGCACGAAAGACGATTCTCAACCGGATGGCCGACGACGATGTCCGGGACATGATCGAATCTGGCGGGGTTCGCAAGGCGCGCGTCTTACTGGACCAGTTGATTCGACAGGCCGGCGAACCGGGAGTGAAGAAGTGGTAGCGTTCCCCATTGAGAGATGGTCGGGCTCATCCACCGGCCTGCTACCGAAGCCGCAGGAGAAATTCCATGAACTACCCCTCTTACCGTCCTCGCCGCATGCGCCGGAATGATCTCTTCCGGCGAATGATCCGCGAGACCAGGCTGAGCACCGACAATCTCATCATGCCGCTGTTTGTGCGTCCGGGCCGGGGCGTGCGCGTTCCGGTCAAATCGATGCCGGGAGTTTTTCAACTCTCGCCGGACGAAGCCGCTCGAGAATGCGCGGAGATCGCCTCGCTCCGCATTCCCGCGGCGCTCCTTTTCGGAATACCGGAGAAGAAGGACAGCCGCGGCTCCGGAGCTTACGACGACGACGGCATCGTTCAACACGCCTTGCGTCAGGTCAAGTCGTCGGTCTCCGACCTTGTCCTTATCACGGACGTGTGCCTGTGCGAGTACACGGATCACGGCCATTGCGGCTTGATCGGCACAACTCCCGCAGGCGGAGACCCTTATGTCCTCAACGATCCTACTTTGGAGCTCTTGGCTAAGACGGCAGTGAGCCACGCGCGAGCGGGAGCGGACATGGTTGCGCCAAGTGACATGATGGACGGCCGCGTCGGGGCCATCCGTCGCGCTCTCGACCGCAATCACTTCGAAGACATTCCCATCATTTCCTATGCGGCAAAATACGCGAGTGCTTTCTACGGACCTTTTCGCGATGCCGCCGAGTCGCCCCCCAAATTCGGCGACCGGCGTAGCCACCAGATGGATCCTTCCAACGCCGAGGAGGCCCTCCGAGAAGTCGGTATGGACATCGATGAAGGCGCTGATATCGTCATGGTGAAGCCGGCCTTGGCATACCTCGACGTGATCCGAGCGGTAAAAGAACGTTTCCGTTTCCCGACGGCGGCGTATTGCGTCAGCGGGGAGTTCGCCATGGTCAAAGCCGCCGTGGAGAAGGGATGGCTTGAGGAGAAAGCGATCGTTCTCGAGATTCTCACGGCTATCCGCCGCGCAGGTGCGGATTTGATCGTCACTTACTGGGCGAAGGATGTAGCGCGATGGCTAGCGCAGATTCCGGCGGAGCTGTCAGGAAAGTAGCTAAATACTTCGCTTCTTCAGTTCGCGCGTGCTGTAAAGGATGCGGTATTCCAGCGGCTTGACCGCGGCGGCCCGATCAGCTCCTCGCAGAACTCTCGCGTGCGCCCGTGCACCATACAGAGTAGCGCGTAGGGCCAATCCGGCGTGACGCGCCGGCTGCAGCAGTGAGTGACCCCCTCAAAACTTGCGATCATCCTTCCGACTTGATCAACTCGCTTTCAGCCGACATAGCTGCCCCTACTATGGCGAAGTCGGTCCGCGGGCAGCCTCCATACGCACATCGCATTCGCAACATATCCCGCGTCCCGATGGTTCACCAGAGCACATGCCCTGCGCAGAGACCCCGCGGTGAGCAATGCCCGCGCGTTCCGCCGCAGTCAGGTAACACGCGGGGTCCTCAGCGTCGATGTAGCAGTGCTCGCAGTTCAGGATTGCAGCGGTATGTGGCGTTCCACACCACCATCGGGCGCGCATTCACTGAGAACTGAAGCATGGACGGGCTCATGCGCCCGGCCGCTTGCCGGCGCATCGCCTCCGACACGGTGGGCGTCCGCACAGCAACTTCGAGAAGCCTATCATTGGCTCATCGTTCCATGAGAGTTCTCGAAATCGATCATCGCTTGCACCAACCCCGCCATCGTGTACATCCTTGCCCGAATGTCCGGATCGCGCCCCATAAGCTCCCGGAATGTCCCCGCCGTAACATGACCCAGACAGGCGACTTGCACGTTATTCATCGCCTCCCTCGCGTTCTTCCCAACCCTCTTGAAGAGGCTCCGCACTGCGGAGGAGCTCGTCAGCGTAATAACGTTCACTTCGTCGCCCTCAAGCATCCGCCGCAATTCCCCGTTGTCCTTCAATGGCTCGACCCTGTAGACGGCTACCTCTTCCACGTGAGCGCCGTACCGCCGCATTCCTCCCCCCAGCGCAGGGCTGGCCTCTTCCGCACGCAGGAGTAGCACGCGCAGCCCTTCAACCTTTTCAGGAAACTCTTCGGCCAACGATCCCGCCGAGTATCGCTTCGGAACAAAGGCCACATCCAGCCCGAGTTCCCGTGCCGCCCTTGCAGTGCCTGGGCCGACCGCCGCGACCTTAACGCCGCGCAGCCTGCTCGCTAGGCCGCCTTCTCGCGAAGAGGGGAGGGCTCTCAGCGCTTCGTCGGCCAGCCGCACCCCGTTGGCGCTGGTAAAGATCACCCAATCGAACGAGTCTATTCCACTCATCGCCTCGCGCAGCGGACCGTCGTTCTCCACAGGCACGATTCCGATCAGTGGTAATTCAATCGGCTCCGCCCCCGCAGCACGGAGCAACCTGGATAGCTCTCTTGCCTGTCCCGCCGGCCGCGTGACCAGCACCCGTTTGCCCTTCAGCGGGGCGTTGCCCGATTCCACGATCTGCTCCCGCAGCCTTACCACCTCGCCAACAACGATTACCGCAGGCGGCTTGACCTCCAAGCGTCTCACCTCGGACGCCACATTCTGCAGAGTCGAGACTACCACCTCCTGCTCGCTTGTGGTTCCTTCTCTGATCACCGCCACCGGAGTCTCTGCGGCCCGGCCTCCTCCCATAAGCTTCGCCACGATCTTCTCCAGGTTGCCGATGCCCATCAGGATCACGAGCGTGTCAGCCGCTCTGGCCAAGGCATCCCATCTGACCGAACAGTCTCCCTTCGAGGGGTCCTCGTGCCCCGTCGCGATCGCGACGCTGCTGGAGACGCCCCTGTGCGTCAGCGGAATCCCCGCCGCCAAAGGCACGGCAAGAGCCGAACTCGCCCCCGGCACGACCTCAAATGGAATCGAGTGAGCGCGCAACGCCACCGCTTCCTCGCCGCCTCGCCCGAACAGGAAAGGATCTCCTCCCTTCAGCCGCACCACCACCTGCCCTTCCTCGGCCAACTTTATCAGCAGCTCGTTGATCTCCTCTTGCGCCATGCTCTTTTCCCCGACCTCCTTGCCCGCGTAAATGCATTCGCAGGTGGCCTTGCGCTTCTCCAACACGGCTTTTCCCACCAGCCGGTCGTAGACGATGACGTCCGCCTCTTTCAGACACTCCATCGCCCGTACTGTCATGAGACCGGGGTTTCCCGGCCCTGCACCCACCAGATAGACCTTCCCCTCTCTCTTCGTTGTGCCTGCCTTCTCATTTCGCTTCTCAGACATGGTGTTCTTCAAGCCCTTCTAGTGATCGATCGGCATTCTGCCGCAACATGCGTGCCAGCCGCGCCGCGGGAGCGCGCTTATCCGTCCCGCTTCGCCGGAACGGCTTCATTAGGTGCCCAACCTCGCGCACAAAACCTTTTCCTCGATATGTCCGCGGGAGATTCGCATCCTTGGGAATACGTCGGACAGGGATTCCCAACGGCGGGAAGCGCTCGACGCGAGAAGGCTGCATTCCCGCGGCGACCCAAAGATTCGCCTCACGATCCCCTGTCGCATGCCGATTCCCGCGCGACCTCGGGCTCGTCTGAAGGATT
>CAZBND010000027.1:0-41550 GCA_964493415.1 uncultured Planctomycetota bacterium | reverse complement strand
CGCGGCCCGGGGGTGTTCCGATAGACTCCGATCGGAACATGCTCGATCAACTCGCGCGAGCGGCTTATCGACGCGCTGAGCTCTCGCTCGACCCGCTTCCGCGCCAGGTTCAGGCGCTCCGCGTAGGCAATCAAGGCGATGACCGCAAGCGCCGCCAGCGAGCGCCCCACCAATTCCCCGATGCCCATGACATATCCGTCACGCAGACCCAGCACATCGACCGCCGAATCCACAACCCACCACGCGGCGGCGAAGACCACCCCGGCCAGTATTACCGCCTTCGCAACGCGGGCACCGGAACTCCCCGCCACGCGTTGCTTCATCCCTCTCGCCTCACGGGAGATGATCACATGCTCTCTTTTCTTGTCACGCCTACTGGCTACCGTCGTCACGTGCGGCACGAATAAGTCCCTCGCCTCCCGCGGATTCCGCGTCAAGGTCTTCTAAAGTCAAGTGCGATGACATCTCGCGAGCTACTCACTCTCCTGTCCAACTTCCTCTGCCGTCAAGTTCCCGCCAAGAGGCAGCCGGATTATGAATGTCGTTCCCTTGCCTTCCTCTGTTTCGAAGGCTATGGTCCCGCCGTGCTTTTCGACAATAACGTCATATGCAATCGCAAGGCCCTGCCCCGTTCCCCTCCCCACCTCCTTCGTGGTGAAGAACGGGTCGAACACCTTCGCCCGGTGCTCCTGAGAAATACCCGTTCCCGTGTCGCCGATACGGACCTCCGCCCAGTCGCCGTCCCTTCGGGTGCTCACCGTTATCGTCCCTTTGCCGCCGGAGCCGTCCCCCACAATGTCAGCGATGGCATGAGCGGCATTCACTACCATGTTGAGAATCACCTGATTGAACTCGCTCTGCAGGCAGGGAACCAGCGGCAGGTCGGGCGAGAAGTCGGTTACCATATTCGCGACGTACTTCCACTCGTTGCGGGAGACGGTCACGGTGCTCTCGATCGACCTGTTAATGTCAACCGGCACCTTCTCCCCCGAATCGGGATGTGCGAACTCCTTCATCGACTTGACGATCTTCGACACCCGCTCTATGCCTTGCATGGATTCCTCGAAGGCTCTGGGAATTTCCGTATCCAGGTATTCCAGGTCTGCCGTGCCGACCGCCTTTTCGACCTCTTCCACCAAGTCAGGCTCAAAGGGGGCCTCCTTGCACGCCGTCAGCAGCTCCGCATATTTATTCAAGAGTCCGGACAGGGATTGGAAAGCATCCTGCAGGAACCTGGTGTTGTCGCCCACGTACTGCGTAGGCGTATTGATTTCATGGGCGATTCCTGCCGCCAGTTGCCCTATAGACTGCAGCTTCTGTTCTTGCGCGTTTTGGTTCTCCCGCCGCCTCCGCTCAGTGACGTCCTCCGCTATGCCGGCGACTCGGTACACTTCGCCTTTCTCATTCTTGATCGGAAATCCCTGGGAGCGTATCCATCGGACCGAGCCGTCCGGTCGGCTGATGCGGTACTCAATATCGACGGCCTTCCCGGTCGATTGCTCTTCGAAGGAAGCAAACACTACTTCGCGGTATTCTGGAAGCACCGCATCGAGGAACGATCTGGGATTTTCATACAGGCTTTCGCACGTACGTCCCCAAATCTCCTCGTAGGCCGGGCTCACATAAGCCATGTGTGTCTTCTTCGGATCGCTCAGCCAGAAGACCTCCCTTACGTTCTCCGCCATTTGTCTCAACAGCTCTTCACTCGCCCGCAGCGCTTCCGCCGCAGACTCTTGCTCTGTAATGTCCAGGCCCGAGCTGAGAGTTCCCGTGATCGCGCCGGTCTCGTCCTTCAAAACCGTGTTGTGCCACGCAATGATCCGCTCCTCGCCATTCGCCCTCTTAACAGGGTTCTCGAAATACTCAAACGGAGCGGCACTCCCGGACATGATCTCCCTAAAGACCTTCCTCACCTCCTCCCGTAGGCGCTCCGGCAGGAAGCGGTCAAACCAGTTCCTGCCGACGATCTCTTCCTCCTCCGCCCCCAAGACCTCACACCCCTTTCTGTTAATCAGCGTAACTCTCTCGTCAGCCCCGACCGCAAGGATGACGACTCCCGCTACGTCAAGATATTCCTGCGCCTTGTCTCGCTGTCGCCGGAGCTCTTCCTCGGCCCTCTTCCGTTCGCCTATGTTTCTCGATGCCTCGAGAATTCCGACGATCCTTCCGGACGCATCACGCAGCGGCGTGGCTCTCACCCAAACGTTCACGTCGCCCGCCGAGGTCCGTACAGTCGTCTCGTACCCGCGGGTTTTGCCGTCCGCGAGCACAGCCGGGTGGACGCAGTGAGGACAACGGCTTGTCCGGCCTTCGAATACCTCGTAGCACTTCTTGCCCACGATCCTGCCGTTAAATAACTCGACCTCCCTATTGTGCCAGGTAACGTTGCAGTCGAGATCGGTTATCAGTAGGCCATCGCCGGTACTCTCTTGAATGGCCTGGAGCAACCCCTTGCTCTGCCGAAGTTCTTTCTCCGCTTTCTTGCGATCAGTGATCTCCAAGGTGGTTTCGACAGCGCCCACCACACTTCCGCTATCATTTCTTATGGGAACTCCTCGTATCAGCCAGGTCCTTCCGTTCGAGCTGGTCATCTCTCTTTCCTGCAGGCGTCCGGTCTTTACGGACTCCTCAACCGGGCAGCCCTCGCACGGCTTGTCGCGTCCGTACCACGCCTCGTAGCATCGGCGTCCAATCAGCGTCTTACCTTCCTCCTTGGCCAGCTCGAGTGCCGCTCTATTTGCCCACACCACCCTGAGATCCCTTTCCTGGTAAGTCACGACTTCCACCAGGCTGTCTAAAACCATCTTCTTCTCTTGTTCGGATGCCCTCAGCTCGTCCGTCAGGCGCTGCCGGCGTCTTACGTACAACTGCGAAACGACCCCGACCAAGGCCAACAGAGAAGCACCGGAGACCCGCATCCCTATCTCGTGCCGGTTACTGCTGAAGACCTGCTCAAGAAAAGGGCGCTCGTCAAAGACCAAGGTGTGTGCCGCCGACTCGATCACCCAGTAAGCCAAAACCAACAGAATGGTAGAGAGCACGACCCCTCTCCATAATCCCCATCCCCGAAGGAATCTCTCCTTCACGTCAACGCCCTCCGATCACAGCTCTCCCCCAGCCGGTTGGCGACAGGACCTACCGGGAGAGACTTCTGGCTGGAGCTGGGATAGCCGAGATCGCGGAAAGAAGCTGAAATGGTTACGCTGCCGGTGAAGACTGCCCGAACGGTACGACCGCCCACCCTCCGGAGGGAGGAATAGGGATTATCCCTCCGCCCCCCGACAGGCCGCCGATCCTTCGGGGCGGCCACGTCCGACCCATTTTCCAACCCGGAAGTCGCGGTCCGGATCGGTACAGGCGATTCTGGCATAAGCTCGGCGCTCCCTCGCGCGCTTCGTCAAGATGCTTGCCCCGATCGCTCGCCTCTGGATACTGCTCCGGCCAGATTGACTTCGGAAGTACCTACACTCTTTTTATCCCCTTCCAATTGTCCGTAGCTTTAGGAAATTGTCGACAAACCCTTACAGACAACATTGACCCTTTCAGGGCCCCTGTGGTCACTCATTACCGCCCTCTCGTTATGGCTTGCCGGTGATCCTCGCTGGAGCGGCCCATTCGGCGGATTCCGCCCCGCTAAGGGCCTCTGCCAGCCGTGAACAGACGAGCCGACTTGTTTGGCCTACCGTCACGTGGATTCGGAAGTTACAAATTCTTACAAGTCTGCGCCCGCCCAAACCTCCTCTCCCGATAATTCCCTTTCGGATCGGTTTGAGTTATATTCTCACGCTGGCGTCTTCGAACGAATTTGCATCCTAGGGGGCAACACATGCTCCAAGCGCACCGGGCAGGCAGATGGGCACTGATTATGGTGGTCGCTCTGCTGAGCGTTCTGGTTCTCGCGCCCATCGTCTCGATGTTCGCCTCCTCTTTGGCGGGCGAAGGCATGCCGAGCCTGAGCGCTTACCGACGTCTGTTGACCTCCGCCAGGCAGTGGGGGCTGCTGCGAAACAGTCTTTTGACGGCGGGAGCCACATCGCTGGCCGCCATCGTCACGGGACTCACCCTCGGGTTTCTGCTGACGAGGATCAAGTTCCCCTTTCGGCGCTTTTTCATTTTCTTTCTGATTATCCCCGCTGTCGTTCCCTCCTACGTCTTCGCGATGGCTTGGATTCAGATTCTCGGGAAGCGCGGCCTTATCACCGTCTACATGGAGCGGCTAGTGGGGCTAAGAGAACCGATCCTGAATCTGTACGGAATGCCGGGAACAGTTCTGGTACTATCACTCTCCTACTTCCCCATAGTCATGCTCACCACTTGCGCTGCCTTTGGTTCGATCGATGCGCGACATGAGGAAGCAGGGCGCCTCTACGTCGGGTGGAAGCGCACCTTGCTGGGCGTGACGCTCAAGCAGGTTATGCCGGCCTCCTTCACTGGTGGCGTCCTCGTTTTCGTCCTTTCCCTCGCGAACTTCGGCGTCCCCTCCCTTCTCGGACTCCATGTCTACACACTCGAAATCTACTCCAGGTTCAACGCTTTCTATGACGTGGGCGGTGCGACGGCATCGGCTCTGCCCCTCGTCGCGCTCAGCTTGCTTGCGCTGCTGGGCTACAGGCTTTACATCCGAGGAAGATCTCATGTCACCCTGTCCGGCCACGTACGCCGCGCCGCGCCCATCGACCCCGGCGCTTGGCGCTGGGTTGCCCTCGGGATATGCTTTGGGGTAGCCGGCGTCTCGGTTGCGCTGCCGCTCGCGGTTTTGCTCAGACAGGCCGGAGGGCCGGCCTCATACGCGGCAGCTCTGCAATCCGCCGGGAACGAAATAATGAACAGCCTGCTCACGGCAGCCCTCGCCGCGACTGCTCTCGTCCTCTTCGCCTTCCCGACGGCTTACGCTGTCGCCAGATGGAAGACCCGTGCAACCGTTGGCCTCGACTTCCTTGCGCTTGTGCCTTTTGCTATTCCCGGCACAATTCTTGGCGTAGGGCTGATACGCTTGTGGAACCGGCCCGGCCTGATGGGGATGGTCTACGGCTCTGTAGCCATACTCGTCCTCGCGTATGCGGCTAGGTTTTTCTCGATTGCTCATAGGGGGCTGTCACTGGGCATCGAGAGGATAGACAATCGCCTGGAGGAAGCGGCGGCTGTTTCCGGGGTGTCCTGGTTCGCTTCGTTGCGAAAGGTCGTCTTCCCTCTGCTGTGGCCCGCCGTCGCGGCCGTCTGGATTCTCACTTTCATTCTCTCCCTCGGGGAGCTTGGCGCTTCCGTTCTCGTATCCCCACCCGGATTCACCACTCTCCCCGTCAGGATCTTCACCCTCATGCATTACGGGATGAATCAGGTGGTGGCGGCGCTGGCGGTAATGTTGCTGCTCTGCGTGCTCGCCCCTCTGGCGGCTCTGAGCTTCATCGCGCTTAAGCGCTTCAGGGTGGGCCATGCCTCGCATTAAGTTCAGCGAAATTGCCAAGAGCTTTGGCACCATCCAGGCCGTCCGCGATTTCTCCCTGGAAGTCGCCGATGGCGAAATGCTGGCCCTCCTCGGGCCTTCCGGCTCAGGCAAGACCACCGTTCTCCGACTTCTCGCCGGCCTCGAAAAGCCCGACTGCGGAAGCATCCAGATCGGCGACGGCTTCGTCACCGGCCATGGTAAGTTCGTCCCTCCCCAGGCGCGCAGGATCGGCATGGTCTTCCAGGACCTCGCTCTCTGGCCGCACATGACCGTGCGCGGGCATCTGGACTTCGTCCTGAAGGGGAACAGATTCCCGCGCCGGGAGAGAAAGCGACGCATCTTCGAGCTGCTCGAAAAGATGGACCTCGCCACCCGCGCTGACGCTTACCCGCACGAGCTCTCCGGAGGCCAGAAACAGCGCGTCTCCATTGCCAGAGCCCTCTCCATCGATCCACAGATACTCCTCCTCGACGAGCCGCTCGCCAGTCTCGACAGCGAACTTCAGTCCAGAATGACCGACGAGATCGTTCGACTGAACCAAGACCTCCGGATAACCACACTCTACGTGACGCATGACGGATCCGAGGCCTTTCGCGTGGCCGAGCGCGTGGCCGTGATGCGCTCGGGCGAACTAGAACGCATCGTCGAGCCCTCCTGACCTCCCCTCCCAGACTTTGACTGGCAGAGCGCCGCTGCTGGCGTTCCTCCCTCTCCCTGATATAATTGGCGACTCGTGCCTCATAAACCAACCGCCGGAGGAGAACATGAACAAGCGCCACCTGGCAAACCTGATCTGGTCCTGGTCCCCGCCGGCAGAAGACCCCGACGGCCTGCTGAAGGCATATGTCCAGAGATGCAGGGACACCGGCTTGGACACCATCAGGATCGACGTCCCCTGGGACAAGGCCGAGCCGGCCAAAGGCATTTTCGACTTCTCGTGGGCCGATAAGAGAATCCGCTTCATCGCGCGCGAGGCCGAGATGAATCTCGTCGTCATTCTGAACTCACGAGACTACCCCGGCTGGCTCGGCACCGACCGCCTTCTGATGAAATGGGCGGACGGAACCATTTTTCGTCGGCCCATGGGCCGACGTGCCTACGGCATCCTTTCGCTCAACTCCGACGAGGTGCGCGAGACCACCGCATCATTCTACGCCGCAGCCGTCCGCCACATCGAAAAGGAATGCGGCGACAAAGTCATCGCCTACTCTTCCGCCTGGACGCCCGAGATGGAAAGCGAATATTTCCACGGCACCAAGGCGCTCTTCAGCCCAAATGACGACCCCAAGAGCTGCCGCTATCTCGATCACTCCGACTTCGCCAAGTCCGAATACAGGGACTGGCTCGCCGAGCACGGCACCATGCCTGAAGACGTCCCGCAGCCGGAAGACGGCGACGAGAAATTCGCTCGCTGGTGCGCCTTCCGGGAGTGGACGCTCAAGCGCATGTTCGACACGCTCTCTGCCGCAGTCGCCGACGCCGGCGCCCCCGGCAAGTACAAAGTCCAGTTCGGCTCCGTGTGGGACAAGATGTCCGGCCGCCGCGGCAGCATCGGCTTCGGCTACTCGACCGAGTCCGCAGGCTGGGTGGTAGTCGACGACTCCTACCACTACGACCACTGCTTCTCAGCCGACGTTCTCTGGGGCACCGTTCCCGATAAGCTCAAGGCCAACGAAGTCGGAGGCCCGCCCAAGGTTCGGGAGGACCTCGTTCGATTCGCCCGCGAAACCTACCAGCACGGCCTCAACATGTTCCAGTTCGCCAACTGGTGCGGGCGCGAGGGAATGGAGTGGCTTGTTGAATTCGAGCCCGAGATTCGCGAGATCGCGCGCCTCCGCGACGAGACCGAGACCCTCCCCCGCCGCGACGACCCCATGACCGTCAGCGTCCGCGACCTGTACCTTTCGCGTTGTGACCAGAACGCCGTCGACAAGATCATCAAGGAATACCGCACCGGCTCCAAAGACGCCACCCTCATCTGGCCCGTCACCTTCACCTTCGACCTTCCCATGTGAAACGGCAGGATGTGGATATGGCTTCATTCTCATTCGGATTGATCGCGGATGTGCAGTATGCGGACGCTGACCCCGCGGGGACGCGGTTCTACCGCCAGTCGCTGGGGAGGCTCCAGGCGTGCGTCGACGATCTCAACACGCGCGACCTGGCCTTCGTGATTCAGGTGGGAGACCTGATCGACCGGGACTTCGCGAGCTTCGACGACGTTCTCCCCATCTACGAAAGGCTCACCGCGCCCAGGTACCACGTGCTCGGCAACCACGATTACGCCGTGAGCGAGGACAGGCTCGGGGATGTCCCCAAGACGCTGGGCCTCGAGCAGAAGTATTACGATTTCGCCGTCGGCTCGTGGCGATTCGTCGTGCTCGACTCAAACGAGGTCAGCCTCTACGCGCACCCGAAGGGCAGCGACGAGTATCGGGAGTGTGAGGCGATCTACGACGAACTCGTGGCGCGTGAGGCCCCCAACGCAAAGCCCTGGAACGGCGGGATACGCCCCGAGCAACTGGACTGGCTTCGCGCCACGCTCGATGCGGCATCAAAGACCGGCGAGACCGTCGTCGTCTTCAACCACTTCCCCGTTTTCCCTCTGGAAGACCGGCACAACCTCTGGAACGACGCTGAGTTGATGGAAGTTCTCGACGGCTTCAACTGCATCGCCGCGTACATCGCCGGGCACAACCACGACGGGGGATACGGAATCGCCAACGGCATCCACCACCTCACTCTCCAAGGAATGGTGGAAACGGAAGACACGACCGCCTACGCCCTCGTGGAGGTTCACCCCGACCGTCTTGGGGTGACCGGCCTTGGCCGCGAACCCACCCGCATTCTGACAACGGGCTCGCCTAAGGCTGGCAACCGTTAACATCCTCTGCCGTCTGCCCTCCCCCCTCAGATCAGGAAAGCCACCATCCGTGCGATCGCGGAATCCAGGCAGCCCCTGCGCAAATTTTCTACAATTTCTCTTGACTGTCAGCTACTACGCGTTACACTATAGTGCATAACGCTCAACCGGAGGCACAGCCAATGCGCGCGTGGATCGCCCAAGTAAGGAAGGGACTCGTTGAACTCTGCGTCATGGCCGCCCTTCGCAAGGGAGAGGCCTACGGCTACGAACTCCTCCAAGCTCTCGGCAATGCCGAAGGGCTGGCGATCACCGAGAGCACCGTCTATCCCATTCTCTCACGCCTGACCACAGAGGGATGGGTGCGAGTCCGGGCAGCGCCGTCGCCCGCGGGCCCGCCCAGACGCTACTACCGCTTGACGCCGCTCGGCCTTGCGCGTCTCAGGCAGATGGAGGAGTACTGGAAGGATATTGAGGAATCGACCAATTCTCTGATTGAAGGAGGGAGCGAGTGATGGGAGCCGCGTTCAAGCTCGATGATGCCTGCCGGCAGCAGATCGACGAGCACTTGGATTCCATTGAGGAAGTCTTGCGGGATGCCGGAATGCCGCGGAGCGAAAGGCAGAATATTCTCGACGACGTTGAGACTCAGATCGTCGAGATGCTCTCCGCACGCACGCAAGGCAACCCGACAGTCGAGGATGTCAAGGCCGTTATAGCAGAACTCGACCCACCAGAATCTTATGCACCCGACGGAGAAGGCTCTCAACGAAAACAGAGCGAAACGGTTGTGGCAGCTCCTCGATTGAAGAAGTGGACCATGGAGAGGATCGCCTTCAGTCTGTCAATCGCGGGCATCGTCGTACCAGGGGTCTATGCCCTCGCTGTCACCTTTGTGTTCAGCATACTTCAAGAGATTGCCGGACAACGGCTCTTTCATGGCTTCTACTTGGACTCCTACTATATGTTCGCGGCATTTCACGCCTCTGCCATCGTGCTCGGCGCGGTCAAGAGGCGAACATTGCTTGGCAGAGCCGCGATGACCGTATCCTCCCTGTTACTGGGTGGCTCCTTCCTCCTTCTGGTCATTCGTTTTTTCCTGTATTCGTAGGTTGCCAACGGAGAGCCGGCTCGGTCGCACGGCGGCCCCATCCTGTCCCTGCATGCGTTTGATCTGCACTAACTGCTCCGGTAGAATGCACACTCGATACCGGAATGGCGTTCGAGCCACATTGCCAACACGAAAGCTGAATAGAGCAGCCCCCCATGAAGCTTATGCGCAACTACCCTAGTGAGACAGTCATTGAAGGCGAGACATATCGGTTCGAGAGGATTGTCAAGGAGGACCTCTGGTCTGTCAATGTTCTCTACAGAAATGACGACGGCAAGGGCTACATTCTGAAACTGACTGATGCACGCACCGCTCCCGCCCTAGTCCTTCGTCCGGTGCTCATGCTCCTGCTCCGCCGCGAGTACAATATCTATGGGATGCTGACCGACCTGGACGGCATTCCGAAGCTCGGCCCCTGCTATGGCCGCATGGGATATTTCCATGAGTACGTCGAAGGCAAATCACTCCACGATGTTTCGAGCGGCGACGAACTCCAGGACGACTTCTTCGACCGGCTCATCTCCACATTCAACAAGCTCCACGAGCGCCGGATAATCCACCTGGACATGCAGAAGCGCGGGAATGTCATCGTCGCTGAGGACGGCAGCCCGTACCTGATCGACTTCCAGCTTTGCGTCCACTTCAAGCCGCGCAACGGTCCTCTCGGGCGCTGGTCCGACAGGCTCTTTCGCGCCCTCATCCCGGAGGTGCTCTACCATGTTTACAAGCAGAAGAGGCACTTCCAGCCCCATTTGATGACGGACGAGGAGAAGACGCTTTCGCGGCGGTCGGAACTCAATAAGAAGTTCGAGCGTTATCTCTTCAGTTGGGGACGGAAGGTCAAGCGCGCCATCTATCCCAAGCGCAGCAACGAAACCATCTGGTACAAATGGAAGAAGCTCAAGGACAAATCCCCGCGCGTGACCTAACGGCCCTGCTAGTACGGCAGGCGGTGTCCCCCCGCCGCAGAAGTCGCGGGGCCACTGGCGATCGTTTGAGCCCTGCCAGGATGTCCTGTGGCCCTCCATCGAAAGCTGTTTTCCGGGAGCGGCTGTCACGTTTCCCCGCTTCCTCGCCAGTATCGGCGATCAAGCGGATAGACGAAGGGCATTAGCTGAACTTCCCACTTTTCATCTTTGAAGAAGACTTCATTCGCACATAGCCACGGTCGCGCCTCATCTGCAAGCGTCCTCAGGGTTTCAAGGTGCACTGCGGGAGCAGATTTGAACGCAAGGATGATTTCCGCGAATGCCCAGAACAAAACAAGTTGGAAAGCGACTATTCGGGCAGCGCGATACAGATCGAAATCCCCAGAGGGATGATTGACGCAAAAGATAGCTTTGACTTTGCCGTCGGTCTGCCAGCAATCTGCGATGTGCTGGTGCCAACGCATACGAAGAGGGGAAAAATGGGCATAGGGCTGAACAGCCCCCGCCAAGTTCTTCCAGAAGTCCGCCCAAGGTTCCCCCCAAAGTCCCGTCGACGTAACACCAGGCCATACATCTGCCTCAAGATGCTGCCGGAGCTTTCCCTGCGTGAGTTTCTCCTCTTCCCACGCGCTTAGCAGGCGGATCTTTCGCGGGTGGTTTGATATGGCAAGGGAAACCACCGACAAAGCTTCGACGGCATCGCGAAGCAATCCGAGCGCTACCGCGTGTGCGCCACCCTCGTTTCCAAGACGCGACAAACGAATACTCTGAAGACAATGCTTCCCGGCATAATGGGGGACCAATTGGAGTTGGACATCTTCGACGGGAGGCCTGTCAGCCCACGGTCCACGAACGACCTTGTCAAGTTCCTGGTTGAGAGGCTCGTGCGTCTCTTGCCAGTAGTTAGGATCGCCAACAGGGGGCATTGGTGCGGCTTTTCATCCGTGTGAGTTACCTGCATATCTGAGGCGGTTTGGCAATCCAGTTGCCTCCGCCAAACGTTTGAACCGCCCCAGATCGACGATGTGCTTATAATTCGTTGAACCGCAAAACGACAGCCCCGCGTTGTCTCATCAGGCGGTCTCTTGTCCAGTCTTGTCGGGGCGACTGGATTTGAACCAGCGACCTCGGCGTCCCGAACGCCGCGCTCTAGCCAAACTGAGCCACGCCCCGGAAATACTACGCTCGCCAGCCCTCTCGGCCTATCAGCTTAACGAACGTGCACCTGCAGATTTCTTCCTCGTATATTCTGCCATCCTTCTTGCGGACAAGCAATAGCTCCTGCCCGAAACTGTCCCCTACAGGTATCGACATCCTTCCGCCTCTCGCCATCTGGGCCTTCAGTGATTCGGGCACCGAGGGAGCTCCGGCGGTTACCATGATCGCATCGAAAGGCGCTTCCTCCGGCCACCCAATGGTGCCATCGCTTACCCTGAACTCCACGTTCGCATAGCCCAGTTCCCCAAGAACCGTCTGCGCCCGCTTGGACAACTCGGCTATTCGCTCAACGGTGTACACTCTGCACGCCAGCTCGGCCAGTATGGCTGTCTGATAGCCCGACCCAGTGCCGATCTCGAGGACCTTCTCATCCCCCTGCAACTGCAGGCACTGGGTCATGAGGGCAACCATATAGGGCTGGGAAATGGTCTGGCCGCAACCGATGCCGAGGGGATGATCGCCGTAGGCGTGGGGATGGTCCTCTTCACATACAAAGCACTCCCGAGGCACCGTCAAGAACGCTTCCAGCACCCGAGCGTTTGATATCCCGCGGCCGGCCAGTTGGGTGTCCACCATTCTCTTGCGATCGGCCGCGTAATTCTCCGAGGCACGCACGCCCGTGGTCCCCAACCAAAGGAGCCTCTATGATCCGACGATATTATAGCTCGCCGCCCGAATGATTTGCAGGGCCCTTCCAAGGGACGCGAAGCGCGGTGATAAACGCAGTGCGAAAGAACCGAAGCGTGTCCCTCACAGCGCGGATCTTGCTCTTCTCGCCCCCGTAGATCGTCCTTATCTTCACTTCCGCTATTGGAAAGCCCCGCCTCGCCGCGGCTATTAGGATCTCGGACTCGGCGTCGTACCTTTTGGATCTCACCTCGACCTGTCGAGCTAGCTGCATGCTGATCAGCCTGTAACCCGATTGGCTATCATGGATCAACTGGCCTGAGAGCGTCGAAACGAGCCACGAGCTTACGCGATTCGTCAGACGTCTGATTTTCGGCATGGAGCTGACGTCCTCCATGCGGCAGCCTATGACCATCGCCGCTCCGCGCTCTCTCATCTTGTCCATGAACAGGGGGATTTCAGCCGGGTCGTGCTGCCCATCGGCGTCGATAGTGAGAACGTGACTGAAGGCTAGTTGTCCAGCCACGGCAAAACCCATCTTCAGGGCAACGCCTTTCCCGCAGTTCTCTCCCAAGCGGACCACGCGAGCGCCTTCTGACAGAGCCTTGGACGCTGTCATGTCGGTGGAGCCGTCATCGACCACCACCACGTCGGGAATGTGCTCGCGCACGCCCCGCACGATCCCCGCAATGGACTTCTCTTCATTGAATGCAGGTATCAGAGCGAGAATCTTCATCAGGTTTGAATCCTGATATCCCGGGCGATAAGCTCTACCGCCTGCTTCCCTCTGAACGTGTTTATCTGCGGAGTGAAGGCTACGTCAATCGGAGCACTTCCGTCAAGTCCGGAAGCAAGCTCTCCCATGCCAAACGCCACCACCCGGAGCGCGCGCTCCCCCTGCCTGGCATAGAAAGACAGATGCTTGCCGCTGCGTCCAATCCGCCGCGGCTCCCCACCTACCAGCACCCCCTGCGCGGCCAAGATCGGAGGAGGATTGCCCTTGCCGAAGGGTGCCAGCCTTTGCAGCTCGACCGCCAGCTCCGACGTGACATCGCCCAATGATATCTCCGCATCTACTGACAGCATTGGCACCAAATCCTCATCCGCAAGGGACCGCCGCGCTTCCTCCAGGAACAAACACGCGAAATCCTCCAAACGCTCGCGGCGAAGCCTCAGGCCTCCCGCCTGGGAATGCCCACCGAACGACAACAAACAGGAGGAGCAACTCCTTAGAGCATCTGCAACGTTGAATCCAGGAATGGAACGCGCTGATCCCTGACAGGTAGCCTCCCGCTCGGCTATAAGCACCGTAGGCCTGTGGTACACGTCGACGATTTTCGACGCAACGATGCCGATTACGCCCGCATGCCATTCCGGGTGAGAGAGAACCAATCCGTACTGTGAGGACATGTCCTTGTCCTCGATTTGAGCGAAGGCTTGCTCGAGCGTCTTGGCCTCGATCCGTTGCCGCTCCCGGTTGGTCCTGTCCAGCTTCGCGGCGATCTCATCCGCCCGTTCCCGCGAGGAGGTCGTCAGCAGCTCCAGCGCCAGAACCGCAGTCCCCAGCCTGCCGGCAGCGTTGATGCGCGGACCCAGACGGAATGCCAGGTCTTCCGTGTCCAGACTTCGTCCCGAGAGGCCGCAGACGGAGACCAGCGCTTGTATGCCCGGCACCTCCGTTTCCCTGAGCATCGTTAGCCCGAATTGCGTCAGCGCCCTATTCTCTCCTCGCAGAGGAACAACGTCGGCAACGGTGCCCAAGGCGACCAGCGCCATGGCCTCAGCCAGGAATGACCTCACTTGGTCGCTCCGCTCCTTTCCCAAGCGGCTCAGCACTGCGTAGGCAAGTTTGAATGCCACTCCCACCCCTGAAAGCCCCTTGTCGAATCCGTTTTCTTCCTCCACGTGAGGATTCACTATTGCACATGCCTCCGGCAGCTCGTCCCCCGGTTCGTGGTGGTCGGTTATGATCAGTCTCATTCCAAGCGACGCCGCAAGCCGCGCTTCCTCGACGGCGTTGGTGCCGCAGTCCACCGTCACCACCAGCCCGGAGCCGCGCTCCTTGAGCTTCCTGAGAGCCGCCGCGTTAAGGCCGTATCCTTCAGATATCCGCTGCGGTATGTAGTACGAGGCGCAAACGCCCAACATCGAGAAAAGCTTGAGCATCAGCGCCGTCGCGCATACGCCGTCCACGTCGTAATCGCCGTACACCGTCACCTCGTCGCCATCGAGAACCGCGCGCTGCAAGACTTCCGCCGCACGCGTGATTGAAGGGATTGCCAGAGGGTCGCGCAGGTCCCCTAGGCTGGGCTGCATAAAGCTCCTGGCAGAGGCCTCGTCACACACGCCCCGGTTGATGAGCACCTGTGCCGTTATGGGCGATATCCCCAGCGCCGACGCCATCCGATCCCTGAGCAGAGGCCGACTCGCCGGCGATACCCAGCGGGCATTGGTCATAGACCTCTCCTGGAAAGGAAATCCGGTCCGATGTAGAGGGGCCCGGGAACTTTGAAGTGACGGCCCCGCAGCCGGATCATCAGGTCCTCCACGCTCGACGCGAACAGCGGGCTTATCTCCACCGGGAACTCCACCGCTCCCTCCTCGTCGCGTGGAACCTCGATGCCGCATCGCTCCAGCCACCTGGCATGGAGCTCGCTCATCGCCCGCCGCGCCGCATCCGGAGCGTCCTCGCCACCGTGTTCCTTGACCGGCGCAAACTCCTCCTCCCTCACCGTTTCGATAGCCACCGAACTCTTAGCAAGCGGCAGCATGTCAAAAATGAACCTTTCAAATTTGGTGGCATTCGGCTCGGCTGGGTGAACGGACTTGCCCGACGGATCCACGAAGGGGACCTTTTTCCGCGCAATGTGAAACGGAAGCTCTTCGTCCGCCTCCGCGACACGCTTCACGAACTGCGTGTTGAGGATGTGAATGGCAATGCTCCCGTAGCCGAATTTCAGCGCACCAGACGGATCGCGCGCGTACATCTGCTCAGTGCTCAAATCGGTGTACTCAATAACCTCCAGTCGACCGCTCACCCAGACAAGTATGCCGACCCTCTCCTCCGGCGACCGCTTTTGCACTACCTTCAGCGACATCTCCGCTTCAGCCTCGGCGTGGTAACCGAGGAAAACCGGGTCTCCAATCTTCACCAGAGGGTTGTCAACTTGAAGGTAGAATATGTTGTCGATTCCTCGGAGCAGCAGGTCGTCAAGTATCCCCGAAACCTTCAGCGCATGCACCACACCGCCGTGACCGTCTGGAGAGAAGAAGAGCGACGACTTAGTGGCGAGAATGAACTTCCCCTCGAAGTCAACCGCCGGCAGGGACCTCTGGACGACAAAGAACACATCGGCGGGGTTTATCCCGAAAAAGTCGAGCGCGCGGAAGAACTCCCTGATTTCCGCATCGTTATCCTCGCTCGTCATGATTATCAAAGGGATCGAGACCCCATGGCGCAGGCTCAGCGCCAGAACCTTCTCTGCGTGTATCTGAAAGAGCGACTTCCTGACTACGGGCGATATGGGATAGCAGCCTTTAGGAGCCTCCAGCGCCATCCGCGAAGCCTGCCCGCCCGCGGCGACCATCACAGCCAGGCTGCCTTTCAACAGGACCTCTTCGCCCAACCTACAGGCCCTTCCCTGCCGCGAGAGTTCCATCTCTGTCTCCGCCGCCGGGATGACTGAGGGAGGAACGATGTCGGGGGGCTCACGCTCGCCGCTAGGCTGTTTGAGGACGCCCTTGACCAACCGAGCCATCAGATCGAATTCGGAACGCTCCAGGTCCTTCAGCAGATTAAGCCGCTCTTGGTCCTCAAGAGCTTCCCAATGAGCGAACACGTGTTCCTGACCCGCCTCGTACGTCTTGTCGATGACAGGCTGATACCGGGAATCCGGCGATATCGGTTTCACAGTCTGAATATGTCTCCCATCCTCCTGCCAAGAAAGCTTGCGGCCGCCAGCAGCGACAGCACCAACAGGGCCATGCCCCAAATGCCCAGCGCGCTGGCCACATACAGGCCGTCCGATATGCGGCCCAGCAAAGTGTATATCGCTTTCGTTATCGGATAGAACTGCTCCTTGAAAGCCAGTATCAGCGAATCGCTCACCTCGAGCATCGCGAAAGAAAAGGCCAGGATGGTTCCCGCGACAAGGTTCGCCATCGTAAGGGGGATGGTAATTCGCCTGAGAGTGACGGCGGGCGATGCGCCCAGGGTGGACGCCGCCTCCTCAAGCGATATGCTCGACTGCTGGAAGCCGGCGTACGCCGCGCGTACCATATAGGGAAGCCGCCTGACCGCGTAGGCGATTATCAAGAGAGCCACCGGGTTGTTGCGAGGGTTTAGGAACGTACCAGAATATCCAGCCGCAAACCCGAACGCAAGCACAATCCCTGGCAGCGCCAGCGGCAGCATCGCCATAGCATCGATGACGCTTGCCCCCGGAACTCTTTTCCGCGTAAGGATATACGCGATCCCTATTCCCAGCCCTAAGTCCACCAGCGCACTGGAGGAGCTGTAGAACATGCTCTTCTTTATGCTCGGGAGCGTCAGCGGATGTGTCAGCACTGCTTCGTAGTACCTTAGTGTATAGCTCTCCGGCAGTATCGACATGAACCACTTGTCTCGAACGGAGGTCAGCACGACGCTGGCGTGTGGGAGCAGAGCCAGGCAGGTGACGGCCCCGACTATTATGTAGATCGCTCCCGTTCCCAAGACCCCCGTTTTCTTCTCCTGTCTCGCGGTGCTTGCCCGGGTCAGAAGCTCATATCTTCTCCTCCCGAACAGGTACCTCGCTGCAAGAAAACAAGCCCCAGTAAGCAAGATCACCGTAACCACGAGCGCATAGCCGGTGGGGTCCTCCCCTATGTCACTGACCTTGTCGAAAATCTGCACCGCCACTAGGTTCCGATAGTCGAACACCAACGGCGTGCCGAGATCCGTAAAGGCCCAGATGAACACTATGATCGCCCCGGCGAAATACCCTGGAAGCATCAGCGGGAAAGTGATCCGTCGGAAAAGCCCCCACGCGTTCGCCCCAAGAGACATCCCCGATTCCTCCAAGGCGGGATCGATCGAAGAAAGTGCCGCGGCCACGTTCAGATACATAATCGGGTAAAGGTGAAGTGTCTCCAGCACTACGATCCCCCAAAAATCTCTCCCATGCAGCCAATCAATCGGGCCAGAGATCACGTTCAGCTTCATTAGAAGAAGGTTTATGGAGCCGAACCTGGCAAAAAGCTGCCGCATCCCAATCGCCCCCACGAAGGGAGGCATGATCATCGGCACGAGAACCAGCGCCCCCATCAGGGACTTTCCCGGAAACCTGTAGCGCGTGGAGATCAATGCGAGGGGGATCGCAACAGCCGATACGGTGGCCGTGGTCACTACCCCCAGAGCAAGGCTCCGGAGGATCGCTCCGCGCAGATGCGCGTCGAAGAGTATTACGCGGAAGAATCCGAGCGAAAAGCCCCGGTCGGTGTACGCCGACTTGGTGAAGACGTACGCTATGGGATAGAATAAGAACGCGCCAAAGAAGAGTGCCAAGCCAAACAGGAACACGTAGCTGCCTGCGCCAGGTTTTCGCGACAGGTCCGTCATCGCCCCCCGCCTTCCCTGACGGCCACTTCCGCCCGACGAGCCAGGTCTATGTACTTCTTCCTGAACTGGGCCCCCCACCGCGAACGCTCCCGCGCGCGAAACTCCGCGTCGGCCCACTTCCCCGACGCCAACTCCAGGACCTCCTCTTCACTTAACGTGCAAGCGTCGAAATCTTCTCTGAGCTCGTGGTCACTTGGGAGTCTCGACACCAGCTTCCACGCGCGGACCAGCTCGTCGTGCGGCTGAATGATTGCGGCCGTAAGAAGATCGTTCAACGCTGTCCACCGAATCGACCCCTTCTCCGCGTCGTAAGCCAGCGTCGTCCGCCATTTGAAGGGGTTGAATTTCACCACTGCGGCTTCGGCGTACTTCTCGTAGACCGCTGGGACGACCGGAAGACGGCTCAGGCCGTAGCGCCTCGGGCCACCCTCCGCCCCCTGTGGCAGGATCCATAGGCGCTGGCCCTCTTCGGAAAGTACGAACCGCATGAATGATTCTGCTACGTCTTTGTTAGGCGCCCCCTTGACGATAGCGATTGAGTCCGGGTTTATCACAGTCAGTCCCTCGGGCATCACATAGCCGACCCGTTCCTCGCCCACCTCTGATATCTCCACGCCGGCATAGAAGTCTATGCACAGCCCGCACGCGACCTCGCCCGCGCTTACGTCCTTCGGCACCTGGTTTGAGCCTTTGGAGAAGTAGCGCGCATTGCCGCCCAGCGCACTCACGATCGCGAATCCCTTCTCCCACCCGTAGGCCTGAAGGATTATCTCGTACATCATGTGAGTGCTGCCGCTGCTCGACGGATCGCCGGTGCCGACCCAGGAGAGAAAAGAAGGATCGGCCAAGTCGGACCACGTGGTCGGTGTCCTGAGGCCCAGCGCGTCGAGCACAGGCTTGTTGTAGATTATCCCGAACCCGGATAGGGCCGCTCCATACCACGTGCAGTCATCGGCGTAGAGCGGTATCCCGCCGTAGTCTCGCGGGATTTGAGACAGAATGTCATCGGGCAGCTTGTATGGATGCAAGAGCCCTTCGTTCGCGAGCCTTATGAAAGGATCCGTGCCGCCGCCGTAGAAAATGTCGACCCCGGCTGATTCCGGGGTCCGCTTGAACTCCGAGGTCAGGAAGCGAACAATGTCGCCCGCGCCCCCCTGATCAAGCCACTCGACGTCAACGCTTTCGCCCGTCTCCGCGCTGTAATGCTCGGCAAATGCAAGCTCGAACTCTTCCTTGATACCCTCCCAATGAGCGGAGACCACAACCAGCTTTCGGTCCGTGGGCTGCGCCACTGTCTTGGGCGGCTGGGCGACGAACGGAGCGCCCAAGATGATGGTGAAACCCAATCCGATCACGATGCGTGCAAACCACCGCATTTAGAGTACTCAACCTTCAGCACAGTAAAGGAGCTACTTCCGCTCACTTAGCGCCGCGACTCCGGGAAGCGTCTTTCCCTCGAGGAACTCCAGCGAAGCCCCGCCGCCGGTCGAAACGTGCGTCATCTTATCGGTCAGCCCGAACTCCTCCAAGGCGGCCACCGAATCTCCCCCGCCAACTACCTTCATCCCGTCAACGGACGCGATCGCCTCGGCGACTCTCCTCGTGCCTTCGGCGAACGGCTTCATCTCGAACACGCCCATCGGGCCGTTCCAGAAGATCGTCTTCCCGCCTGCAATTGCGCCGCAGTATGCATCCGCCGTCTTGGGCCCTATGTCCAGCGCAAGCCATCCCTCGGGGATTGCACCGTCCGCCACCACCTTGGTCTCCGCCGCGGCATCGAACGTCTTCGCCACCATGTGGTCGGTCGGTAACAGGACTTCCACCCCTTTCGCCCCCGCCTTCTTCAGCGTCTCGCCCGCCAGATCGATCTTGTCCTCCTCGACTTTCGAGGCTCCGACGTCAATGCCCTGGGATTTTTTGAAGGTGTACGCCATCGCACCGCCGACGACCAGCACCTCTATCCTTTCCAGCAGATTCTCGATGACGCCTATCTTGTCGGAGACTTTCGCGCCGCCAAGCACAGCGATGAACGGCTTCTCCGGCGATTCCAGCAGCTTCGAGAGGTTCTCCAGCTCCCTCTGTAGGAGAAAGCCTGCCGCGGCAGGCAGAAACTCCGTCACGCCAACAGTCGAACAATGGGCCCTGTGCGCAGTGCCGAAAGCATCGTTGACGAATATCTCCCCCAGCGATGCCAGCTCCTTCGAGAACCGTGGATCGTTGGCCTCCTCCTCCGCGTGGAAACGGGTGTTCTCCAGGAGGATCACGTCCTGCTCCTTCATCTTCGAGACCAAACGGCCCACCTCGTCGCTCACCGTGTCCGGGGCCATCGTCACAGGCCTGCCGATAAGCTCCGCCAGCCGCTCTGCCACCGGCGCTAAACGGTACTCATCCACCGGCTTTCCTTTCGGCCTTCCCAGGTGTGACATCAGAATCAGCTTAGCGCCCCGATCGATGCAGTAATTGATGCTCTCCAGCGCCGCCCGTATACGTGAATCGTCCGTAATCTTCAAGGAATCGTCCAGGGGCACGTTGAAATCCACTCGCATCAGCACGCGCTTCCCCTTCGGCTCCACATCTTGAAGCCTCAGCTTCGCCATCTCGTGCACCTTCCTTTCCGCTTCATGTTTCCAGTCCTGTCTCTTTCGCCAACTGCTCCGTCAGTTCTCTGGCCTTCCCACTCAGCTTCTTGGGCACGGAGACGTTTATCCGGAGGTAATGATCACCACGCTTGCCGTCCCTCCCCGGCGCTCCTCTTCCCCGCAGCCTCAGTGTCGAGCCCGGCTGCGAGCCGGCCGGCACCGATACTTCCACCTTCCCGTCCACAGTCTCTACAGATTTCTTGGTGCCGAGCAAGGCCTGGGCGACATTCAGGTGAAGGTCAGAATAGATGTCCTGCCCTCTGCGCTCGAATTTCGGATGCCGTGCGACCCGCACTTGCACGTACAGGTCCCCCGGTTCCCCTCCCGTGGCGGACGCATTCCCTTGCCCACGGAGTCGCAACTTGTATCCGTCCCGAATCCCGGTGGGAATGTCCACTTCTATCGGCCTCGTTCGGCTGATTATGCCCTGGCCGCGGCAAACGGCGCACGGCTCAGTGACGATCTCCCCGCGACCCAAACACCTGGGACAAGGACGGGTAAAGCCGAATCCGCCCTGGAAGGTCTCAATCCGACCCGTCCCTCGGCAATTGCTGCACGCCATCCGGCGTCCGTTCGGACCCGCCCCGGAGCCGTTGCAGCTTGCGCATGCTTCCTCCCGGGTTACCCGGACCGTCGCCTTCCCACCCTTGAGCGCCACTTCGAAAGGAACCCGCACTTCGTACAGTATGTCCTCCCCGCGATGTGTACGCCGGGCGCGGGTCATCCCCGCCAGATCGTCCGTGAAGAGCCTGGAGAAGATGTCGCCAAGATCGCCGAGATCCTCGTAGCTCGTGAACCGCGCTCCGCCGAGACCTCCGAACGGCCCGCCGGAGCTGAACTCGCGAACCCTGTCGTATTGGCTCCGCTTCTGAGGATCGCTGAGGACCTCGTACGCCTCAAGGACCTTCTTGAACTTCTCCTGGGCCTGCGGATCCGATTTGTTGGCATCCGGATGGTGCTTCTTCGCCAGTCGCCGGTAGGCCCGTTTGATCTCCTCGGACGAGGCGTCTCGTTTGACGCCCAGCACGTCGTAATAGTCCTGTCCGTTCATCGCACTCTACGAAGAGGTGAAAGAAGAGTCGCCGCTGACAAGGTCATATTAGTAACCAGCCGGACACATTTCAAGTGGCCTCCCACAGCCGCGGCAGACGGACACCGCGGCCACCCGGACGCCACCAGGATCTCCTCCAACTAAAAGAGCCGGCAACGCCGGCGCTTCAGCTTCCCTTTCCTTCGGTGGGCGTAACAGGACTTGAACCTGTGACCTCTACAATGTGAGTGTAGCGCTCTGCCAGCTGAGCTATACGCCCGTCATACAGTTATATCTATTATGCTTCCCTGACCTTCCTGGTTGGGAGGTCCCTCGCGCCTCTCTTCGTCCCTCCGTCGCCGCCTGCGCTGGTGTCGGAATACCCTTCTAGCCGGCCCTTCTCGGCCTTCTTCGGCCCGAACCCGAGGATTCTGCGCCTCTTCTGCAAAGGCGACTTCTTCCTCGGCAGCCTTGGCGTGCTGGACGTTCTGACCGGCAGCCACAGAACCCTGAACCAAGCTTTGATTCTGCACCTCGGCCTGGGAGGCGATTACGCCCGCCAAGGCCTGATGTATGTCGGAAAGCTGGCTCATGATCTCCGGCCTCCTGGCTGATATCCCTTTCACCTACCTTTATATCACAAAAGGCAAGACAATCAAGGGGCCAGCGCCCGGCGGCAGCTACGCGAGAAGTTCGCTCTGCCGGCTCTTCAGCAGACTTCTCAATCTCAGCAGGACCCTGCCGTGAATCTGAGATATGCGCGATTCGGTCACTCCCATGACGCACCCGATTTCCTTCATCGTCAACTTCTCGAAATAGTACAACACCAGGATGAGCCGCTCCTGCTCGCTGAGTCCCTTGCTGACTATCCCGATCACGTCCTGCCGCTGAAGCCGCTGAGCCGGGTCCGCCACCCGCTCGTCGGCAAGCAAGTTCAGCTCCGAAAACTCCTCTCCGTCGAAGTTCCCGTTGGGCGACCGGTCCCGATCCAGGGACATCATGGAAGCAGCATTCGCGTCCATTATTATCTTATTCAGCTCCTTGACCGGAACGCCGAACGCATCCGCCAACTCCTCGTCGTGGGGCTCCCGCCCGAGTTCCGACCTGAGGTCGCGATAGACCGCTTCGAGCTTCTGTGCGCGCTGCCTTGCCACGCGCGGCAGCCAGTCCTGCGATCGTAACTCGTCGAGAATTGCGCCCCGCACTCGGCAAGTGCAGTACGTTTCGAACTTCACTCCCCGGTCGAGATCGAAATGGTCAATGGCTTCCATGAGGCCGAAGACGCCTGCGCTCATGAGATCATTTTGATCCACCGAGTTCGGCAGCAAGCCGTAGATCCTCGCCGCCGTGTACTTCACCACCGGGAGATAGTGCTCGACAAGGCGATTGCGTATCTCTTCCGCGGGCGATTCCTGGTACTGCTTCCACAGCTTGCTCAGTTCTTCGGCAGGCAAGCGCCCTCGGTTTCCGGCGCAGGCCGCCCCAGCGGCCTTCGCTCGTTTTGGCGCATCCTTGCGCCGACTAGGCTGTGACTCCTTCATTCCTTCCTTCCCCTTTCTTCTCGCTTTCGGCAGGGGCTGCAGGCGAGCGTTTTCCTGCACCCTCCGACAGAATCTTGGTGGCCACGTATCCGATTAGACCTCCTATCATCGCAAACAAGAAAAGAGCCATCGCGGCCCGCTGCAATATCACAACGGCGGGAACATGGGCAAAAAGGCCCACCAGCCCAACGACGATGAACGCCGCCAGCGCCGCAACCACTGCGCTAGTCTCAACAATCGGTGCCTTGTTCATTTATCCAACGGCCTCCAAAGATCCTAAGTCACTCTTGCCGGAAAATACTCTACCAAGCCTTCGGAAGAACCCCAGCGGCCTCGAAACGTGCTCCGCTTCCAGCATCTTGCGCGAAATCGTCTTGACGCACTCACTCGCGCGCGAGTTCGGAAACTGCAAGACAAACGGCTTTCGCAGGCGGACTGCAGCCGGAACGCTCGGGTCCGCCAGAATGTAACCCACCGAGTCCACTTGCAGCTTCAGGAAATGACTTGCCACTGAGCCGATGCGCTGAACGATCTTCACCGCCTCTGCACGGTCCGCCACCATGTTGCCTACCAGGCCCAACGTGCCGTGGCCGTTATGCCGCGATATCAGCTTGATTGTCGCGTAGGCATCAGTCACAGAGGTTGGCTCCGGCGTCGCGAGGACCAGAACATTGTCAGCGGCGGCGGCAAATGCGACGACGTTCTCGGATACACCCGCTGCGGTGTCTATTACTATCGCGTCCGCCCGGTCCTCCAATTCACGCAGGTGCCCCAACAACACGCCCCGCTTCTCTTCGGACAGGTTGGCCAGTTCCGCCATGCCCGAAGCACCCGGCACGACCTCGAGCCCCCCTGGACCCGGTGTTAGGACCTCAGCTATGCCCCGCCGACCGGCAACCACATCCGCCAGGTTGTAGCGCGGGGCAATTCCCATCATCACGTCCACGTTGGCCAATCCCAAATCCGTGTCTATAAGGATCACCTTCTGTCCCCCATGGACCATCGATATCGCCAAGTTCACCGCAAGCGACGTCTTACCCACCCCGCCTTTCCCGCTTGTAACGGCTATTACTCGGGCACCACCCCCCCCTGACCCTTCCCGTGGAGTCGGCAAAGTGGGAGCCTTCGTCTCCCTTCTCACCAACTCCCTGAGCTTTTCCGCTTGGTCGGACATGCTATTTGCTCGCGCCCTCGCTTTGCACATCTCCCAGGATCATCGACACCAGCTCCTCCGGGTCGGCAACCCGTATATCGTCGGGGATGTCCTGCCCGTTGGTGACGTACGACATGGGTCGTTCAGCTCGCCTCGCGATATCGATCACCGAGCCGCACGCGGCCGTTTCGTCCAGTTTCGTCAGCAGAATATGAGTCGGTGACAGCACGGAGAATCGCTGACACACATCCGCAATGTGCGAGCTGCTCGAGGAAGCGCTCAGGACAAGATGAATCTCGTCTACAGGGTTCGTCTCAAAGAAACCCCTCAGCTCGCCGATCCGGACGCGGTTCCTCTGACTTCTCCCTGCGGTGTCTATTAGCAGGAGGTCTTTGTCCGCATACGATTCCATCACGCATCGAAGCTGCGCGGGGCTAGTCACCACTTCCAGCGGCACCTCCATGATGGACGCAATTGTTCGCAGTTGCTCCACCGCGGCAATCCTGTAAGTGTCTATGGTAGCCATGGCTACTTCGGCACCATGGTGAAGCTTGTAGTTGGCTGCGATCTTCGCGATAGTCGTAGTTTTCCCGACCCCGGTGGGACCGATCAAAGCGACCGTTCTCAGGTGGTCGGGTTCCAGACGGATCGGTCCTGCTGTGGGGATCAGCTCAGCCAGATGCGCGCCCACCTCAGCCCGCGCCTGCTCCCATTTCTCGAAGTCGGATTCCTTTGTTGACAAGAACCGGCCCGCAATCGCCTGAGCAACGTCCTTGGGGACTTCCGCCTCGATCAGCCTCTCATAGACGTTGTATAGTGGCTCGGGCAGCTCCGACGCTCTTCCATGCCGGCTCTCCTTCAGCAGTTCTCCGAGCACCACCTTTATCGATTCAACATCCCGCTGGAGCGACGAGATCGAATCCCGCGCATACACCGTTTCGAGTCTCCGCGATAGCGGTCTTTCCCTTGCCTGACGGGCCGCGCGCGCCAGCGGCGCAATGTCCTTGGATGCGGTTATTTCCACCACGCGATGGGTGCCGATGCCAAACAGGCCGCCCTTGTTCACGGTCTTGGTGTGGAGAATGACCGCGTCCTGACCCAGGCTCTCCTTCACCCGGTTCAGGGCCTCGGTCATGGTCCTGCCTTCGTACTTGCAGATCTTCATTCTTTAAGAACCACCATTCCCAAAGACTCGACCTGGACTCCGCGCGCCACCTCGTTGTACGACAGTACGGCCAGATGCGGCATGGCCGATTCCGTGAGCCGTCTCACGTATGCCCTGACATTGGGCGAGCACAACAAAATCGGCTGGTGCCCGGACGCGAGAAGCCGCTCCGCTTCTTTGGATATCGCCCGCACTATCCTTCCCACAAGGTCGGGAGCCAGTTTCACGAACGTTCCGCGCTCCGTCCGCTCCACGGACCGCGAGATGATATCTTCCAGAGCGGGATCGATGGTGATTACGTAAAGCTTCCCGTCCGGCTCCTGGTACTGCTGGCTTATCGATCTGGATACCGCGTTCCGAACGTATTCGGTCAATACGTCGACATCCTTCGTCTTCGTCGCGTAATTCGACAGCGTCTCCAATATGATCTCCAGATCGCGAATCGACACCCGTTCACGAAGCAGGCTTTGCAGAACGCGATGGACCTCCCCAGGCCGCATGATGTCCGGAACCACCTCGTCCACAACAGCCGGTGCGGCCTGCCTCAAGTTGTCGAGGAGTTGGCTGACTTGCTCCCTGGTGAGAAGGTCGGCCGCATTGGATTTGATGATTTCAGACAGATGTGTGGCAACCACAGAGGTAGGATCAACCACCGTGTACCCCATCACCTCCGCCCTGTTCCTCTGTGCCGGCGTGATCCACACCGCCGGCAAGCCAAAAGCGGGCTCGGTCGTCTGCTCCCCCTCGAGTTTGCCCGTGGCTACCCCGGCATCCATGGCAAGAAACTGATCCGGGTACACCTTGCCGGTTGCCACTTCCGTGCCGCGTATTTTTACCCGGTACTGGTTCGGCTCGAGCTGCATGTTGTCTCTGATCCGAATCGGCGGCACGATCACGCCTAGCTCCGTCGCTATCTGCCGGCGAATCATGGTGACCCGTTCGAGCAGGTCCCCGCCCTGCGCCGTGTCCACCAGACGAACAAGCCCGTAGCCGACCTCGACCTCCATCAGGTCGATGCGCAGCAACGGCTCCACCCGTTCCGGCTCGCGGGGTGCCCGCTGTTTCTCCATCCTCTCCTTCTCCCGCTCGGCCTGCCCACGCAGGCGTAACATCGTGTAAGCGACCCCTGCCAGGCTCGCTCCCAGGAAAGCCAGAGGGATTTTCGGAAGTGGGGTGAGCGCTAATGCGAAAAGGAACCCCGCAGCTACCATCAAAGCGAGCGGCTGTGAGAAGACCTGCCGGAGCAGCTCTTCCCCTAGATGGTGTTCTGCCGTCGCGCGCGTTACGATGAGGCCCGCCGATATTGAGATGATGAATGCGGGGATCTGCGTTACCAGGCCGTCACCCACAGTGAGCTTTGTGAAGATGTTGGCCGACTCTCCAATGGTAAATCCGTACGTCGCCACGCCGATGACGAACCCGCCGATGATGTCGATTATGACGATGATGATTCCGGCGATTGCGTCGCCGCGCACGAACTTGCTCGCCCCGTCCATCGCGCCGTAGAAATCCGCTTCGCGAGAGATCTCCGTGCGCCGCTGCCTGGCTTCCGCCTCCGTAATCAGCCCGGCGTTCAAGTCCGCGTCGATGCTCATCTGTTTTCCCGGCATACCGTCCAACGTGAACCGCGCCGCCACCTCCGATATCCTCGTCGCGCCGCGGGTGATCACTACGAATTGAATAACGACCAGGATGACAAAGATTATCAGCCCGATGACCGGCTCGTTCCCCGCCACGAATTCACCGAATGTCCTGATGACTCCCCCGGCCGCTTGCTCCCTCATCACACCGGCGTTGGTGAGAATCAGCCGCGTCGTGGCTACGTTCAGCACCAGGCGGTATAGCGTTGCAACCAGAAGGAGAGACGGAAATACCGAGAAGTCCAGCGGCCTGTTGACGTATATCGTCGTAAGTAGGATCAGCACCGCCACAGCTATGTTTATCGTCAGAAGGAAATCCATCAGCCACGTAGGCAGCGGCCTTATGATCACGATGGGCAGAGCGGCTATGCCCACCGCCACTATTAAACCCCTGTGCCGCTGGAAGAGTTCCAGCGCGGGACTCTGTCTTGCAGCTACAGACACCGCCATGCTTTAAGCCTCACGCCACCGGCGCAGGTCGCCTACGGCCTTCGAGTTGATAGACGTATGCCAGCACCTCGGCCACCGCGACGTACAAATCGGCAGGGATCTCCTGCCCGACGTTAACGTTCCTGTATAGTGCCCGGGCCAGTGGTGCGTTCTGGACCAGCGGCACGTCATTTTCCTCGGCCAATTCCACAATCCGGTTGGCTATCTCGCCCGCCCCCTTGGCAACCACTCTCGGCGCGTTCATCCTCTCCGCCTGGTACAGCAGAGCAACGGCCAAATGAACAGGGTTCGTGATCACCACGTCCGCCTCGGGAACGCGGTGCATCATTCTCTGCATCGCGAGCTGCCGTTGGATCGCCCTCCTCCTCTGGCGCAGCAGCGGGTCGCCTTCCATCCTCTTCATCTCGTCCCGGATTTCCTGACGGGTCATCCTCAGGTCTTGCTCGTACTGCCATCGCTGATAGAGATAGTCCAGGAAGCCAAGCAGAAGCAGCGCGAGGGCAAGTCGCACCCCCAGGAAGAACGCTGCACGGATGCCATACTTGAGCAGGTCGCCCGTTTCCAGCTCCATCGTCGCCGGCAGCAGCCGCATTTCCGATCGCAAGCTCACGAACGCCACAGTCGCCACGACCACTATCTTCATCAAGCTCATTAGAAATCGAACGCCGCCTCGCACCGAAAAGATTCTTCTGAAGCCCGAAATCGGGTTCAGTTTGTTCAGATCAAAGTTGAGGGGATGGCTCGACAGCACAAACCCAGTTTGAAGAAGGCTTGCCGCCAGCCCCACGATGAACAGCACGATGGTGTACGGGACAACGCTGCCGGAAAGAATCGCAAGCCCCAGCCGCGCGAACCCCCGCAGGTCCTCCGGGTTTATGTCGGATGTCGACGACCCCTCGAAGAGCATCCTCATCAGCATCGACAAGTCCGCGATCAACCTGGGAGTCAGGGCGTAAAGGAGCAACAGGCCCGCCAAGAGAATCACCGAAGCGGAGAGGTCGACGCTGCGAGCGACGTGACCGCGCTCGCGTGCTTCTTCGCGCCGCCTCGGCGTTGCCTCTTCTGTTCGTTCCCCTACGCTTTCCTCTGGCATACTTCACTCAGCCTCTCATCAGGTACACCAGCGTATAGAGGCTTTCCTCCAGGCTGCCCAGCACATTGGTTACCGCTGCGATCATCAGCGGGAGGGAAATCACGACAACTGCAAGTCCCAGCCCGATCCTCAGCGGGAACCCGATGATCAGGAGATTCATTTGCGGAACGGTTCGCGCGATGAACCCCAGCGCGACCGAAGACAAAAGCAGCGCAAGCACCGCCGGTGCCGCAATACGCAGCCCTATGGAGAATATTTCCCCGAACATGACCGACAACTTCGCGGGCAATTCTGGCGGGAATTGCACCCCCGCGACCGGGACCAAACGGAAGCTCGATAACAAGGCCGACAACAATAGGTGGTGACCGTTCATCAAGACGAACAGGACCACCGCCAGAAAGAAGTAGAATTCTCCCAGCACCGAAGTCTGCTCCTCAAACTGAGGATTGAACACAGCCGCCAAGGCCAACCCCATCTGCTGGCCGACAAGGTGCCCCGCAAGCTGAAAGCCCGCAAACAGCAAGGAGGCGGCAAATCCTATGACCACCCCCACCGCAAGCTCTCCTACGGCCCCGATGGCAAGTCCCCCTACGGTCATGGGCACAGCCAAGGACGTCGCCGGCAGCGCCGGGAACACGATGAATGACAAAACCGCCGACAGCCCTATCTTCGCCTGCGGCGGCACGTTGGAGCTGCCAAACATCGGCGCGAACAGCATCAGCCCCGATATGCGCGTCAGCACCAACACGAAAGTGATGAATTGTGACACCGCTATCTCGACCAATTAACCTACCCCGTTAGGTTCGGCAGGTTCTCGATTAACCTGCTGGTGAATTCCAGCATGATCGTCACCAGCCACGGGAGGAATATGAACATCGCGGCCAGCATGGCCAGTATCTTCGGAATAAACGTCAGCGTCTGCTCTTGCACTTGTGTCGCCGCCTGCAAGATGCTTATGACGAGTCCTACTGCGAGCCCGGTCAGCAGCACTGGTCCTGATACCAGCAACGTGGTCACGATCGCCGCCCGCCCCATGTCTACCGCAACCTGAATTTCGTCCATGGCTCAAGTCTCCATCGCGTCACATGAAACCACGAACCAGCGCACCCGATATCAGCCGCCAGCCGTCCACCAGGACGAACAGGAGGATCTTGAACGGCAGGGATATCAGAACCGGCGGCAGCATCAGCATCCCCATCGAGATCAGCACCGACGCCACCACCATGTCGATGATCACAAAGGGCAGAAACAGGTAGAAACCTATGACGAAAGCCCGCCGCAGCTCGCTCGTTATAAACGCCGGGATGAGCACCGTAGTCGGGATGTCGCTTCTTGTTTCTGCGGCCTCGAGCTCCGACAGATCCATGAAGAGCTTCAAATCCTGCTTTCGTGTCTGGTTGAACATGAAATCCCGTACCGGTACCAGGGCGCGCCCGAACGCCTCCTCCGGCCCCACTTCGCCGCTCAGATATGGACCGATTGCCTCCGAGTTCACTTGGTTCCAAACCGGAGTCATAACCATGAAAGTCAAAAAAAGCGCCAGCCCCACCAGCACCTGGTTAGGAGGAAGCTGCTGCGTCGCCAGAGCCTGTCTGAGAAGCGACAGGACGACGATGATCCGCGTGAAAGCCGTCACCATGATCAATATCGAGGGAGCCAGCGAGAGCAGCGTCAGGAGAAACAGGACCTGCAGAGTGACGGAGACATCCTCCGGGCTCGTGGCAGGCTCCACGAACGGAATTCTAGGTACAGTAAGCTGAGCGTAGCTAACGTCCCCTGAGGCCAGCAGCAACATAACTGTCACGCCGGCGAACAAAAAGACGCGCCGCAGCCTTCGTCTTGCTATCTTGGTCAACGGCCCTCTCCGTACGAAGTCTCCGCCGCCTGCCGTCCGCCGCTTTCCACATGCGTGCCGGCAGGCATTCTCATCAATCCTCCTTTGTGTCCGCACCCCTCAAGACACTCACTTTCCCCACCAGCCTATCCAGCTCACCTTTTGCCCTATTGAGCAACCGCCCAACGGTATTCTCGTAGCCGTGCGCCTCGATCCGCGATAGGGCGGCCCTGAACTGGCTTTCGCCCTCCCGAGCGCCGGCTTGCTCGAGGATCAGGGCGATGTCTTCCTCATCCTCTATCTTGCCCAAGTTGGTGACGCTCTCAGGCGTTGCTCCGACCACGAACATCGACTTCCCCACCTGAATGACGTATATGGACTGCTTGGGAGTCAGGTGGGTCTTTGCCAGCACCTTCACGATCCTCGATGAACTCGCCGCAAGGCGCGCGCTCGGCAGGATGTTCCTCATGACCCAGACGAGGCCGAAGAGAATAAGGATCAGCAGCGCCAGCCATGCGAACATGTTCACCACCTGCCTCAACGAAATTCCCATCATGTCCGGCTGCACCACGGTGGCTGCCGAGTCTTCCGTGAAAAGTGGCTGCTTCTCAAGATCCTCCGCAGCCATTTCATCAGCCATGGGGACCGAGATGGAGAACATCAACACAAGCGCCGCCAGTGCGACTGAGAAACCCTTCATTCTTCAGCTCCCGCGAATCGTTCCTCGGGACTCACTATTTCCGTGATCCGAATGCAGAAGTTGTCATCGACCACCAGCACCTCTCCCTTGGCAACGAGCCGATCGTTGACGATGACATCCACCGGGTCGCCGGCGAGCTTATTCAGTTCAATCACCGACCCCTGTGTCAGCTTCAGGATATCCTCCACCAGCATTTTGGTTCGACCCAACTCGACCCTCAGCTTCAGCCCGACATCCATCAACACGTTCAGGCTCTCCGCTCCGGGTTTAGGAGCTCGCTCGTCGAACGATGGAAACTCCATAGCCTCTGCTTGGCTCTCGCCTTCCTCCCCCACCCCACCCTCTTCCGCTTTGTGGGGCTGCTTGCCCTCCTCAGACTCTTCAGCGCCCTCAGGCTCAGGAGCACTCTCGGCCTCCGGCTCTTGGGCTCCGTTCCGGGGCTCCTGCTGTTCAGCTTCTTCCGGCGACATCGTCATTTCCCCCTCTATCTGACCTCCCAACGGGTGAACAGGATTTTGTCTATCACGTCCTTCCTGCCCTTGCGGTCGTAGTAAAGTTCGTTCAGCACTGTCTTCAATTCGTGCTTGAGCCTTACCTCATTCTCCGGGTTCTGTATCTCCAGGAATTCCTTCGTGCGCAGTATTGCCAGAATGCGATCTCGGAAGATGTCCCGCAGCTCCTCGCCCACTTCCTTGGAAATCGCTCCACTGTCTTGTGGGTTCTCAACGCTGAGCTCTACGGAGATCTCTGTGAAGAGATATCTCTGCTCTCGTCCGGTGGGATCAAAGGGGATATTCACCAGGAACTCACCTACGGGAGCAGTTACGATGCGCCTGGTCTTGGCCTTTGCCTCGCTCTCAACCTCTCCCGGTGAGGCTGGGCTGCCGGGGTTCTTGAAAATCAGGAAATAGGCGCCGGAAACCACGGCCGCCTCGAGCACGATCACCATGATCAACACAAGTGCGCCCGTGCGAGAAAACATCGGTCCTTTCGGTTCCGGCGCGGGAGCCGCGGCCTCCGCGCCCGCTCGCGGTTGCTCTCGTGGTGCTGCTGCCTCTTCTGCCATCGCTAACCTCCCAGGGTGATGTACTCCGTCGTGACTATCAGCTCTGCCCGGTTATTCTGTTCCCGCCCCTCCGGGTAGAGGTTGGACCCTATGTTCTCGGACGTCCCCGCGGCGGAGACTCTCACTCGGTCCTCGCGGATATGTCCACGCTCGATCAGGAAGTCCCGAATCGCGCGCGCCCGCGCATATGACAGCTCCATGAGGTCCTTGAACGGCGACCCCTCGGGCAATGGCATTGTGGAAGTGTGCCCGCGAATGTCTACCTTGTTGGGGAGGCCCCTGATTATGTCCGCCACCGCAAGCAGCTTCTTCTCCGCAGGCGGCTTCAACTCAGCCCTTCCCTCATCGAATGAGATCTTCCCGCCGAGTGTAATCTTCGTTCCTTCATTCACGTTCTCTACCCTGACGTCGGGGCCCTTGATGCTCTCGTAAGCGTCCACAGAGGCGATGTCTTTGCCGCCCTCGCTGGGATTCGGCTGGATTTCCGGCCTGGTGCTCGGCATGTCCCCGAGCGGCAGGTGCGGGGACTCGAATCTGCCGCCTAACGCTTGCCTGAAGGACGAGATCGCCTGCATCAGCTTCTCTTCTTTCACCTCCGAGAAGGACACGATCAGAACGAAAAACGTCATAAGGAGCGTCATCATGTCGCCGTAGGTGACCATCCATTCGGGTGCTCCCGCCTCCGGCTCATCCTCTTGACGCTTCTTCGCCTTCGCCATCATTTACGCTCTCGCCTGCGCCGGCTGCTCCCCACGCAGTCTCGGAGGGAGGTAAGTAAGCAATTTCTGCTCAACCATCCTTGGATTGTCACCCGACTGTATCGACATCACGCCTCGAATGATGATCCCCTTAATCAATTGCTCCTCACGACTTCGAAGCGCCAGCTTCTCCGCGATGGGCAGGAAGATCAGGTTCGCCGCCAGCGCCCCATAGAGCGTGGTGATCAACGCAACCGCCATGCTGGGCCCGATCGATTCGGGATCTTCCATGGTCTTGAGCATTATGATCAGCCCGATAAGCGTGCCGATCATTCCAAAGGCCGGAGCATACTTGCCGAAAGCCTCGAATATCCGTTTCCCCGAGGTATGTCGCTCGGAAACCGCGTCGAGCTCCGTCGAGAGGATTTCCTCTATCAGTTCCGGATCCGTCCCATCCACGGCCATCTGTATGCCCGTTACCAGGAACTCGTCCTTCATCTCCGAGGTGAGCCCCTCGAGCGCAAGGATTCCGTCCCGCCTCGCCACCTCGGCGTAACGAACCAGGGCGCGGATGATTGACATGGGAGCTTCAGATTTCGCAAAGAACGCGTTCTTCACGACGTTTGTGACCGAAAGCACTTTGGTCAGCGGGAAACTCACGAGGACAGCCGCAATAGTCCCTCCAAACACGATCATCAGGGACGGAGCGTTTATGAACGTAACCGGACTTTCGCCGGCCATAATTATCGACACGAACACAATTCCTATGCCTGCTATGGCACCCGCGAGTGTCGCGATGTCCATTGCGTCAATCCTCCGCCGCCGTCATCCCGGCTAGAAGCCTTTCGGATTCCTATAGGCCGGGGAATACCCTTAAGCTCCGACCGTACTCCAAAGCTTTCCTGATCACTTCGTCCGCCGATTCCTTAACCAAGACCTTTTCGTGGTTGGTCAGCGTTACAACCGTGTCGGGCGTCTCCTCAACGAATTGAATCAGCTCCGCATTTATCACAAAGGGCCGCCCGTTCAACCTGGTTACCTTTATCATGCTCGCCCACTTGCCTTTTGCCGCTTTTCCGCCGGGCGGAAGAAAATCACTTCTCCCGCCCGGCGGTCCGCTCTCGTGGCTACCGCGCCAGCTCCAGAAGCTCCTGAAGCAACTGGTCGGATGAACTCAACAACCTCGCGCTCGCGCGAAAGCCCGTCTGCGCAGCGATCAGGTCGGTCACCTGCTCCGCAAAGTCTACAGTCGACTGCTCCAGCGCACCTCCTCTGACTCGCCCGCGACCTCCGGTCCCGGGCTCGCCTATCTGCGCTTCACCCGAGTTCGGCCCGGCGCGGAAGATGTTCTGCCCTTGCAGTATCAATCCGTTGTTGTTCCGGAAGGTCGCAAGAGCCACCTGCCCTAACGTTCGGGAAAGGCCGTTGGAAAACGCGCCTACGACAAGCCCCGACTCGTCGATCGAGAACGACGCCAGAGTCCCGTAAGGAGCTCCGTCCTGAGCGATCATCGACAGTTCGGAGGGATCCGACGCGAGCTGCGTCAGGTCCTCGAAATTCGGCACCACTACGAGGGGCGACTGCGCCTGCGTCAGGTTGATCGTGATCTGCCCTCCGTCATCCGATATATACTGCCCCAGCCTGTCGAACCTAACGAGACCGGTTCCGCACGTCAGGTCCCCCGTCGCATTGTCGGGACATTCCGCGTACCACCGCCAAATGGTCTCGTTCGCCGTCACCTCTTCGAGCACCATTGTCATGGTCACAAAGTGCGACTCGCCCAAGGAGTCATACACCCCGAAGTAAGTTGCCACGCTCTCTCCCGTCGCCGGAGTCGACGTCGTAAACGATACCGGGGAGGACGGAGCCCCCGACGAAACGAGCTGAACGGAGGAAAGGGCATTCGTGGTGCCGAAGTTGCCGTCGATCACGATTTGCCCCAGGCTATCGATGAACACCGCGTCGAGCGCAGGGTCGGAATCGACGTTACCCGGAGCATCAACCACCCCGTCTCCGTCCGTATCCACCAGCGGGTCCGGGATGCCGTCGTTATTGAGGTCTACCGCCGCCAGTTTGATCCCCGGCGACCTGTGTATTCCCAGCGCCGCCTCCAGGAAGTTCAGCACGTCCCCTACCGTAGTCGTCGCAGTCACATCGAGGGTGGCTTCGGCCATGTTGCGGCCGCCTTTGCGCCCCGAAAAAGTGACCGTGTCTCCTACGTTGAAGAGCGGCGTGCCGCCGGCTGTGTCGGATACGTTGGTGAGCAAGTCACCCTCCACAGCAGGAACCAACCCATTGTAGAGAGCCCCGGAAAGCAGGATCGATCCGCTGGTCGCAACCTCTCCGGCACCGTTAAGGTTGCCCACCATGTAGGCGTTCTCCGTGGCCTGGGCTATCGACAGCTGCCCCAACGGGATGCGGACGTTCCCCAGGTTGGGCGTCACGTTGAAATCCGCGTCTATCTGGTAGCCCTGAACAAAGAACCCACTGGAGTTGACAAGGTACGATGTGCGCGGGTCTATGGTGAAAGCCCCCTCTCTTGAGAACAGAGGAGCGCCGCTCGCATCGTTCACGACAAAGAAACCTGCGCCGTCAACCGCGCAGTCGCCGTTGACTCCGGTCAACTGGATCACGCCCTGCGAGAAACCCCGGGTTATCGCACCCAGGTCGACGCCCAGGCCGATCTGGATGGGATTCACGCCCCCGGTCGTTCCCGAAGGTGCCGACCCCGTCGCCATAACCTGCGCGAACTGGGTCTGGAATAGGACGCGCCCATCCTTATAGCCCGGCGTGTTTATGTTGGCGATGTTGTCGCCGATCACGTCCAGCATCGCCTGATGGTTTATCAGGCCTGATATGCTGGAATACAACGCTCTAGTTACACCCATTACTATTCCTCCTCAAGCCGCTTCAGTCATTCAGCAGCCCAGGGCCTCCTTCACGAGGTCCAGCCCTTTCTTCACACTATCACCGTGCTGTCGATGTTCGTGAAAACGTTCCCCTTCATCTGAGAACGCTCCAGCGCGGTGATTACGGTTCGATTCTCCACGCTGACAATGAATCCCAGATCGTCAAGCATCAGCAGCGCCTCCCGCGCGCCCTTGGTCGCAGCGAGCGAGGTCGCGTCCTCCAGCCTCTGCATGTCGCCGGGCGAAAGCCGGATGTCTCTCGACTCGATTCGCTTCTGCGCGTGAGTCGAAAACTTGAGCTTCCCCAGCTCCTTGTCCAGAGCCAGCTTGAACGCATCGCCGTTCTGCCCGCCGATCCGCTCGGGATTCAGTCTTGCGTCAGCGCTCAGAGACCCTACACGTCGAACCATCATTACCCCTCTTCTCTGATCTCCATCAGGTTCGAAAGTGCCAGGATGTAGCCACCAACCACAAGCCGCACACGGCCATCGAGGATGATGACGCTATCGACCGTTCCGCTGACTATCGCCCCGGAATCGGCCAAGCCCATCACCTCTTTGCCGATCAGGTTGCCCGCGGCACCAATCTCCTGCTGGCTCTTCATATCCGACAGGAGACTCGACAAACGGGAATTTACCTCCAGCGACTGAATCTGCACCATCTGCGCGAGGAACTCCCCGGTGTCCATCGGTTCAAACGGGTCCTGGCTCTGCAGCTCTGCTATGAGTATCTTGAGGAACTCGTCGCTCGCAAAAAGCGGGCGACTTGCCTCCGAGGCGCTTGTCCCACTTCCAGAGTCAAGCGCCGTGATCCCACTCAATGTATTCCTCCTTCCTACGCAACCAAATCCAGCATCAACGCGGACGATGCTCTCAGGGCCACGTGCTCCACTGGCAGCTCCGCCTCGTGTGACGCTCCCGCATTCGGCGGCGGATTACCGTCACCGGACGACTGCCTGTGCGCGAAGCCGCGCGCAAACCTGGCCGTCCCGTTGTCCAGCAGCACCTCCATGCTTCCAACGCGGACGCCGTGCTCTTCAATTGACGACCTGAGATGCTCCATGCTTTGGAGCAATCCCTGGCGCGCACCGTCCGTGCCGGTCCTGAAAACCGCATCCACACGGCCTTCCTCCACAGTGATTTCCACCTGCAGCCTACCCAGCTGAGGCGGCTCGAGAGTCAGCCTCGCCGAGTGCTGTGGGCTGTGGAGCGCCAGCCTTACTGCCGTTGTCGCCTGCGGAACCAGCTTCGGATGCGCTTCCGGCACCTGCGACAAACGCACGGCCCTGCCACTCACCGCCTGCGGAGCCTGCGCTTGGCCGGTAGAAGCGCTCTCCGCAGCGTGGGCACGCGGGATGTCCTCGCTGTGGCCGGCCATGGCCTCTTGGGTCTGCGCTTCAGCCTTGCCCGAAGCTTGCACCTTCGCGCTGAACTCTAGGTCGGCCTTGCGCGCCTCAGGCGCCATCGGCTCGGCAGCACTCTCGGGTGCGATGGCCTCCTTCGCCTGAACCGGGCCCTTCAGCACAGCCTTGGCCGGTAAGGCTTCAGCCTCTACCAGACGTTCCGGAGAACTGCGTATTGTCGCCTCCGGAGCTCTAGCGGCCACTCTTGCCTGCCGCTCACCTGCGACTTCGGCGGCTGCCGCCTTCGCGCTTTCCACCTCTTTCACTCCCGAAGGAGCAGGCTCCGAGGTCCGGCTCGGTGATGCAGCCGATTCCTCTTCCTCACGCGTAATGATGACCTCCGCCTTCAGGGGGATGCGCTCGAGTGCATCTCCTTGAGCTTCGGCCACTCCCTGTGTAGCCGCTGGAGCCGCTGAAGCTACGTTGGGCTGAGCTTGGCCTGTCTCCGGCTCCGGTGTGGCTGCCGGGTTGCCGTTGGAGCCGGATTCTGCGATGGTTGTCGGAACCCCGACAGATGCAACCTTCTCAGCTGCATCGCTCGCCGCTTGGACTACCATGCCAGAACGACCCGTCACAGCATCGCCCATAGGGGGCTCACCGGACTCTTCAACGACGGCCACAAGCCGCGTCGCCTCGCCGGTAACCTGCAAAGGCGTCCCTTCTTTAAGCGGAACAGCCGCTTCGACGGGATGACCCAAGTCGGCCTCCAGATGGGCGACGAGGATCGGTTCAGTCGCCGGCGGCACCCGTTCGGTCGGTGCCTGCGAGTCCATTTCGCCCGCGACCGGCGGAGCGAAGTCAGCCGGCGTTTGCGCCGGCTGTTGAGCGACTTCACTTCCCAGCTCGAGTCCGAGCAGGGCCTCTTGCGTCATGCCAGCCTGCTGGGTTGCGCCTCCCGGCGAAATGATCGCCGAGCGAGGACCCGTAGGCGCCGCTTCGCCGTCGGCCATCGGCTCGGCAGGAACTGCCTGTTCGAGCGTAGTGGACTCAGCGGGTGCCTCCTGTGGCGCTTCGCCTTTGACCGCAGCCTCGGATTCTGCCGCAGGCGGCGGTCCCTGCTGAACTTCGCCCTGCGCCACGACGGCCAGAATCGACTCCAGAACTCCCCCGAAGCCCTCTTCCGGCAAATCCGCGGCCAAGCGGTCCTGTTCAGGCACGACGGACACAACGGTCGGTGCTACGCGTTGCACAATGTTCATTCGATCACCTCCCTTCTGAAGTCAGTGGTCAGTACGGATCACGAGTTTACTATCCACCTTCGACACCGGAGAAATCGGGCAGCGAGCCGGGCGTCACGCCACCTGTGCTGAGCAATTTCTGGAGGGTCGCCGCACGGACTTCTCCTTGCGCGCCGCTCTGGGCGATGGCGTTTTGCACCTTTGCCGCAAAGCGCGGCTCAAACGATTTCAGATACGCAACGATCTCTTCATCCTCGAACGTCACCAGCATGCGCGCGGCATCGTCGGGCCGCATCGCCTCAAACACTTTCAGGCTGTCCTTGAAGCCCTCCGCCTGCCGGGCTTCCAGTTCGGCAGCTTGCTGTTGCAGGAAGTCAGCTATCGTCTTTTCGACCTTCTTCTCCCTCGCCTCAACAGCCTTGCGGCGACTCTCCAACTCCGCTCCGAGAGTTTTCAGTTGCCTCTCCAACTGCCCCAGCTCTTCCATCTTTCGCGCATACTCCTCCTCCTGAGCCGCGATTGCTTCGGCCATGATCCTCGCCGACTCCTCTCTCTGGACTTCACTCATGGGCAGCGTGGTCGGGGGTGGAGAAGGCGACGGCGTCACCGCAGGTCTTCGCCCTGCCAGTATGTCACCCATCGCCACCAGCTTCGGTTTGTCGATCACTCCTGCTACGAAGAAAACCACCGCCAGCACGACTGTCGTGCCGAAGCCTATTGCCCCCGTCACGACCAGCGAATCGATAAGCTTTCTCATCGCCTGAAGGTCCCCAGCTCATCGATGAACTTCTGCTCTTCCCGGTCCGCTTCGTACATATAATCTGCAAAGCGCCTTTCGCGAACCCGCTCGAGCACCTTCTTCTGCTTCGACGCCTCTACGAGTTCCCGTCTCCGCTCCTCCAAACGTGCGCGCAACGACCTAAGGGTTTCATTCGCCAGTGTCAGCGCCGACAGCAGGTAGCTCGTGTAAAGCCTCCGCGCAGCCACGTCCTTCACATCGACGTTCGCCACGCACCGGGCCCGAAGCTCAGCCATCTGCTTCTTCAACTCCGCCTCGATGATCATGATCTGTTCTCGCTGCGCAGCTATCGCTCGCTGCGCTTCGGCAAATGCGCGCTTTCTCTGTTTTTCTATGACTCCTCTGTAGCCGAGAACCTTGTCGAGCTTGAAGTCAAACCGTTTCATCCTTGCTCCTATGCGACCTTCTGCACCTGAGTTTCCTCAACGTACTCCTGCTCGCGCTTACTGAGCATCTCCATTAGCCTCGAGCGCGTCTCTTCGAAAGGCGCCTTTTCCTTTATTCCCTGCTGCAGGAAATCCCACACGTCGTCGATCAAGTTCACCGCTTCGTCGATGCGCGGATTCGTTCCCTTTACATAGGCACCGATGTTGATCAGGTCCTCCGCCTGCGTGTAGGCTGCGACGATGCTTCTCAGCTTCGTCGCAGCGCGCACGTGCTCTGCATCCGTCACGTCCACCATCAACCTGCTTATGCTGTGCAGCGGATCGATCGCGGGGTAATGGCCCCTCGCCGCCGTAGCCCGAGAGAGCCACACATGCCCGTCAAGGATGCTCCGAACGGTGTCCGCAATCGGCTCGTTGATGTCATCCGCCTCGACGAGAACCGTGTAGAACGCGGTAATCGTGCCCACGTCGCTCTGCCCCGTGCGTTCCAGGAGTTGCGGAAGAAGCAGATAAACCGAAGGGGTGTAACCTTTTGTCGCAGGCGGCTCGCCAATGGACAGCCCTATCTGCCTTTGCGCCACCGCGAGCCGAGTGACCGAGTCCATCATCAACATGACGTCTTTGCCGAGGCTTCGGAAGTACTCGGCTATGGCCGTCGTCACGAACGCCGCACGCACTCGTATGAGCGGGGATTCGTCCGAAGTCGCGACCACGACCACTGACCTTCGAAGTCCTTCCTCGCCCAGGTCCTTTTCGATGAAATCCCGCAGTTCCCGTCCGCGCTCCCCGACGAGCCCGATAACGTTCACGTCCGCGCTGGTGTTGCGCGCAATCATCCCCAGCAGCGTGCTCTTTCCGACACCCGAGCCGGAAAAGAGCCCCATCCTCTGCCCCTTGCCGCAGGTGAAGAGCGCATCTATCGCCCGAACCCCCGTCGCAAGAGACTCCTTCACCCGCTGCCGTTCCATCGGTCGCGGCGCGTTGCCATACAGCGGCCACCTTTCCGTCGACAGCAGCTTCCCCCTTCCGTCAATCGGCTGCGCCCGGCCGTCGATGACGCGTCCCAGCAGCCCCCGGCCCACCGGCACCGTCTGCGAACGCGAAACACATCTAACCGGATCTCCGGGCGCTAGCCCTCTTACGTCCGTATAGGGCATGAGAAAGCTGCGCTTGCTGGAAAACCCCACCACCTCACCCAGAATGCTCTTACGCGTCTCCCTGGCGCGCAGCTCGCACAGGCTCCCCACGGGTACCGGCAGGCCGACGCATTCCGCCGTCAGGCCGATGACGCGGTCCACCTGGCCCGATATCACCTCGGGTACGATCTCCTTTAGCTTTTCCACGTGCCTGGAAAGCAACCCCGCTCCTTCCGAGCTCATCTGACGTTTTCGAGCAGCTCCTTCGCTATTTGCTCGATCTGACATTCGATCCTCGCATCAACCGATCCGGCTTCGGTACGAGCCACGCAGCCTCCGCGGGCAACCGACGCCTCAGGCGTCACCTGGACCTCGTCGAGGTCGGCGAACTCCCTCTTAAGGTCCGGCAGATAGGCCTCAATCAGCTTCGCATCTTCCGGATTGACAAGCAGCTCCACCGTCTCTCGCTCTCCCAGAAGACCCACTGCGCGCCGGACGACGTTAGTTGCCACTTCGGGTGACAGCGAGACCTCGCGCTCGACGATCTTCTTCGCCACCGCCAGCGCAAGGACAACCAGATCGCGCTCCGCCGCCTCGGCCAGCCGCCTCTTGCCGTCCTCCAGGGAAGACTTCATCGAGTACAGAAGCGACAAGACCGAGTCTACATCCTTGCGAAACTCGGCCGTGTGATTCTCAAACAACGCCTTCTTACCTTCCACAAACCCCGCCTCGTATCCGCGCTTCCTCGCCTCCCCTTCCGCGTCGCTCCGCAGGGCATCCAGCAGACCGTCCGCCTCGGACTTTGCACCCTCGATGATGGCACGGGCCTCCTCCCGGGCGCTCTCGAGCACCGACCGCGCGTTCGCCTCGATGTCATAAAGCACGTAAGGGGTCGACGAATGCCCGTTTCCCGATGGCATCGGCCGAATCACTCTAGA
>CAZBND010000026.1:0-43708 GCA_964493415.1 uncultured Planctomycetota bacterium | reverse complement strand
TCAGTCGTGCCGGAGCGCTTCGATCGGGTCAAGCTTCGCTGCTCGAATCGCGGGATACAGCCCGAAAACTATCCCGATCCCCACACTGATCACTAGCGACAATATCACGCTATATGCACTGACCACCGTGGCCATCCGGGCGAAGCTGCTTATCAGGCGGGGAATGAGCAGGCCGATGAAGACGCCTATCACACCCCCGGAAATAGACAGCACAACGGTCTCGACAAGGAACTGCTCTACGATCTGGCGGCGCTTCGCCCCGATGGCCCGCCGAATTCCTATCTCGCGCGTCCGCTCAGTGACCGTAGCCAGCATGATGTTCATAATGCCTATGCCACCTACCACGAGGCTGATGGCTGCTATGGACCCAAGTACGATGTTGAAGGTGCGCTTGGTTGCCTCGGCCTGGCGAAGCAGCGCTAGGGGTACGCTGACGCGGTAGTCTTTCTTCTTGTGAAACCGGGCGAGTACGGCCTCGATGCCGGCGGCGGCGGCCTCGACTTCTTCGTTGGATCGCACTTCGACAATTATCTGGTGCAGCTCGACTAGCTCGCGAGTTCTGGTGCCCGCCATGGACCTGCTGAAGATGTCACCGAAACGTTCTCTCGCTACGTCTAGGGCGATATAAGCGTCGACTTCCTGGTCCGGGGTCTGTATAGCCCCGCCAATCCCGCTCTCGCTCTTGACGATCCCGATCACCTCGAAGTAGTCGCTCCCGATGCGGAGCGACTCGCCGATGTTTCGCTCCGTCGCCAACAGCCTTCTGGCACCGTACTCGGTCAGCACCACGACGTTCGCCTTGGAAGCCGTATCCAAGGGGGACAAGGCTCTGCCCGCGAGGACCGTTCGCTGAACGAGGTCAAACCACGCCGGTGTGGTTCCCACGACCCGAAGTTCGAGAGTCCGCTGCTTCAGCCTTCCCTCCTTCCGGACAGTTTTCGCGGGAACTGTCTGCCTGACCATCGGCAGGGTCTGGCTAATTCGCTGTTCGTCGTCGTAAAGAAGTCCGTAAACACTCATTTGGATCTGGACGTTCTGAGCTTGCTCTTCTTCCACCGGCTTCATCGCAGAGATGATGATGTTGCGGCTTCCGAGTTTTCGAATCTCCTCGAGAGCCTCTTTGCTTGCGCCCTCCCCTACGGCAAGCATTGCTATCACGCTTCCCACGCCGAAGACGACGCCCAGCATGGTCAGGGAAGAACGCAGCTTGTGAAGGAGCAGATTCTTGACGCCCAGTCGCACATTGCGGACCAGCCGGACGCTCTTCATCAGTCGCTTCCTTCGACTCGCTCAACGAGCCCGTCTCTAAGGTGGAGCCGGTGCCTGGCGTAAGCCGCAATATGGGCTTCGTGGGTCACCATGATTATCGTCTTGCCCGATTCGTTGAACTCGGCTATTAGTTCCATAATCTCTTTGCCTGTGGCAGTGTCGAGATTCCCCGTTGGCTCGTCCGCGAGGATGATCAAGGGGTCGTTGGACAGCGCGCGAGCAATGGCGACCCGTTGTTGTTGGCCGCCCGAGAGCTGAGATGGCCGATGGTGGAGTCGTCCCTGCAAACCAACCATCGCTCCCAGCTCTCTGGCCCGTTCGGCGCTCTTCGAGGCTTCCCACCCAAGGTAGTACAGAGGAAGCTGGATGTTCTCCTCGACGGTGAGTTGAGGGATCAAGTTGAAGCTCTGGAAGATAAACCCGATATGCTTGAGCCGTATGTCGCTCAGTTCGTCGTCGTCAAGGGCGCTGACGTCAATGCCCTCCAGACGATATGAGCCGGCAGTAAGTCGGTCGAGGCATCCGAGCAGATTCAAGAGTGTGCTCTTGCCGGAGCCGCTGGGCCCCATGATGGCCCAGAACCCGCCCCTTTCGAACGACACCGTTATGCCGTTTAAAGCGTGCACCTCCTGGCTGTCGATGCGGTACACCTTCGAGAGGTTCTCTATCACGACTGCGTGGGTCGAAGTCTGGGGATCGCTCGTCATTGTTCCTGCTGCCCGTAGCCGCCGGGCGCTCGGGACCCGCCTTCAGGACGCTGCTGTCTCATCGCTTCCCGCTGTTCCGGCGTCATGTTCTCGAATTGCTGACGGAGCTTCTCGCGTTCTTCGGGTGTAAGGTCGGGTCTCCCCGCTCGGCGTCCCCCGAAAGTGTCCTCCGGTCGCGGGTCTCCGACGCCTTGGAATTGCGCCGCTTCGCCTACGCCCTCCCGGCCCTGCTCGCTCATCTGGAACCCGCTCGCTTGAGAGGGGGCGGGCGGGATTTGCAGCTCCGTTAGGTCCAAATCGGCGGCGTGGTCCTCGATCGAGGAGGCGATAGAAGAATCGATCGGAGGGGCGAGGAGCACTTTCTCGCCGGGTGTCAAGCCGCTGACGACCCTAACCATCATGTTGTTGTCAAGTCCTATTTGCACGGGTCTAGGGCCGGCTTTTCTGCCTTCAACGACGTACGCCGCCGTTTCACCCTTAACTCGGGTGATGGCCTGGACAGGTACGTATATGGCGTCGGGGTAGTGCTCGATGATGATTTCGGCTCGGCAGCTCATGCCCGACCGGAGCTGCCCCTCGCCCCCGTTGATGTTTATTAGCGTGTCGTAGACTTTCAGGTCGGGGTTCATGAACATGCTCTGCGCATTCGGCAGGGGGGCGATGCTGGCGACCTTTCCGGTGAAACTCTGGCCTGGGAGCGCGTCGACCGTGATCCTGACGGGGAGACCCGGCCGGACTTTCTGGAGGTTGGATTCGTGCACATTGACGCTGGCGACAAAATCCGATCCTGTCGGCAGGTAGATCAGTTCCTGGCGTTCCCTTACCTGCTGGCCTTCGCCGAGGGGTTCGGTACTGCCGGAGAAACGAAAGCCGCCCCTCTGAGCGCTTGTTGCATAGACGACAAGGCCATCGGCCGGCGCAACGATCTTCGCCTTCATGATCTGGTCACTCATCTTCTCGAGCTTGCTTTGCTGCTGCTCGAGTTCGGCTTGCCTCGCATTCAGAGTTGCTTCGGCCTGCAACGTGTCGGCAGAGGCCTTGCGCGTGACACGCTCCAAAGCCATTTGCGCCTGGTTCACCGCACTTTGAAGTTCATCGAGGTTTCGGTGGTACGTATAGTCTTGCAGGAGCTTAAGGTTGCTCTGGGCAATGTCCAGGTCCACCTGCGCCTTGTTGGCGGCAAGTTGGTCGGCTTTCATCTCCGATTCGGACAAGTACTTCTCGTCATATAGAACCGTGGACCATTTCAACTCCTCCTGGGCACGCGTGAGTTGCTCCTGGGCCAAGGTGATCTGGCTTTCGCGCTGCTTCAACTCGTTCGGATACTCACCCTCCTCGTATTGCTTCAGGTCCTCCTGCGCAAACTTTAGTTCCAGCGTGGCCTTGTCGATGTCGCTTTGGGCTTGGTTTTTGACTACTTCATAGTTCTCTCTGCTGCTGACCCAAGACGCGTCTGCATTCTGGACCTTGATCTCCTGCTCGACTTTGGAGTCCTGTAGTTTCGTGGCGTCCAGCTCGACAAGGAGGTCCCCCTTCTTGACCTTGGTGCCCTCGTCAACGAGGTATAGGATCGTGGTCGTGCCTTCAACCTCGCTCTTCAGGATGATCTGGTCCTTGGGCTGGACCGTGCCCGATTCGGTAACGCCGATCGTCAGGGGCCCTTCGACAGCGTCGAAGGTGGCTTCGCCGCTCTGGGCTCCTCCCCCGTTGAACGTGCTGGCAAGGACGGCGACGACGACCGCGACGGCGGCGACGGAGAGTATGCTGGCAACCCAGAACAAACGTCTGCGGGGCGCTCTCGCCCCGGTTGCTGAGGTGCTCATGACGGCTCCTCCTCCTGTGGTATATTCTCTTGCCAGAGCCCCTTCTCGTCGACCTGGAGCAATCCCATGTCGCGTTGGAGCTCAAGCTCGGTTATCCGGTAGCGCACGGCGGCGTCGATAAGGGCGTTCTGAGCGGAGAGCAAGGCCTCCTGAGCGTCAAGCACGTCACGCACTTCGGCGCGACCCGCCTGAAGGAAGAGGTCGGTGCTCTTCACGCGCTTCTCAGCGAGTGTGACCGCCTGTCCCTGGATCTTGAGGCTTTCCCGGGCCTCGAGCAGCGCCCGCAGAGCCGCTCTTACGTCTAGTTTAGTCCTGTCCTCCAGATCCTGCAAATTCCGTACGGCCTGCTCGAGAGCGATTAGCCTCTTTCGATAGGTTGTCCGTTCGGCGACGCGCTCCAGTGGGAGATCGAGATCGAGCAGCGCGGAATATGTCCCCTCGTTGGGGTCTAACCTGGCGTCATCGGAACCTGCCGATGATATGCTGCGCCCCTGCCCGGCAGACGCGCTGCCAAGCAGCGACAGCTCTGCTCGAAGGCTGTCGGCCGCAACCATGACCTTCCGCTCGGCGTCCTCCACCTCGCCCTTGGCGACACGCAGGTCAAGGCGGTTATCCAGTGCGAGCTTAACCGCCTTTCCAGGATCGAGTTCCCACGGTCCTGCGTTTTCGCCGCTCGGCTCCTGCAGCACAATCGGCGCATCGGCGGGTGGGACCGTATCCGCATAGTCGGCGATGTCGACCTCTGCAGTGAATTCCTTCAACGAATCCAGCAACAGCTCGAGTTCCTTCGTGTCCAATTCGAGCTCGGCATCCGCAGGCAGGCCAAGGAGAACCCTGAAGCTGTCGAGACGAGATGCGTAGGACTGGCGGGCGCTTATCCACCTGGACCGGGCACGCAGTTCGTCCTGGACACCCTGATCGAATTGAGTTTCGGGGATCCTTCCAGCGTCTGCCAGTCGGCGGGTCCGGCGGGCGGAAGCAATCAGGCGCTTATAGCTCTCCTCTTCGTTAGCGACCTCCTGCAACTGCTGGAGCACGGAGAGGTAGTCATTCGCCACCCGCACTGCGAATGTTTTCTTGAAACGCTCGAATTCGTATATCGCGTACACGACATTCCGCTCTGCCTGGGTGAGGGGCTCCGCGACAATCATCCTTCCGGCTCCTCGCAGTAGAGGTATGGATATGGTCGCGTCGGCAGTTATCCCAAATGAGGAGGCTCGATCCTGCGTGAGGAGCTTTACCAGGTCAAGGGCGATGGCGGTGGTCAGTTCGATCCCGCTTTTGAGCGTCCGACGGATGGAGGCGTCAGCCTCCCCGTGGGTACCGGTAACCGGTTCGTCGCCGCCCCGGTCGTGGTTCAGCAGCCCGGACAACATGCCGGCAAAAGTGTTGCGGAAATCGTTCCGCTCGAGGTCAAGGTCGAGCGCCACGGTGAAGACCTTTTCCTTGGCCGCCTGATAGTCCCGGCTGCTTCGCGCGCTGATCTGCAGCGCGTCCAAGATGGTCAGCCGAAGTGGCTCCTCCACGCGGACAGGTGACGCGGGCTCTCCGGATATCAAATGCTTCTCAGGATTCCAGTACTCGTTGCGGGGCAAGTCGTGGACCCCGAGCGACATGGGCGTCGAGTAGGGAAGATTCTGATCCAGAAGAAGGCGTCGCCTGAGCGTATCCGCGGGGCTGACGATGTCCATGGCTTCCGTCCGCCCCAAGACCTCCTGCTGGTTCTGCTCTATGATCTTGTTGGCGACTCTGTCCGCCTGGGCTCGATAGTCCGCGGCGGATCGGCATCCTGCCAGAAGGCACGCCGCAATCAGGCTAAGGGCACATATAGCCCTTGGGCTACGCAGTATTTCGGTTGAAAATGCCCGCAACGTTGCTTTCCTGGGCCGTTTCTCTCTTTGACGCAGGGAACCCGCCTGCAGTCGGATGCCAGTTAATCCGGAGCACGCTCGCTGTGTCGCCTGCTCCCCTTACCTTCCTTTGGTGTCCTCAAAGATAGTTCCTTGAGCAGGCCGCTTTATTCCCTCCGCGCCATTTCTTGCTTTCGAGAGAAGGCCCCTGTCCGGCAAGCAGCTTGGGCATACCCAGGCTAGTGGCATATTATCCCACGAAACTGCGCCCGCTGCAAAAAGTCTCTTTCCACCATGGGCTTTATTCGGGTCGACTGCCCGTCGCATCGGGTTGTCACGACGATAGTCCCTGCCAATGCTCCACTTGCCAAGCCGACACCGGCGGAGAGTGCGGACCTACACGATTGGTGGGGCTGTCACTCTGTGGAAGATACTCCAGGGCTGGATGAAACGCCGAAAGCCACGGGTGCGGCTCGCCGGGCAACTCGAACCCGCAGGATGCCACTTTTCCCGCTCGAAGCGCAGTCCTCGTGCCGCCTTACTTGAGCGCCACCTTGTCGGGACCGGCGTTCAGGTATACACACTTGGGCTTCATGAACGCCTTCGCCCCCTCGGTGCCAAGTTCCACCCCTATCCCGCTCATCTTGTGGCCGCCGTAGGGGACGTCCATGTTGAGGTAGTGAACCGTATTCCCCCAAATTATCCCCGCATCGATCGCGTGCGAGAGGCGAACGACCCGCCGGAAGTCGTTAGTCCAGAAGGATGCCGAAAGACCATAGGCAACGTCGTTGGCGATGGCGATGGCTTCCTCTTCGCTGTCGAAGGTGAGGATGGACAGCACGGGGCCGAATATCTCTTCTTTGGCGAGCAGCGAGGACTGATCCTTCGGCCTGAAGATATGGATGGGTATCCAGAACCCCTTCTTCAGATTGGCCGGGAGCGTCCCTTCCCAGATAGTCTCGGCCTCCTTGCGCCCCGTCTCGATGCACTTGAGCACCTTTTCATATTGCCCCTTGGAGATCATGGGGCCCTGGTCCGTGGACGGGTCCGAAGGAGGACCTTGTTTGAGTTCCTTCGCCTTTTCCACGAGCCGGGATATGAACTCGTCCGCGATCGACTTGTGGACGATTATTCGGGAGCCGCTCGTGCAGATCTGGCCGGTGTTTATGAATGCCGTAAACAGCGAGGCGCTGACTGCGGCATCCATATCCGCATCGTCGAACACGATGTTGGGGTTCTTGCCTCCGAGTTCCAGCGTCACGGGTTTCACTTGCTCCGCGGCCAGCATTCCCACTCGCTTGCCGACCTCAGTGCTCCCGGTGAAGGACACCTTTCGCACGCAAGGGTGCGAGGCGATCGCCTCCCCGACCTCGCGGCCGGGGCCGTGGACCACGTTGACTACGCCGGGCGGGATGCCCGCCTCCAGCGCAATCTTCGCCACCTCCGTCACCGACATGGGGGTATCCACCGAGACCTTGACCACGCACGTGTTACCGGCGGCGAGCGCCGGGGCCAGTTTCAGCCCCGCTATCAGCAGCGGGTAATTCCAGGGGATTATGCAGCCTACGACGCCAATCGGTTCGTGATACGAGACGATAACGTAGTTCGGGTCGCCCAAGTGATACGCGCCCTGAAGCTTATCGGCTACACTCGCGTAGTAGGAAAAGATCATGCCTGCCAAAGGTGCGTCCATATTTTGTGTGAACTTGATCGGCTTGCCGACGTCTCTCGTCTCTATCGCCGCGAGCTTTTCGACGTGCTTCATGATCAGGGCGGAGAACTGTGCCAGCGCAGCGGCACGTCCGGCAGGAGCCATCTTACCCCAGGGCCCGCTGTAGAAGGCTCTCTCCGCCGCCTCTACGGCTTTGTTGACGTCCGCCTCGCTTCCCTTGGCGACCTCCGCTATCACTTCTTCACTTGACGGGTCGATGTTCTGGAAGACTTCTCCCGATTCCGCAGGCACCTCTTTCCCGTCGATGATATTCATCACTTTTTCCACGGCTTGTGTACCTCCGCGCGTAAGGGCCAAATGGTTGCTTCCGAGCCGGCTGCTCCTCGTCCCCGCAAGGCCAACAAGCCAGTCGGCCACGCCAAGAACATATAACCGCAATAACTGTGGCGAGTCAAGCGCCGTGAGATGGTATCGGGCTGCGAAGAGGAGAAGAGGGGCGGCGCGCGGTCAGAAGATGTCGCCTACGAGCTCGGACAGATCACCCGTCAGCACCATGTCGCCCGCCGACGTTATATACGCGACCACGTCGCCAACGGAATTCTTGAAGACCACGTCGGCTCCCTCCGGGTTGGTAAGGTCGGTCTGCTCGACCGACAGTGAGCCGCGAAGGTCAAGATCGCCGCTAGTCGTGTCGAATCGCGCCACTACCCTTGCTCCTCTGTCTTTAACGAGGAACTCGCTTGAGATGGTCGGTGAAATCGCGTCGCCGAGCTCGGATCGCAATGTGCCCTTCAGGATGAGGTCACCACTTTCGGACAAGCACATCAGGGGGTGCCCCGTTGCGTCAAGGACTCTGAAGCCCGTGCCGGAGACGTCGTAAAGGACCGTGTCCTGATCCCATCTGCGCGAACTGTCGACGGCCCTGAGCGCGAATCGATAGGAAGCGCCGTTCCAGAGCGCGGGAACGGGCTCGGCCCATGCGAACTCGATCCATTCCGGGCTCAGGACAGTGTAGGTGAAAAAGGGCGAGGTCAGAGGATCGAAATGAAGCGACAGCGGCTCCGCGCCACCCTGAAATATCCTGGCCTCGATCCGTATCTTCGCGGGGTCAAGGTCGCCCAGACCATCGGGGTCATAGACCCAGAACTTCATATCTCGGAGCGATGCCGCAGTCGTGTATCCGAAGTTCCCAGGGGAAATCTGACATACGGGCCGCTGGTTGGGCAGGTGCGGCTCCAACTGTCTGAGCATGGCGGGCAACTGGCCCAGCGCCCTGAATTCGTACCCAGACGTGTACGTCGGAAGCGGGCTCGGAAGCGGATCGGGATACGCCGAGTCCGGCATGTAACCCACCTGGCCGGCGGTGCCCCCGACGTATTCGAGGTAATGTCCGTAGTGCAGGACATTCAGGCGGAACATGGTCGAGAAGTACGCGAGGAGGTCGTCACGAAGGTCGCTGGTTATCCCGTAAGCGAAGAGGATCGGGTCTCCATACGCGGTGGCGATGGGCCTGAACTTGTGGCCGTCGGCGGGGGTAAGGGGCGTGCCACCCCCGAGGCCCATGCCGGGCTCGTAGAAAAGCGTCCCGCTGCCCGCACACCAAACGCCGTTCCCAAGTTGGCACGATCTCAGGTAGTTGAATCCCGCCTCCACGTATGCGGAGCCAAATTCCCACTTGCTTTCCGGTGCGGCTGGATCGGGGTTATCGTGGAAGTTGTACAGCCAGGCCTTCCACGCCCGCTCTTGATCGCCCGCCATGTGCGTTCCGCGACGGAGGCTCTGCAGCCACTCCGGCTGAAACTCCTCGCTCCCTTGCTTCAACACGTTCAGGAAAGCCTGATGACCCGTCGCTTCATAGGCGCTGGCAAGCCGCGTTGCATTGTGCCCGAAGAGGTCGTCCAGCGGGTTGTCTATCCGCATCCAGTACGCCCCCCATCCCCCAAGGTAATCCACCGCGTTTCGCACCCAGTTCGCCGCTCCGACCGCGGCACTCAGGAACTCGGCGTGGCCAGGATTTGAGTATCGTTGCGGGAACGCCGCAGTCCTACTGGCCACAAGCGCCAAAGCTTCGGTGCCTCTGCTCCATTGGATCTTGTCCATCCAGAAGTACTCGTCCCCTTGCAGGTAAGGATCTCCGCCGTTCTCCTGGTAGGTGAACTCACCCGTATATAGGGGAGCGGCGTCGCCGCCGTAGGTCAGAATGTCAACACCCATCTCGTATGCCATGTCCAGGTACGTGATGTCACTTGTGAGGTCGTACATCCCCACCAGAAAGATGATGTCGTTTACCGCGTGAATGCTATCGCCGGTCTGCAGGTCGAGATATTTAGACTGAGAGAAGCTGTATTTCCTCGGGACGCCGAATTCCGCATCTCGATTCGCCACGATCGAATCGACCTCGTCGAGCAGCCACGGCGTTGCCTCGTCATGCCAGAATTCCCCCGAAAGGCCCAGAATGAGCTGGCTGATCGACGAGTAGCCGCCCGTTGCGTAAGTGCCTAGTTGCGCCCCGTCCGCGACCGATATCCTGTACCTCGCGTGAAGATTCGGGTCTCCCGTTCCCGGCTCCTTGACGCTGTACTCCATGTGGTTCCCCACGATCCTGTCAAGCTCCGCCAGCAGTTCGGCGGTCAGCTCCTCTTCGCTGTATGACAGGAACCCAACGTCAGCGGTCACGTTGTCGAAATAGACGACGTCCGGTTCGCCGCCGCTTATAAGTTCGAGCCTCACCGAAAGCTGAGAAACCGGACCGTGGGCAAAATCGTCGTACCGGCTGAACCAACTGATGTAGTCCGCCCCTACGTTCAGCGAAAACGCCTGCCACTCGTTCGCCTGCGCGATCTGAATCAGAGGCGGATAGCAGACCCACTCATCCGACGGCAGCGGCGACAGCCCGTCCCCGAACCGATACACCACCTGCCGCCCGTCGTAACCCACCTTCGGATCCAACTGCACCCGCGCCGACCTTCCGCTCGGCGTCCCCTCTTCCCTCGTCTCGAACGCAATCACGTTATCCGTCTCGACCTCGATCAACCTGCTGAACGTCATCCCGTCGCTGTCCTCAATCAGCTCCGCGCAGTACTGCTCCAAAAGATTCATCGTGTCCTTGTCGTTGTACTTGCTTACCCGCAGGTAGACGTGTGAATCGGGATCCACCGTCGCGAACGGATAGAGCGCCGCTCGGCACTGCACCAGCACTCGACCGTCATGCGGGGCTTCCCACGCCCTCACTGTCGCCTCCACGTTCCCCGCGTACTGATACACCGAGTAGATCGAGGCGCTCGCGTCGTTCACGCCCTTGTAGTGCCCCGTGTACGGGTTTGCCGGCCCGTCCCACACCATCGGAGTGAAGGCCCCCGTCGCCGCGTAGTCATAACTGAAATACAGCCAGTCCTCCCACAGATCTCCCACGCCCGTGAATTGCTGGTAAAGCCCCCAGAAACCGCCGTTCATCTCCCGCCTGGTCTCTTCCACCACTACCCTCGCCTCCACCGGCATGTCCGTCACCATGACCTGCCCGTTGAGCACCATGCTCGCCGACGCGCCCTCATGTCGCGACTGTCCCTGCGCAACATATTCGTAAGCCGGGAAGCGCTGTATTACCAGATCGCTCGCTTGGCGCAGCACAACTGCGCGGTTATTCGGGTCACCGCCGCTGGACGGAATCTGGACCACCTTGTCTTCGGCATTGCACCAGTACGATCCGTACATCGTCCCCCCGCCCGGCGCCGTCGACTGCACGCTCATCTCAAAGTCGCCGTTGAAGATCGGATTCAGATTCACGATGCTTGCCGCCGACAAGAACACTCCCGAACCCATGAGAACCGCCACTCCGGCGGAAAGGAAGAACCTGCGCACAGACCCATGCATTTTCGTTGCCCTCAACAGAAGTCCGTTCCTGCCTCTACTCGCAGCTCTCCGACCGTTGAACCAAACGAGCGACGCAGTCCGCAACGGCCAGTGACACCACACCACACCCCATACATATGACCAGAATACCCCGTCGAGGTCACCAGTTTTTTCCGGCTTGCAGGGCCCGGGGCAGTGCCGCTGGTTCATCTCCCGGCCTTGTTAGGCTTGAAGTGGGAGCAGGTGACGTCTACAATCATTCCCCATAATTGCAGGCTGGTGCGGCTCGACCGGACTTTTGTCGGACGCTAACATATCAGCATGTGCTTGGATTATCGAACCAGTGAGGGAGGAAATGAGATGCAGATTGGATGCATGATGCACAACTTCAAGTCCATGCCCCTGGAGGAAGTATGCGGTACGATCGCTGAACTCGGGTACGACACTGTGGAAGCCTGCGCTCTCAAGGGTGGCTACCCGTATGTCGATTTGGACTTACCCCCAGAGCCGCAAATGCGAATCATCGAGAGTGCCGGCCTCAAGTGCCCCGGCATCAGCGTCCACTGCGAGATGATCGCAGACCCCGAGGCGGTGGCTTATCTCAAGAAGGCAGCCCGCTGGGCCGCCGATGCCGGGATATCGACCATCATCAGCGGGGAGGGATGGAAACCCGATGCCATGCCGATGGAGGAAGCCTTCGAACGGGGCAAGGCTTCCGTCCTCGAAGTGGTCCAGGAGTGCGCCAAGGTCGGTGTTCATTTCGCAATGGAGCCCCACGGCACGTTCAGCCTCACGCCCGACGGCCTGAAACGCCTCATGGATGTCAGCGCTTCCCCTTACTACTTCATCAACTACGACGTTGGGAATCTCAGCGGAGCGTGCAATGTGTGCAATGCCGAGTTGCTTCCTCGGTTCATAGCCCGTGTCGGTTGGGTTCATATAAAGGATTTCGTGCGCGAGGGTGACGGGAAGTCGAGAGCAAAGGTGGACATCGGCAGCGGCGACGTAGATATCGAGGACAGCATATCGATCTTGAAAAGTTCCGGCTATGCCGGCGTGGTGTCTGCCGAGATCCTCGGCCATGGCGATCCAGTGGGAAGCTCGCGCAGAGCCCTTGCGTATCTTGAGAGGCTGGTGCGACCGTGATAAGAGTTGCTCTCGTCGGCTGCGGCAGGTTCGCCGAGAGGCATCACCTCCGCCAGTACGCGGAACTACGAGACAGGGTCGAGTTCGTGGCCTTTGTAGACCCGGAACGAGACCGCGCTTGTCTACTCCGTGACCGCGCCAATGCGGGAGAGGTCTGCCGAGAGATTGGGGAGTTGCCCGGCCCCGAGTGCATTGACTACGTGGACGTGTGCGTGCCGCATCGTTACCACCATCCGATAGGGCTCGAACTGCTGAGGGCGGGGTATAACGTGCTGCTTGAGAAACCGCTGGCGCTCAGCACTGACGAGTGTGATGACCTCATAGCAGCCGCCGAACGGAAAGGTGTGCGGCTCGGCGTCGGCATGCACACCCGATTCAGCCCTCCCTGGATAGCAGTCAGGGATTTTGTCCGCGCTGGTAACGCAGGGGCCCCACTCTTCGCGTCAGCGGCGTTCAACAGCAACCTTGCTTCCTTCCACGAAGGGGGAGGAGCCGCGACGCCCTGGCGCGGCTTGGCTGACGCCGGAGGCGGAGCACTGCTGGACTTGGGGATATACCCTGCGGATTTCTTTATCTGGACTTTCGGTGACCCTGTTCTTGTCCAGGGAATGCGCTTGGCCCACAGCCCCTCCGATCCCGACAGCGGGCGGAGGGGATCAGAGATGACCGGTTTCGTGACCGCCGAGATGACCGGAAGCGTCGTCGTATCCATCCAGGCGACGTGGGACTACCCTCAGGTAAAGCTCCCTCCGGGCATCAACGACGTGGGATTGTCATGCAGGATCGTGTGTGAGGGCGGAGTCCTGGTGGCGCCGGACAACGTCGAAGGCCGCCCCGCGGTGTTCTATCCGGGGAAGGGTCGCGGACCGGTACTTGTCGACATGCCCGAGGTGGAGCCTGAGTTGTCCCAGGTCGTATCCTCAGCGGAGAAGCGCGAGGAGTTTCCGATAACAGGCCGAGAAGGTCGGCGTTCCGTCGCGCTCATAGAGGCTGCGCTGGACTCGATTGCTACACGACGGGCGGTGAGCCCGCGCTGAGTCTTATCTTGGCGCGTGGATTCATTCGCGTCGCCTGCCTGCTACAGATTGACCGGAATGCCGTGCTCGCGAAGGTACTGTTTCGCTTCGCGAAGGGTGAAGTCCCCGAAGTGGAATACCGAAGCCGCGAGCACAGCCGACGCTTTCCCCTCGAGGACCGCATCAACAAGGTGAGACAGCTTGCCGCATCCTCCGGAGGCAATGACGGGTATTGACACCGCGTCGGTGACTGCTCGGGTCATCGGGATATCGTACCCTGACGTCGTCCCGTCGGCATCCTTGCTTGTCAGCAGGATCTCTCCCGCGCCGAACTTCTCCACCTTCTCTGCCCAGTCAACCATTTCGAGTCCGGCTCGTGTCCGTCCGCCTTCGATCAGGACTTCGTACCTGCCGTCGCCTTTCTCTGCATCGATCGCAACGACGAGCGCGCTGGGTTCATACGCTTCGGCGGCTTGCTTGATAAGGCCGGGATTCCTGACCGCGGCAGTGTTTATCGACACCTTCGCGGCGCCCAGGTCGAAGAGTCTCTTCATGTCCTCGATAGAGCCTATGCCTCCGCCGACGGCAAAAGGCACAGTAACGACTTTCGCCACTCTTTCGACCCATTCGAGGCGAGTCTCTCGGCCCTCGACGGTGGCGGCGATGTCGAGGAGCACCAGCTCGTCGGCCCCGTCTTTGGCGTACGCGGCGGCGGCTTCGGCGGGGTCACGCGCATCGCGGAGATTCTCGAAGTGCACTCCCTTAACTACGCGACCATCCTTCACGTCGAGACAAGGTATGACACGAACGGTATCCAAGTTCCTCTCCTTTCCGCACGTGGTTCCCCGACTTTTGCTGCAATGTCGCTCGAAACGGAAGTTGAATGTCAATTCTCCATATCCGTGGTCGAACATCAAGCCAAAGCAACAGGATCTTGCGTGAATTCGTTGTGATGTGGCGACCCTCGCGCTATAGCACCCCTCCGAACGGACTGCGCGCCGTGTGAGGGTTCCATTGAAGGGGGAGTTTTCCTCCCTTGTTGCGGTTAACCGCCCGGTATTCCTTGCCGCGTGCGGCTGACGAGCTTGCCTCGAGGGGAAATCTTCGTTAGAATCCCCGCAGTGTCCTCGGCGTTGGTCCGGCGCGGAACTTCTCCATCAGGCTCAGGGCATCTGTATGCCGGTCGTCGAAATAGACAAGTGCAAGGTCAGGCTCGGCAAGCGCGGAACGGGCGAGGCGTCGCAACCCACTTTCCTGCTGGATCGGCTCGAAGTCGACCGAGCAGAAGCGGTGGCCTTGACGGGCCCCAGCGGATGCGGGAAGACCACTCTCCTCAACCTCGTAGCGGCCCTCCTGAAGCCAGACTCCGGCAGGATAGAGGTGGCTGGGGTGCGGGTGGACGAGCTTGCCGCCGCGGAGGGAGACCGATTTCGGCGCGAGAATCTCGGATTCGTCTACCAGACATTCAACCTGCTTGCTCCGTTCACCGCGCTCCAGAACGTGCTGATCGGAATGCGGTTCGGAAGAGGCGTCCCGCCGCACCTCAGGACCTCTCGTGCGGTGGAACTCATGGAGAGAGTCGGGCTTTCGCACCGGCTCTCGCACCGTCCTGATCAGCTTTCCGTCGGCGAGCAGCAGCGGGTGGCGATCGCCCGTGCCCTGGGGAGCAAGCCCCCAATCCTTCTGGCGGACGAGCCGACCGCAAACCTCGACCCCGTCGCTTCTCGAGCGGTTACAGAGTTGCTTCTGTCGCTCTGGAGGGAAATTTCCTGCACTCTCCTAATCGTTACCCACGATCCCATCATCGCGTCGATGCTTCCGCGCTCCTTTGACTGTTCAGATCTGCTGAGACAAGAATGAATCTCTTCCAGATAGCATGGAACTACGTCTGGCGGCGGAGGCTCACCACATCGCTTACGGTCTTCTCGGTCGCCGTCGGAGTGGCTCTGATCTCGACCGTCATGACGTTGCGAAAGGAGGCGAACCGGGCGTTCTTGGAGCAGAGCCGATCCTACGATGCGATCGTGGGTGCCAAAGGAAGTCCGCTTCAGTTGACCCTCAGCACGATCTATTACCTCGACGTTCCTACGGGGAACATTCTCTATTCCGACTATGAGAAGCTCCTGGCCGACCTGCGCGTCGAAAGCGCGTATCCTCTGGGGCTGGGCGACAGCTACCACGGCTTCCGGATAGTCGGGACAAGCGCGAGTTTCTTCCAACAGGACCGCGCGAGAGGAAAGAAGGATCAGAAGGAGCCTCTGTTTCGGGTGGCCAATGGTCGGCTGTTCGAGAGGGACATGGAGATAGTCGCCGGCAGCTTTGTCGCCAGAAGCCTGGGTCTGGCGCTCGGGGACAAGGTAATTGCAACCCACGGCGTGGTTGCAGCACACGGTGCCCCGGAGCACGCCGCGTCTCCCTACACGGTCGTAGGCATATTGCGTCCTACCCGAACGGCCAACGACCGGGCGCTGTTCTCGTCTCTCCGTTCGGTGTGGAAGATTCACGGGCACGAAGAGAACTCGCACGAAGAACCGGAGGTGACCGCGGCGCTGATTCGGCTGAAATCTGCCGCCCACCGGTTCTCCTTCGTCGAATCGGTCAACGCAGGGTACAACGCCATGGCGGCCATCCCCACGATGGAGATCGCCAAGTTCGCCGCAAGGGTGCTCTTGCCGTCGCAGAAGATTCTGCTCGCCATCGGTTACTTGGTTGTCCTCGTGGCGGCCCTCTCGATTCTGGTGAGCCTCTACCTCGCCACGGCGCAGCGAAAACGGGACTTGGCCATAATGAGAGGACTAGGAGCTTCAGCGTTAGAGGTATTCACCATGGTCTTGACGGAATCCTTCACGATCTCAGGGCTGGGTGTCATCGTCGGTGTTGTCCTGGGGCACGTAGCCTCAAGCATGTTGGGTAGATTTCTGTACTTGAGCACAGGGATCATAACAAATCCGCTGAGCTTCGCTGCTTCTGAAGTGATTGCCTGCGGGGTCGTGTTCTTGGTCGGGCTGGCTGCCGGTGTCCTCCCGGCCTGGGAAGCGTACCGCTCGGAAGTAGTCGAGGGGCTTTCGGCGCGATGGTGAAACGGCTTATCATCGGCGTAATGGTGCCGGCCGCTGCTGCCGGGGCGTTGCTGGCTTACCGGGTCCTGGCTCCGGGGCCGGATGCGGGGGTTTCGTATGAACAGCCGCGGGCAGCAAGCCCTGCCCCTTCCTCTAGTGTGTCGCCTGTCGCCCTAGCCCCTAGCGTCAAGGTCACCACTGAGCCTCTCGTGCCCCGGATTACAGCCGTTTCCTGGGAGCTCATCCAGCAGAGCACGGGCGATTATCAACAGGAGCGCCGGTTCCCCGAAGCCCTCCATGTTCTCCATGGAAAAGAGGTGTCCCTTGTTGGATTCATAGTACCTCTGGAAGACCATGCCGAAGTCAGATCGTTCATGGTGCTCCCGTTTCCCACCTGCTGCTACTACTGTGCCGCTCCCGGGCCCACCGAAGTCCTCTATCTCGAATTGGACGAGGAGCCCCAGGTAGGCCTTGACGGGCTAACGCCGGTGGAGATTAGGGGTACGCTTTTTCTCTACGATGAGCCCGAAGAAGAATTCTTGCTTGGGCTGCTTGGCGGGAAAGTCCGGCCAGCAGGGGAGTAACTTGGCTGCGGCGTGGCACTGCACGATTGAAGCAGGCTGCGCCCTGGCGGCGACCGAGTAGCGTTGTATCCGACTACTGCCGGTCCCGAGGTGTCTCGCCTTCCGCCTTTCAGCGCTCTGCTTGTTCGCGACGGGGGACGAGCCTTTCTCCAACGAATGGCCTCGGCACAGTCCTCGTAGCACTCAGCGCCGGCCCGTTTGGCCCTTTCCGTATGATTTTGCCATCGTTGCCGAAGAGAACGATCTGTATGTGAATGTCTCCCGGCCAGTGCGAGTCGTACATGGTGAACGTCGAGGTCCATTCCACAATACCGTTCGGGTGCTCGCTTCGCTCCATCGGTTTTCCTGGGGAGCGGGATTCGACGGGAAACCATCGTACCTCCCCAACCTTCCGAAGCGGATCCCATAATCTAGCGGTGACGTTCACCCTCTCGCCCACGGCGGGAAGCTCGGGTGTGAGCCTGAGGCTTTCGATGAGTGGGGCATCATGGGCTGAGAGCGGCACGGAGTACGTCGTGATGCTGAGAGCCGGAAGCCGGTCGCCCCACGTCGTTGCGCTGGTCGCCGCCAGTCGCAACTGCTGTCGGTACTCACCGTACGTGGATCTGAGTGTCCGGATTTCTCGTTCGGTTTCGCTCCGTAGTCCCTTCAGCCCGACATGCAGCGGCACGGCTTCCAAGTTGTTGTTGATTACCACCAGCTTGACCGTATGGTCTCCGTCGTGCCGGAACGCCAGCGCCTTCACGAGCGGGTCGTCGGACGAAACGGAGAGATGGATGTCCCCCGGTCTTATGTGGCGCGAGAGATGCCAAATCCACTGGGCGAAATCGGCCGGCTCTGCTCGGACGAACTCGCCGTTCTCGAATATGATGTGAACCAGCCGGCTGTCGGACCCCGGTCCCCTCTGTCCGTCCTTTGGCGGCCCCCAGGTGAGCATGAAATCGAAGGCGCTGACCTTGCCGTTGTTGATCTCGTCGATGACGTGATTGGCCCGCGCCCGCCCGGCGTCGTCCTGGGTAAGCCCCTGGCCGCCGTAGTTGGCGATTTCCGTCATCCAGGCGGACTTGTTGTATCCGGCGGCGCTTGCATAAAAGCTTACAGGCTCGGCGATCAACGGCTCGCCGCGGCCCACCGTCTCCAACATGTCCCACGAGCGTTCCACCAGGCTTATCCGGTAACGGTGATATGATACCGACCATACGTATTCCCGCGCTTCTTCGCTCGCCAGGACATATTCGATCGCCTCGGCGCCGGCCTCAGGCCACGCATCGTCGCAGATCGTGAGTTTGGTCCCTAGGCCGGCTCCTTTGAATCTGCGTCCGACGGCCAGCACCAGCGCGAGGACGGTCTCCTTCGTCGGTTTGGCCCCGTGGACTGGCTCGTTGAAGAGCGACCATGCCGGCAGCTCGTAGCCGTAGGCGTCTTTGATGTGAAGCACCGCGGCAAGGGCGTGCTCGGCGTACTCCTCCACCATGGCAGGATTGAAGCGGTTGCGGTCGCTCCCCGCGGCCGACTCCATGTGAAGCCACCTCTCCCAGACGTTCACCGCGGGAAAGAACACGAACGGCTCGTCGGGCGATCGGAACTCGCGTCCCAGAACCAGGTGTTCCTCGCAATAAGGGTCTACTGACCTCGTTTCTCGCGTGCCGCGCCCTTCCCACACGAATCCTTCCCAATTGATAACGAAAGGGTCGTCGTTGTCGTTAACCGGCTCGTAGCCTTGGGGAAAGAACCTCGCCCGCGTCATGCCCAGGTCTTCGTAGTAGACCTTTACGATCTCCTTGCGCCTGTCCTGGGGGATGGTGCCGGTCGGCTCTCCGAACTTGCTGGATGAATCGAACATGTCGATGAGCACTGCCGATGCGCCGAATCCTTCCCAGGTTTGGCCGGTATCCTGTCCGTCCACAACGATCTCCGCCACTCGCATTTCGGCCACAGCGGGGACCCAGCAGACAGGCGCCAGGCAAGCTAGTGTCGTCAGGAAGGCCTTTATCGTTGCGCGCGCTGGTATCCTCATTTCCTGGCCCCTCATATTCAAGTTCCAGATGGTCTTATCATAATAGCGGCTTGTCGCTCGCTGTATCCGCTACGGCACGACGCCCGTTGCCGGGCCATTCCCAATGCTGCAAATCGAAGCTCCACGCAAATGCTAGACTCGCGTGGCCGTGGGATTTCCACATTCTCTTGCCCTGGCGCGACGAGCCGTGAAAGAACATGAGGAACCTTCCGATGCCCGGCTCGGTCCTCAGGTCAAGGACCATCCCCGCCGTCAGCCTCCCCCGCGCCCAGGGCCAGTCGCTCTGGCCCAGTTTCAGTAACCCCTCGTCCCTCCAGTGGACTAGGTCCCCCGAGCGCTTGACTCCTATCCCGTCATCCGGCGAGTGAAACAAAACGTATTCGCGGCCGTCTACGATCACGCAGGCGTTCTCTCCCGCGTCGGCGCGGCCGAAATACGTCCACGTTTTCAGATCGTAGGAATATGAAAAGCTCATGCCGTTCTGCTTGTAGAAACACCACCACTTCCCTTCCTCATCCTTGTCTTGGACCAGGTACGGGTCGATCATTCGGCCCATTTCCTCCAGTGGGACATCCGGCCCTTTCACGCGCAGGAGTTCCGGCTGACCCCAGTTAACTAAGTCCTCGCTGTCGATAGCCCATATACGAGCCGTCTCGTCAGCGTGCACTTCGTTGTTCGGCGTAGGGTAGGTTTGCAGGCACAGAATCCACCGTTCCCCATGCCGGACGACGTTTCCGGGGCTCGAGAAATTCAGTTTCTGATTTTTGGGCGTGATTGGCCGCGGCGGTGTCCAGTCCTGCAAATCCTTGCTTTCCACGACTCCCACGCGCCAAAAGTATCGTCCGTCCCTCTCTCTCGTCACCAGGCTGTGAAACACGCGGAAGACCCCGTCATGGTAATGGGCTGCCGGGTCCCGATGCGCCGTACGGTGGTCGCCCCTTGTGATGATTGGGGTGCGGAGCCTCACCCAATCGATATCTGATGGTCCTCCTCTCATGGGCATTCGCTCCAACGCCTGGACCTCACAGTCCCACGGGCGTGATTTTAACATCGTGAGCCGCTTCTGCAAGTTGGGGGCGAGAGATGCGCCGACGACTTGTAGCGGAAAGCTAAGCGTCGACCCGATTTCCCCTCACGCTGCCGGGCGGCACGATTTCCGAAAATTCGCGCGCTGTTCTAAATTTGCCTATGTCGCAAGTCCTTGATTTTCGCGGGTAGGGCTGTACACTCAACGCCGTAGGCAGCTTGGGGTGATCGTTCCAGAGCAAGCGTGTGCACAGTGGTTTCCGGCGGAGGTGAGCCATGAAGTGGCGCATCAGGAGTGAACTTGCAGTGATTCTTGCCGTGGTGATCCTCTATCTTGAAGGCTGTTCAAGTTGGCCGCTCGGCGAGGGGTCAAGCGAAGCGCAGAAGGCCGCAGAAGAGAGACATATCATCGATTACGCCGTCGCGCGGGTCTACCCGGCTTTGGTTCGCATCCACGTCGTTACCGCAGAAGCCTACGATGGGCGCCTCAGAAAGTACGAGAGCGCGGGCAGCGGGGTGATCATCAGCAAGCAAGGTCACGTCATAACCAACCACCATGTCGCCGGCAAAGCCCGACGCCTTGTTTGTCGCCTTCCAGAGGGCGAGGAGATCGAGGCGACACTTGTGGGGAGCGACCCTTTGAGCGATATCGCTGTCCTGCAGCTAGACCCCGAGCAGTGCAGCCAAAGGGATAAGGCGCTGCCCGTGGCCGTCTTCGGCGATTCCGATCGCGTACGCGTCGGGGATACCGTGCTTGCCATGGGAAGCCCCGCGTCCATCTCTCAGTCAGTGACCAAAGGGATCGTGAGCAACACCATTATGATAATTCCTGCGTTTTCCTGGCCATTTTCGTTCGAGCTGGACGGCGAGCAGGTCGGCAGCCTGGTCCCGTGGATAGCACATGATGCTCGAATATCCGGCGGGAGCAGCGGGGGCCCTTTGGTCAATCTTGATGGTGAGATCGTGGGCATCAACGAGATACAGATGGGGCTGAGCGGGGCCATACCCGCGAACTTCGCGAGGGCCGTCGCCGAAGAGCTTATGGCGGCGGGAGAAGTGACCCGAGGGTGGACCGGCCTGGAGTGTCAGCCTCGTCTGAAGAATTCACAGATTGACGGCGGAGTGCTGGTCTCAGGCGTTATTGAAGGTTCGCCTGCGGCTGAAGCAGGTATCCGTCCAGGCGATGTCATAAGGGCGTTTGACGGCTTCGCTGTGGACGCGCGCATACGAGAGGACCTGCCGGCCTTCAACAGGCTGCTGGCTTCGACTTACGTCGGAAAGAAGGTCGAGGTCGTTGTTGTTCGCGAGGGAGAGGAGCGTACTTTTTCGCTCACTGTGGATCCTGCCGAGCGGGCCGAGGGAGAGGATGTGGAAGTCAGGTCCTGGGGGATAACCGCAAAGGACTTTACCCTGATGTCGTCTTTGGAACGGAAGCGCCCCGACAAAGACGGCGTGCTCGTGGACAGCGTTCGCCCTGGAGGGCCGAGCGGCGAGGCCAAGCCGCCGCTCCAACGGGACGATGTCCTGCTTGAGGTCGCGGGCAGACCGGTGAGGAGCACTGCCGAGCTGCGAGAGATATCTCAAGAACTGAGTGAAGGCGAAGATGAGCCGGTCGCCGCTCTGGTTGGCTTTGAGCGGAATGGTGAGAAGCTGTTAACAGTCGTAAAGATTGGCAGGGAGCCACCGGAGGAAAGGCCGATTCTCTCAAAGAAGGCGTGGCTCTCGGTCGCTACACAAGTCCTCACTTCCGACCTGGCCAAAGCGCTCGGGCTGGAAGGCACCCCAGGCGTCCGCGTCACCCAAGTCTACCCGGGGCTGTCGGCGGAGAAAGCGGGGCTACAAGTTGGCGACGTTCTTCTCAAGATTGACGGCGAGACAATAGATGCGGTTCATCGCGAGGACGTCGAGGTCTTCCGGGCTATGGTTCGGCAATACAAGATCGGTTCGGAGGTCACGTTTGATGTAGTTCGGGACGGGGAGCAGATGAAGCTTGCCGCCGGGCTCGAAGAGCCGCCTACTCCGTCTCCGGAGCTGAAACGGTACGAGGACCCGAATTTCGAGCTGACGATCCGTGACCTGTCGTTCTGGGATCGACTTTCGGGCAAGCTCGGTGAAGGAGAGCAGGGAGTCCGGATCGACAGGGTGGAGCACGCCGGATGGGCGGCTCTCGCCCACGTCGCGATAGGAGATGTCTTGCTGGCCGTCGATGGTGTACCCACTCCGGACGTTGATTCCGCGGAAGCCCTGCTCAAGGGGGCGGCCGAAGCCCAGCGCGACGGGGTCACCTTCTTTGTCAGGCGCGGGATTCACACGATGTATTTGGAGCTGGAGCCTAACTGGGATGACGGCGGTCGATAAGATGGCCGAAGATGCCTTTGTTTCCCTATCGGGAAAGGAGTCGGCTGTGTACAGAAGATTGTTGGTTCCGTTGTTTCTGGTGCTTTCTACTGTGGGTTCGCTTCGTGCTGAAGAGGCAAACGTAGCGGCGGCCCGCGAGATTCTCAACAAGCATCAGGATGCCGTGATATGGGTCAGCGCCATCATGAAATCCCAAATGACAGGCATGGGCATTGCCTTCGGTCACGGGCAGGAGGAGAAGGTCAGAGCTCTTGGCACGGTGATCGACCCCTCAGGTTTGACCGTCGTTTCGCTGACCATGCTCAACCCCATGGGCATGTTTCAGGACCTCTTCTCTTCCGCCGGTGATGATGAAGGCCAGATGGATTTCAAGGCGAGCTTCTCGGACATCAAGATGCGACTGGCCGACGGAACCGAGGTGCCGGCGAAACTGGTCCTCAAGGATCCTGATCTTGACATGGCTTTCCTTGTGCCTGAGGAGGGAGAGGGAGAAACATCGCCGAAGTTCGTCAGCCTTGACTTGAAGGAGTCCTCCGAGGCCGGCGTTCTAGACGAACTCGTGCTCATCGGGCGGCTCGGAAGCGCTCTTGACCGGCGGCCGTCAGTGGGGTTGGCTCGGGTTGCCGCCGTGGTCACGAAGCCGAGAACCTTCTACGTCGTCGAAGTGCCCGAGCATCAGGGGCTGGGGACACCCGTTTTCACTCAAGACGGCAAAGTGTTGGGAATTACTCTGATGCGGAAAGGACCTGCCCTGGAAGGCGGCCTCAACGCCATGATGTCGGGCGCTATCGCTACAGTCATCGTACCTGCGGGCGATGTGCTGGAGATAGCGGCGCAAGCCCTCAAGAGCGGTGCCGAGGAGGAGTGAAGCCGCCTTGGAAGCGCTTCAGTCAAATCCCTAGGTTCATCCGCGTGTCAATCGCTGGTCACTTTGCCGCGGGGCTGGACCAATCCAAGCTGCCGCTCCCTGACCCAACAGTACAACACGGGCACCACGAACACAGACACGAGCACCACCAGCATCCCGCCGAACGAGGGGATAGCCATCGGGATCATAACGTCGGAGCCGCGACCGGTGGAAGTGAGCACGGGCAGGAGCGCCAGGATAGTAGTGGCCGACGTCATCAAACAGGGCCGGATGCGGCGGACTGCTCCGGCTACGGTGGCCTCGCGTACCTCGCTGACGGAGAGGACCCGCCTGCCGGCGAATGTCTGATCCAGATACGTTGCTATTACCACGCCATTGTCCGATGCGATCCCGAACAGCGCCAGGAACCCGACCCATATAGCCACGCTCAGGTTAATTGGGTGCACCTGGAAAAGCTCGCGCATGTTTATCCCGAAGAAGTGGAAGTCGAGAAACCACGGCTGTCCGTAGAGCCATACCAGTATAAAGCCACCTGCCCAGGCCACGACGATTCCCGAGAACACCAGTGTCGCAGTGATGGCAGATCTGAAGTGCAGGCACAGTATTGAGAAGATGACGAACAACGCCGCCGGCAGCACAAGGGCGAGCTTTTTCTGCGACCTCACCTGGTTCTCGTAGGTTCCGGCGAACACGTAGCTGACTCCCGAGGGGACGGTGAACTCCCCTGAGGCTCTTTTTTCTTGAAGGTACTTCTGCGAGTTCTCGACCACGTCCACTTCCGCATGATCGGGCTTCTTGTCGAACAGCACGTACCCGATGAGGAAAGTGTCTTCGCTCTTGATCACTTGTGGTCCACGCACGTACTGGATTTCCGCCAGTTGGATCAGGGGGATTTGGCTTCCATTCGGCGCAGCAACCAAAACCCTCCCCAGCGTGTCGATCTGGTCCCGCAGCTCCCGCATATACCTGACGCGCACGGGGTATCTCTCTCGACCCTCGACCGTCGTAGTTACTACAGCCCCTCCTACTGCGGCCTGGATCACGTCCTGGACCCGTTTGATGCTGAGCCCATGCCGCGAGATCTCGTTCCTATCGATGTCTATCTCGAGGTAAGGCTTCCCCACAATCCGGTCGGCAATCACGGTGGACGGCTCGACCCCGGGGACTTCCTTCAGGAGCCTTTCTATATCCAGGCAAACTTGCTCGATCGTCTCCAAATCCGGCCCCCTTACCTTGACCCCCATGGGGGCTCTCATGCCGCTCTGAAGCATCACAATGCGAGTGGAAATCGGCTGGAGCAGCGGCGCGGAGGTGGTTCCCGGTATTTCGCCCGCACGGACTATTTCCCTCCATATATCCTCGGGCGATTTGATGTGCTCTCGCCACTGGCGATACGGCCGTCCCTTCGGGTCGGGCACCAGCTCTCCGTTCTGGTCTCTGACATAGGTCCCGAGCTTCTCGTCATACGCGAATCGAACGCGGTGGCCGTCCTTGTCCGTGACGTATTCGGGCTTGTAGTTGATGACCGTCTCGATCATCGATATCGGCGCGGGATCGAGCGGCGTCTCGGCTCGCCCGAGCTTTCCCACGACGGATTCGATTTCCGGAATGCCCGCAAACGCCGTATCCATCTTCTGCAACACATCAAGGACCTCTCCGATTGAAGCATGCGCCATTGTGGTGGGCATGTACAAGAACGACCCCTCGTCGAGGGGCGGCATGAATTCTCTGCCCAGTCCGGGAAAAGTGTGATAAGCCGCACGCCAAGCCGATGTCTGCCGCACTCTAGTCCCGCCGACGCCTATCCTTTCCGTGGCGGCCGGGATGAAGCCGAATACCCTGTCAAACCCGAGCCATGTCACTGCTCCCAGGACCGTCAACAGTGCAGGTATGGAAAGAAAGGCCAGCTTATGCGCGAGACACCACCGAAGAATCCGGCCGTAGAAATGCTGGAAGATTCGGAAGAAGACGAGCAGGCCGCCGATCACGCCCGCTACGAAGACGAGATTGCGGAGGTACCCCTTCTCCGGTCCTATGGGAAGCCAGCGAGAGGTCAGCAGTATCCCGACGAAGAGCACCGCCGCAGCCGTCGCGATCCCCGCGCCGGCCTTTCGCATCAGCGCAAAGCGCCCGGCAAGAAGTTGGCACGCACCAAGCGCGGCGACTATCACTCCAGCCCACCACACCACTCCGATGGCGATCACGGCCCCGGCCGCAACGAGTGCGGACAATATGAACGTTCTCGCTTTGCTGGACGTGGGCCTTCGCGTAAAGAGGATGTGTGCGCCGGCCGGGATTATCGTGAGCGCCACCACGACAGAAGCCACGAGGGCAAAGGTCTTTGTGAACGCGAGCGGCTTGAAGAGCTTTCCCTCCGGGCCGGTCATTGTGAAGACCGGCAGAAAGCTGACGACCGTCGTTGAGACCGCGGTCAAGACCGCGCTTCCGACCTCGCTCGATGCTCTGAAGACCACCTCCAGCGGGTTCTCGTCCGGAGAGGCTCTGTCGAGGTGCTTCAAGATGTTCTCGCAGACGACTATCCCCATGTCCACGACCGTACCGATCGCGATGGCGATCCCGGACAGGGCCACGATGTTCGCGTCGACTCCGAACGTCTTCATCGCGATGAAAGATATGAGCACAGCGAGCGGCAGCACCGCGCTGATCAGCGCCGAGCTCCGCAGATGCAGCACAGCGACCACCACCACGATGATCGTCACAAGTATCTCGTCGGCCAACGCTGAGCTGAGGGTCCCCAGCGTCTCGTATATGAGTCCCGTCCGGTCGTAGAAGGGCACAATGGTCATCCGACTGGTCGTCACCCAGCTCGGCCACTCCTTCCCCGGGTGCGATCGTAACCACTTTAGCCATTCCTCCTGGTTGACACGCCCGTCCTTGAAAGCAGCAAAGCCGTGCGCTTCGCCGAAGCTCTCTACTTCAGAGCGGCTGACCTTTCTAAGGTCAACCAACGCCTTCACCGGCAAGCTTGGTGCGATCTCTGAAATCTTTGCCTTGACATTCCCTATGGCCTTAAGCGGGTTGTATCCATACCTGACGACTACGATGCCCCCCACGGCTTCGGCCCCTTCTTTATCCAGTGCCCCTCGCCGAAGCGCCGGCCCCACAGCCACAACCGCGACGTCCTTCACCAGGATCGGGACATTGTCACTGACCTTTACCACCGCTTTCTCGATGTCCCCGACGCTCTTAATGAACCCCAGCCCTCTTATGACGTATTCGACTCTGTTTATCTCCACCGTCCTCGCGCCGACATCCAGGTTCGAGTTCTTCACCGCGGCCACTATCTGCTCCAGCGTCACGCCGTGTGCACGCATCGCGTCCGGGTCGACGTCGACCTGGTACTCCTGGACGAATCCGCCGACGGACGCGACCTCGCTGGTCCCTTCGGCGGACATGAGCGCAAAGCGAACCTGCCAGTCCTGCACACGCCGCAGGTCCGCAAGGTCCCATCCGCCCGCGGGCTTTCCCTCGGGGTCGCGCCCCTCAAGTGTGTACCAGAACACCTGCCCGAGGGCGGTGGCATCCGGTCCCAGCGTGGGACGGACACCCTCCGGCAGCGAACCGGGAGGCAAACTGCTGAGTCTTTCGAGCACGCGCTCCCTAGACCAGTAGAACTCCGCCTTCTCGTCAAAGATGACGTAGATGCTCGAAAACCCGAACATCGACGAGCTTCTTACCGTCTTCACGCCTGGGATGCCCAACAGGGCAACGGTAAGCGGATAGGTGATCTGGTCCTCAACGTCCTGCGGTGAGCGGCCCATCCACTCGGTGAAAACAATCTGCTGGTTCTCGCCGATGTCGGGAATCGCGTCTACGGCCACGGGGGCGCGCGAAACTCCGCCGAGGTTCCAGTCGAACGGCGCAACCATGATCCCCCAGGCGACCACCAGCAGCGTGCCCAATCCGACGATCAGCTTGTTTTCCAGGCAGAACCGTATGACCCGATCTATCGAGGACATCCCGCGTCCGCCGGAGGGGACCAGTTCCCCGTTATTCATGGAGGTGTCCTCCCTCCGGAGCGGGCTGCTCCGCCGGTATCGTCTCCAACACTCCCCCACACGTCAGCATGGACGCGCCGAAGTACGGGTTCCTTACCTGAGGGTCTGTCTGCAGCCAGTTGGCTCCGCGCCCCCCCGAGGCCATCGGGCACCGCAGCACGTACACGGGACCATCTGCAATGCCCGGGAACGCTTTGAGTGTGCCTTGAATCCCATTCGACAAATCCTCGAAGCCTTGGCGCACAGAGGCCATATCCGTACCCGCAATGATCGACTCCAGCGAGTCGAGGATTTGCTTTCGAAATGCCATCCAGGCCACGTGCTGCTCGCCGACGAGCCCGCTCATGTCGATCTTTCCCAGGGACTCGGCCGCTCGCTTCGCCGCGGAAGTTGCCCCCGGCACGTCGTCCTCTGCGAGCCGTGAATGCAGCTCGAAGTAATCGCCCAGCAGTGAGCGAAGCCCGGTCGCAAAGTCTAAGGGGACCGGTTGCTGCGCCTCGTACATACCTGCGTGGCTCCAGCCTAATTCCGTCCTCAGCCGCTTCACGTTTCGAGTCAGGCCGGCGAGTACCCTCCCCGCGTCGTCCGGCGTCTCTGCGTGCGTTCCCTCGACGGCATCGTTCTTGAGCAGCATGGAAATCTCCGTCCACGCCATCTTCGCATGTCCCTCCAGCAAAGAGCCTGCTGCGTTGTCGAGTGCTTGTCCGAACTTGGCGAAAGCGCCTCTTGCCTGCTCCGTTTCCCCTGAATTCACGGCGTCCGCAACGTTGGCGTACGATGCTTCCAGAATATCGATTTGAGCAACGAACTCAGGTGGGACCTCCAAGTGCGTCATGCCCTTATCAGTCGCCTCTCTTGCCGGCATGCCTCCATGCATATGAACTGCTGCCGCGCCTCCTCCCTCTGGTGTCATCATGCTCGGCTTTGCCTGTATCTGGAGGGCGCTGTCGATTTTGAAGGCCCCGTTGATCACAACGATTTCTCCTTCCTCCAAACCATTCCGCACGATGTAGTAATCCCCGGCCCTCGGGCCGAGGACGATCTCCCTCCCTTCGAATGTCGGCCGTTCGGAATCTGGGACCTCCACGTATACGATTGCCCGCCTCCCTGTTACGAGCGCAGCGGTCACGGGTATGACCAGGGGATTGCCGTTTTTCGGATCGGTGGCCTGCGCCTTCACGAGGCCGTTGACGAATATCCCCGGCTTGAGCTTCCTGTCCGGGTTCGGAACGTTAACGCGCACTTTGACCGTGCGGGTTTTGTCGTCGAGTATGGGATCGATGAAGGAGATTCGCCCCTTGAAGACTTCTCCAGGATATGGCTTCGCGCTGAAGACGACCTCCTGTCCCTCTCGCAGCCACGCAAGGTCGCTTTCGTAAGCATCGAGCTTCACCCATACCTCGTCCAGTCGAGCTATCGTGTAGATGTGCGTCCCCGTCTTCACGTACATCCCTTCCTGCCCGCTCTTGTGGACGACCACGCCGCTGGTGGGTGCGTTAAGGGTTACGTGGTCGGACGGCGTCCGGCGCTTTTCTATTTCCTCGACCTGCTCCGGCGAGAGTCCCCACAGACGCAATTTCGCCCGCGCGTCTTCCACCATCCTTCGCGTTGACTCCTTCACTATTTCCACGTCCGAGTTCTCGAGTGCCCTCACGGCATCGATGGCCTGCAGCAGCTCTTCCTGGGCGGTGATGAGGTCGGGACTGTAGATTTCGGCCATCGGGTCGCCCTTGGTCACCTCTACGCCGGTGTAGTCCACGTACAGGCGGTCCAGACGCCCGGGAACCCACGCGGAAATGTGCCCCAGCGTGGTCTCGTCGTACTCGACCTTCCCAACCATCCGGATTTCTCTGCTAACCGGTCGGCGGTCCACGCTGCTGGTCTCAACTTGCATCAGTGCGCGCGCGCTGTCGGAGGTTACATATCGCCGCGAGCTTCCCTCTTCCTGCTTGTATTCGGCGGTAACCGGTACCAAGTCCATCCCGCAGATCGGGCACTTTCCGGGGCCGCGCCGGCGGATTTGCGGGTGCATCGAGCAGGTGTACATTCTTGTATCTGCCTTCTCCTCTCCGCCGGCAGAAGTTGATGTCTCGGCCGCCGGAACTGCCGAAATGCGACTGTTGGTGACGTATCCCAGCAGGAACGCCAATGCGACCGCCATAACTAATCCCGCTCTCGTCGCAATGTGCCGGCATCGCTTAGCAAGCCTGTGAATTCCCGTATCACAGTTCATCGATCATCACCTCCACTGGTTGTATAGAAGCCGCTCTCCCTTGAGAGCGAGCGGCCCGACAGCGCCTCCAGTTTCGCCATGCTCTGTCCTCTGTCCGCGAAGGCCCTTTCCCCCGAAAGCTCGAACTCGAGCAGAATGCGCTCTGCATCCAAAAGGTCAAGAAGTGTCGCACTTCCCGCCCGGAACGCCGCCTCAGTTGTGTTCATCGATTGCCTTGCTTTCGGCAAAAGGGTGTCGCGATAGAGATCGACCTTCCTCTCGGCATCGCGAAGCTTGTACATGGTCATCGCAATGTCGGCCTCGAGAGCATTCTGTCTTTCCTCCTTCTTCGCGGCCACCGCGAGGTGGCGTGCGGCAGCCTCCCGTTCGGCAGCGCGATACTTCTCCCTCCAGATCGGCAGGTTGATCGATAGCATCGCCGCGATCGGATCCTTGCCGCTGTCAGAAGCTCCGGGCATCACGGCCTCGTCGGTGTCTATGTAGGTCAACCCGAGCGTGAAATCCGGGAAGCCCTGCTTTCGTGCCAGGTCAATTCTATGCTCTTCCTTGGTTGCCTCGTGGTCCAGCGCTCCCAACTCCGGATTCGTCACGGCAAGCCCGGCGAGTATCTCCTGCTCCGTGACGGCCAGGGGCTCTTGCGGCGGCCTGTTGGGATCGGGCAAATCCGCTTCTTGCGGCCTGTTGAGCGCCGCGTTCAGCCGCGCCACAGCCGGCCCCCGCAGATCCTGCAGAGACCTCAAGCGGTCGTCCAATTTGCCGAGTTCGACCTGCGCCCGTATGACCTCCGCGCTTCTCGCGATGTCCGTCCTGTACCTCGCCCTGGCTATGTCGACGAAGCTCTTCATCAGGTCCCGGTGTTGCCGGACGGTCGCAGTTGCGCGCATGAGGTAGTAGTACTCGTAGTACGCGTGTGTGACGCGTTCGAAGAGGTTGAGCTTTTCGGATTGATACTGCGCCTCGGCCGCACTTGCCGCTTCGGAAGCCGCTTCGCCTTGGAGACGAAGCACACCGAACCACGGGAATTTCTGCGCAAGCTCAAACCGTTGTCTCTGAGGGCCAACCCGCGTTTCCACCTCTTTGATGAAGTAGCTGTAGCTGAAACGCGGGTCCGGCAAGAACCTTGCCTGATTTGCACCTTCTCGCGCCGCCTGCCAGCGATTGAAAGCCGCTTCAAGCCCCGGATTGTTCAACGCTGCGTACGCGAGATAGTCCGACAGAGTCGCCTCCTCGCCGAGATCGGGAAGCTCGCGCGCGGTGTTCTCATTCCTGCCAATGGGGAACCCCGGCGCACCGGCGAGCACCTCTTCCGCCGACGCGGCGCCAATCTTTGGGGAGGACCCCACGCACGCCGCGATGTAGCTAACTGTCAACAGTACCCGCAACAACGTCATCTTCATCTCTCATCCTTTCGCATCCCGATCTACCACTGCCTATGGCTGAGACCTTCGAAACTCCCGTCCTGCGTTGAGGCACGCAGCAGCGCATGTAGGAAATCTTTCCAGCGTGGTGCGGCGGAGATTGAGGCGGTTAGCGCGGCCTTGCTGCGATTCTCGTTCAGGCGGATAGTGATGCCGCACGACGCACACGCGCCCCTCGCAGCAGGCGCAACCTGCGCAGGGACGGATTGAGGTGGGCCGTTTAGATGAGCAGGGAGCAAGCCATTAGGTAGGGCTTTCCCCTGATAGGGGGGGACGCATTCTCCCCCCGCGAGATAGAGCTTTGGGCAGCGATGACAATCGCAGCGGCGCCGGCGTGCGACACGGCTCGAGAGGAGATTTCAACCCTCTGGGAAGCCGCACTTCCGCGAACGTCCGCGGAGCCTGCCAAGAAAGCCTTACAGCTACACGGGTGCGACTCGGGCAATGAAGATAAGCTACAGCTATCCGCCGGTCGGCAACAGTCAGGACATCGGTAGGCGCCGCCGACCGGGTCGGCGCGAGGGCCGCAGCCGGAGGGCCTGCACTGGGATGCGCCTCCCATTGCGGCGCTTGAGGCGAGGAATATACAGGCCAGCACCAGCGCCGATCTCATCCTGCGTTGTCCTCCACCATTCCCATAGATCTACTATGATAAGAGAATTATACTCCATCTCTTTCGCCTGCGCCAACGGCTTTTTTGGACCTTTTCCGTCGAACCTCACCTACAGTTCAGAGCAAACCTCCCCTGCGAGCGCCTCCAAAGCGCGTCCCTCCCTTGTCATTTCGGGATGATACGCGGGGCAATTGGAGTTCTCATCCTTTCTCTTAATCGGTCTGGGACAAGGTCATCATCTAGGGAGCGGTCCTGGTCCGCAGCGATTGAAGGCAGGCGCCGTCGCTTGCACCGAGACTTGCACCTGGTAGAATCGAATGTGGTATGAAAGGCTGCATCCAGCTCTTACGCAAGTTCGCACGCTATCTGCGTCCGTACCGCAGGCGTTTCGCGGCCGTCCAGGTGATGCACCTCCTTGCGGCCGGCCTGATGATCATGCTCCCCCTTTTTCTGAAGTTCCTCATTGACGGTATTGTCGGGAGGAACAATGCCGGCGCTCTCTTGCCTCTTATCGCGGCGGTGCTAGTGACCATCCTGCTCCGCGCTGTGATTGCCTACCTCCGAATCTACCACGGACATGAGATCGCGCAGAGCGTCACCTACGATATGCGAAACGACCTCTACGCGCACCTTCAGAGCCAGCCGATGAAATTCTATGATCGGGAACGGACGGGAAACCTCCTTGCACGCGTCGTCGACGACCTCAACGTTGTTGAGGAAGTAACGCATCACGGGCCGGAGGCTTTCCTTTCCACGGGGGTCATGATCGCCGGCTCACTTGGAGTCCTTTTATCGTTGAACTGGAAGCTCGCTCTCGCCTGTCTCTGGGTGGTTCCATTGCAGGCGATTGTTGTATATCGGATCGGGGGAAGGATGCACCGTGGATTCAGGGGAGTTCGCACTGCTAAGTCCTCGCTCACTTCGCAATTGGAGGAGAGTTTCTCCGGGATTCAGGTCATCAAGTCATTCGGGAGAGAAAGGCACGAGAAGGGCCGCTTCGCCGACGCGAATAGGTTCCATTATGACCGCCGGCTTGATGTTATACGGCCGATGGCGGAGATGTTTCCGATTGCAGAACTCCTGAACGGCCTTTCCATTGTGATTGCCCTCGGGCTAGGCGGCCTTCTCGCCCTGCGGGGCAATCTTTCGGTCGGCACGCTCGCTTCGTTCGTGCTTTATCTCCGCTCTTTTCTCTATCCTCTTCTCAGACTTGCCCTCTCGTTCGAGCAGATTACCGACTTCTTCGCATCCACTGAACGCTTCTTCGACTACCTGTCGATCCATCCCGAAATTCGGGAATCTCCCAAGGCTGTCCATTTGCCCGCTATCGATGGCCGGATACGGTTCGACGATGTCCACTTCAGCTATCGGGACGACGTTCCGGTCCTCCGGGGTGTGGCTTTCGATGTTGCAGCCGGCACTACGTGCGCGTTGGTCGGCCCCACGGGCTCGGGTAAGACCACGGTGATAAGGCTGCTAATGCGTTTGTACGACGTGACCGACGGAAGCGTCGGAATCGATGGGTACGACGTTCGTGAGCTTACAACGCGGACGCTCCGCAATCACATCGGGGGCGTCATGCAGGACGACTACGTCTTCTCCGGCACCATCCGCGACAACATCATGTACGGTCGGCTCAATGCGACCGAGGAGGAGATGCGGTACGCTGCCAGGGAGGCCAATGCCGAAGAGTTCATTGAGAAACTCCCTGATGCATATGCTACCGTGGTGGGCCAGCGCGGTGTGATGTTATCCGAAGGGCAGCGCCAGCGAATGACCATCGCCCGCGCTCTCCTGAAGAACCCCCGAATATTGGTTCTGGACGAGGCGACATCGTCGGTTGACTCGGAGACAGAGCGCCTTATCCAGGAAGCCCTGTCACGCCTGCTGCGCGGACGCACCACAGTCGCCATAGCACACAGGCTTTCCACGATCCTCAACGCTGACCAAATACTCTACATCCGGGACGGGCGGATCACCGAACGGGGCCGGCACGAGGAGCTTCTTGAGCGGGATGGGGAATACGCCCGACTCTTCTACACCCAGTTCAAGCCGGCGTCGGAAACCCACAGCCGCCAGAACTGACAGCAGCTCCCCGCAATCAGACCTACCTTTACGACTCGACCCGCGTCAACACGTTGCGGGTTCACTGCCGTCGTGCCTACTCTTCTTCGATCATCTGGTCGTAGAAGGCCACGTAGTCGTCGCGGGAGTCGCCGTTGCGCATCTTCATCGCCGCGCGGGGGTGCTGATTGAGCTGCCCGGTAATCATGTAAGGAACGCGCCAGCCCCACTCCATCTGCTCTTGGAGCGGCATGAACGTCTCCTGAATGCATTCGATCACGGGCCTCAGGTGGAACTTGGGATTCTTCAGGAACCCGATGAGAAGCTCGAGCGGGCAGTTGCCCGCGCCGCGGCCTATGCCGTTGATCGTGGCGTCCAGACGGCTCGCCCCTACGATCAGGGCTTCAATAGTGTTCGCGTATGCAAGTTGCTGGTTGTTGTGTGCGTGAATGCCTACTTCTTTGCCGGTGCCCTCAAGGGCGTCGAGATACGTAAGGATCAGGTCCCGAATCTGTTCGGAATAAAGGTTGCCAAAGCTGTCGACCAGGAAGAGCGCGTCCGCCGGGCTATCTCCTATCACAGCCAGCGCATCCGCAAGCTCGCGCTCCTGCACCACGGAGATGGCCATCAGGTTGACCGTGGTCTCGTAACCCTTGTCGTGGGCGTCTTTGACCATGTCTATCGCAGTCGGTATCTGATGGATGTACGTTGCGACGCGAATGACATCTATAACGCTCTGCTCTTTCGGAAGAATATCCTCGTGATAGTTGGTCCGTTCCGCGTCGGCCATAACGCTGAGTTTCAGCGACGACACTTTTTCGCCGACGATCCGCCGCACGTCGTCTTCGTCGCAGAATTTCCACGTCCCGTACTCCGACGGGGAGAATATCTTCTTGTCCGCCTTGTACCCCAGTTCCATGTAGTCCACGCCGGCGGCAACGCACGTGTCATACACGGCCTTGACGAAAGCGTCTTCGAACCTGTGGTTGTTCATGAGCCCCGCGTCCCGAATCGAACAATCCAGAAGCTTGATGTCAGGCCGGGAAGTGACCCAACTCCCCTTCGCATACTTGTCTCTTTCATGTGGCATGTTTATTCAGCCCACCTTTATCTCATTGGAATTGACACCGAAGCGTGCGTGTTAATAGGCCGACGGCCCCAAACACCTCAAATTAGCCCAATCCTGCCGCCCTGTCAATACATCCACCGGCAAATCGATGGGCGACTGCTCTGCGCTACCTTGCTGAACGCATTTAGATAAGGATCAGCAGCTTCAGGCAACAGACCTAGCGCTCCTCTTTCCCTGTGCGCCTCCGGCGCTGGAGTAGTGCTCGTAAGCTTTCCTGAATCTTTCCTGCCACGTAGCGTCTCCGAGAAGAACTGCGGCCGTCAGGGTCTTCAATCTCTGGTAGTGCGGCTCGACGGCGTGTACGCAACGTTTGACTCTGTCCAGCCCGCTTCCCGCCTCCTGCATATCGTGAGTCTGCTCCTCCAGCAGTTCTTCCCTGGGGATCCCCATTGTCTCCAGCGTCCGCTCGTTTATCTCGGTCCTCTTCTCGACTCTGGTCTTCGCCTCCGCGATGAGCAGCCTGTCCTGGAACAACCCCAGGCTGAACAGAAACATGTCTATCGCGTAGATCAACTCCAACGTGTCTTCGTGCCTCCCGAACTCCACCTCCACCAGCAGCTCGTATGCAGTTTCTCGGGTGATGGCGGGTTCTCCCTGCCGCCGGTAGCCGAAGAGGATCCCCCTGGACTCCTGTCGCCTCAACTTCTCAAGCAGATTCCACTCGCGTTTTTCGTCTTCGGTGGCGGGAATTGCATCAAGGCGAGCGAAGATCTTTTGCTCCACCGCCGTGCATCCGTGCAGTTTCGCAAGATACTTGTAGTGGCATCTCTCCCCTGCGGTTCTCGTCTTCACTTTTTCCAGGGGTTCGTCCAGGCATAGCAGCCCCCGGACCACTCCTTTGAGATCCGCTCTTACCATCTCAATTCGCGCTTCGATCAAGCTCTCTCTCAGGCGTTGGTGAGATTCAAGGTAGTCGCTCAGCGCCTTTTGGTACGCCCCCGAAAGAAGATAATCGCTCACGCGTCGCTCGTAGGTGGCGAACGCCCTCCCCAGTTGAAACGGCACAGAAGCAAGGAGGTCCCTTTCGGCTTTCACTTCTCTTCCCTTCGAGAGGTTATTGACTTGCGTTCTCAAATTCCGCCGTCGGAATTGTCTCTTTTCTCGCTCCAAGATTCAAGCGTTTTTGGCCACGCAAAGGACTGCTGGAGTGATCCGCCGCGCAGTCACGTTTTCGCCGACAGGCACAGCTGGACAGCTCGGTTGATCGACTCCGCATCGAGTCCGTAGGCCTTGCGCAGTCTTTCATAGTCGCCCGATTCCGCGAACGTATCTTTGAGCCCCACGCGCAGAACTCTGGCGCATCCGCTCTCGGCGATGACTTCGCTGACCGCCCCCCCAAGCCCGCCTATTATGCTATGCTCTTCCACTGTCACTATGGCGCCGGTTTCCTTTGCCCCTTGCAATATGAAGTCCCGGTCGAGGGGCTTGATCGTGTGGACCTCTGCCAGTTTGGTTCTTATCCCGCGCATGTTCAGCATCTCTTGCGCTTCGAGCGCATCGGTCACTGCGGTACCGGTCGCGAGGATTAGGCAATCGTTGCCGAGGTCACGCACCATGCGCGCCTTGCCGAGCACAAACGGAGCATCTTCAGGAAATATCGTCGGCACCTCTGCTCGGCTGATCCTCAAGTACCAGGGGCCTTTAGAGTTTACCACGGCGCCCAGTGCTTGCCGCACAGTGACGGCGTCGGAGGCACACACGACTCCGACGTTCGGCATGGACCTCATGACGGCTATGTCCATGATGGACTGGTGTGTCGGGCCGTCCTTTGCGTCGCTCAGGCCGCAGTACCCGCCGGCGAGCTTCACATTCAACCTCGGATACGCGATTGATGTGCGGACTTGCTCTGCGGCCCGGAGAGAAAGGAGGAAGGCGAAGGAACTCGCAACCGGGACGAACCCCATCGTCGCCAGTCCGGCCGCGATGCCGACCATGTTCTGTTCTGCGACGCCGCAGTTGAAGAATCGGCTGGGGAATGCTTCCCCGAAAATGCGCGTGCGCGTAGAGTTGCTGACGTCAGCATCAAGCACCACGAGCCGTTCGTTTTCCTTTCCTAACTCGACGAGGGCCCTGCCGAAAGCCTCTCTCATCGACACGACCCCTGTCATTGCGTGCCTCTCTTCAATTCTGCGATCGCCGTGTCTCTTTCCTCCGGGGATATGGGCTTTCCGTGCCACTCCCAGCGGTTCTCCATGAAAGAGACCCCCTTGCCCTTGACCGTCTTCGCTATCAGCACCGTAGGAGTTTTCCCATTCGCCGCGTCGTCCAGCCTCTCTAGAATGTCGGCTATTGAATGCCCGTCCGCTTGTAGCACCCGCCACCCGAATGCGCTCCACTTGTCTGGAAGAGGATCGTGGGACATGACGCTCTTGCACGGCCCGTCCAACTGCAAGTCATTGTGATCCACTATCGCGATGAGATTCGCGATCCGGTAGTGCGCGGCGAAGAGCGCAGCCTCCCAGACCTGCCCCTCGTTCGCCTCGCCATCCCCAAGGATGGCGTACGCCCTGCAATCGAGGCCGTCGAGCCGAGCTCCCAGCGCCATTCCGGCCGCGACCGACAGCCCCTGCCCCAGAGACCCGCTCGTCATGTCCACCCCAGGAGTCTTCCGCATGTCGGGATGGCCCTGCAGGATGCTGCCGCACAGCCGGAGGCTTTTCAGGTGCTCAGCGCCGAAATACCCCTTTCTGGCCAAAAGGGCATACAACATGGGGGCCGCGTGCCCCTTGGATAGGACTATCCGGTCTCGTTTTTGGTCGTTCGGGTTTTGCGGGTCGATGCGTGCGTGGTGAAAGAGCAAGCAGGTGAGAATCTCGGCGCAAGAGAGCGAGCCGCCGGGATGTCCGGACCCCGCGCGGGCTATCATCTCGATTGCGTCGATTCGCGCTTGCCGCGCGACCTCTTGCAGCGTTCGGATCAGCTCTTTCCCATGCCGATGCGTCTTCACTGTCCGCGTTTCCCTCCCGGTCGAAGCAGCACCTTAAGCGCCCGCCTCCTCCGGACGATTTCGAACGCCTCCTCCCACTTCTCTAGCGGCAGCGGCTCGCCCAGCAGAGGCTTCACGTCAACCTTTCCGTTGGCAAGCAGGGCCACGGCCTTCTCCCAGGACGAGCGTCTCGAGCCGATGCTTCCGGTGACCTGGAGTTCCTTGTATGCGATCACCCCGAAGTCCAGGTTAACGTAGTCGCCCAAGAGGCCTACCTGGCAGAAACGCCCTCCCCTGCGAAGGAGCGTCAAGCCCATCCGTGCTGCGGCTCCAGCACCGGAGCACTCGAGAAAGACGTCGGCCCCCTCCCCTCCCGTGGCTTCCTTTACGACGGTTTCGGCGTCCTCGCGGCTTACGTTGATGAGCTTCGTAATGCCCAGGGATTCGGCTGCTGTGAAACGTTCGACATCATCGTTCGTGCCGCAGAGGATAGTCTTAGCCCCGCGCACCATCGCCAGTTGGGCACAGAGGAGCCCAATCGGCCCGGCCCCCGCGACGACCACGGTTTCCGACGAGTCTATGCTCGTCTGCTCCAACGCGGCGTGGCAGCAGCACGCGAGCGGCTCGCACATCGCCCCTTCTTCGAATGACAGATTGGAAGGCAGCGCGTGAACGCGGTCCGCAGGCACTACCACGTACGGCGCGAAGCACCCGTTATGAACGTATCCGATCAGCTCCTTCTCGGGGCATAGGTTGTAGTTTCCGCTCCGGCAGTGACGACAAGTTCTACATGAGCGGAACGTTGTCTCCGACGTGACACGCTCGCCCGGTACCAGCCCGGTGACCCCTTCTCCCAGCTCGTCGATGCAGCCGGAGAACTCGTGGCCCATCACCACCGGCGGCCGAAGATTGAGTTTGATGTCGTCGTGAAGGATGTGCAGGTCGGACGCACAGACCCCCGCAATCTTCACGGCGATCCTGACCTGGCCTCGGCCGGGAAGAGGCTCCCCCACATCCGTCAAACGCACATGCCCGGGTCCGGGACTTTCCTTGACGAGGGCTATCATTGTTCCTCTTGTTCCGTTACGTCAGCCGCTTTTCCGACGACTGGGAGAATGCCTGCCGCTTCGCCTAGGCTCCTCCCCGGATCATTATAATGATTTCTTTCGGCGCGGGGCAACTTAGCCGCTTGCGCGCGGAAACATCATGTCCGTTGACCTTGCCGCCAGGGCGGATTATGCTTTTGTCATTGCTGTGGATGGAATAGCGTGGCCGTTACCAGGCACAGCAGGACCCTTCAGATGACGCCTGATTCCTTCGGAGGACGGTCATAGATAGGTCTGGCGACAAGACGGCGTCTCAGCGCTACTGGTTATTCGACCTTGCGTACGTCGGTGTCCTCATAGTTGTGACCACGCCTCTGTTTTGGCTGACGGATCTGGACCTTGCTGTGGCACGGTCTTTCTACAGGCCGGGTTTTCCTGCAGGACCATTCCCCGAAGGGAATAGAGAGGTCTGGCGTCTTTTCCGGGCCGCCGTTCCCTTCCTTGCATGGGGGCTGTCCGTCGGCAGCGCTGGCGTCACGGCAGCGGGGTGCTTCCTCAAGAGATTTCGGAAGTGGCGGCTTCACGCGTTGAGCGTCTTGCTGACCGTTGCCCTGGGGCCGGGCCTGATAATCAACGGCATTCTCAAGCCACATTTCGGCAGGCCGCGGCCACGGCAGACCATCATGTTCGGCGGCGAGTTCGAGTATCTGCCGGTTCTCGTCCCGGGCCCGAACGAGAATTGCCGGAGCTTCGCGGGCGGCGACAGCTCCATGGGGTTCGCTTTCTTGATATTCTACTTCATGTACCGTCGCAGGCGGCGGGCCATCGCACGCGGCTGGCTTGCCCTCTCAATCGTGCTCGGAATGACCATTGGCCTTGGGCGCATGGCGGCCGGCGCCCACTTCCTGTCCGATATCCTCTGGTCAGGGTACATCTGTTATCTCGTCGCGTTGGCGACCTATTACTTCGCCCTTCGCATCCCGACACGAGAGAATTGTCGCTCTGCGTCCGTCCCGAACTCGCCGCGCCCCAGCTCGTTCAACTAGCAGCCGCGGTCTGTCCCGCTCTCATCCGCTCACTTCCAGCTTGGCCATGACGACGCCAGTCGCATCCCCGACCAGCGATTCATACCCGGGCTGGCATCCGCCCACCGAAATCGTGAATGTCCCCGGCTCCTGCCGTTCCCTGCCCTGCTCGTCTACGATCGAGAGCTGCTCTGCCGTCAAGGCGAACTCGACAGTAGCCTTTGCCCCCGGTTCGAGATGGATCCGCCTGAACCCGGCAAGCTGCCTGACGGGCACTCTCGCAGACGCTTTGTCGTCTGTTACGTAGAGCTGCACGACCTCGTCTCCCGCAGTCTCGCCGGCATTTTCGACTTCGACGCTTACGTCTGCGCTCTCACCCAGTGCGACCTTTGCTTTGCCCATCTCCAGCTTCCCGTATTCGAACTTCGTGTAGGAGAGCCCGAAGCCGAACGGGTAAAGCGCCTCCCCTTTGAAGAACCGGTAAGTCCTGTTCTCCATGCTGTAATCCTCGAACGGAGGAAGCTGGTCCAGCGACTTGTAGAACGTCACGGGCAGCCGGCCGGCGGGATTGTATTTCCCGAAGAGCACGTCAGCGATCGCCGTCCCTCCTGCTTCGCCCGGGTACCATGCCTCAACGATAGCCCTCACATGCTCCTGCGCCCAATTGACCGCCAGCGCGCTTCCGTTGAGCAGCACCAGCGCCACCGGCGTCCCCGTCGCATGCACCGCCTCCAGAAGGCGCTGCTGCACTACCGGCAGATCGATCTCCCTCCGATCTCCGACTTCGGCGTAATAGGTCTTTCGACCTTCCCCTTCCTCCCCTTCGATCTGATTGCAGAGCCCGAGACAAACGACGGCGACCTCGGCGTGCGTCGCCACCTTGACCGCCTGTGCGAACCCCTCCTCGGACGGGTCAACGTGGTCGCAGCCCCGTGCGCTCAGCACCCGGGCCTCGGGAAGGGCGTTCTGGATTCCCGCCAGCGGCGTTACGATGCTCTTCGCGTCCCCGTAGTAATTGCCCTTCAACACCTTCGCGTCGTCGGCGTTAGGCCCTATCACCGCTATTGTCTTCGGGTTTGTGGACAGCGGGAGGAATCCCTTCTCGTTCTTCAGGAGCACTATCGATTCTCTCGCCGTCTCCAGCGCCAAATCCCGGTGCTCCTCGCATGCGTTGGCCTCGATGGGAATCTGCGCGTATGGAACATCTTCTTCGGCGTCAAACATCCCCAGCTTGAAACGCGCCCTGAATAGCCGCTTCACTGCTACGTCTATGTCTTTTTCCGAAATCAGCCCTTTTCTCACGGCCCGCACCAGATGCGCGAAGTACTGGCCGCAGTTCAGATCGCATCCAGCCTTCACCGCCAGTGCGGGGGCTTCCTCCTCCGTCTCCACCAGCTTGTGATACTGGTGGATGTCCCTGATCGCGCCGCAGTCCGAGACGACGTAACCTTGGAACCCCCACTCATCGCGCAGAATCTTCTGGAGCAGCGTGGGGCTCGCACAACAGGCCTCGCCGTTCGTCCTGTTGTACGCTCCCATGATGGATTCCGCCTTGGCCTCCTGCACCGTCGCCTTGAAGGCCGGCAGATAAGTCTCCCGCATATCCTTCTCGCTTGCCTTCGCATCGAAGCGATGGCGCTCCTTTTCCGGCCCGCTATGGACCGCGTAATGCTTTGGCGTCGCCACGAGCTTGAGATACTTGGGGTCGTCTCCCTGCAGGCCATTCACGAACGCCACTCCCATTCGCGCCGTCAGATGCGGATCCTCCCCGTACGTCTCGTGTCCCCGGCCCCATCTCGGATCACGGAAGATGTTTATGTTTGGAGACCAATAGGTCAGACCTTTGAAGATCGCGTGGTCGCCGCGCCTTGCGAAATCGTGATGCTTCGCCCGCGCCTCCGTGCTTATCACGTCGGCCACGCGGCCGATGAGATCCACGTTCCAGGTTGCCGCCATCCCTATCGCCTGCGGGAAAACCGTCGCTATCCCCGCCCGCGCCACCCCGTGCAGACATTCATTCCACCAGTTGTACTCTGGAATCCCCAGCCTCCCGATCGCAGCAGCACCGTGGACCAGCTGCGATACCTTCTCCGCAAGCGTCATCCGCGACACCAGATCCTCTACGCGTTCCTCGATCGGCAGAGACGTGTCCTTGTACTTTTCGCTTTCCTTCTTGGCCATGAGCGGATCCTTTCCGAATGCAGCAAGCACAGATGCGACAAATTCTGGAGCCTCGCAACCCCGGAACGATTTGATCTGGGCCACGAGCAGGGCGATATTAACATCTACTTGCCGAATTTGCCACCGTCTCGTCGTTGTGAGACGCTGCGAACATCCCGCGCGGGATAGCGTGACAAAAGCGAGGCTGAATATCCGTCGTCCAGTGGTCCCAAGTCACATGGCCAGGCGGAGGCGCAAATCTCACCCCAGTGACAAACCTGAGTCGTTCTCAACAGGCTTCCGGTGCCTGACTCAGTTCGCTTCCTCAAGTTTAGCGTAGACTTCTCGCGCCTCTTTCACGTACTGGGAGAGACGCTGCCGCTGCCGCCCCATCAGTATCGGGTCTACGGAGGGGTCTCCGTTCTCAATTATCTCTTCCAGGGCGTCCAGCGTCTTTCGTGCTTCAGCCAGCTCCCCGGCAAGCGCCGCGGCGTTCACCGCAGGCTTGCCATCCACTTCCACGAAGAAGGGAGTCGTGTGCGCACTCGAGCGGTGGAACGCCCCGTATGCCTGCCTGGGATTGCTGAACTCGCCGAACACTCGAGCGGCGACCCAGCAGCTCTCGTCCGCCCTTATTGTAGTCTGGTGATCCAGCCAAGCCTGCGCCCCCTCCGTTGGCTTGATCTCTTGCACCACCTCCCCGTTACGAACGATCTCAACCCGGTCCAACGCATCGAATTCCGGGTTGATCGTCGCCTGAAACGTGACTTTTATCTCCTCACCGGCGGAAGCTTGTATTATGTCCCCGGGTAGCTTGCCGTTGGCGCGGATGTCAATGAAAGCTCCTCCGCGGCTGGTGAAGGTGTGTCCGGCTTGCAGCGACTTCATGTACTTCTCGAATGTGAACTCACCGTCCACGTAAGTGTAGAAGCGCGGTGTCCCCGGCACTGCTCCCCACGGGAAATCTGAGCCTGAAGCTGCGGCCAGTTTGAAGCCCATGTTCCAGAAGTGATATAGCGCCTCTCGCGCGAACCCGTCGGCCGTGTCCAGTTCTATAAAGTCAACAAGCTGCAACGGCACCGACACGGCCGCACCCAGCCTTGCGTTGAACGCCCAACAACTGTGCGCGTAACCGTTCAGCCCCCCCTGCCTGCGCGCCTCCTTGAACGCATCCTCGTACACGTAGTACCCTTCACGGTTATGAATGCTGTTCTGGATGTTGTACATCAGCGTGTGCCCTCGCCAGCTCGTCCGCGGGTCCTCCTGTCCGGCAACCATGAGGTGCCCGTTCTTTTCCTCCCTGGAGGTTTCCCCCCACGCGGACTGCACGAAGTAGACCCTGTAGTCGTCGCCCGCTTGTGCGATATTGGTCACGCCAAGGTCCAGGGCCGATAGCAGCTCCAGAATGTCGGGGTCTCTCGCCGGGTTGCGACCTATGTGGCAGTGATCGTCGCCCGAGTACCATCCTCGTTCGCGCAGGTTCACATACCGCTGGGGAGTCAGTGTTTTTTCGACCACCGCACCCGGAGCGACCTCGAACTCTTCCACCAGCGTGCGGTGCTCCGGCCCCTTCAGCACGGCGATTCGGCACTTGCCGGGGTAAATCGGCATCTCGAAGGGGCCCGGAATGACGCTCATTCGGCTGTCTCCGTCGAGATTCTTGCCGCCCGGGTTAATCCGCCACAGCTCCGTGTGTTCGTGGACGTAAAAAGGAGTCGCATTGGGCGGGCATTCCCGCCCGTGGGTAGAAACGATGCTCACCAACGCTGCGGTCGGTTCCCCCGTCTTTTCGTCAACGATGTTGACCTTTATGCGGCCCGGGTTTATTCCC
>CAZBND010000025.1:14784-44067 GCA_964493415.1 uncultured Planctomycetota bacterium | reverse complement strand
GAGGTCTACTTCAGCAGCAGTTCGGAAGCGCGCCGCCCCCCATGGGGGGCGGGAGAAAGGAGGTGCAACGGCCACAGACCATTAGCTCATTTTGCCCCGTCACCTGTCCAACTGATGGGGGGAAGCTCCTCGCGACTCTGGCGAGGGCTCGGCTGGGCAGTGGTGCTACTTCGTGTATTACATATTACAATCATAGGCGGCACATGGGCCTGGGGCGTCAGACGCTGGCCAGGGCATACGGACTGGTGCCCCCATGGGCGGGCGAAAAAGTCCTTGTGCGGGCAGCGAGGCGAGTATAGAATAAAGACACTTGCCTTCGCCAAGGTTTTCGACAGGCAGGGGCGATGGGCGGTCCGTCGTCGGGTATGCTGCTTTGTGCGGAGGAAGATCGAATGGTGACGGGAACAGCAACCGGAAGTTTACCCATGGGACGGTTGCACCGCAAGTCCAGGTTGCATACTGTTTATCGCATGGGGGTAAGCTGAACAAAAGGTGATGTTTTGAATCCGCGAATCTTATTGAGAGAGTAAATCATGGATGGTTATGAAGCTCTACCCGCGTGGTTGAGAAAGCTCGGTCCTGTTGCGATGCTAATCCTGGTATTGCTGGTCGTCCTTGTCATTGTCTTTGCCATTTCAGTGGTGAAAATCGACGGGGACCAGGTGGGTCTCGTGGAAAAGAAGCTTGGCGGAGGCCCGCTGCCGCAAGGTCGTATCCTCGCTGTCACCGGCGAGAACGGCATCCAGGCCCAGGTATTGACACCCGGTTGGCATTTCTTCTACTGGCCGTGGCAATATGATGTAAGTAAAGTCTCCGTCATCGAGATAGAGCAGGATCGTGTCGGGCTGTTGACCGCGGCCGACGGTCGGAGCCTGCCTCCCGATACCATATACGCGCCCGAATGGGAAACACCGGACAAGATGATTGATGCCAAGTATTTCCTCGACGAAGGGAGGGGCTATAAAGGCCCGCAGCTTACCGTTCTGAAGCCGGGAAAATACCGCCTCAATACGAAGTTGTTTTCAGTTACCCACGTCCCGGTAACAAACGTTGAAATAGGAACGGTTGCAGTCGTAAAGAGCAACGTGGGTGAAATAGTAGAATCTGATGCCCGCCTCGTCGAAAAAGGCCAGAGGGGTATCTGGAATACACCCCTGTCCGAAGGTAAGTATTACCTGAACACCAACGCCTATGAAATAACCAAGGTCAGCATCCGTCAGGTAAAAGTCAGTTATACAATGGAGCTGGAAAGAGGAGAACTGGAGACACAGGAACGCCGGCCTATCTCGGTACGAAGCAAAGATGGTTTTACCTTCCCAGTCGATGTTCGTGTGAGCTATCGAATTGACCGCGAAAATGCTCCCCGCGTCGTAGCCACCATAGGCGGCGACGATTTGGTCCTAAGCAAACTCGTTACACCCACCGTCCGGGCTATATTCAGAAATAACGCCGAGCAGGTCAAGGCCCTCGGTTACGTCCAGAACCGTTCGGTGCAGGAACAAGAAAGCGCCTCGATGCTTGAGAAGGAACTGAGTGGATACGGTGTTACGGTGCTGGCTGTTCGAATAGGGGATGTCGGTGACGTAGAAACCCTTGGAGCCCTTCTAAAGACTCAGACCGACCGCGAAATAGCCCTGCAGGAGCAGGCGACTTTTGAGGAACAGCAACGGGCCGCCGAAAAACAAAAGGCCCTCGAAAGCACACGACAGGAGGCCGAGGAAGAAAAACGCCTTGCTACCGCCGCCTACGGCGTTAAAGTCGCCGAGCAGGAAAAGCAAAAAAGAATCATCGACGCCCAGGCGGAAGCCGAACAGGTCAAGCTTGTCGCCGAGGCAAAGGCGCAGGCTTATAAAATGGTCTCTGAAGTAATCGGCGCGGACAATGCCGCATTGCTGGAAATTATGAAACTTGTCGCCACAGAAGGAATAAAGATAACGCCCGACGTAATGGTGGGCGGACCTGGCGGCGGAATGACCGACGCCCTGATGGGGACTATCCTGAAAGACATGCTCAATAACCAACCCGCCTCTGAAGAATAGCGCGTTGGAAACCCGTTGTGTGCGAACGTTGAGGTAACTGCGCCCCTTTGAGCGCTCGCTGGTGCTGGTTGGCACACTTGGCCAGTTGGAAGACCATCGTTGCGCTGCCTTGCGCAATCCACAACCTTTCGTTCTCTTGGTCCGCAGCCACACTCCCGCGAACGTCGATTAGATCGGGTTCGTCGTTTACAGATGGAGTGTGTTTGCCATCTATAATCCGCCTTTAGGCCGATTCTGTCAGGCGTCTTTCGAGGGCCACATCGCCGCCTATCCATTTTACTTGCCTGGTGGAAGTTCGAACCGTCGGATTGGGGTCCGAAACGGACGGCGTTGTTAACCTAGATGCGGGTATTCAACAGAGAGTCCGAGAGTTCGCGGCCAGATTTTCGGCCAACGGGAGCAACCGTGACGGTTGCTTTCGGACCCCAAAGTCTCGCCCGCGAACCGGAGATCTCCAGCCCCCTGCGAGCACAAGGTCGCGCTCTGCTTCCTTTATCCCGCGTCAGTCGACTTCCTCCCGTTACCTATCCGCCCCCGTCAAGATAGACTCCTTCCGCCAGCCGCCGTCCGGTCTCAGTTCGGAAGACCCTCTCGATCGCCACCTTAAGCCCTTCTCTGGAAGCTCCGTTGAACTCATCAGCCAAGTTGACCAGCCAGTCCGCATCCCAAAGAACGTCGAACTCCGCAGAGTCGACCTTGCCGGGCGTATGGTGACACGCCACCAGTTCACAGACTGCATCCGTACTTTCCGGAGAGGCCCCCAGTTCACGGAGCATCCGTTCCGCGATTGGGGGCCCTTCGAGTTCCTGATAGCGCCCGGCGGCACTCCCATGCCTCCGCTCCGCTTCCGGTATCCCGATATCATGCAGCAGCGCTGCCGCCAGGACGACCTCTTCATTAGCCGCCACCTCTCGAAGGATCCGCTGCGCGTAGCCCAGAACCTCCCGCGTATGTGTCATCCGCCTTACGTCATCTCCGAAGTACTCTTGGACTTTGGACTCAAGCGTTGACAGATCAAACATTATGCCCCCCGTCGCCAAGGTCCTGTTGCAGGTCTGATACGAGCGCTCCCAGTCCAACGCGATCTATGGTTGTTCCAAAGCGTTCGCCCCTCACCCCGTTCCGCTTGTACCACTCCAAAACGCGGTCGATGAGAACCACCAGGCTGTTCTCGTCGGTTATGTCAAAGGGAAGCCTGTCCGCGAAGCGCGGATTCTTCCCCATCTTGCCGCCAGCGAACACTGCGTACGAAACCGCTTCCCTGACCCACGCGTCAGTCGGGCACGATGCTATGCAGGCTCCGCATCGCACGCACGCGGACTGATGGTACTGGAGTTCCCCTTCAATGATCTCCAGCGCTCCCTCGATCGGGCAGGCCTTGACGCACAAACCGCATAGAGTGCAACGGTCCGGGACGAACACCTTCAGAATGTTACCCATTATGCCGAGGTCGTTCTCGTGGGGCTTTGTACACGCGTTCGGGCATCCCGCAATGCCTATCTTGAACTTGTGCGGGTATCCTCCTTTGCCAAAGAACTTCTCGTCCAGCTTCGCCGCCAACGCCTGGGCGTCTATCAGGCCGTTGTAACAGGAGAGCCCCTGACAGGCTGTAATCGTCCTTACCCTGGTGCCGCACGCGCCGAATTCAAGGCCCACCTCCGCCAGCTCGCATCGAACATCCTCAACGTCATGGAAACTGATGTACGGTATCTCGGCTCCCTGGCGCGTCGTGAGGTGAATATGGCCCCTACCGTACTTCCGACTGATTTCGGCAAGCTTCTCAAGCTGGTCCGCCTTCATGTAGCCGCCGACGACACGCAGCCGAACGCTGAACAAATCCTTTTCGCTCTGCTTCATCAGTCCTCCGGCTTTGAGCTCGGCTATGTCGTACGCAACCGGTTCACTCTCTGAACTCATAGATGCCCCCTTCACACCTGAGGCTTGCCTTCGTCACCGAGGACATCGGCGAAATAGCTCGCGTACTTAAAACCGCCATCGGGCGAAATGCCTACCGCCACGCCTTCCCCGTGCAGCGAGCACTCCGCAATCCCTTGAACAATGGCACCGGTTGACGGCCCAACTATCAGTCCTTCTTCTCTGAACAGCCGCCTCGTCATTTCGTAAGCCGGACCGTCATCCACTCGGACGATCCTGTCTATCAGGTCTCGCTCCAGGATGCCCGGCTCCTTGGACTCCTCCAGGTTCTTCAGGCCCGGCAGTCTGTGCCCCTTCTGGGGTTCGATTCCGATTATCCGTATCCGAGCATCTTTCTCCTTAAGGAACCGGCCCACCCCCGTGATAGTGCCGCAAGTTCCCACGCCGGCAAAGAAGTACCTAACCTGGCCTTCGGTCTGCCGCCAGATTTCCGGCCCCGTCGTCTCGTAGTGTGCACGGACGTTGTCCGGGTTCTCGTACTGGTTGGGCATCGCGTAGCGCCCCCGCCCCGATTCCCCTCTGACGAACGAATGCGCCAATGCGATCGCCCCGTCCTTGGGATGCTCCACCGGACATAGATCGTCCGGCGTAGGCCAGACCTCGGCGCCGAGCATTCTCAATATGATCTGCTTCTCCTCCGGCACTCCGCTTGGCACCGTAACAGTCACTTTCTTGCCCATGATTCCCCCCAGCGCCGCCAGGGCTATGCCCGTATTCCCCGATGTAGGCTCGACTATTTCCCTCCCCTCCAATTCCCCCCTCTTCGCCATCCCATCCAGCAGATACTTCGCCGCACGATCCTTTGTAGAGCCGAACGGGCTGAACCACTCGAGCTTCAAGAACACGTCCATTCCCAAGCCCGCGAGCACTCTGTTGAGTCTCACCAACGGGGTCGGGTTGGCGGGACTGGGTATGAGTTCTCTCGCATCGCTGAACCGGCGCAGCGCCGGCCTGCTGCCCAGCTTTTCTGCAACGGTCTGTGCCATTCGCCCATCTCCAACTCTATGGGTTCTTCAACGAATTCCTCACCGACCTTCCGCCAAGCACGTAAAGTCCAAGTTCTCCCCTCCAACCCCGCGATGAGGTACGTGACCCCCGAAAGTGCCCTGTCGATATCATCCGGCGAAGGCTCAGCCGGCGACGTCGGATGCGAATGATAGTACCCGACCACTACCACCCGTCCTTCTGCCTCCCACTCCACCACCCTTAGGTGAGTCGCGGGGTCGAGGACAAACCGCGATTGCTTCCTCCTCGTTGCTCGGTTGGGCGCTGGATAGACCCAACGCCCCACACTCGGCGCGAGCGGGTCGGCCAAAAGAATCCCGCAGCATTCACAGTCATCTTTCTTCGCCTCTTCAATTATGGAGTTGGCAGTATCCGCAAGAAGCTTCACGTACTCAACCTCCCACTCCGCGCCACGGTTTCTCGCGCGGAACACACCTGCTCATAGTCCTTGAGACCCGTGATACGCGGGCTTGTCCCACACAGCGGACAATCCGGGTCGCTGGATCGACGGAAGAGGTTGAATTTGCCCTCCAACGCGCTGTAAACGAGGAGGCTATTCGTAAGGAGCTTGCCGATGCCGATGATGAGCTTAAGCGCCTCAGCGGCCTGCAGCGTACCGACAACGCCCGCAACCGCACCAAGCACCCCCGCCTCTTGGCAACTTGGGATTGTCCCCGGCTCCGGCGGCTCCCCGACAAGACACCGGTAACAAGGAGTCTTCTCCTCCGGCACCACCGTCAGCAATTGCCCGTCGAACTGAACGACCGCGGCGGAAACCAGCGGGATTCCTCGCAGCCAACAGAAGTCGTTCACCAGAAACCGCGTCGGGAAGTTGTCGCTACCGTCCAAGACCACGTCGTAGCCATCGCACAGGCTTTCTATGTTCCCGGAAGTGAGCCGCTCTTCCGCGGCCAGTACATTGCAGTCAGGGTTCTGACGGGCAAGTGCGTCAGCGGCAGCCCGGGCCTTGCTCTTGCCGATATCGTCCACCCCAAAAAGCACTTGCCTTTGCAGGTTAGACAGGTCCACAACGTCCGAATCGACCACGCCTATCCTGCCGATCCCGGCCGCCGCAAGGTAGTAGAGCGCCGGCGAGCCAAGCCCCCCCGCCCCCACCACAAATACGCCGGCTCTTGACAGTTTCTTCTGCCCCTCCAGCCCGACATCCTTGAGGAGGATGTGCCGGGAGTATCTGTTAATCTGGCTTTCGTTGAACCCTAATTCTTTCACGCCTCACTCCACCACGTCCAGCTCGATCGGCTCTACAGAGACCCCCTGTTCTTCAAGAAAATCGACCGCGCGCATCACTTCCTCCCGTTCTCCCGTAATCTCCAGCCCCACTATGCCGATTTCGCTGGAAACGCTCGCCTGGCGAATGTTGGTGACCACTTCGAATCGTTGGCCTACTTCCCAGACAAGAGGGCGAGCGACCTGTTCCTTTGGAAAGGTCAACCACACCTTGCGCCGATATTCCGCTCCGCCTGAAATCGCCGACAGGATGGTGACAACGTCTCCGGATTTCACCTTCGTTTCGAGCCCCCGTCCAAGTCTTATGTCGTCGCCGTCATTCACGTGAATGTTGAAATGCCGCCTGATTCCCCCCGACGGGTCACAAATACGCTCAAGCACGCCCAGCGAAGTGAGCACCTCGCGCACGGTCTTCCCTTCAGACTCCACCTCGAGGTTCCCTTGAAGGAGACCCCTCAAAACAGAGGATGTTCTAACTGTCACAGGCACTTGGCTTCCTCCTTTGCGGACAGGGCGGCTCCTTGATCGCGAGCCTCCAGTGACGCGAGCGCCGCCTCAAAGTCTTCGTACCGCGCCTCTATGATCACCCTCTCCCTGACTTTCCCGAGCACCGCCTCCTGGGTCTTGAGCCCGTTCCCCGTGATCGAGATCACCACCGACTCGTCCCGTGGTATGTGGCCCTGCTCGATGAGCTTTCTCGTGACCGCCACTGTGACCCCTCCCGCCGTCTCAGTGAATACACCCTCTGTTTCAGCGAGCAGCCTGATCCCCTCCACAATCTCCCCATCGGTAACGTCCTCGGCCCACCCCCCGCTATCGCGAATCGTCTCCACTGCATAGTACCCGTCCGCCGGATTGCCGATGGCTATCGAATGAGCGATGGTGTCGGGTCTGACGGGAGTAATGATCTCCTCGCCGGCCTTGATCGCCGCGGAAATGGGATTGCACCCCGATGCCTGGGCCCCGTGTATGCGCGTATCGGCACCCTCTATCAGCCCGACTTCTCGGCACTCCTTTATCGCCTTGTGCACCTTGGTAACCAGAGACCCACCCGCCATCGGCACAACCACGTGCTTCGGCGCGCGCCAGCCAAGCTGCTCCACTATCTCAAATCCGTACGTCTTGGACCCCTCGGCATAGTACGGCCTCAAATTTATGTTCACGAACCCCCACCCGCAGCGATCCGCTATTTCCGTGCACAGTCGATTCACGTTGTCGTAGTTCCCCGATATCCCGATTACGTTCACACCGTACACCGACGTCGCGACGATCTTCCCCTGCTCGAGATCCGCCGGCATGAATATGAAACACCGAAGACCTGCCTTGACGGACTGCGCTGCAAGGCTATTCCCAAGGTTGCCGGTCGTCGCGCACGCTACGGTGTCGAATCCGAACTCCTTCGCCTTCGACAACGCCACGGAGACCACTCGATCCTTAAAAGAAAGCGTCGGGGAATTCACCGCATCGTTTTTGATGTATACCTCGTCGTGTTCCAGCGCACGGGCCAGCCTCTCGGCTCGGAACAGCGGGGTGAATCCTGTCGTGAGGCCCGCAGTCGGATCGCCGTCTATCGGAAGCAGCTCACGATACCGCCACATCGTCGCCGGGCGCTGTTCAATCACATCCCTCGATATCCCCCTCGCTATCCCCTCGTAGTCGTAGTCAACCTCCAATTTCCCGAAGCAGTGCTCGCATATGTGCAACGGCTCTTTGGGATACCTCCCGCCGCATCCTTCTTCTCTGCATTTGAGTCCCTTCACGAAATTCATTGCTTGCTTACCTCCCCCGAACCCCCGCAGACCGCCTTTTGGACAAACACTCTGTAGTTCTCGCCGACCGGTTCCACCGCCACGATCTTATGCCCCTCTTCTTTCACCGACCGAGGCACGTCCCGCATGTGCTCGCCTTCCTTCAACAACACTTCGAGAACCTCCCCGGGCTGAATCAGCTCCAAGTGGAGCTTCAACTTCACGAAGGTCATCGGGCAGACTTCCCGCGTGAGGTCAGCCGAGCGCACCGGCCGAAGGTCATCCGACATCCTCATCAGCCACCTTTCTTCACCTTTGCGCACGAGCTTCCCGCAGGCGTACGCTCCCCCTCCGGCTCCGAATTGGACGCCCCGTTAGCCTTCCGGTACGCTTCCACCAGAATCTCCGCTACCTCGGGCCTCGTGTGCTCCGTGGGAGGCGTCTTCCCCTCAGCCAGCAGTTCCCGCACCCTTTTCCCTGAGAGCAAGCATCTCGACCCCAAGGAATGCGGGCACGTCTTGGGGGAGGACATCCCCTCGCAATCGCGGCAATAGAATGTGTGGTCAAAAAACAACGGCGTTATCCCGATCTCGTCCGGGCCAAAGCTTTCGAATATCTTGTGCGCATCAAACGGTCCGTAGTAATCACCGACACCCGCATGATCTCTCCCCACGATGAAGTGACTGCAGCCGTAGTTCTTCCGCACCAAGGCGTGAAAAACCGCTTCCCGCGGCCCGGCATATCTCATGTATCCCGGAAACGCCCCCAGGAAGACGCGATCCTTGGGATAATACCTGCTCGTGACGACCTCGTAGCTTCGAATGCTCACCTCCGCCGGTATGTCGTCAGCTTTGGTGTCCCCGACCAGCGGCTGAAGGAAAAGCCCGTCCACTATCTCAAGAGCGCACTTTTGGATGTACTCGTGCGCGCGGTGGATTGGGTTCCTCGTCTGGAACCCGGCAATACGCTTCCATCCCCGCTCCGAAAAAGCCGCCCGCGTTTCTGCAGGCGCGTGACGGTACTCGAGGAGAGTGCCGTGTTTCGGAAGCGAAACCACGGTTATGCTCCCGCCCAGCAGAACTTCTCCCCGCCCGTAAAGCCGCGCTACACCCGGATGCGCGAAATCGCTGGTACCGTACACTTGTACCGATTCCCTCTCTTTGGGGTGTTCGAACACGTCCTCGAGATGAAGAACCGCCCTCGTTTCATTTTCCGGGCAAATAAGGGCCACATCGCCGGCGGAGCTCACTCTTTTGGCTGCTCGGCGCGACACCGATAGCGTTACAGGTATGGTCCACGGCAGCCCCGAAGCCAACCGGTTGGACGCCAGCACCGACTCATAATCATCCCGCCCCATGAACCCTTTAAGCGGGCTGAACGCTCCAGTGGCCAAGAGCTCGATGTCCGAAGCGGCAAGCCGGTCTATTTCAACCGCGGGGTACCCCGCGAACCTGTCAAGCAATTCCGCGCGCTCTTTCCCTTCGGCTGTTCGGTCGATCAGCTTCCCGCCGTGCGGCAAGACTAAAGAGGGCATGGTCACTTCCTTTCCTCAACATGAAGACCACATTCTTTATCAACCGGATTCTCCCACCACCAGCGGCCGGCTCTCGGACGCTCCCCGGGCTTCACAGCCCGTGTGCACGGCTCGCAGCCGATGCTCGGATAGCCGACGTCGTGCAGAGCGTTGTAGGGAACGTCATTGGCCCGGATGTACTCCCACACCGCCTCAGAACTCCAGTCGGCAAGGGGATTGAGCTTAACGATTCCCCCGTGCGCGTCGTCGACTTCCACCTTCGCAACCTCCGTTCTGGTAATGCTCTGGTCGCGTCTGAGCCCCGTTATCCACGCCTTGAGCCCTTTCAGCGCCCGCCCCAGTGGTTCCACCTTCCTTATCCGACAGCATTCTTTCCGTCCCTCCAAGCTGGTGCGGAATGAATAAAGACCCTTCTCGCTGACCAGCCGTTCCACTTCCCCTCGCGACGGAAAGTAGATGTCGAGGTCGAGACCATATTTCTCCCTGATTCGCTCCATGACCTCGTACGTCGCCTCGTGAAGCCTGCCGGTGTCAATGGCAAACACTCTGGGCTTCGAGGTGAGCCTGCACAGCATGTCGACCAGCACCACATCCTCCGCGCCAAAGCTGCACGCCAGCGAGACCTCGTCACCGAACTCATCCAGCGCCCATGTCAAGAGCCCTTCCGCGCTCAGGGACTGAAGGCTCGCCCTATCCTCAAATCCGATCCGTGTCACAGCAACCTCCGCTCTTTCCTACCCATCCTATTCTTTTACTAGTGTATTGCCCCAAAAAAGGGGACTCATATGTGGTACACCTGCGCCGCCGTGCGCAAATCCTCGAACGTGTACTTCTCCAGCGTCTCCCTCACCCCGCCGGCCGCCTCTCTCCAAACGCTCGCCAGTAGCCGCTGCCCCTCCCGCAGCCCGGCCTTTCCCTCCCTGCGTTCGCGGCCTGTGCTCTCTACCGCTTGAAAAACATCCCACACCGTTATCTCCCGAGGATGGCGCGCGAGCCTGAATCCCCCGCGCGATCCACGGACACTCACAACAAGCCCGGCACTCCTAAGCTGAAGCAGTATCTGCGTCAGATACTTGTGCGGCAGCGAATTCTCCCGAGATATGTCCTTGGTCTTCACCAGTTCCCCCGTCTCCCAGTGCTGGGAGAGCTCCAATAGCGCGACGCACGCATGATTCATTCTGGCGTTCTCGAGAAGCATAGTCTACCTTTTACGGGCACTTACTGGAATTATAGCCGCCTCACCCTACCTGTCAATAGGCCACCCGATTTTTTCTCTCCCCTCCCCCGCAAATCCCACGACCACCTGCCGCAAGTCTTTCGCGCATCATACCTTACGCTCCTAGTTGCTTTTCTCCGGCCGGCGATTACAATGAAAAGGTCGAGCAACACCCCCAGAGCAGGGCGAAACTCTCCAGCCGGGCCGAGGCCGGCAAAGACCCCCTAAACCACCCGGCAACACGTAGAAACGGACACAGTGAACATGCCAAAGGCGATTCTATTGCTTTCCGGAGGCCTTGACAGCACCCTCGCCGGCAAGCTGCTTCTCGACATGGGAATTCAAATTGAGGCGCTCAACTTCGTCTCCCCCTTCTGCCGCTGTACGCCCAAGGGGCTGGGATGCCCGGCAGCCCGAAAAGCGGCCGAACAGTTGGGCATCCCTGTTCAGATACTCGCCTGCGGCGAGGAATACCTCCAGGTCGTTAAGCATCCAAGATTCGGCCGAGGCCGCGGCATGAACCCATGTCTGGACTGCCGCATTCACATGTTCTCTCAAGCCCGGCGTCGCATGGAGGAAACGGGCGCCGACTTCATCGCAACGGGGGAAGTGCTCGGCGAGCGCCCCATGTCCCAGCGCCGCCACGCGATGGAAATCATTGAGCACGAGTCAGGACTGGCCGGACTGATTGTGCGTCCGCTCTCAAGTAAGCTTCTTCCGGAATCGCTTCCGGAGGAAAAGGGGCTCCTGGACACAGCGCGGCTCAAAGCCATCCAGGGCCGCTCGCGGAAGCCCCAGATCGCGTTGGCAAACAAGCTCGGCATAAGGGATTACTTGTGCCCCGCCGGAGGTTGTCTCCTGACTGACAGAGAATTCTCGGTCCGCCTGCGGGACCTGTTCGACTACGACCCTTCATGCAAGATGAGCGATATAGGCCTTCTCAAGCTGGGACGTCATTTCCGGCTGGACAGCGGAGCCAAGGTGGTCGTGGGCAGAAACGAAGAGGAGAACGCCGTGCTTGAGAGCCTCGTCAGACCCGACGATGCGCTGCTTATCCCGCAGAATTCGCCCGGGCCGACCGCGCTCTGCCGAGGGCCCTCGCCGACAGATGATGTCCCTCTCGCCGCACGGCTTCTCGTCGCCCATGCAAAACGCGGCACGACGCGGTTGGATGTCGCAGTCAGAGGCCCCGATTCGAGTGCTCAATTGCTCCCAGGCGTACGGGGCCTGACGAGAGTCGACGCGAGCCGCTGGATCGTCAGCGCGTCACCACTATGCCCCGCCGGGAAGTAATCAGGCGCGTTCCTATTGCCCGCTACCTTGCCGCACCGCATCGCGGCTCAGTGGGCCGCGGGCTAACCCGAATCCTCAAGTCTGCACAGGAACAAGAGAACCCGCAGGTGCAGGCGACATATTGCAATTAGGAAGCGACGCTGCGCCGCTGCGAACAAATCTCCGCGTTCCTCCGGCCCGGGCCTTTCTTGGTCGCCCTCACCGTGATGCTCGCCACGGCGCCTTCGAGCACGTCGCGCCACGTCTCGGCTATGGGGTCCGCCCAATCCAGGGACATATTCCTGTCAGCCAACACCTCGACTTTCCCGAATCCCGCGTCGCGAATCGCCTTCAGGTAATCCTCGCGCACCAAAGCCCCCGCGACACAGCCCGCGTAAAGCCTTTCATCCTTCAGCAGTTCTTCAGGCAGCTTCTCATTTAAGACCACGTCGCTCACGACCATCCTCCCGCCGGGCTTGAGCACCCTGAAAATCTCTCTGAAGACGCGCGGCTTATCAGGCGAGAGGTTTATCACACAGTTGGAGATCACCAGGTCAGCCGAAGCATCCTTCAGCGGCAGCTCCTCGATCTTCCCCTCGCGGAACTCCACATTACCAAGCCCCGTGCGCTGGCGGAATTTCACCGCGTTCCTTTTCGCGAGTTCCAGCATCTCCCGGGTCATGTCGATCCCGATCGCTTGTCCTGTCGGCCCGGTCTTCTCCGCCGCCATGAACACGTCCTTTCCCCCTCCGCTCCCAAGGTCCACGACGACCTCCCCTTCGCGTATCTCGGCGAGTCCCACCGGATCTCCGCACGAAAGCCCCAGCTCCGCCTCCGGCATCGCACTTGGAGTAGAGCCGGTCCCGCAGCAAGCGGCCCTCGGCTGGCAGCATGGCGTTTGTCTCTTAGCGATGTCTCCATATGCCTTCCTTACGATCTCATGCGCGTCTTTGCGGCTTTTCATGTCGTGGCCTCCGCAGTCTTGAACCAACGTTGTGTTCTAAGGCATATCTTCACCAGCATGAGCATCACGGGCACCTCGATCAGCACGCCAACCACTGTGGCCAGAGCGGCGCCCGACGATAGTCCAAACAGCATGGTAGCCGTCGCGATGGCCACCTCGAAGTGGTTCGACGCGCCGATCATGGCCGCTGGGGCGGCATCCGCGTATCGCAGCTTCAGCAGCCTCGCCAGCCCGTAGCCCAACCAGAAGATGAGGTTCGTTTGGATGAACAGAGGGATGGCGATCCAGAGAATCGTCAGCGGATTGCCCAGGATCACTTCGCCCTTGAAACTGAACAGCAGCACCAACGTGATCAGCAGAGCGATGATCGTGATCGGGGTCAGGACGTGCAGGAACTTCTGCTCGAACCATGCGCGGCCCTTGGCGGCGATGAGCCACCTGCGCGAGACGTAGCCCGCCACCAGCGGCAGGGCGACGTAAATCGAAATCGACAGCAGCAAGGCCTGCCAGGGAACCGGCAGCCGCCCGACTCCCAAGAGAAAGCCCCCCAACACGCCGTAGAGCAGAAGCATCGTCAGCGAGTTGATCGCCACCATGACCAGCGTCAGGCCGTCATTCCCCCTGGCGAGATAGCCCCACACCAGCACCATGGCCGTGCAAGGGGCTATGCCCAAGAGAATGCAGCCGGCCAGATAGCTTCGCCACAGCGGAACCTGGAGCACCTTGACGCCTTCGTGCATAATGACCGTGCCGGCCCCGTGGGTCGCGCCGACGGGCAGGTCCAGGCCCAGCGGCATCTTAACGTAGTCGACAGCGTCGGGACCGATGAGGCCGTGGAACAGCGTACCCAGGAACAGCAACGCTATGGCATACATGGTGAAAGGCTTGATGGCCCAATTGACGAACAGGGTCAGTCCCACGGGCTTCCCGCTCTTGCCGGCCTTGATGACCTCGGCGAAGTCTATCTTCACCATTATCGGGTACATCATGAAGAAAAGGCAGACGGCGATGGGGATCGAGACCACGGGAGCTTCGCCTACATAGATGGCCATGCCGTCGAGGGCCTTCGCGAACCCCGGGGCGAGCTTCCCCAGCACAATGCCGCCGATGATGCACAGGATGACCCAGGCGGTCAGGTACTTCTCGAAAACGTTCAGGCCCTTTGCCTGTCTCTCCGCCAAACCTTCCGTTGCCATATGAAATTTACCTTTCTTTCTCGAGCGATTCAGGCAGCGTTTCGACGTATGCGCGGATTTCGTCGCGCACGCGCCGGTAGTGGGTCAGCGCTTCCTCCTCCGTCCTCGCGCCGGCGGCAAGTTGGGGAGGATCGTCGAAACCGTGGTGAACTATCTTGGCCTTGCCGGGGAAGATGGGGCAGCTCTCGCGCGCATGCCCGCAGACAGTGATAACGTAGTCGAAGTCAATTCCCATGACTTCCCGGACGGGCTTCGACCTTTGCCCGGAGATATCCACGCCGACTTCGGCCATAGCCTTTACCGCGCGCGGGTCCAGGCCGCGGGCCTCGATGCCCGCGGAGTAGGATTCTATGAGGTCCCCTTTCAGTTGCCGAGCCCAGCCTTCAGCCATCTGGCTGCGGCAGGAATTGCCCGTGCAAAGAAAAAGGAGCTTCAGCTTTTGCTTTGTCGCCTGCATATTTCCTCCGGGTCCATTTTGAGTATCTGCTTGAGCCGCTTGCCGTCCTCTTTGATCTTCGGTGAAGCGGCGAGCGACCGATTCACCCAGGCGAGCGCTTCTTGAGCGACTTGCGGAGCGTCGCGCCCCGCGAGGCGGTAGAACATCCAGCGGCCCTCTTTGCGCCCTTCAATCAGGCGTGCTTGTCTGAGGAGCCACAGGTGTTTCGAGACCGTTGAGGGCGCAAGCCCCAGAAGCTCCACGATCTGGCAGACGCAGAGCTCGCGCCCGCGCAGCGCGCGAAGAGCCCGAAGGCGCGTTTCATCGGCCAAGGCTTTCGTTACGAGCAGAAGTTCCCGCATGATTACCTCCGTTAATTCGCCACATAACTAATTGTACCCCTCCCCCTTCGCTTGTCAAGCCCGACCTAAAGCAGCGTCCTGTCCTGTTTCTCCCCCGCGCCTGACCGCAGAATTTCGAGCCGAAGAATTGACAGGGCGGCAAGGACCGCTGTAGTATTTGCATATATGCTTAATCAAGGCGCGCAAGTGACCGATCCCGAAAAGGCAGCGCGAATCTTCAAGATCCTTTCAGCGCCGACACGCCTCCGGATAGTCCAACTGATCCGGAACAAGCCGATGTGCGTCAACGCGCTCGCGGCGCGACTGGGGGTCACCCCCGCGGCGGTCTCGCAGCACCTGCGAGTGCTGCGCGCGGCAGACCTCGTCATCCCCGACAAGCGCGGGTACTACGTCCACTACCGCATGAACCCCAAAACGCTGGCCGGATGGAGAAAGCTGGCGGACGAACTACTCGGCGAAGGATCCGGGTAGAGCTCTTCTTTTTTTTCCAGCCTGCAAGCAATTGCGCGGGCGCTTAAGGAGAGGACGCGCAACATGGCTGACGCAAAGAAGGGGTGTCTGAAGCCTAGCGAGCTGAAGGGCAAGCCGCAGGATTGCTCTCCCGAGTAGATCAGAAAGTGCCACGGCGAGGTGAAGGAACATCCCTGCGTGAAAAAGGCCGAGAGCGAATGACTATAGAACCCACGGAAGTGCTCCGTGGAACGTGACGTCAGGCCGAAATCTGCCAGGCGGTTGCCGGATTGGTTCGTCGCCGTTGCAGAGGACGTCCTCAGCTACTGCCGACCGGAGGAGGGCGTTTGGGTCGACCTGGGTTGCGGCAGCGGCGGACTGGGACTCGCCCTGGCAAGAGCGTCACGCAGCACTATCCTTCTTGTGGACCCACGCGCCAACGCCTTACGCAAAGCTCTTGAAAGCGCGAAGCACTCCGGCCTGGGAACGCGTGCGTTAGCTGTCGCCGGCCGCGCGGAGAGTATGCCCTTCGCCGATTGCTCGGTGAACCTCGTAGTCAGTCGCGGCTCGGTCTTTTTCTGGGACGAGCCGGCACAGGGCCTCCGGGAGGTCTACCGGATCCTCGGCCCCGGTGGTCGCGCCTTGGTCGGCGGGGGCTTTGGCAGCTCGTATCCCGAATCCGCGCGCCAGGAGTTCTTTCGTCGCCGGAATCAAGAGCTGAAGGCTCGGAGTGAGAAAGCTCTGGATGACTGGTATAGCAAGCGCAGGCCGGAATGGCTAGAGCTTCAAGCGCGGGCTGCAGGGCTCGGCGAGTCGCTGCTTGAGCCCGTTCCCCCAGGGTTCTGGCTACTTTTCGAGAAGGGAGGGGTCGAGAGTGCCCAACGCCATTGAAGTCAACGGGCTCACCCGGCGCTACGGCGATCTGGTAGCGGTAGACCGCGTGAGCTTCTGCGTTGAGGAGGGCGAAATCTTCGGCTTTTTGGGCCCGAACGCGGCGGGGAAGACGACCACGGTTCGGATGCTCACCGGCGTGCTGGAGCCAACCGAGGGAACGGCCTCCATCCAGGGACATGACATCCGAAAGGAGGCGCTCCTGTCTCGCGCCCACCTCGCCGTGGTGCCGGAAGAGGCGAACGTCTACCTCGACCTGACCGTGTGGCAGAACGTGATGCTCATGGCCGAGCTACACGGCGTGCCGCGGAAGGAACGCGCCCGCGAGGGCGAACGGCTCCTCGATGCGCTGGGCCTTGGAGAACGCAAGCGGCAGAAGGCGCGCGTGCTCTCCAAAGGGCTCCGGCAGCGGGTGATGCTCTGCGCCGCGCTGGTCACGCGCCCGGAGATCCTCTTCCTGGACGAACCCACAAGCGGCCTCGACGTCCAAAGCGCCCGGTTGATTCGGCAGATCGTGAGCGAGTTGAACCGGACCGGGCTGACCGTTTTCCTGACCACGCACAACATGGACGAGGCGGAAGAGATGTGCACCCGCGTCGCGATCATCAACAAGGGGCACATAGCCGCCGTCGACACGCCCGATGGGGTTCGCAGCATAGTGCGCTCGAGACAGTACACCGAGGTGGCCTTCCAGGGAGGGACTGCCGGCGCTGCCGAACTCGAGGCTATCCCGGGCGTTGCGCAGGTAAGCGAGGAGGCCGGACGCCATCGCCTGTACACCCAGACGCCTGGACGCGTTGCGGCAGCGGTGGTTCGCCTTGGCGACAGCCGGGGATGGGAGATTGCTCACCTCTGCACGCGCAAGCCCAGCCTGGAAGAGGTTTTCCTCCATCTCACCGCGGACAGGACGCAGGAGGTGTCGAAATGACCGACCGCACGGAGACCGTTCATGCCTGGGAGCACCAGTTCCACGGGGCGCTGGTAATCGTCAAGAAAAACGCCCTCCTGTACTATCTGAAGCCACCAGTGTTGATCTTCGGCGTACTGTTCCCGGTGTTCTTCTTCCTGGCATTCAAGATGGGCCGACCCGTCGCGGCAGAGAGCATTGTGCCGGGGATGGTCGCCATGGCGTTATGGTTTACCGCCAGTGCAGTCGGCCCGCTGGTGACGCCGTGGGAGCGGGCCGCCCGAACCTACGAGCGGCTTATCGCGACGCCGGTTTGTCCAGAGGCAATCATCGGCGGCGACGTGATCAGCGGGCTGCTCTTCGGTGCGTGCCTGTCCGTCATCCCGGTGTTCCTGGGCTTGGCGCTGACGGACGCGGCGGTCATGAACGTGGGACTGCTTGTGGCTGGCATCATCCTCGGCGCGCTGAGTTTCGCGTCGCTAGGGGTGCTGCTGGCCGCACCGCCGGCGAGTAGCCCCTCCAACATCATGCTCCTGTCCAACCTGGTGCGCCTGCCGCTGCTGTTTGTCAGCGGGGTCTTCCTGCCCATCCCTCAGATGCCCGCCTGGGCCCGGTGGGTGGCCCCCGTCTCACCCCTGTCCTACGCCGGTGATCTCATCCGCGCCGGCTTCGGCCAGCCGAGATATTTCCCGTTGTCGCTGAGCCCTGCCATCCTGGTCGTCTTTGCCGCCGGATTCATGTGGAGTGCCTGCCGCTTCCATCGTCACGGGCGGGCGAAGGGACTGTGACAGCGAATGAAGATCGGATCGTTCGTGTTCAACCTGCGCGAGTTGGCCGGTTCCATGGGCGACTTCGGAACGCTCCTGCCGCTGGCCATCGGCTACATGACCGTCTGCAAGATGAACCCCGCCGGGCTTCTCGTCATGATGGGACTCGCGAACATCGTCACCGCCCTCGTGTATCGCCTGCCCATGCCCATCGAGCCGATGAAGGCACTCGCGATTATGGCCATCGCCCAGGCGTGGACGCCGGAAAAGGTCTACACCTCGGCCTTCGTCATGGGCGTCGTGTGGCTGCTGATGGGCACCACCGGCGCGATGGCGCACGTCGCCCGATGGACGCCCAGGGCCGTCGTGCGCGGCATTCAGCTCTCGCTCGGCGCGCTGCTGGCCGTCGAGGGCATCAAGATGGTGAGCGGGTGGTGGCTGCTGGGCATCGTCTCCGTCGCCATCGTGCTGCTTCTGCGCCAAAACCGCTACGCTCCCGCGGCGATCGTGCTGGTGGTCCTGGGCATCGCAGTCATGGCATGGCGCGAAGAACTTGGGGCCGTGGCCGGGCTGTCCTTCGCGCTCCCGCCGCTGACGACGTTCGACCTTCGCCTGGTCTGGCCGGTCCTGCGCGACGGCGGCCTGGCGCAGATACCTTTGACCGCCACGAACGCCGTCATCGCCACGTCAGCGCTCGTCTCGCAGTACTGGCCGAACCGCCGCATCACCGAGCGCCAACTGTCGGTGAACATGGGCGTCATGAACGTGATCCTCCCCTTCTTCGGCGGCATGCCGCTATGCCACGGCGCGGGCGGGCTGGCGGGGCAGTACTACTTCGGGGCGCGCACGGGCGGCACGAACCTCATCGAGGGAGTGATCGAGATTGCTTTGGGTCTCTTCCTCGCCGGCGGCATCGCGTCGCTCTTCCTGGCCTTCCCCCGCGCCATCGTGGGCGCGATGATGCTGCTCGTCGGCATCGAGCTGTTCAAGTTCGCGCGGGACCTGCGGCTGGACAGGGGCCTTATTCCGGTTGCTGTCACCGTAGCCGGCTCAGTGGCGGTGAACATGGCGGTGGGCTTCGCGGCGGGTTTGGCCGTCCATTACCTCATCGTTGGACGCACGAAAGGCGCGGCCCATGCCGACCGATGAGGAACTCATGCAGGCCGCCGCCGGCGGCAACCTGGATGCCTTCGGCGAACTCGTGCGCCGTCATCAGCGGTCGGCCTGGAACGCCGCCTGGCGGCTGCTCGGCGACCCGGCGGAGGCCGAGGACGCGGCCCAGGACGCCTTTCTGAAAATCCTAGACGCGGCCTCGCGCTACCGCCCCACGGCGTCCTTCCGAACGTATCTCTACCGCGTCGTCACCCGTCTATGCCTGGATCGCCTGGAGAAGAAACGTCCTCGTTACATGGATCGCCTGCCCGCGTCGCCATCCGCTGATCCAGGCCCTCCGGAGGCGCTCGCCCGGCGTGAGTCCGCCGAGGCCGTCCGCCGCGCCTTGGACGCTCTCCCTCCCCGCCAGCGCGCCGCCCTAGTCCTCCGCCACTACGAGAATTTGAGTTACCAGGAGATCGCCGACGCCATCGGCACGTCGGTGAAATCCGTCGAGCGGCTCCTTGCCCGCGGCAGGGACGCGCTCCAAGGTCGGCTCAAGGAACCGGGAAATGCCTGAGATTTTCCGCGGGGGTTTTTCGCTTCGAGTCCGTTTATTCAGGTGAAAGGATGACTTGCGATGCGTTGCAGACACATTCAATCCATGCTGAACCGCTACCTGGACGGAGAACTGTCCTCGGAGCAGCGAGGCGATATTGAGCGCCATGTCGGGGCGTGCGACTCATGCCGCGAAGCGCTCGAACGACTCCGCGCCACCGCAGCGGCGCTGTCGCAACTAGCCCAACCGCCCGACATTCCGGCAGGCTTCGCCGAACGCGCGGTCATCCGCGCCGCTCGACGCCGCGAGCAGCGGCGTGTCGTCGTGCCGTTCTGGAAGTCGTTCTCTCCGGCCATGCGTCTCGCAGCGGCGGCGATGGTTATCCTGGGCCTCGGTCTCGGCTCGATGATGGGGCTGGACTTTGTCGGCGGCTCGGCGACCCCGCCCGACCTCGCGCAAGCCGATCCGGATGCAGTATACGGCTTCGATTACCTCTCCGATGCGCCGGCCGGTTCACTCGCCGACGCCTACCTGACGCTCGCATCGGCGAATAACGGAGGGGGGCAATAGCCATGCGGAAGAAGATAATGCCGCTGCTGGTCTTCCTGTCCGTTGCGCTCAACCTCGCCTTCGTGGCCGTCTGGGCCGCGCGCGCACTGCCCACGCATCTACCAGGCCGTCACGGGCCAAGGCACGAGGAAGGCATCTGGTGTCCGCTCCATCGCCGGCTCGGCGCGACCGAGGCGCAGTGGCGCGAGATCGAGCCTCGGCTCGCCGAGTTCCAGAAATCCGCTCAGGCCGTCTCAGCCGAAATCAACTGCGCCCGCGCGGAGATGATAGATTTGATCGCCGCGCCGGAGCCCGACCGCGACGCAATCCGTGCCAAGCAGGAGGAGATCGTGGCCCGCCAGCGCCAAATGCAGCAACTCGTCATCGACCACCTCCTGAGCGAAAAGAACTTTCTGACACACGAGCAGCAGGAACAACTTTTCCGGATGATGCGACAGCAGTCCGGATGCGCCGGACACGGGCCCATGACGGGCCGAGGGGCTGCGCAAGCCGCCCGCGAGGCGGGAGACGGCGAAGCAGCCCGCCACCCTCTTCCGACGCGCGGTTAAAAGAACCCCTATGTAAGGAGGTGAAAGCGCAAGAGTCCGCCCGCCTACGTGTTACCAGACGTTACCAAGATCGGCGTGAACAAAACATAAGGAGGCGACAGTGAGGAAATCGATGCTCTTGCTGGTAGTGATCGGAGTCGTGGCGCTGGCAGCCCTCGGGGCGTATGCGATTGCCCAAAGCCGGGCTGCGAACCTGCCGGCCCCGGATGAACAGGCAGTCAGTATAGATGATGTCGCCCAACAGGGCGTCGCTCATACCGCGGACTGCCCGGGGTTCGAGGATGCGGACGGCGACGGTGTCTGTGACGTGCGCAGACAGTGTGGAAGCCATGACGGCGGCCATGGCCGCCACGGAATGCAACACGGTTGCAGTCACAGCTTTGCCGGGCCGTGCCATTGACCGCCTAGGGACTGCGCGGTCTGTCCGTAAGTCGAGTGTGGCCGCCAATCGCGGGGATTGGCGGCCCTTCCCTTGAGGAAAATCGAGTGGGAAGAATTGTGTCGAAAATTTATTCCGTCGGCATCGCCGGCCTCGCCGTCATCGCAATCTCCGGTTGCGCGGGCGTTGACCCATGGAACGCCAAAGCCCGCATTCCTGTCACGCCGTCAGCTTACTACTCATCCGACGATGCGTCACCGACGGTGGAGAGCGCTCCGGCCGTGGGGCCGGAGAGGCTGTCTCAACCTGTATTGAGCGCAACGAGAGAGGACGGCAGGCTCACCCTGGCCGATTGCATCCGGACGGCGCTGGAGCGCAACCCGCGGACGCGTAGTTCCTGGCAAACAGCGCGTTCGGCGGGCGCGCGTGTGGGCGAAGAGCGCGCCGCCTATCTCCCTTCGGCGGGCCTTCGAGCCGAAACCGCACGAGGGAAGTCGGTCTCGCTGGACAGCGACAAGGAGAATGATCCGCGCAACTCCTACGCCGCCGGCATTGACGTGAGCTATTTGCTCTTCGATGGCGGCGCGCGCCGGGCGCGGGTGGCGGGCGCCGAGGCCGCTCTCATGGAAGCGGACTTTCGCCACAACGCAACCCTGCAGGATGTCGCACTCTCGGTCGAGGAGTCCTACCACGAGCTCCTCGCCGCCCAGTGGTCCCTCACAGTCGCTGAGGAGACAGTGAAGCGAACCCAATACCATGTCGACCTAGCGAGGGCGCGGCACACAACGGGCGTGGTGACCCGTGCGGACGTTCTGAGGGCGGAAACCCAACGCGCTGAGGCGGAGCTGCTCCTGGTGCAGGCCCGCAACGGCGTCCAGACCGCGCGCGGCCGTCTCGCTCGCGGGATGGGACTGCCCGTACACACCGGATTCGAGATCGCCGAATTGCCCGCCGACACGGAAAAGGAGGAGCTGCCGCGCATAGAGGAATTGCTCGACGAAGCGGCGCGGCAGCGCCCGGAGTTGCGGGCCGCCCTGGCCCGCATCGAGGCGAACCGAGCCGAGGTCGCCGCCGCGCGGGCGGCCTACTGGCCGACCCTGAGCGCCGGTTTGAGCGCCGGTCCCAAGGACACGAACTTCGTTCCCGACCGCGACGAGTGGTCTGTGGGGCTGTCACTGAGCTATCCGCTGTTTGACGGGTTCGAGCGAGGTTATCGCCTCGAGCGCGCTCGAGCAGACCTCGCCCGCGAGATGGCCGACCACGCCGACCTCCTCGAGGGAGTCGAACTCGAAGTGTGGACCTCCTACTGGCGGCTCATCGAATCGGCCGAGGCCGTGGAGGCGGCGGCCAAGCTCACCGCCGGCGCGAGCGAAAGCGCCCGCCTGGCCGAGGGCGAATACAAGAGCGGCGTCGTTTCGATCATCGGGCTCATCGACGCCCAGACCGCGCAGACCGAGGCGGAGCGTCGGCTGGTGCAGTCTCGCCTGGACTGGTATACGGCGAAAGCGCAGTTCGAGCGGGCCGTAGGGCTGTCGCTTGCCGAGCGCTCGCAATACTGATCATGAAGGAGAGTGGGAAACCGTGAGCAAGCGAAAAAAACTTGTGTTGCTTCTGCCGGTGATTGCCCTGGCAGGCGCGGCGGCAGCCTGGCTGGCCGTCGGCAGAACGCCCCAAGCGAAGGCGGAGAACCCGGGCCAAGCGGCCAAGGCCCCGCTGGTGGAGGTGGAAGCGGCACGCGTCGGCGACATGACGCAGACCTTGGAACTGACCGGCGAAGTGGTTGCGACCAATGCCGTGGTCATCGCCGCCACAAAGGAAGGCCCTATCACCTATTGCCCGTGGCGCGAAGGCGACGAGGTACGGGCGGGGGAGAAGCTCGTCGAGATCGACCGTGAGGTGCACCGGGCGGAGGTTGAGGCCTCTCGGGCCGCGCTGATGCTGGCCGAAGCGAAACTCGCCGACCTGAAAGCCGGTGCCCGCCCGGAGGAGATAGAGAAGGCTGAGGCGAACTTGGCGAAGTGGCGGGCGACGGTCGAAGAGTCCCGCAAGAGCTACCAGCGCCAGGCGGAACTCATCAAACAAGAGTTCACCTCGCAGCAGAGCTTCGACCAAGCGCGCGAACGGATGAAGGTGACCGAAGCGGAGCTGGCCGCCGCAGAGGAGGCGCTGCGCATGCTCAGGGCCGGGCCCACCACCACGGAGCTTGCCGTCCAGGAGGCCGCCGTGAAGGAAGCATCGGCCAAGCTTGCCCTGGCCGATGCGCATTTGGCCGAATGCGTCATTGCGGCCCCATTCGATGGCAGAATTGCACATGTGCACGTGCGCCCCGGCGACCTGGCCGTGCCGCGAAGCCCCCTGATCGAGATGTACGCGCCCGCATCGCTTGTCGTGCGGTTCTCCGTCCCCGAGGTCTACGCCGCAGCGGTGCGAACGGGGCTTCGGCTGGAGGCGACGTTGGACGCCCTCCCGGGCCGGACGTTCCCAGCCCAGGTCGTGCGCGTCTATCCCCAGCTCGATCCAGTCATGCGAACACGCACGGCGGAGGCGAAGTTCACTCCGCCCGTTGACCTCATGCCGCACCAGTTCGCGCGGCTGACGCTGGAGTTGGGATTGGCGCGCCAGGCCGTGCTCATCCCCACCGAAGCCGTGATCGAGACTGCGCAAGGGGAAACGATTGCGTTCGTGGTCGAGGCGGGGAAGGCGGTGCGGCGCAAAGTTACGCTTGGCATCGAAGGAAAGCGGAGCGTTCAGGTGAGCCAAGGCATAGCGCCCGGCGAACACGTTGTGGTGAGGGGGAATGAGGGCTTGACAGACGGCGCGCCCGTCAGAATCGCAGGCGCCGGCGAGGGCGCGGAGAAACCAGGTCGCCAAGGCACCGCCGCAGCCCGGCCCATGGCTGCGGAGGACGAGCGATGAGGATAACGCGGTATTCCGTCGGACGGCGGTTGGCCACAAGCGCCATCGTGCTTGCACTGGTCGTGTTGGGCCTGTACGGCCTGTGGCGTCTGCCGGTGGACTTCCTGCCGGACATCACCTATCCCCTCGTCAAGGTGCAGATCAAATGGCTGGGGGCCACGCCCGACGAGATCGACAAGGACGTCGCCGATCCTGTCGAGCGCCTGATGGCCACAGTGGACAACCTCGACTACCTGGAGTCTTCGGCTCGCGAGGGTATCTACGCGCTGGACGTGCATTTCGAGTACGGAACGGATGTCGACGCGGCGTTCCAGGACGTGCTCGCGGCGCTCGCCCGCGCCGAGCAGGACCTGCCCGAGGATATCGATCCTCCCTTCGTGTTCAAAGCCGACCCCTCACAGCTACCGGTCATGCAAGTGGCGATCAGTTCGGAACGACTTGGGCCGGTCCAACTGCGTGAGTGGGCGCAGAACTGGCTCCAGGACCGCATCTTGGCCGTCAAAGGCGTGGCCGGCACGGAGATTGTGGGCGGGCTGGAACGGGAGATACGCATCCTCCTCGACCCACCGGCCCTGGATAAACACAACCTGTCTATGGATATGGTATTGAGCCGGCTGAGCCAGGAGAACGTCGAGCAGACCGGCGGACGCGTCACTGTCGGGCGCACGGAAGTGATCGCCCGCACGACGGGCGAATTCACTTCCCTGGAGGACATCCGTTCCGTCCTGATAGCCCGCCAGGGGCAGAGCAAAGTCTACCTGCGCGACATTGCGGAAGTGACCGACTCACATGAGGATGCCCGCGTGATCACCCGGTTCAACGGCGAAGACTGCGTCAAGATATCGGTTCTGAAGGAGGCCGAGGCCAACACTGTGGAGGTGGCTGACGCGGTAGCCGCCAAGCTCGGCGAGCTGAAAGCGTTCTTCCCCGAAGGGCTACGTCTGGACTACATGGAGAACCAGGCGGAGTACGTGCGCCAGTCCCTGGCGGGGGTGCGCAACGCGGCCCTCGGGGCGGCGGCCCTGCTGGTGGTCGTCGTCTACCTGTTCCTTGGCAGCGTTCGGCAGGTGCTGGTGATGGCCGTGGCGCTGCCGCTGACCATGGTGCTCAACTTCGGCCTTATGAAGGTGGCCGGCTTCTCGCTCAACATCTTTTCCCTGGGCGGGCTGGTAGTTGCCATCGGCGTGGTTTTGGATAACTCCATCGTCGTCCTGGAGAACATCACCCGCTTCCGCCACGAGCATCCCGACCACGACGTGGCCGACCAGGCTGTGGCGGCGACCGACGAGGTCGGCCCCGCCGTCATCGCCGCGACGCTGTCCTTCCTGGCGCTCTTCGTGCCGTTCCTGATCGTGCCCGGCCTGACGAGCCTCCTGTTCCGCGAGTTGATCCTGGTCGTCGCAGGTATCGTGGTTATCAGCCTCACCGTCGCCGTGACCGTAACGCCGATGCTCGCCGCCACGTTGTTCCGACGTCGCCGGCAGACTCGGACAGCCACGCCTTTCGAGCGTCTCTTCGCGCGCGCGACCGACGCGTACGGGTGGACGCTGAGCAGGGTCCTCCGCGCCCGGTGGGTCGTCATGCTGCTTTTCATGGCGGCGCTTGGCGCAGGATTCATGCTGCTTGGCCGACTGGGCGGCGAGTTTCTGCCACTGATGGACGACGGGCGGGTCATGGTGAAGGTCAAACTGCCCGCCGGCGGTTCGGTGCACGAGACCGACCAGGCATTGCGAAAGCTCGAGCAAGAGCTCGCCGACGACCCGCTCATCGCGAGCGTCTTTTCCTTGGCCGGCGGGCAAGTCAAGGGGCTTTACACCTACGAGGTCGCCAACGAGGGCGAACTTGACCTCCAGCTCGTCCCCAAGGCCGAGCGCAACGTAAGCACCGCCGAATACGTGGCGCGCCTGCGTCAGATCGTGGGCAAAGTGCCCTTGCCAGGCATCAAGGCCATGGCCAGGCAGATGCCCGTCAAGGGCATCCACGGTATGGGCGCGTCGGACATCGTGGTGGAAATCCGCGGCCAAGACACAGAGACGCTTTCCGATCTCGCGGGCCGCGCGGCGCACGCAATGCAGGAGGCCGGCGGCTTCGCCAACGTCAACATCTCGATGGACCTTTCGCGGCCCGAGTACCACGTTCATGTTGATCGGGCGAAGGCCGCCGAGCTGGGAGTCTCCGTAGCCGACGTGGCGAGCGCATTGCGCACGCTTATCACCGGAACCGTGCCCACGCGCTACCGCGACGGGTCGGAGTATTACGACGTCCGGCTCATTGTGCCCGAGGCGAAGATAACGAGCCGCCAAGACGTCGAGAACCTTTCCTTGACCTGCGCCCAGGGCGAGACCCTTCGCGTGCGCGACATCGCAAGCGTTCGGCCGGCCGTGGGACCGGTGGAAATCATTCGCCAAGACCAGGTCAAACAGGTCACCGTCGAGGCGGACATGACCGACGGAGACCTTGCCGGAGCGGTCGCCGGTCTTCGGGGCGTGCTCGCCGGGATGGAGGTTCCGGCGGGGTACGAGTTCACCTTCGGCGGTAGAGCAGAGATGATGTCCGACATGAGGGACACGGTGCTGGCCGTTTTCGCCTTCGCGCTCTTCTTCTCATTCATCATCCTGACGGTCCAGTTCAACAGCGTGAAGCTGCCCGCCTTGATCCTGGGCAGCGTGCCCGTCTGTCTTACCGGCGTGGTCTGTCTTCTCTACGCGATGGGCTTCCCGCTCGGGGCGACGGTCATCATCGGCGTGCTGGTCGTGGTGGCCGCCGGCGTCAACGACGGCGTGCTGTTATTGACGTTTGCCGGCGACCTTCGCGTGCGCGAGGGCCTCTCCCCCTTCGACGCCGTGGTGGACGCCGCAAAGATCCGCCTTCGCCCGCGCTTGATGACCACCTTGACAACCATGATGGGTTTCCTGCCGCTGGCGCTGAACCTCGGGGAAGGGGGCGACATGCTCCAGCCGATGGCGGTCGGCGCGATCGGCGGGCTGATCATGGAAATCGCCGTGGCGCTCTTCCTGATGCCCTGCCTGTACCTCCTCTTCACGCGCCAGCATGCGGCTTCCCCCCGCTGAGTGCGCAGAGAGTTCGCAGCCCGTTCTCGTCAGCCAACGCGTTGGTTATGCTGAGGGGGCCTCTTATTCTCATATGATACACTTCGCGGTATAAGGAGCCGTGCTTCTAGTGTGCACCGACCTTTTGACGTGATCATGCCGCAGAGCCTACGGCGCGGCGTACACGAGATACACCCCGCCAAGGAGTACCAGAACGCCGCAGATTTTCTTCAGGACTACCGCCCCCCTCGAACGCTCGTTCCAGTTCAGGTAATGCTGGACCGCCTCGGCGGAAGTGCCGGCAAATACGATAACGGAACAGTGCCCGACCCCGTAGATAGCAAGGAGGGCAATCCCGTATAGCGCATTCGTGTCCGCCAACCTGAACGTGACCCCAAGCATGGGAGCCATGTACGCGAAGGTGCACGGACCAAGGGCGATGCCGAAGACCAGGCCCAAGATGAACGCTCCCACTGTCCCCTTCCCTCTCACGCGCACCTGACCAGGGCCGGACCACGGCATGGGAATCACTCCCAGGAGATGGAGCCCCACAGCGAAGAATATCACCGCGACGAGATAGTTCCCGTACCTGCCCACGTCACCCATCATGCGTCCGGCCGCAGCGGTCACCGCACCGACCAAGCCTATGGTGATCAGGATGCCCGTAGCGAATAGAACCGAGATCAGGAATGCCCGACGATTGGACATCCTTCCCTGGCCGTCGATGAACCCGACGATCAGAGGGATACTCGCAAGGTGGCACGGGCTCAGGAGGATGCTCAGTATCCCCCAGGCGAAGGCCGCGCTCAGGGCTACCCCCGGAGAACCTTCGATGGCGCGCGTCAGGGCCGTGAAGAGTTGCTGCATGGCGCGATTCCTTTCCTGCGCTCAGTCACTAACCATGCCGAGGCTTCGAAGCTTACGGCGAATGTCATCCTCAGACATGAAACCCTCGTGCCGATACTGCTCCTTGCCCGAACCGTCGAAGAATATCTGCGTCGGGATCAGCCGAACCCCGTGCTTCCTGGACAGAGAGGGATAGTCGCTGGTGTCGAGGATAAGGACGTGCACCTGGCCGGATAAGTCCACTGCGAGCTTGTCGAGGATGGGCTGCATCATCTTGCACGGGATGCAGGTGCCTCGCCCGAAGTCGGCCAGGACGGGCATGCCTTTGCCCAAGACGCTGTCGAGCGGATTCTGAGCCGCGACTTTCCTCTGGACCGCGATCCACTGCTCGTTCCGAGTGACGACAGCCTTTGCCCCGAGCTCGGCGATGTATCCTTCCATGGCCTCGTACGCTTTCTGCTGCCTTAAGGACGGCAGGAGCAAGTCCTTGACACTTTCGAACGCGGGCTGCCCCGGAATGTCAGCCTTCACCTCCTCGTAGAAGGCGCGCAGGTCATCATCCGAGATCTCGACTTGTTGAAACACATGCTCCTGCAAAAGGATGCTGATGAGGAGGTCTTCTCTCTGAATGGGAGTAGCATCGGCGTTCGCCCGCAGGGCTGACTTGTACGCTTCGGTGTCGGCGATGCCCAGATGATTCGTCGCTTGCAGAAGCATTTCGCGCACGATGATCTGCTCGAGGAACTCGTGCTTCTGCCGCTGGAATTGCCCCCGATACTCCGCTGGAACCGTTTGAAGGATTTCCTCCAGCTCGCGCAAGGTGATCTCTTTTCCGTCCACCGTGGCCAGAACATCTTCGGGAGAGAAGGTCGGATCCGGCGTAGCGCCCATCCCCGCCTGTGTCTCCTGCGAAGCGGATAGCGCGGTCGCAGGCTCACGATGATGCTTCTTCAGGATAACGACCGAAACCGTCAGCAGCAGCGCCAGCACGACCGCCACTTTCCACCACATACCGCGATGCTTTCGCGGCGGCTCAGGCGGCGGCACGTAATTGGGATCGAACATACTTCGGGACGCGCGCTCCTTCTCCTCCGGCTCCTTGCTCTTAGTCATTTTCTCCCTCACAGGCTATTGGATATCCGAACCTTCTACCTCTAAGCCGCACACGAAAAAGGCCCCGGCCCTGGGGCCGATGGGCTCACTCAGCTTTCCGTTTCCCCCGAATCCAACGTCTCAACCGTCATCCACAGGCGGGGGCCGGACGATGACCTCGCCTCCTCCCTTATCCAACTCGAAGAAGGGCCTGCAATGTCCCCTGCTAAGCTCCTTTTCGACCTTCGGCTTCAGCACCTT
>CAZBND010000025.1:0-14684 GCA_964493415.1 uncultured Planctomycetota bacterium | reverse complement strand
AGGGCCTGCAATGTCCCCTGCTAAGCTCCTTTTCGACCTTCGGCTTCAGCACCTTTCGCAGGAAGCCAAGCGCGGCCTGGCTGTCGGCATCCATCACCGCTCGTTCCAAAGCCTGCATCTCAATCTCGTCCAGGACTAGGACGATCCTGCGTTCTGGCATATCCGTCAGGTCCTCGCCGGCCTCACTGGCGCGTTGAGCTTCTCCTCGGCAGCCGCCATCGCCTTTTCCACGTCGCTTGTCGGCAGGTTGAAGTTCCTGTTCTTGTCGATCCCCAATTCGGTAACCACCAGGTAGTCATACTCTCTAAGGCCGGCCTCCTCCATGCACTTCTTCCCGCACGCAACGGGGCAACCATCGACAACCAAGACCCGCTGCGCACCTTTCGCCGAGGCGACCATTCCGCTGATGTGGCCGCCGACGCCGGCAAGGCAAAAGAACTTCGCAAGCCCGGCTGTCTCGATTCGCCTTGCCACCTCGTTAGCCACCTGTCCGACGTTCGAGCCGCCGGAACAAGACAACACCGCGGCGGTATCAGGGCTGCAGCAACAGCTTTGCTCTGCCATCGCTTATCCTCCTCATTTCAGCATGCCTCTTATCTCCTCGACGTCGGGAACTTTGCCGGCGACCTTCACCTCGCCGTCGACTGCCAGCGCCGGGGTCATCATGACGCCGAACTTCATTATGTCGTTGATGTTGGTGACCTTCTCGATGCAGTACTCGATGCCGAGTTCCTTCGCTGCCGCCTCGGCGTTCTCGGCCAGCTTTTTGCACTTGGGGCACCCCGTGCCCAGTATCTGCAGTTTCTTCATCGAAAAACGCTCCTTTCTCAGTCCACGACGCCCAGACCTGCGCATATCTCGATCAAGGCATCCTTGAGGTGGGAAAAGTCCCCTTGGAAAACGGGTTTACAGTCCTCAACCGACGCCTCCCCGCTACGGACTCTCACGGCGAACGCAAGGCATGTGAGTTCCCCACAGGCCCGGCAGTTCGTCTGCGGCAGGCGCTTTAGTATCTCCAGCGCGGGAGGCTTCTCTCTCATCTCGTAGCACGGCTGGATGTGGGCTCTGCGCGCCCAGACACTGTTCACCCTGCACCGAACCTCTTCCAGGACGCGCCACGCGTCGACCATGTCGTCCGCCTTGGCTATGGTGATCCGCCTGGGGTAGAGCGACACCATCCTGTATCCGTCCATGAATGTGAACGTAGGGCCGTTGGGGTTGTAGCAGCCTTGGAGCATCTCAGCGTTGAGATATGGGAATGCATCGGTCAGCTCTCCCGAAATGTGAGCGATGATGCGGATTTTCCTCTCGTCGGCCACGCAGCGAGCCAGCACCACTATCGCCGCCCAGCCGAATATATCTTCTTCAAATGCCTGAGGCTCGGTCGCGGGGACGCCGTCCCCCGCCCCTTCGAAATTCACCCATCCGGAACAGATGAACTCCCTCCCGACGGCTTTCACGATTTCAGCCCATGCCTCGGAATCCACGACCAACACGGGGACGCCGACCGCCCTGTAGGCGGGCTCGGGAGAAATGACGCCCCACGGCAGAGAGAGCGCGTCCAGGCGTCCTTTCGCCCTCTCAAATTCGGCCTGGCTCGGAAAGCACATGAGTTGCTTCATCGATAGTCCTAACATCACGTCGCGAACACCCCGTAAGCCATGCCGGAGACCGTTGCCATGACGACGACAAGCGCGATGTACGCGAGAGTTTTCTTCGTTCCCATCACACTCCGGATGACAAGCATGTTGGGAAGGGAGAGCGCAGGCCCGGCGAGAAGGAGGGCCAGAGCCGGTCCGTTGCCCATCCCGCTGCCGATGAGCCCCTGGAGTATCGGCACTTCAGTCAATGTCGCGAAGTACATCAAAGCGCCCGCCACAGAGGCCAATGCGTTGGCCCTGAGCGAGTTCCCACCCACGGCGCGGCTCACCCAGCTCGACGGAATCAGCCCTTCGTGGTCCGGCCGCCCCAGCAACGCACCGGCGATGAGAACGCCGAAGAAGAGGAGGGGAAGTATCTGTTTGGCGAATCCCCATGTCTGGTTGAACCACTCGCCGGCCTCGCCCTTATGCGAGCTGGTTATCGCCGAAAGCCCGACGACACCAACGGCAAATCCAAGCATCGGAAGATGGGGGAAAAGCACTGCGACGAGAGCCGTCGGCACGGCTGCGGCGACGACTTTCCACCATTTCAATCCGAACCAAAATGCCAAGATAACGGCAAAGCCCACCGAAAAGGCGGCGGCTATCTGCCATTTCGCCGAGTAAATCGCATACCAGAACCCGGATGCCTCGCTCGGCCTCCCCCAGTTTGCAAACACCAGCACCCCTACCATGGAGGCGAAGTAGAGCACGTTCTGCCACAGGGGGCGCGTGACCTCCGGTTCAGGCATCGCCATCTGCGCCTGGGCCTTCTGAATCTCTTCCTTGCGAAAGATGAGGTGCATCAGGAGGCCGATGACGATGCTGAAGAGGATCGCGCCGACGGCACGGGCGGCTCCCAACTGCAAGCCGAGCACGCGGGCCGTGAGGATTATGGCCAGAACGTTGATCGCAGGGCCTGAGTAGAGAAACGCCGTCGCCGGTCCCAGCCCCGCGCCCATGCGGTATATCCCCGCAAATAACGGCAGCACCGTGCAGGAACAGACTGCCAGAATTGTGCCTGAGACCGACGCCACGCCATACGCCAGAACCTTGTTCGCCTTGGCCCCGAGGTATTTCATCACCGACGCCTGGCTCACGAAGACGGCGATCGCTCCGGCAATGAAGAATGCAGGCACCAGGCACAAGAGCACGTGTTCCTGGGCGTACCACTTGACCAGGTGGAGGGATTCCATCACTGCCTTGTCGAAGCGGGCCTTACCGATGGGGAGCCAGAAGCAGATGAGGAACACCGCCACTATGACCAGCAAAGGCTTCCATTCTTTCTTCCAATTCATGGGCGGCCTCTTATGACACGATTTCCCGGTTAGGATTCAAGGCTATTTGGCCAAACCGCCAACAAGCATCCAAAAAGAAAAAACTGCGCACTCACTTCATGAGCTCTAGCTGCTCCTTCGCCGCTTCCCTCATCACGGACTCCACGCAGGCGAAGAAATTCAGAATGCAAGGGAGTTTCAGGCTGTAGAATACCTGCAAGCCTCGTTTTTCGTCTTGCACGATGTTCGCACCCTTGAGGACGGAGAGGTGCTTAGACACAGTCGAGGTGTCCGCGCCCACCATCTCTGTCAGTTCACACACGCACCTCTCGCCTCGCGACAATTCGTCCACGATGAAGAGCCGGGTCGGATGCGCCATCGCCTTTACTATTCTCGCCCGGGCCTCGAATCGAGCGCGCGTTTCTGCTTCCATCCCTTTAGCTCCTTTTCTCTTCTGCTATATGGTAATATAACCAACTACTTGCCCACTGTCAACGGGAATTCCCGGGGACTCACTCGCCGCCGTTGCTGCTACGCTTACAGTCCCCGTGATGGTCGGCTGCCATGCACACCGGAGCTCCAAAGCAGCGACGGCGCGCCCGGATTCACAGCTAGGGCCCTTCCACGGGCGCAACTGAAGAGAGCGATAAAGGAGTGATTTCAGCTCGAAGTTCAGACTCATACCACGCGTCGGGAAGCAGCGGAGACTATCAGCGACACCATATCCTAAACGCTCTGAGACGAGCGGGGAAATGGTCTAGAATCTCGCCTAAGAGGACGAAATCGACGTCCGAATAGCGCCAAATATGGCGCCGCAAGTACTATTCACGCAACAAGTTACGGCTGGTGGGCGATAGTGGATTCGAACCACTGACTTCCTGCTTGTAAGGTGTGAACCAAAACCGGCGATTCTGCGTAACCAGAGGCGATCTCAGCCACTTACGTCGACGCCGCGCTGTGCATGTTGTGCATATCGTGTCATATTGTGCATCAGAACGGTCTAAAAAATGGTCTAAAGCCTGAGGTGCTCTCCCCAGCTTTGCATCACGCACCTCCCACTCAAGACCGCAGGCGTTTCCTCGTCCGCCCCTCGTTGCTGCCCTGCTTGAAGGGCCGGCAAAAGCGTGACGCTCAGATGACGCCCCTACGGGTCTCTCCAGAGGCATTGCTCTCATTTCGCAAGACTACGCTTTTGAGAAAGAGAGAATGAAGCATCCCGCCGCTCCGCAGGTCAATTCACGTGAGCCCTCAATCCCAGCTCTCAGCGTCGTTACCGACGCTCTCTTCGGCGGGCTCTCATTCAAGCCCCGAACAGCAGGTGGATTCATCAGGGGCTGGTGGTCACAATCGCCCGCAAGTACATATCACCGTTCGAGGTGATGTATAGGGCCACTTCGTCGACTGCGTTCTGCAGGATAAATGCCAGGGACGAGCCAGAGTGGCTTGATTCTCATCAGCAGTCTCGGGCAGCACAAGGTCGCCCGTGCTATTGATGTCGCCAACCACCTAGCCACCAGTGTCCTTTACCAGGAACCGGCTAGCCGAGGTGGACGTCGGCGTCGGACTCTGTACAAGATCCCCGGCTATTCTCAGATTGCCCGCTCCATCAGATCGGCTCGGGCAGTGACTGCCCCGTACGCAACTTCCATCACAGTAGGCGGTTGGATGCAATACGCCGACACTTGACGGCGCAAGCACTGCCGTCAGGCCAGTTTCGCGTTTTTTTCCCGTGAGAGGGCTTGGCGCAAGCTGGGCAGGGTGGTAAAATCCTCATATGAAATCGCGATTTCAATCGGATATTGGAGGTGGTGAATGCCCGACTGCCAGGAGTCACAGGCTCACACGGCCGAGAGGGTGCTGAAGAGCGCGGTGGAGGTGTTTGCCGAGAAAGGGTTCCGCGACGCCACGGTCCAGGAGATTTGCGAACGCGCGGGGGCAAACATCGCTGCCGTGAACTACTACTTCCGCAGCAAGGAGAACCTTTACGCCGAGGCTTGGCGTAAGGCCTTCCAGGATTCGCTGAAGGCTCACCCGCCTGATGGCGGCGTCCCGCAGGACGCCCCGCCGGAGGAGCGATTGCGCGGACGGGTGAGAGCGCTCATTCACGGGGCGGCAGACGAGGACAATCAGTCCTTTCTGATCATGCACAAGGAGTTAGCGGAACCTACCCGTCTTCTCAGGGAAGTCACGCGGCAATGTTTACACCCCCTGCATGAGCAGACAGCTTCCCTCATGCGGGAACTCCTCGGTCCGCACGCGACTGAACAACACGTTCGGTTCTGTGAAGCCAGCGTTATGAGTCAGTGTCTGGACGTCGTAAGCCGGATGCGGATGGACCGCGAACACCCAGCCACGGAAGACCGACCACTCGTCGTCGACGACATTGATGCCTACGTCGAACATGTGGTGCAGTTCTCATTGGCTGGAATCCGGGCGATCCGTACGCAAGCCAATGAGGGTAGTGCTGATCGTTGAGGTGCCCCGCAACGGAAACAGTCTCCTCTCAGATGTTGAAGGTCGCGACCGACGGGTCGGTTTCCCTTTGGGGGATGACAGTGCTCCTTGCAGTTGTGCCGACGTGCGAGGCGACCAGCATGCAGAGTCAGACCCCGTGGCAGGGCTCCTGAAAAACCAGGCCATCCATAGGATGGGAGCGCGAGTATGAAAAAGGCTGTCGCCATAGTCGTTGTGCTGACAGTTGTCGTTTTGCTCGGCTGGCACGTGTACCGAAAAGTCAGCGCGTCAGAAAAAGGTCCCGGTGGCCCGCGGCCGACAGTGGCCGTCGCGGTGGAAGTGCGGCCTGTTGAGAAAACTACCATTCGCGATGTGAGGAAACTGACAGGGTCACTGCTGCCCAGGTCGCAGTTCACGGTCGCACCGAAGGTCCCGGGGCTTCTGGAGAAGGTTCTTGTCAATATGGGAGACAGCGTTCAGAGGGGCCAGTTGATTGCGGTCTTGGACAGCCAGGAGTACGCACAGCAGGTCGAGCAAGCGCGTGCAGAACTGGAGGTGGCGAAGCCAAGCGTGGCCGAATGCAGTAGTTCGCTGGATGTTGCCAAGCGGGAATTTGAGAGGGCCATGGCCCTCCGCGATAAGAAGATCGCTTCCGAGTCTGACTTGGACGAAGCTGAGGCCAACTACAAGGCGTGCGATGCCAAGCACAAAGTCTCCCTGGCACAGGTGCAGCAGAAGATAGCCAGTTTGAGGGAGGCGGAGGTTCGGCTGTCCTATACCCAGATTCGAGCATCATGGGAGGACGGAAGCGAAATGAGAGCGATCGGGGAGCGGTTTGTGGACGAAGGGGAGATGCTCGGCGCCAATGAGCCGATTGTCTCGGTGTTGGATGTCAGCTCCCTCACGGCCGTCATCCACGTGATCGAGCGGGACTACGCCAAGCTCCGCCTCGGGCAAGCGGTGGTTGTGACTACGGACGCTCATCCCGACATGGAGTTTAGAGGGACGGTTGTCCGCATAGCACCCCTGTTGAAGGAAACGTCCCGGCAGGCGCGTGTGGACGTGGAGGTCCCCAACCCCGAGTCTCTCCTTAAGCCGGGGATGTTTGTCCGGGCTCGCATTGAGCTGGAGCGTCACGATGGGGCCACGGTCGTGCCCTTCTCTGCCTTGGTGAAGCGCGATGGCCGGCAGGGCGTGTTCCTTGTAGGACGCGGGGACATGAAGGCCCGCTTTGTGCCCGTTGAAACGGGGATCGTCACCGCAGAACTGGCAGAGCTTATCCAACCTCCGCTGGAGGGGGAAGTGGTGACCCTTGGGCATCACCTTCTTGAGGACGGTTCTGCCGTAGTTTTGCCAGGTACCAGCCAGGAAACCAAGGCCGCAGAACGGTCGAGTCCGAGCGTCTCGCCAAGTGGAATGACTCCGACAGGAGGACGCCCATGAGAATATCGAAGTTCTCGGTCCATCGGCCGCGGTTCACTATGATGGCGGTGCTCATCGTAGTCATCCTCGGGGCCGTGTCCCTCAGTCGCCTCCCTGTTGACCTGATGCCGGACGTCTCATATCCGACGCTCCATGTATCTGCCAGCTACGCGAATGCCAGCCCAGAAGAAATCGAGGAGCTGGTCACCCGCCCGATCGAGGAGGCCATGAGCGCCGTCCCGGGCGTCGAGGAGGTCTCCTCAGAGTCATCCGAGGGGAGTAGCAGCGTACGGGTGTCGTTCTCCTGGGGCACCGACCTGGACGCGGCCGCGAACGACGTGCGTGACCGGCTGGACCGAGTGATTTCAAGGTTGCCCGAGGACATGGACCGGCCCAATCTAATGAAATTCGATCCCTCCAGCATGCCGGTCCTGATCATGGGCGCCTCCAGCAACCTAGACTCTATGCAGATGCGCCGGATCATAGATGAGCAGATCAAGTATCGCATTGAGCGGGTGCCGGGCGTGGCAGCTCTGGACGTAATGGGAGGACTGGAGCGAGAAATCCAGGTCAACCTCTACGCAGACAAGGTCAAGGCGCTGGACATCCCACTGGACCAGATATTGGCTGCCATCAAGGCGGGAAATGTCACACTCCCAGCCGGAACCGTGGAGCGCGGCCACTACGAGGTCGCCGTTCGTACCCCCGGAGAGTACACCGACCTCGCTCAGCTTCGCGACACCGTGGTTGCGACCCGTGAGGGAGTGCCCGTCCAACTGAAGGACGTCGCTTCTGTCGAGGATACTTCGCAGAAGGTCACCCGGATCGTCCGGGTGAACGGCCGTCCCGGCATACACTTGTCAGTCACTAAGCAGTCCGGGAAGAACACCGTTGAGGTGGCGCAAGGGATCCTTCAGGAGGTTGAGGCAATCAACCGGGATATCCCCCAGATAGAACTCATCCCCATCATCGACACCTCCGATTACATCCAGCGCTCGATATCAAGCGTCGGCTCGGCAGCTTTGTACGGGGGAGCCTTTGCAGTCGTCGTGCTGCTGTTCTTCCTCCGTAACATTCGCAGCACGGCCATCATTGCCGTGGCCATACCGACCTCGATCGTCGCCGCTTTCACGCTGATATACTTCGGCGGATTCACCCTGAACATCATGACGCTTGGTGGCCTGGCTCTGGGAATAGGGATGTTGGTAGACAACTCCATTGTGGTGCTGGAGAACATCTACCGCCTGCGGGAGAGAGGTCTGGGTGCTGAGCAGGCGGCCATAGACGGCAGCGAGGAAGTCACGTCCGCCGTCATCGCCAGCACTCTCACTACGCTGGCGGTTTTCCTGCCGCTCATCTTCACCCGCGGCATGGCAGGCGTGATGTTCAAGCAACTGGCTTTGGTCGTGGCTTTCTCCCTAGCTTGCTCCCTCGCGGTCGCGCTAACAGTGGTTCCCATGCTCGCCTCAAGATACCTGCCCGCCACCGACCTTGCCAATCCTGCAAAGGAGACGCTCGCCCACAAGCTGTTCCGGATCGCCGACAGGATGTTCGCAGGATTGGAGAGCGCTTACAGCCGAATTCTACACTGGGCTCTTTCCCACCGTGCCGCAGTTGTGATAGGAGCGGCTCTGCTCCTTGGCGGAAGTCTTGGACTGGTGCCACTTATAGGTGTGGAGCTTATGCCGCAAAGCGACGAAGGCGAGATCCGCCTGGACGGAGAAATGGAGGTAGGGACCAAGCTGTCCGTACTGGATGAGAAGTTTCAGATTATCGACTCGGTGGTCGCCAGCAACGTCCCGGAGATGAAAAGCATGGTGGCAAATGTGGGGGGCGGCCTAGGTCCGCTCTCGGCGGGAGGCCACACCGGGGATATCCGGATAGCCCTCAGGCCTCGGACCGAGCGCACGCGTTCGAGCGAGGAGCTCGCGTCCGACCTGCGTCGCAGGCTATCCGACATCCCCGGGCTGACCGTCAGAACGCGCGCCGGGACGGGTATGTTCACGATGATGCTTAGTGGGCCCGGCGGCACGGAAAGGGTGCAGGTGGAGATCCGGGGCTATGACTTGGAGACCGCCGACGCGCTCGCACAGCAGGTCCAGAAAGCGGTTGAGAACGTGGAGGGCGTCACCGATGCACAGGTTAGCCGTGAATCGGGCAGCCCTGAGGAGCTTATCATCGTCGACCGGCAGAAGGCGGCCGACATGGGGTTGACCGTGTCCAGCGTCGCCGAGATGCTCCGGACCGTCCTGGCCGGCAGCACTGCCAGCTACTACCGGGAGGGCGGGGACGAGTTCGAGATACTGGTGAAGCTCAAGGACTCCGAGAAGATCGATCTCAATGACATCCTTGACCTCACTTTGACAAATGCCGACGGCGAGCCGATAGTGCTCCGAAACGTTGTGGCGCTGCGGTCGCGCAGCGGGCCCGTCAGCATCGAAAGAAAGGACCAGGAGCGGATCGTGACCGTGTCCGCAAATGTCGGCGGCCGAGACGTGGGCTCGATTCTCGCCGATGTCCAGAGAGGACTCCAGTCAATCCCTGTCCCCAGTGGCTTCACCATCCGCTTCGCCGGCGAGTACGAGCAGCAGCAGGAGACTTTCGGAGAGCTCGCACTCGGCTTCATACTGGCGCTCGTGCTCGTCTACATGGTCATGGTCTGCCTCTACGAGTCGTTGCGTGATCCGTTTGTGGTGATGTTCTCCGTCCCCCTCGCTGCCATCGGCGTGGTATGGATGCTCTTCCTGACGGACACGACCTTCAACATGCAGTCGTTCATCGGCTGCACCATGCTGGGGGGAATCGTCGTCAACAACGCCATTCTGCTTGTGGACCACACCAACCTTCTGCGCCGTCGCGACAAGATGTCCCTGCGCGATGCCATCGAAGAGGCCGGGCGACGGCGCCTCCGCCCGATCCTGATGACGGCCTTCACGACCATGTTCGCGCTGATCCCGATGGCGCTGGGGCTTGGCGAGGGCGGGGAATTCCAGGCTCCTCTGGCCCGGGTCGTCATCGGTGGGTTACTCAGCGCCTCGCTGATCACCCTGGTCTTCGTTCCCGTGGTCTACTCGATCTTCGAACGCCGATTGGCGAAGGAACAATCCCCTGCGGAGACAATCCACTCCAACGCGGCTCCCGTTGAGGGTCCCATGTTGTGACTCTTGATCCTAAGCTCAACCAATTCGGTTAGGAAAGCTGGCATGTTGCAGAGCAAGTTGTTCGGACGTCTTACAAAGGTACTCGCTCTCGGCACGCTTTGCGCCTTTGCGACTTCGTGCTCGTTGCCCAGATGGGACGGCTCAGGGGACGACATCGGATTGAAAGGCTCTTCGTCTGCGCGCCGGTCCACCGATTCACCAAGCCGCTCCTATCCAGTCGAACCTCACGCCGCCGTGACAGAGGCGTCGACGGCTCCGGCTCAAGGGCCGCTTGAGATAACGGTCGGAGACGCCATCCTCTTGGCGCTCGAAAACAACCGTGCGCTCAGCGTCGAGCGACTGACCCCCCCAATCCTCGCCACCTTCGAAGAGCAGGAGCGCGCCAGGTTTGACCCGGCTCTGAGCGCCGACCTCTCCGCCTCCCGCGAACGCGCCGATCGGCAATCGACCGACACCACGACTAACCAGGCGGGAGGGGGCGCAGCAATCACCGAGTTCCTCCCCACCGGCACCGAATTCTCTGTTGGACTGACAGCCGATCGGGACTGGTCCGACCTCTACAGCGATCAGCACGCCACCCGGTTAGGGCTCACGGTCACACAGACCCTTCTGCAAGGTGCTGGCTTGGATGTCAACCTCGCCGATATTCGCCAGGCAAGACTGGACACGTTGTCCTCGCAGTACGAGCTGAGGGGCTTCGCACAGGACCTCATCGCCGAAGTCGAGGTTACCTACTGGAACCACGTGCTTGCCCAACAGCAAATCGAGATCTACCAGCAATCGCTGGACCTCGCGGAGCAGCAGCTCGCTGAAACCCAGGAACGCATCAACGTCGGCAAACTGGCCGAAACGGAGCTCGCCGCCGCCCAGGCAGAAGTGGCTCTGCGGCGGGAGACCCTGATCAACGCGGCCAGCAACCTGGCAACCATCCGTCTTCAGTTGCTTCGACTCCTTAACCCGCCGGGAGGTGAACCATGGGGACGCGAGATATCGCTCAAGAACCTACCGGCTGTTCCGGACGTTAAACTGGACGGTGTCAAATCCCATGTCGCAGTCGCTTTGCGCATGCGGCCGGACCTGAATCAGGCACGCCTCGAGAGTCAGCGCGGCAATCTCGAAATTATCAAGACCAAGAACGGCCTGTTGCCAAAGCTGGACCTCTTCATCAGCTTGGGCAAGACAGGATACGCCGACTCCTTCGGCGGCTCAATAGGAGATGTTGGAGGAAAAGGTTACGACATCTCTGCTGGGATAGGTTTTGAATTTCCGATCGGCAACCGGGAGGCGGAGTCCCGTCATCGGCGCGCGGTGCTCACACGCGAACAAGCAGAAGAGGCGCTCGGAAACCTTGCCCAACTGGTCGAGCTGGATGTACGAACCGCCTACATCGAGGTCAGTCGCGCCTCGGAACAGATAGCGGCAACAGCGGCTACCCGATGGTTCCAGGAAGAGAAGCTTCGCGCAGAAACCGAGAAGTTCCGCGTTGGAAAATCGACCTCTCTGCTCGTCGCCCAGACCCAGCGCGACCTTGTTGCCAGTCAGATATCCGAAACACAGGCTGTTGTGAACTACCTGAACTCTCTGATTGACCTCTTCCGTCTGGAGGGCGCGCTACTTGAGAGGCGTGGCATTTCGGTTCCCGGCCGCGAACCGGTAGCCGTGTCGACTCGGCTCGACTGGCGAAGCGATTAGGGACCTTAAGACACCAAGCGAGAATGACCGGAGCGACAAAGGAAACCATGGGAATGGGTACTGGGCAGAGGCAGCCGACATGAGGCGAACCTTAGTAGTGCCGACCTGCTTCGCGTCGTATTCGGCCTCCGCGCCTCAATCCAGCGAGAAGGAACGGAGCTGCGCACCCCCAGAAGCTATCATGCACAGCGTGCCGCCAACAGGGCCACTCTCCCTCGACAGCAACTGAACGCAGAAAAGCACCGATGCACCAGCGCGCCGAAAGAGCCACTGAGCAATTCAAGCCAGCGAAGAAGACCGAGCTGCTGACCGAGGTCAGCACCCCTCGCGCCGTCCTGCGGATCGCACTGCCCACCTGGGGAGCCTTCATCACTCATGATCTTCTGGGCATTGTGGATATGTTCTTCGTCGGCAAGTTGGGGCCGGTAGCAGTCGCCTCAGTCGCCATGAGTGCCCTGATGTTCGGCATCATCATGATGTTGAGCCAGGGGATCGGCGCCGGGACAACAGCATTGGTGGCCAACGCCATGGGAATGGGAGATCGTCGGCGTGCGGAGGACATCGTCGGCCAAAGTCTCGCCATGTCGGTGATCCTTGCCGCTCTCGTGGCCGGTATGGGTATTCTGCTGGCCGACGATCTCCTTCGTCTCCTCGGCGCTGCCGATGACGTCGCAATCATCGGTGCGGCCTACCTGCGCATAGTGGCTGGCGGCTCCATGACGATGACAGTAATGATGGTATTCGAAGCTGCTCTGCGTGCTGCGGGCGACGCCAGGACACCGTTCCTGGTGATGGTGCTGAGCAACGTGGTCAACGCCGTGCTGGACCCCATCTTCATATTTGGGTGGTTCGGTGTGCCGGCTCTCGGGGTTTCCGGCGCAGCGTGGGCCACACTCGTGGGGCGATCCGTGGGGCTGCTGCTGATGGTGAAGGTGTTCTTTGGAGGCAGCCACGAGCACTTCCACCTCCGTCTGCGTGGGCTCAAGCCGCGCTTTGGTGCCATGCGCCAGGTCGCGGGTATCAGCATCTTCGCGTCTGGCAGGATGCTCCTGCACAACATCGGCGGCCTCCTGCTCATGCGCTTGGTGGCCCTGTTCGGCACTGTGCCCGTGGCTGCGTACGGCATCAGCATGCGCCTACAAATGCTGATATTCGGCCCATCCATGGGGTTCGGAATGGCCGCCGCCACACTAGTAGGACAGAACGTCGGCGCCGGCAAGCCGAAACGTGCTGAGACATCGGCATGGGTTGCCGTGGGCATGGCCTGCGTGGTCGTCCTCTGCTTCAGCTTGCTTTTCTGGTTCGGGCGAGCACACGTGGTAGTGGTCTTCAATGATGATCCGGAAGTCGTCTCGGTCGGGGCGAACCTCCTCCGCTGGTTCAGTGTCTCGTTCGTGTTCCTCTCCGTAACGTTCGTCCTCAGCCACGCGATGACAGGCGGCGGCGACACGTTGCTGCCAATGCTCATTGTTGGAGTGGCACTGCTTCTGCTGGGCGTGCCGCTTGCCTATGCGCTGGCCGGACTGTGGGGTGATGTGCAAGGCGTCTGGGCGGCCATAGCCTGCTCGAACCTTGTGGCCGGCCTGCTTTCAGTTTGGGCCTTTCACCACGGGCGCTGGCGGAGGGTGGGTGAGCGAATACGGCGTGCTGCCACACCGGAGTGAGCCTGATGGGTGCGCTCTGACGGGATTAGAGCAGGGCCTTCGCAAACGGCTGCGGCGACAAGACCCCTACCATAACATCTCCCTCGGTACCTCCAAAGGTTACTCCATCGCCAAAGGGATTCAGAGCACGACGAACATGAAGGGATCTGTTGAGGTAAGTGGCAGGCATCAGCGCCGGTCATCACAGCACTTATGGCGTATCCCAGAGAGGCCTGTTCGCAGAGGACTGAGACCAGCCCGCCGCTTGCAGCATCACCTTGGATGTCTTTCGCGTTTACGACTTGCACCCATCGGTGTTTATGGATTTCGGGAGCGTTCCAGCTCCAGGCGTGCGGTTCCCGGAAGCCGCGTCCGCCCTGTGCTTCTTGAGCCTAGCTCAACTCACCCTGACCCTCAGCCCTGTCCTCATCGGCGTGCCCAAAGCTGCGGGGCCAGCCTCGAACTTGGCAAAAATCGGGCGGCGTCTCGGCGATACGAGATATCCCGACTGATGCAGTCCCGGCTCGAAGAGAATGGTCCAAATCCTGGTCCAAAAGGATAGGACCGACAGTAGAATCACACCCGATCTGTTGCTGTAAGTACCCACCATATAAGTACTTGTGTGGTGGGCGATAGTGGATTCGAACCACTGATTTCCTGCTTGTAAGGTGTGAACGCAGATCGGCGATTCTGCGTAACTAGAGACGATTTCAGCCACTTACGTCGCCCAGGAACTGTCCATATTTCCCATTCCGGATGATTTTGTCCACCAGAATGGTCTAAAGCCTCAGGTGCTTGAACTCGCCCGCCGTCCCGTATGAGAACGGCTGCCTGAGGTCAGTCGTCGCTCGCAATGCCATATGGGGATCCAACCTGAGTCGAGTCGAATGGACACTCGTTCAACTCGAGCCTGCTCTCCCCGTGGCTGATTCGGCCTCCACCCGTTGCATCACGGTTCTCAGAAGCCATTTTGCAGGTCCTGAAGTCATGAGCCTTTCTTAGAAGCCCTTTTGATTTTCGCATCGAAGAGCTTCAACACCTTCTCTCGCAGATAACGCTGGATGAACGAGTTGACTGTCCCGTCAGGATAAAGGACGCGATTCCCAACGAGGGGCACTAGCTTGCTGTCGAATCCGTACTCGGAAAGGGCGCTTTTCGCGACCAGCTCTTGGCGAGAGTACTCCGTGTTCTCCCAAAGCCATTTCCAGACCTCGCCCTCGGAATCGCCCCGAAGCTTGCTGGGAGTTTCCCTCCTTCGAACAGCTGTATTGGTCCACGCGACAACGACCTTAGTCAGCTGAGGATCGTCAGCGACAAGGAGAACCGCTTCAGGCCTCTCTTTCTCCTTGAACCAGGCCAGCTTTTCCGCGTACATGTCGCCACTCATAAGGGAGC
>CAZBND010000024.1:40425-44598 GCA_964493415.1 uncultured Planctomycetota bacterium | reverse complement strand
AGTTCGACACCAGAGCATCGCGCAACTAGTCAAAATGGCAAAAAAGAGGGGACGCTTTCGAGCGTCCCCTCTTTTTCTTTCCGCTTTCCAGCCGACCAGCCTGCTCGCCACCCAGCCAACGTAGCCCTGGCTACTACGTCGCCGACGCGCCAAAGCCGCTCCGCCTTTGCGAGAGCGCCATAGCTTCGGCGGAGGCGCTATGGCGACGGAGCGGCGGAGTCGGCCAGTCATTCTCTCGCGATAGGGCCACCCTTGCCCAATTTCCCACGGTATGCGCAGCTTCCCCCTAGCCTCGCTCCAGCTTCCTGACCCCGTTTTCACCACCCACCAAAACCAGATCGGCCACTCCACAGAACAACCCCACCTCGACCACCCCCGGAATCGCATCCGCCTCCCTCTCCACTTCCACAGGATTCGTTATCGGCCCGAAGTCGCAGTTGATTATGTAGTTCCCATTGTCCGAAACCACCGGCACTGTCCCCTTTCTTCTCAGCGCCGCCACGCACCCCAGCCCCTCCAAACGCTCCGCCGTCAATGACCACCCAAACGCCACCACCTCCACCGGAACCGGCGTCCGCGTGCCGAGCGTGTCCACCAGCTTCGACTCGTCCACAATTATCACCACCTGCCGAGCCGCCGCCGCCACGATCTTCTCTCGCACCAGCGCCCCGCCCAACCCCTTCACTAGGTTCAGCTCCCCATCCACCTCATCGGCGCCGTCCACCGCCAGGTCTATCTTGAGGCGGGAAGTCGGGTCGCTCAGAGGAATGCCCAGCCGCCTCGCAGCCGATGCCGTACCCAACGACGTCGGCACCCCCACCACGCGCAACCCTTCTTTCATCCGTTTGGCCAGCAGTTCCGCGAAAATGGCCGCAGTCGACCCCGACCCGAGCCCCACCACCATCCCCGACTCCACCATTCTCACCGCCGACGCAGCGGCTTTCCGCTTCCACTCCTCGTTACTCAACGCTCTCTCGCCCCCATCCGCCTCTACTCGTACCCCTCCAGGAAATCCTCCGCAGAGAAATCCGGCGCCGCCGCCCCGTAGCCCAGAATGTACGGAGTAATCGAAACGTACAGGTTCGTCTCGCTCTTCTCGTAGTCCTTCGCCTGGAATAACTGTCCCAGCAGAGGTATCTTCCACAGCCCCGGAACCTTGCGCACCACCTCCCTCGTCTCCGACTTTTTCAACCCCCCTATCACAAGCGTAGACCCCGAGGATATCGTCACAACCGTGTCGGCATCTCGTTGAGTAATGATGGGAATCTGGTCCGCGCCGCGGAAGCCGCTCACCGTGTCAACTTGCGGGTGCACGTGCATCGTTATGTACCCGTCCTCATTCACGAAGGGCGTGACCTCCAGCTTTATGTCCGCGTGCTCGTACTCCGTCACGAACGTCTCCACCCCTCCCACTATGTCTATGGACCTGAACGGAATCTTCTCTCCCGTCAGAATGCTTGCCTTGTTCCCGTTCGCAACTACTATCTTCGGGTTCGTTATTATGTGCGCGTAGCCCTTGCTCACAAGGAAATCCAGCATCACCTTGATGTCCCCCATGTCCAGTCCCGTCCCCCTGAAGATGCCCGCTCGAGTCCCGATATGGTACGCCCCGATCTCCTGCCTCGGCGGCAATCCGCTCGCCGTAAACGCCGAATCTTCCGTCAACGGCGGCCGCGCCAGCAACGACAAATCCAAAAACGGCACCGGATGCTTCCCGCTCCGTCCCTGCCACAAAATGTCGATCCCGTAATCCGACGTAATGTCCTCGAACGTCTCGTAAGTCTGCGCCTCGATCATCACCAGGATCGGTCTCCTGTCCACCGACTCGAAAACGCTGGACATGTACTCGATCGTCTCCTGGGTGTCCGTCACTATCAACGTCATCGGCCCGAAAGTTTCCACCCTACCGAACGGCGACTTCAACGTGTCCGCAAGCTTCTTCATCTCCCCCAGCGAAACGCTCCGGCACGCGTAGAAACGCGTCACCAGCTTCGCCTGCTCCACCGCGTCCCCCACCTCGAACCCCAGGCCCCGAAGCACCTTCTCGACATATCTCATGCTCTCATTCGTGTCGCTTATCATCAGCATGTTCGGCTGGATTACCTGCACCTTCCCCACGCTCGATATCGCCGTCTTCGCTACCGTTTCCGCCTCCTTCAACACGTCGTACGTCATCACTATGGTCACCGTCCCCTCCGGCGCAGGCACGGCCTTCGACGCCGCGAACCCCAACTGCTCCAGCACGTTCTTCAGATGGTCCGTGTTCACCTTCACATCCGTGATGATCAGCGAATCGGGTTCCAGCACCTGTACCGCTCCCTTTTCGGACAGCTTCGACTTCGCAATCGCTTCAGCCTGGCCCAGACGCGGAGCCGGCGCGGTGAAAATCTTCGCAACCGTCACTCGGGCCGGGATTTCCGGACCGGCTTCAAAACCGAATAGCTGCTCACTCGCAGCCCCGACCCCACGCCCGCCCGCAGGCTCCCGCAGCTCGAACGTGTAATCGGACGAGTACTCGGGAATCTCCTCCGCCGTCTGAGCCACAACCACCGACAGGCCGACGAGCAGCCCGCATCCCGCCAGTGCCCGGACTGCCGCGCAGATTGCCCGCGAAATTCTTATCATCAATTCCTCTCACGCCGATCAGGTGCTCTTAGTATATACGTCGGTGAGCAAGGCCGCTCCACTGAATTGTAAAAAAATGTAGCCGACCCTAACCCGCCCCGGCCCAGACGACCCAAAACGACCCCGTCTCACTCGCCCTCGCAGGCAACTTCGAGAGCCCTCAGCAGCTTCGGCGCCGTCACCTTCACCGAGTATTCCTGCTCCACCGTCTCCCTTCCCGCCATGCCGACCCTTCGCCGCAGATCGCCATCAACTATAAGCGCCCCAAGCTTCTCCTCCCATTCCTTCAGCGTTCCCGCCAGGAAACCGTTCTCCCCATCCCGGACCACCGACCCCGTCACCTCGTTCCTCGTGCACACCACCGGCACCCCCGCAGCCATGTACTGCAGCGCCTTGCATGCCGACTTCCCCCCAGACCACTCGTCATCCCGCAGCGGCATAACGCCTATGTCGAACTTCCCTATCTCTTCCGCCTCCTCCTCGTAGACCCACGGTTTCCACTCGCTCTGCATCCCTTCCACCGAATATGGCGCCCCCACCACGCGGAACCTGATCGCATGATCCCGCGAAAGCACCCGCAGGACCTCCTCCAGCATGCTCAGGTACACCGTAGTCGTAAAGCTTCCAATCCACCCTATCACGACCGGAGGCCGGTGGTAATAGTCATCCTTCGGATCGTACCGATCCAAATCTATCGCCGTCGGCACCACGTAGGTGTTCGCATTGTGCTTTACCGCGAATCTCCGGAGCACTTCGTTACCCACTATGACAAGCCGTGCCGCCTTAACGATCCGCGTCACCGTTCGCTCGGGATCGAAGAGGTCCGCAACGTCCCCGCGACGGCGCGTCGGACGTACATACAGCGGCTCGTCCATATCGAAGACCATCCGCCCGTTCACTCGCGCCGCCGCCAGCTCCGCCGCCGGGAAAAACCGCGGGAACGTCCACTGCTGAAAGAAAACCACGTCATACCGCCGGTAACAAGGCCCCATCATCAGGCGCTTCATCTCTCCCAGGGCGAAGTACGGCAGCTTCCTCAGGCTGTCCTGCGCCTGGTACACGCGCAGGTAGTTTCGGCCCGAGATCGCCGGAGACACATGGCACTCCACACCCGCCGCCTCCAGGTGCGGCAGGTATTGATACACCCTGTACCTGCTGGCGGGGCACGCCTCCGCAGATTGGGTCAGGAACAGCACCCTCATATTTTCCTCCCCAGCTCCGCCTCGAAGACCCTCTCGGCGCACGATACCATTCGCTCTAGCGTATACGCGCTCGCGGCAGCAACCCCCGCCTCTCCCAGCCGCGCACGGAGTTCCCTATCCCCCAGCAACCTCACAATCCCTTCCGCAAGGGCTTCCGGGTTCCGCGCCGGCACCACAACGCAGTTCTCCCCGTCTTCAGCGAAGTCCCGCACCCCGCCCGAATCGCTCACCACCACCGGCGTCCCGCACGCCATCGCCTCCAAAGGCGGCAACCCGAAACCCTCGTACCACGACGGGAACGCGAACACCCCGCAAGCGCCGTACGCCTCCGCCAGTTCCTCATCGA
>CAZBND010000024.1:26902-40325 GCA_964493415.1 uncultured Planctomycetota bacterium | reverse complement strand
GACAGCGCCATCTTCGCCAGCGGAAGGCGGTACGTGAAAGCCGCAACCGCACCCACCACCTTTCTTGCAGGCGCTGAGCGCTCGGACAACTCCCCCATCACCAGGGGCTCGTAATGCAGAGCGAAGTACGCTCCCGCTCTCGCCCTTCCCAGCGCCACCGCAACATACGCGGGATAGGCCGTCAGGAATGCGTTCGCCAGTACCACGTCGCACCGAGGCAGCATTCCCCCAAGCAGTACAGCATCGCACAACTTGCGCACGTATCGAATCGGTAACGGCGCACCGAGCTCCACGACACCCACCGAACGCTCCAGCGGAAACGGACTCCCCGCCTCCCCCGAAGCCACCGCGAAGCACACCTCGTGCCCTCGCGCCGAGAGACCGTTCGCCAACCCCACCAGCAGCCGGATGCCTCCCGAGACGTTGAAACCGAAGATAGGTATAACCACCTTCATATCCGCCCGCCGTTCCACCCAATCGGGCGCGAGTCCACCCCGTACCACTCTCTGGTTCGCACCAGCCGTCTCGCCGACCGTCTGAATGCCCTCCTCTTGCGCACCATTTTCGGCACCAGCCGCAAAGCCTTCAGCAGCGCCTTCAGCCTCCATCCTCGGTACAGCACCGACACCGCCAGGTGTACAAGCTCAAACCACAGTATCCGAGGCAGGTCCAGCAGCATGTCCCACACCGTATCATTCTTCACGATTGTCAGATAGCGATTTCGCCACAGGTGTTCCGACACGAATCTCGAACCCCCTGGCCCCACGAAAAAGCCGGAAATCCGCACGTGATACCCTATTCCTTGCGGCGCATAGACCGTACGCCACCCCAGCGCCCTCGCCCGCCAGCTCAAGTCCACGTCCTCGAAGTACGCGAAGAAATCCTCGTCGAAATACTCCTCCCCCACCCTGAGCTCATCCAGCATCTTCTTTCGATAAAGCGCCGCCGACGCAGGTGCACCGAATACCTCCGCGGCAGTGCTCAGCTCCGCCGAATCGTCCTCCTCCGAACCCCGGTTCAGAGCATTGCGGTTCCTCAAGAGAACCATCCCCGCAGAATCGATCACGTTCGTGTGCGCTCCGCCCGCTCGCGCTCGGTATATCTTCCCGCACACTGCCCCGATACTCCCGTCGCTCCGCATCACGTCCACCAACGACTCGATGAAATCAGGCTCCAGGTTCACGTCCTGGTTCAGCGCAAGCACATACTCCCCGGCCGACAGCTTTATCCCTATGTTGTTACCCCTCGAAAAGCCGGCATTGCGCACGCACCTTATTACCGTCGCTCCAGGGAAGTTCGACTCCACAAACTCCGGAGACCCGTCCGTCGACCCGTTATCCACGACCACAAGCTCAATGTTCGGATAGCTCTGGCGCTTGAGTTGCCGAATGCTGTCCGGCAGAAAACGAATCCCGTTCCGGGTCACCACCACTACCGACACAAGCTCCGCACTAGGCTTCCCCTCATCCACGCCTCACCCTCCGTTCGATGCGGATGCAGCTCCGCCCAGCACCGATTCCAGCGCCCTAGCCGAATCGTCCCAATTCCACCGCTTGATTACATGCTCTCGGCCTTTCCTCCCCATCTGCTCAGCCGGCACCGCGTCCCCCAGCAGCTTACTCAACGCAGCCGAAAATGCACCCGAAGTCCGCTCGGTCAACAGCCCCGTCTCGCCATCGACCACCGACTCCCGGAACCCCCCCTCCCTCACCGCCACCACCGGCGTCTCGCATGCCATCGACTCCAGCGCCGCCAGCCCGAACGGCTCCAGCAGGGCCGTTAACGCAGTCACGCTCGCTCGCGAGTAAAGCTCCACCAGCTCCTCGTCGCTCACCCTCTCCCGAATCTCCATCTCCACCGACAGCGCCCCCGCCAGCTCCTGGAGGTACTTCCTCTCCCTCGGGTCCGCAGCATCGCACGCAATGATCAGCCGCGGCTTCGACTCCACCGCCGCTACGCTTTCTATCAGGAAATCGTAGGCCTTGTGCGGCGCTACCCTCCCCACCGACACCACCAGCCCCTTCTCGCGATCGCAAGTCCGCCGAAACGTCTCCGCGTCCACGCCCAATCGCAGCACACGCGGGAACCTCCCGAAAATCCTGTACATCACTTCGCGCGAATAGCACGAGTTCACCAGCACCACCTTCGCAGAAGCGATCCCCACCCTCTCAGACCTTCGAAGAGCATAATCCGACGGCCCGTACAGCATCCCCTTCAACGACTCCCTCACGCCGCGCCTGTACGGCCTTTTCACCGCAGGCTCGTAAAGCCTCCTCATAGGCTCATCCGAGTGGTACACCACCGGCTTGCTCAAGTATCGTATTATCGCCGGCGCGTGCACGAACATGCACGAGTTCGCGAAGACCACGTCATAATCGCCCGCATTGATCCTTCGCGCAATCCGCCGCTCGATGATCTCCAATTCCTCTATCTGCACAAGCTTCAGCAGCGGGTTCATGAATGAACCACGGCCACCTCTCTTCAGCCTCGTATGCACGTTCGCGGTGAAAGTCCTCTCCACCAACGGACGCAGATCAAGGTACCCCTCGCACTCCGTAGCAAGGTTGTACAGATGAATCTTGTGCCTCGTTGCGAGCCTCTTCACCAGCTCGTATAATCTCCTCTTTCCTCCGCCTGACGGCAGGTTGTGGAACACCGCGATCTTCAGTGACCGTCCCTTTGTCTCTTCGTCGCTCATTTCACCCCTTTCCGTCGTTCATCCAACCAATTCAGCTCTATCCGGCAAATCTTCAGCCCCAAGTCCCTGTAGTCACCTGACTCCTCCGCCGGTATGAAATCCGAAAGCTCCAAGCTGAATCTCATCGCCCCGGTAAGGCTCACGGAACCGAATTCGTAAAGTTTAAGACCCCCTTCCACCTCCCTTTTCCCAAGCATTCCCTCCCCGGCCAGCACCTCAAAACTCGGCCTGCGTCCCGACTTCTCGGGGAACCACGCCTGAATCCTCAACTCATGCCGCCCCTCCACCTCCGGCCTGATTACCATCCCCGCCCGCCTCGCCATCCAACACCCCGCCGAGCCCCTGCCCCCTCCCGCGTACCACCCTTCTTCCAGCACCACACTGCCCCCGCCAGACAAGAGCGGCGTCTCTACCCCGCTCGTCTCCACCCCAGGTATATGCAGTTTCGGCTTTCCGTACGACGCAACTGCCAGTTCGTCCAACTCCACCTTCGACAGCCGCACAGTTCGGTCTCTCACAGCCGACCATACTCTCAGTCCCACCCCGGCCAGCCCCATCAGCGCCGCCAGCAACCCCCACGGCCGTAGCCGAAGCAACTTCCCAGCGTGGCTTCGCAGCCGCTCCAGCACCAATCGCATCAGCGCATTCCCCAAAACCTCTCCAGGGAAAAACTTGACCACGAACCTCACCCGGCTGAACGTCGACAGGTATTCCTTCCTCAGCGAACCCGAACCGTAAGATGCGCTGTATTGATGCCGAACCACGGCCCGGGGCGCATACGCCACTCCGTACCCCGACGTCCTCGCCCTCATGCACATATCCAGGTCTTCGTAGTACGCCGGGTATCCCTCGTCCAGCAGCCCCGCCTCCTTCAGCATCTCGCACGACAACAACACCGCCGCTCCCGTCGCCCCGGCCGCGGCACCAGCTTCATCCCATCTGACCGAATCGACCCTACCCATCCCCCGGTCCCACGCCAGACCGGACATATTGAACAGCAGCCCCGTGCTGTTTATGAACTGCGTATCCGCATCAAAAAGCACCTTCGACCCCACCACCCCTACACGTTTCCCCCCCATGGCCGTCGCCACAAGCTCCTCCAGCCACTTGGGCTCCGCAAAAGCATCGTCATTCAAAAGCGCCGCGTATCGGGCCCCGCGCCCCATCGCGTGCCTGATCCCGATGTTGTTCCCCCGCGCGAATCCCACCCTTGCATCCACTCTCACTACTTCCACATCCACCTCACCCCCTATCCCCGCCTCCGCCCAACCGTCTCCCGAAGCGTTGTCCACAATGACGACCTTCATGTTTCCGTATGTCTGCCCTTCAAGGCAAGATATGCAGCGCCGCAGCACTTGCGCTCTCGGACCGTGAAGCACCACGACGTAAGCCAGCGGCCATTCTCCTTCGCTTCTCGCTGAAGCCCTTTCCCGTTCTATTTCTCCGCCCCCCCCTCCGAGAACTCCTTCGGGTTCATTCCGTGTTTCGACACCATCTGGTGCAACAGCGAGCGATTCACACCAGTAAGCGCCGCCGCCCGCGTGACGTTTCCGTCGCTCCTCTTCAGCGCATCCGCCAGGAACAGCCGCTCCAGCTCCTCCGTCACCCGTTTCCTGGCGCGAGCCTTTGCCCGTTTCAGCTCCGCATTGGACCGCGGAACCTCCTCTTCCTCCCGCACTTCTCCCCTCAGTTTGGAGGGGAGCTGCTCCACCGAAACAAGCGGCGTCTCGCTCAACGCCAGGAACCTCCGTACAACGTTCTCCAGTTCGCGCACGTTACCAGGATAATCGTACGCCAATAGCGCCTCTCTCGCCGCCGGAGATATCCTCACCCTTTCCCTTTTCGAAGCGTGAAGCGCTATGAAATGATCGATCAGCATGGGCACATCTCCACGCCTTGCGCGCAAAGGCGGCATGTATATCGACACCACGTTCAGCCGGTAATACAAATCCTCCCGGAACTTCCCCCTCGACACCAAGGCCTCCAGATCGCGATTAGTCGCGGCAATAATCCGCACATCCACTCGCTCCACCTTTGTGCTCCCTACGCGCCTCACTTCACCAAACTGCACGAATCTCAGTATCTTCGCCTGAAGGCTGGGGCTCATGTCGGCGATCTCATCCAGAAAAAGCGTCCCCCCTTCCGCCGACTCGAATATCCCTTCCTCCGACGACGAAGCCCCCGTGAACGCTCCCCTCTCATGCCCGAACAGCTCCGAATCCAGAATCGACTCCGGAAGCCCGCTGCAGTTCACCGCCACGAATGGCTTGTCCGACCTATCGCTCGCCCTGTGAATCGCATGCGCCACCAGCTCCTTTCCCGTCCCGCTCTCACCGTGGATCAGCACCGGTATCTCCGTTCGCGATATTCGCTCGGCCACCTCGAGCTCCTTCACGAAGCACCGCGCGCCGCCCACTATGTGCGGAAACGGACGCCGCTGCGACGCCGCCCGCTTTAGAACCGACCTCAGATCAACCGACTCCGATATCCGCGCCAGGAATCCCCGCGCGGCCCTCGCGCACGATTCCGTCAGTCGCATCGTGTCGGACTCGACCAAAATCGCCCCCTCCGCGTCCCCTTCCTCGGGAAACGGCAGGCACATGAAGGAAAATGCCGGCGTCGCCCCCCCCTCGTCAGGCAACTCGTTCAGCACCGCCCCGCCGCTTTCCATCACGTGAGAAGACAGCTTCCTGTAAGCGCGCTGCGCGTCCCCGGGAAGCTCCGAAACGCTCCTCCCCCGTTCCACAACCGGAACTGCCGCCCCCTTCTTCATTAACGAAATGTGACCTCGATCAGCCCTCGTCATCGAAATGACGTAATCCAGCACCGCCACCAGCGCCGCCCGCGGATCCTTCTGCGTCAGCAGCAATATCGTCGATTGCAGCTCCGCCGCCTCTCCGGATTTCCACCCGTAGGCCCCTTCGATCTCCGGACGCAGCGAATCCAGAACCTGACCTAGGAACTGCAAGTCCTTCGCAATCCCCTGCAGCATCTCCGTCGACAACGACGCGGGATCCTGCAGCGCCCTCGCGATATACTCCCTCTTGCTCTCGGCTATCTCAAGCTTATCTGCCAGAGGTTCGGTCATCCTTCCCTCAGGCTTTACGCGAAGTGCTCTAATCTGCGGCTACAACCCCACGATTATCCCTGCGCCCGCCTCCGTTGTCAATCTGAACGCCGCCCCGCGCTCCCCAGCCTCTCTCCGCAGACGTACCCAGCGCCCCTCTCGCAATCTACGACGGCTATTACCCCTCTGACAATCACCCGCAGCGCGGGAAAGGGATGAAAAGAAAAATCAGATGTGCGGATCCAGAAGCGCCCGGCTCCTGGCATCCAGGCTGTTGATGTCCTCTATCACGTACCGGTTCCCGTCCACGTCCTCCGCGATCAGCTTCCCGCTCGGCAACAGGTTCAGGTTCTCCGTCCGATCCCTCACCTCGAACTTCGTCACGCCGCGGTCCGTCTCCACATCACAGTACAACACGTGGAATCGATACCTCAAGTCCCTTATCCTCGTGATTGTCGGAATGAAGTACCCCCGCTCCAGCGCCTCTCCCAACTTCTTCCGGTCTTCCCGGCTCAGCTCCCTAATGTCCTTGATGAAACCCACCTCGTCCCCCGATTCCTTCGCAAGCAATACGTACTCATTCGGCTGCGATATCGGGAACATCTGAATCGGTTTCACCCGCACCGCCTCGCCACCTTCGACGGACACCTCAAGGAAACCGCACGACGCCTCGCGAATCTCCAGCCCCCGGGGGTCCAGGTACTTGAGCTCTTCAGAGCCCGGGACCTCGCTTTTTCTCTCGCTCCCGATCATATCGCCCTCAATCTCGACACCTCCGCCTGCAGCCTGCACATCCGCGCGTAGGCGCCGTCTTTCACCATCAGCTCCTCGTGCGTCCCTTCCTCCACCAGTCTCCCGTCATCCAGGATCAGCAGCCTGTCCGCACGCTTCAGCGTCGAAAGCCGGTGTGCTATCGCGAACGTCGTTCGATTCTCCACCAGACGCTCCAGCGCCTCCTGGATTTTCGCCTCCGTCTCCGTGTCCACCGACGACGTCGCCTCATCCAGTATCAGTATCCGCGGGTTCTTCAGAATCGCCCGCGCAATCGATATCCTCTGCCGCTCCCCGCCCGAAAGCCTCACTCCTCGTTCCCCAACCTCCGTGTCGTAACCATCCGGAAACTCCATTATGAAGTCGTGCGCGTTCGCCGCCTTCGCCGCCACTATCACCTCCTCCCGCGTAGCTCCCACCTTGCCGTACCCGATATTCATCCCGATCGACCCGTTGAAAAGGAACGGATCCTGCAGCACCATTCCAATTTGGTCCCGGTACGACCTCACCTCCAGCTCCTTTATGTTCACCCCGTCTATCAGTATCTCCCCCGACGAGACCTCGTAAAACCGCGCTATCAGGTTCACCATCGTGCTCTTTCCCGCACCACTCGGTCCCGCAAGCCCCATCATTTGCCCCGGTTTGGCCTTGAATGAGATGTTCTTCAGCACCGGCTCTCCCTCTTCGTACCGGAACCACACATGCCTGAACTCCACCGACCCCTCCAGCGGCACCTTCACCACTGGGTTAGCCACGTTCTTGATCGTCGGCTCAGTGTCAAGCACTTCGAACACCCTGTCCGCCGACGTTATCGCCCGCTGCATCGTCCGCGACAGCATCGTCAGCGTCCTAACCGGCCAATAGAACATAAACAGCAGCCGAACGAACATGTAAAGCACCCCGAACGTCATCGCTCCGCCGCCCAGCAGCTTCGTCTTGATCACCATGTGCCCCCCGTACAGCCACACCACCATCGTCCCGGCCATTATCAAAAACTCCACCGCCGGGTGGTACAGCGCGTGAACCTTTATCGCCCTCACGCTCTGGTCGTAGTAGGCCTGACTCCTCCGGTCGAACCTCCCGATCTCCCGTTCTTCCTGCGCGAACGCCCGCACCACCGTCACTCCCGGTATCGCATCCGATAGCAGGGAGCTTAAACTCGCCCAGTAGCGCCACATCTTGTGATATACGCGCCTTATCCATCTCATGAGGGCGTATGTCAACGCGGCCATCACCGGCACGCTCACCAAGCTCACCGCCGCCAGAAGCCAATTGCGCACGAACAGCCATATCCCGATTATCAATACCAGCAGCACCGCATGCACAAACTCCGGCAGCCACGTCGACAGGAACTCCTGAAGCCGATCCGTATCGCTCGTTACCCGCTGCAGCAGGTTCCCCGTCGTCCTCCGCGCGTAAAAGCTCAACGCCAGTTGCTGCATGTGCCGGTAAACCGCGCCGCGCAGGTAAAGGATCACCCTTTGCCCCAGCCAGGGACCAAGGAAATTACGCACACCGTTGACCAGCAGCGACGCTGCCAGCGCCACTATCCAAAACGCCCAGTTCCTCAGCAGCGCATCCCAGTTAGGCGGCTCCGCCAGTATCCCATCGTCTATCATATTCTTCTGGAAATTCACCGGAAGCACAGTCAATATGCTCGAACCTCCGGTCAGCACCAACAGCAGCACCGCCCACGGCCAGTACGGCTTGATGAACGTCAGCGAACGCAAGAACAGCGCCGCCTTCGGCGTGCAATACGGACACCTGTCCGCGCCTTCAGGAAACGCCCTGCCGCACTCCTCGCATCGCACCTTCCTCGGTATCGGAGGCCCCTCGCTCTCCAACCCCTTCCTGTCACCCCCGGCACCTTTCCTCCCCCCTCCTCTCTCTTCATCCCCGACCTCGTCACCAATATCGTGTGCGGGACCTACCACGGATGACTTCGTATCTATCTTCACCGTGTCATTATCCGATTCCCTCTCCTCCGCCCTTCGCCGTCTCTCCTCCCTCCGCACTCCCTCAACCCGCCTCACCTCTTCCTTCACCAGGTTCCGGAACTCCGGCAGCGCCTCCGCGAACTTGTCCGCCAGCGCCCTCGTGTACCTCGCCGCCTCCACCGAGCACCCAGCCGTCTTCAGCTCCACTATGCCGTTCCCTACGAAGCTGTGTATGTACACCCCGTGCACGTCCGCCAACGGCACGCGATTCACCGTCGCCTCGTCTTTGTGATTCGGGCAGATGCTGATAAACGCCCTGTCCGTCACCACCAGCCACGCATCACCGTACGTCCCGTCCGGACGGATGTCCGTACGCAGAACCACCTTCGGCCGCTCGGAAAGCTCCATGCTCTCCTTCAGACGGCCTTCCAGGTGTTCGGGAAGGGCATCGAATTTCGACTTCTGCTCCATCTGATCTCCGTCAGAACCTCAAAACCCGCGACTCGGTCACCAGAATGTCGATCTTCTCATCTATCGCCGTATGCGGAACGCGCTCCATCACCTGGCAGTCGTACGCCAAAGCGCACCGTCTCGCCCGGAATCCCTCCGACGACATCAACGCGTCGTAGTATCCCCCGCCGCGTCCCACTCGATTTCCCTCCAAGTCGAACGCCCGCCCGGGGACGATCACCATATCCACCTTGACCGCGGGTACCGGAAGACGCGCCTTGGGCTCCCTGATCCCATAGCTCCCCGGCCCCAAGTCCGATCCGACGTCCCTGACCAGCGACAGCACTATCTCCCTTCGCGCGCGATCCGTAATCGGATAGCAGAGCTTCTTCCCCATTGCCTGCGCTTTCGCCGCTATCGCGTCCACATCCACCTCGTCCGCCATCTTGGCATAAACGAGCACGACTCCCGCCCGCTTGAATTCATCCAGCGAAAAAAACCTCTCCGCTATCTCCCGATCCTTCTCCTCGCGCTCCTTCGCGGAAAGGCCGGCTATCGCTTCTGCGACCTTCTCTCTCGCCTCCGCTTTCTCCACTCTTCAAGCCTTTCTCTTATCTTCTTCTCGTAACCGCTTTCACTCGGCTCGTAGTACCTTACGTCCTTGGGAACGTACTCCTGATCCACCCAATGGCCCTCGTAGTCATGCGCGTACTTATAACCCTCCCCGTGTCCCAGGCGTTTCGCGCCCCTGTAACTCGCGTCCCGCAGGTGTTCCGGCACCTCCAGGAGCCTTCCTTCACGCACGTCCTCGCTCGCGCGCGAGATCGCCGCGCACGCCGCGTTACTCTTCTCCGCACACGCTACGTAGATCGCCGCCTGCGACAGGATCAGCTTCGCCTCCGGCAAACCAACAAACTCCGCACCCTGTAGCGCCGCCGCCGCCACCACCAGCGCCATCGGATCCGCATTCCCAACGTCCTCCGACGCGCATATCACGATCCGCCTCGCTATAAAACGATGATCCTCTCCCGCCTCCAGCATCCTCGCCATCCAGTACACCGCAGCGTCCGGGTCCGACCCGCGCATGCTCTTTATAAACGCCGACGCCGCGTCGTAATGCTCGTCACCAAGCCGACCGTAACGGATCGCCTTCCTCTGTATCGACTCCTCCGCCGCCGCCACATCGAGCCGGATTACCCCCTTCTCATCGGGACTCGCCGAAAGCACCCCGATCTCCAGCGCGTTCAGCGCTCGCCGCGCATCCCCGTCGCAAACTTCCGCCAGATGCCCCAATGCCTCCTCTTCCGCCTCCACATGCATCCCTCCCAGCCCCCGCTCCTCGTCCGACAGCGCCGCGTCCAGAATCTTTCGCACTTCCTCCCGCGACAGCGGCCGAAACTCGAAAACCATGGACCTCGAAATCAGCGGCGCGTTTATCGCAAAGAACGGATTGTACGTCGTCGCCCCTATCAGCACCACGTTCCCGCACTCCACGTCGGACAGCAGAATGTCTTGCTGCGCCCGGTTGAACCTATGTATCTCGTCAACAAATAATACCGTTCGCTTCCCTCCTAGCTCCTTCAGATCTCTCGCCCTAGCCAGAATCTCGCGCAGCTCCGCCACATTGGACAGCGATGCGTTCACCTCCTCGTATTCCGACTCCGTCATTCCCGCGATCACGTGCGCGAGTGCCGTCTTCCCGCTTCCCGGAGGACCGTAGAAAATGGCGGATCGCAAACGGTCCGCCTTTATGGCTCTCCGCAGAAGCCTCCCTTCCCCGAAGAAATGCGATTGCCCCACGAACTCCTCCGGGGTACGCGGCCTCATCCTCGCAGCCAGAGGAGCGTCTTTCTCGGCGGCACGGGAGCCGCCGGCCTTCGGATGGAAGAGGTCCATGGGTTCACGAGAGAAGAAGGTGTCACCGGCGCAATACAAAAACCTCCGCCTTGCGCCGTTAGAAGCCCGAGTAAAGAACCCTACGTTCAGGTGGGCGCCTGGCCCCGGTCGCCTGCAATCTCGTTACCGAGTTCACCGCTTACCGGAGCACAACAGCCCCCTAGGTAAGGTCATCGGTTCAGTTAATCAAGCTTCTGAACACGGACGCGGCAGAGGCTTTTGTTCACCCTTTTTTCCAACAAGCTCCGCTCCGTCCCTTATTCAACTCACTTGTATTCTACGCCCCTCCTCCGCCCTCTTCAACTAAAAACACAAAAAAGGGACCGCCCCCCAAGGAGCGTCCCCTCCGACTTACCCAGCCCCTCCGGTCCTATCCCCCCACGCTCAGCCACATGTTACCGTCATTGGCCCCACCGGCCGCCCCCACACCCAGCGGCGACCCGCACGGCGCGCCCGTGTAAATCGCATTCGCCGCCGGCACGCTGTTCATCCCGTCGTATGCCAGCACCGTCATCCGCGTCTGATATATCTCCGCCTCCTCATCCGTCGCAAACGCGCGCACCCCCGTCCGCCTGTTCTGCGCAGGCCACGCGTAGCATACGTAGCCCACCTCCTGATCGTTTGCCGCATTCGCGTCCACGCTTCCGGGACCCGTGTTCCCCACCTCCGATATCGCCCCGTTGTTCCCATCGGGCAGGTACACCCTGAAACAATAGCCGTCGGCAACGCTGTTTCCGTTCGCGTCGGTCTGAAGAACAACCGGCAGATACGAAGGCGATGCCTTTCTCGCACCTGCCGCGTCTCGTATGTCCGCATTACCCGCAAGCTCCCCCAGGAACCCATGCTCCCCAAAACCGTCTCCGTCCTGATCGACTTCGGCCGCATGTACGAACTCCGCCTCTGCGGCGCTAATCGTATGAAGCGTCGCCACAGCGGAAGACTCTTGCGCCGCCACACGGCTGCGAAGCAGGCTGGGCACAGAAATGGAAGCGATCATCCCTACTATCGTCACGACTATCATCAGCTCAAGCAGCGTGAATCCGCGATTCTTCATCTTCCACCCCCTGCGCCCAAAAACGCACTCGGTCTTCCCTCTCGCTCCCGGTCCCGCTTCCCCTTGCCGCCTGTCGAAAGAAGAGGGGCGACTTGTGGCCGCCCCCCTTCCGTACTTCTACCTACTAGCCGCCTGCCGGTGTCCACGTGTTGCCATCGTTGGCAACCGCGCCTCCCACACCAAGCGACGACACGCAGGGGTTGCCTGTGTAAATCGCATTGGCCGCGGGAACCACGTTCATCCCGTCGTACTGCGTCACCGCCATCTTGGTGTGGTAAATCTCCGCCTCCTCGGTGGTCGCGAATGCGCGGGTCCCACTTCTGTTAATCTGTACCGGCCATGCATAGCAAACGTAAGCCAGCTCCTGATCGTCCGCGGCGTTCGCGTCAACGGCTCCGCCTCCAGTGTTTCCGACTTCTCCCAGCGCCCCATTCGCGCCGTCAGGCAGATGCACGGTGAAAAGGAAACCGGCCTTGTTGCTGTTGCCGTTCGCGTCTGTTCGCAGGCTCGTCGGCAGATACGCCGGGTTCGCCACTCGCACACCCGCAGCATCTCGGATGTCGGCGTTGCCCGCCAACTCCCCCAGGAAACCGTACTCGCCGAATCCGTCGGCGTCCTGGTCCACTTCCGCAGCCTGCCTGAACTCCGCCTCGGCAGCCGTTACCGTGTGAATCGTCGCAACGGCAGACGACTCGTTAGCGCTCACGCGGCTTCGCAGAAGACTCGGTATCGCGATTGCCGCTATGATCGCTATGATCGCCACCACTATCATCAACTCGATCAGCGTAAAACCTCGCCTGTTCATAGGCCTCCTCCTTAACAAAACCCTATCTTATCTCGCCTCTCGCCGAGGCGTCAGAGCCCCGTCACCGCGCCGTTCCACCTCCTTTCAACAGAATCTAATCCATTTTCGTTGGCTTTCCGCCACCCCTTAAAGCAACCTCTATGCCAAACGCAAAAAGCCGCGCCAAGCCCCTTCCAGAAGCTCTCCAGACGGCTCTATCGACACTTTTTGTTGCCCCCCCCCGCGAAAACCGACAAAATTTGTCACTTCTTCGACGGACGTATGTCGTGCTTCCGCAGCTTGTACCTCATCGACCGCTCCGAAATCCCAAGCAGCGAAGCGGCCCTCGACGCATTCGAAGATGTCGCCTCGAGCGCCCGCCGAAGATACTCCTTCTCTATCTCCCCCAGCACACCGTCCAGATCAATTCCCTCAGCAGGAATTATCGGCTCCAGATGCGACGGAACTCCAAGGCTTTTCATCTTGCCAGCCAAATGCTCAAGCCCGATTTCCGAACCCTCCGCCAGCGCGACCGCCCGCTGAATCGTGTTCTGAAGCTCACGCACGTTCCCGGGCCACTCGAAATCCAACAGCTCCTCCATCGCCTCCCGCGAGATACTCGTCACCGCTTTCCCCATCGACCGCGCGTACATCGCCAGAAAACGGCCCGCCAGCAGCGGAATGTCCTCATGCCGCTCCCTCAGCGCAGGCAAAGGAATCGACACGACATTAAGCCTGTAATACAAGTCCTCCCGAAAAGCGTTGT
>CAZBND010000024.1:8999-26802 GCA_964493415.1 uncultured Planctomycetota bacterium | reverse complement strand
GAAATGAACGGATGATGCGCTCGCAGCGATGCCAGATGGATTATCCTCGCCAGCATATTCTTCCCCACCCCGCTCTCTCCCTGCAGCAGTATCGTCGTATCCGTCGGCGCTACCAGCCTCACCAGCCTGAACACCTCTCGCATCGCGGCCGAATGTCCGATCATCGTCTCTATCGGGCTCTCCCCGGTTTCAGTTCGCTTTCGCAGAACCCTCGATTGCTCCACCGCCCGCGAAACCATCTCCTTGACCGCCACATTGTCGAACGGCTTCCGAATGTAGTCATGCGCTCCCAGCCGCATCGCCTCCACAGCCGTATCCCACGACGAATACGCCGTCATCACCATTACCACCGCCAGAGAATCCTTCTCCTTGATCTTCCTCAGCAGCTCTATACCATCCATCCCCGGCATCTTCAGGTCTTCCAGCACCAGATCGTAGCTTCCCTTCTCCAACAGCTTCAGCGCACCCTCCCCGTTCGTCGCGCTGTCTACCCGGTATCCCTCCTTCTCCAGCATTACCGACAGCAGCTCGCACATACTCTTCTCATCATCCACTATCAGCACCCGGCCCTTGCCCGTCTCTTCCGTCATCGCCTCTCCCCCTCCCTCACCCGGTATTCCGGCAGCCATATCGACACGATCGTACCCCCGTCCGGGTTCGATGTTATCTCCACGTCCCCGTCATGATTCTGGACTATCCGCTGAACGATCGACAGGCCCAAACCCGTCCCTCCCGGCTTCGTCGTGAAGAACGGATCGAACACCTTTGCCATACGCCCCGGCGGCACTCCGCTTCCACGGTCCACGAACTCCACCTTTATCCCGGGACGGTCCCCGTCCCGCGCCGACACTCCAAACTCCCGAAACGCCCTGACCTCCACCGGGGAATCATCGTCATCGCACGCCTCCAGCGCGTTAACTCCCAGGTTCAGCAGCACCTGCCCGATTTGTTCCTCGTCGGCCAGGCACAGCAAATTGTCCTCCACCTTCAGCCTCACCGGGTGCTCGCCCGCCTCGGCCCGACGCTGCAACACGAAGGCGCTGCTCCTCACAACCTCCGACAGGTTACACGGCCGCCGGCTCGGCGGCTTCGCTCGCGCAAACGCAAGGAAGTCCGTTATGATCCCGTTCAGCCTGTCCGACTCCCGGACTACCAGCTCCATCAGCCTCCCATCATTCCCCGCCAAAGAGGCCGACCCCAAAAGCTCCTGCGCCGCTCCGCGGATCGACGCCAGCGGGTTCCTGATCTCGTGCGCTATCCCCGCAGCCAGCTCTCCAGCCGCCTCCTGCCGCGCCGCACGACGCTCCGCCTCCTCCGCTCGCTTCCGCAGCGTGATGTCGATCAGGATCACCACCAGCCCCCGCGGCCTCCCCGAATCGTCCCTCAGCACCGAACTCGTCACCACCAGCGGCACCCTCTTGCCCGACGGCGCTACAAACTCCATCTCCACATACCCCTCCGCTCGGTTCTTCAGTATCCGAAGCAGCGAACCGTACATCTCTCCCGAAAGCAGCTTCTCGCACCTCATCCCCTTCACTCGCCGGTACAGCGACAGACCCAAGAGCTCCCTCGCTCGCGAATTCAGAAACGCCACCCGGTTCTCGTTATCCAGCGCTATCGCCCCTTCTCCCATGTTCTCCAATATCTCCTCGCTGAAAAGCCTCACCTGCCTAAGGCTTGCTCCCAGCATCCCGCTCAGCATCCCCACCACGACGTACGCAATCGACTGCGCCGACACCGTCGCCACCAGGTAACGACCTTCCATCGACATTATCCGCCGCAGCCACACTTCCGACAGATAAGGCAACCTCCACCCCCACCTTTCACCTCCCAGATACACCAACGTCACCCCCAACGACAGCCCCGTCGCCGCTATAGCAGCACGGATCGAACTCCACGGCTCCCGTATCAGGCTGGAAACCACAATCGGAGCGAAATAGAAAAGGACAAACAGGCTCGAAGCTGCTCCAGTGAGGTACGTCAGGATCGCCGTCACGATCAGATCAGCCGCCACGATCAGCAACGGCAAAAACTTCGGCGGCGACGACATCCGCAGCAACAGCAGGTACACGAAGTTCAGCGCGCACGAGCATACAAGCACCACGTATGCTCCGCGCAGCTCCCCGAACTCCTCCAGCCCGCCCGCCTTGTAGATGAGGATGATCCCTATGGACGAGATGGTGATGAACAACCGCAGAAAAGCGTACCACTCAACGCGGCCCAGCTCGACGGGGTCTTTGGCCGGACTTGCCATCGGACTCTTCTCTGCGCGCACCGCCCCACGGATACTAGTGCTGGCTCATGTGCGCTGTCAGCTTCAGTATCGGCATGAACACCGACAGGACTATCGAACCCACCAGCAGGCCCATGATTCCTATCAGCACCGGCTCGATCACCGACGTCAGACTCTGCACCGCAGCGGTCACCTGCTGATCGTAAAAGTCCGATATCTTCCCGAGCAACTGCTCCAGCGAGCCCGAACGTTCCCCCACCGAGATCATCCTTGTCACCATCGGCGGGAACACCGCGCTCTCCGAAAGCGGCTCCGCTAGCGGCTCTCCCTGCCTCACCGCCTCACGCGCACGATCTATCGCCTCCGCCACCACCCGGTTCCCCGCCGTACCAGCCACAATCTCCAACGCTCCCAGTATCGGAACCCCGCTCCTGATCAGCGTCGAAAAGGTCCGGCTGAATCGCGACAGCGCCACCTTCTGAAACAGCGGCCCCAATATCGGTACCCGCAAAACCAGCCAGTCCGCCTGGTATCCACCCCGGTCAGTCCTCTTATACAAGTACGCCGCTACGAAAATCGCCACAAGACCGCCCATCCAATAAAGCGCTTTCGTCCGCATGAATATGCTCACCGCCAGCAGCGCCTTCGTTATCCCGGGAAGCTCTATCCCCTCCAGCGAATCGAATATCTCCTTGAACTTCGGCACGATCCCGACCATCAGGAACACCGTGATCCCGAACACCATCACCAGCGAAACCACCGGGTACGTCATCGCAGACTTGATCTCACGCCTCAGCGCCGCAGCAGCCTCCTGGTACTCCGCCAGCCTCACCAGAATGATATCCAACTGCCCCGACACCTCCCCCGCCTTCACCATGTTGATGTAGATGTTCCCGAAAACCCGCGGGTACAGGGCCAAAGCCTGAGAAAAATCGCTCCCCGTTCGCACGCTCTCCACTATGCGCGCCAGCGCAACCTTAAACCCCCGGTCCTCGACCTGCTCCTCCATGATCTCCAACGCTTCCACCAGCGGAATCCCCGCCGAGATCATCGTCGACAACTGCCTGGTGAAAACCACCAGATCGTCCACCGACACCCGCGGCCGCGGCTGCCTCGCCGAAAACACCGACGCGCTGCGCCTTCGCGCCGACTCCGCTATCCTCAGTATCACTACGTTGCGTTGCCTCAGTTGGGCGACCGCCTCGTCCTGGCTTGCCGCCTCCAACGTCCCGCTCAACGGACGCCCGTCGAACGTTCGCGCAGTATATCGGAATGATGGCATGGTTCCCTCCTCAACGCTTGCTTCTTCCTCTAATCTATCATCGTCACGCGGAGCGCCTCTTCTAGAGACGTTTTCCCTCGTGCCGCATTCCGAATGGCGCAGCGCCTCAGCGTCACCAGTCCCTCCTCCAGCGCCTTCTTCCTTACGTCCAGCGAAGACCCTCGCCCCACCACGATCCTACGAATCTCCTCCGTCATCGGCATCGTCTCAAGCAGCGCAAAACGCCCCCTGTATCCCCCTATGCACCGCCTGCATCCCACCGCCTTAAACAACCTCGCGTTCTCAATGTCTTCCGGCTTCGCTCCCGCGCTCATCAGCGTCTCCGCCGTAACTTCCTGCGGCTCCTTACAGTCCTCGCACAGCTTCCGGCACAGCCTCTGCGCCGATACGAGCACCGTCGACGAAGCCACAAGAAACGGATCCACGTCCATGTCCACCAGTCGCGTCACCGTCGACGGCGCATCGTTAGTATGCAAAGTGCTCAGCACCAGGTGCCCCGTCAGCGCAGCCTTAATCGCTATCTCCGCCGTCTCCGTGTCACGTATCTCTCCCACCAGAATTACGTCCGGATCCTGACGAAGGAAAGACCGAAGTGACCCCGCAAATGTCAGTCCCCGCTTCTCGTTCACTGCAACCTGGTTCACCCCCTGCATCTGGTACTCAACCGGATCCTCCACCGTTACTATGTTTATCGTAACGTTCGATATCTCTCGGATCGCAGCGTACAGCGTGGTCGACTTCCCGCTCCCCGTCGGCCCCGTGACCAGTATCATCCCGTACGGCTGGTGGATCGCCGTGCTGAAGTGTTGCAGCGCCTGCTTCTCGAAACCCAACTGATCCAGATGAAGCGACAAGCTCGACGTGTCCAGAATCCTCATCACCACCTTCTCGCCGTGAACCACCGGAAGCACCGACACCCGGAAATCCACCTGCCTTCCCTCGAATCGCATCTGGAACTTCCCGTCCTGAGGAACCCGCCTCTCCGCTATGTCCAGATCCGCCATGATCTTTATTCGCGACACTATCGCATTCTGCAGCCGTTTCGGAGGCGATAGCGCGTCCTTCAGCATCCCGTCAATGCGGTACCTCACCCTCACCTGCTTATCATATGGCTCAATGTGTATGTCGCTCGCCCCGTCCCTCAGCCCCTGGTAAATGACAAGGTTCACCAGCTTCACCACCGGAGAGTCCGCCGAACCCTCCATCACCGCCGACAGGTCCTCGCTTTCGTCTTCCTCGCGCTGGGCGAACTCCAGCCCCAAGTCGTTCACATTGTCGATTATCTCCTCCATCTCCTGCTCGCCCGGATTGTACGCCTTCGCTATCGCCTCCCTTATCCCCTTCCCGCTCGCCACCACCGGCCTCAGCTGATGCCCCGTCACCGTCTCCACGTCGTCCAGCTTGATGATGTCGAACGGATTCGAAACCGCAACCGTCAGCGTGTTCCCTATCTTCGCGATCGGCAGCACCCCGTAATACTCCGCCACGTCCTGAGGCAGCACCGCCAGCGCCTCCGGATCCGGCTCCACACGCAACGGCTCTATCGGCGGCATGTTCATCTCGCTCGCTATCGCGCCTATCAGCGCCTTCATGTCCACGCGGCCGCTGCTTACAGCAACGTCCTCCAGCGAGACTCCGTCCGTCACCGACTGCTCGAGCAGCTTGTCCGCAACGTCCTCATTCACCAGATGATGCTCGACCAGTATGCTCCTCAAACGCCTGTTGAACGCCGTCATGCGCTCACCCTCGCCCCGGCTCCCTGCGTCATGCGTCGCAGATCATCCGGGTCAGTTGTTCGCGAAATCGCCTCGTCGTAAGTTATCCTCCCCCGACTGTGCAGCTCGTACAGCGAGCGGTTCATCGTCCGCATCCCCGCCTTCCCGCTCGTCTGAAGGATCGAATATATCTGATGCTCCTTGTTGTCCCTTATAAGGCTGCGGATCGCCGAATTCGCCACCATGATCTCGCACGCGAGAACCCGCCCACGGCCGTCCGCCGTCGGGATAAGCTGCTGGCAAAACACCGCCTGCAACGTAAACGACAACAACGTCCGAATCTGCTGTTGCTGGTGGGACGGAAACACGTCCACTATCCTGTTGATCGTCTGAACCGCATCCGAAGTATGCAGCGTCGCGAACGTCAGGTGCCCCGTCTCCGATATCGTCAGCGCCGACTCGATCGTCTCCACATCCCTCATCTCACCTATCAGCACTATGTCCGGGTCTTGCCTCAGCACCGCCCGCAGCGCATCCGGAAAACTGTGGGTATCCGTCCCCACCTCCCGCTGGTTGAACAGGCAATTCTTGTTTCGGTGCAGGAACTCTATCGGGTCCTCCACCGTCACAACGTGATCGTGCCGCGTGCGATTGATGAAATCTATCATCGCCGCCAGCGTCGTCGACTTCCCGCTTCCCGTCGGTCCCGTTATCAAGATCAGACCCTTCGGCAGCGAGCACAGTCGCTCGCACAACTCCTCCGGCAGACCCAGTTCCCCCATTCCTTTCACTTCATACGGAATCAAACGCAGCACCGCTCCCACCGCCCCCCGCTGCCGGAATACGTTCGTCCGAAACCTCCCAAGACCCGATATCCCGAAAGAAAAATCAAGCTCCAGATTCTTCTCGAACCGCGCCACCTGGTCGCTTCCAAGCAGGCTGTAGACAAGGCGCTGAGAGTCTTCGGGGCTCAGCACGTCGTGGTCAGTATCCACTAGCTGCCCGAAAACCCGTATCTTCGGACGAGCCCCCGCTGTTATGTGAAGATCGGAACCATTCCGCTCCACCATCTCTCGGATCAGTTCTTCTATGGTGGCCATTGGCTTGCCTTCCTACGCTTGGATTGCGAATCCCCGGCCCAACGGACAACGGGGTTGGTGCTACTCTTTTTCCGCCTTCACCTTCGCTATTATCATCTCCGCGGTCCTCTGCGGCACGACGTCGTAATGCGAAAACTCCATCGTATAGAACCCCTGACCCCCCGTGATCGACCGCAGCTCCGTCGCGTAATTCGCTATCTCCGCCTCCGGGATCAGCGCCTTGATCGTCTGATAGTTCCCGCTCGTCTCCATCCCCAGTATCCTTCCTCGCCTGCCGTTCAGATCCCCCGTAATGTCTCCCAGGAATTGACTCGGCACGCTTATCTCCACCTTCGCCACCGGCTCCAGCAACACCGGCTTCGCCTGCAGAAAAGTCTCCGCGAAAGCCCTCGACGCCGCAATCTTGAACGCCGCCTCCGACGAGTCCACCGAATGGTAGCTCCCGTCGTACACCGTCACCCTGACGTCTTCCACCGGATAACCCGCCAGCACACCCTTTTCCACCGCCTCCCTCACCCCCTTCTCCACCGCTGGGACGTACTGGCTCGGGATTGCCCCGCCGAATATCTCGCTCTTAAACTCATGCCCCGCCCCCCGCTCCAGCGGCTCCACCCTCAGATATACCTCCCCGTACTGCCCCCGCCCGCCGGTCTGCTTCTTGTGACGGTACTTCCCCTCCGCCTTCGCCGTCGCCGTCTCCTTGTACGGTATCCTCCTCGGCGACGTTGCCGCCTCCACGTCGAACCGCCGCTTCAACTGGCTCAACATCACGTCCAAGTGCAGGCTGCTCATCCCCGAAATCACCAGCTCCCCCGTCTGCTGGTCTCTGAACACCTCGAAGGTGGGATCCTCCTCCGCAAGCTTCCCCAGCGACGACGACAGCTTCGCCTCATCGCTCCGGCTCTTCGGAGATGCCGCCAGGCTCACCATCGGCTTCGGCAGCCGCGGCACAACGTACTCAACTTTTTTTGACTGATCGCACAGCGTATCGAATACGTTCACGTCCTCCAGCTTCGGAACCGCCACTATGTCCCCCGCAATCGCCTTTCCCGTCTGTACCGTCTCCTTCCCCAACGGATAGAATATCTGTGCCACCTTCTCCGTCTTCTTCGTCCGGCTATTGTACACGTTCGAATCCGCCCCCAGCTCCCCCGAAAAAACCCTCACGAAACTCAGCTTCCCCACGAACGGATCCGTTATCATCTTAAAAACCAACCCCGAAAAGCCGCCGTTCCCAAACGCGTTCCCCGACTTTTCCTCTTCCCCCTCCACCCACTTCTTCTCCGGCGGCGTCTCCGCCGAAGGGAAAGAATGCGCGATCAGCGACATCAACCCTTCCACCCCCGCTCCCGTCTTGCTCGAGCAGCACACCGCCGGCACTATCTTCCCCTGCGCTATCGCCTCGGCCAGCGCCTCGTCGATCTTCCCCTGCTCGATCTCCTCCCCCTCCAAATACTTCTCCACCAGCTCGTCGTCCACCACCAGCGCCGACTCCATCAACTGCTCTCGCGCCCCCTCCACCACCGACGCCAACTCTCCCGGCGGCTCCGTCTTCGAGTCCCACAGGTTGTATGTCCCGCTGAAGCTCGATCCCTTCCCAATCGCAAGGTTCAGCGCCGCGCACTCGTGCCCGAATGTCTCCTTCACCGCCTCCAGCGCCGCCGCGGGATCCGCGTTCTCGAAATCCGGCTTCGATATCACCACGCATCGCGGCAAACCACGTTCCTTCGCCGCCTGCCACAGCTTCCCCGTGTTCAACTCGATACCGTCCGGCGCGGACACTATCACCACCGCCGCATCCGCAGCCTCCATCGCGCTCAATGTCGCTCCCGTGTAATCCGGGTATCCCGGCGCATCGATCAGGTTCAGGTGCGCTCCCTCCCAATCGCACGACCCTATCGACGTGTATATGCTGTACTTCCGCTCCTTCTCCTCGGGATCGTAATCCAGTATCGAGCTCCCGTCGTCCACCGAGCCCTGTCGCTTGGTTGCGCCGGCACGAAACAGGACAGCCTCGCACAGAGAGGTCTTACCCGAATTTCCATGCCCCAAGAAAATTACGTTGCGCACGTTTTTGCTAGAGTACCCTCCCATCAACTCTCCTCCAGGGGATCAAGAGAAACGAATGGACACACAGATCCCCCTTATCATAGACTTTATCGGCCAAATGGCAAGCCCAATTTAGCTCCGCCCCGCGTTCCTCCCCTCGCGCACCGCCTCCCTCAAGTCTATCCCCCCCGTATACAGCGCCTTCCCAATTATCACCCCATGAATCCCTGTCACCAAAAGCGCCCTCACGTCCTCTACAGACGATATTCCCCCGGCAGCTATCAAAGGGACCCCCGCAGTCTTCGCCAGACGCCCCACCCTTCCCACGTCAGCTCCTTCCAGTGTCCCGTCACGCGATATGTCCGTATATATCAATACCGCCGGACCTGCAGCTCCCAGCCTTCTCATCACGTCACCCACCCCCAGCCCCGATTCCTCCACCCAGCCTCTCACCGCCACCATATCGCCCCGTGCGTCCACCGACGCGGCGATCTCACCGGGGTGTTTCGCGCAAAGCATCTCCAGCCACTCGGGCTCTCTTATCGCCCGCGTCCCCACGATCACTCGCGCGCACCCTGCCTCCAGCGCCGCTTCCACATCCTCCTCCGTCCGCATCCCTCCGCCCATCTGCACCGGAACCCCAAGGCCCGCAATCTTCCTCACCACGCCGAGATTTTTCGGCTCGCCGCTGAACGCCCCGTCAAGATCGACCACGTGCAGGTACTCCGCTCCCGCATCCACCCATCGCTGCGCCGTCTCCACCGGATCGTCCGAGAACACCGTCTCCCGATCAGCGCGCCCCTGGTACAGCCTCACAACTTTCCCTTTCGAAATGTCCGTTGCCGGATATATCCTCATCGCGTCTCCCAAATTGACCAATTTCCCTCCAGGCCTTAGAATAAGATTATAGGCCAACCGAACGATTATGCACCCATCGGGGGAGGAAATATGAAAGAACTCACGCGCAGAACGTTCCTACGAGGGGTGGCCACCGCGGCCGCCGGGGCCTTCATCCCGCGCGCCCTCATCACATCGCCTGCCCTCGCCGCAGATAAGCCCGGACTCGCCGTGGCGCACATCCAACAACGCGCCCAGATGAAAGAAGCCCTCCAGCGCGCCCTCGACGCCGTCGGCGGCATCGGCTCATTCGTAAAGAAGGGCCAAACCGTCGCCGTCAAACCCAATATGTCGTGGGCACGCACTCCCCAACAGGGGGCCAACGTCAGCCCCGAACTCGTCGCAGCCATGGTCGAACTCTGTAACGACGCCGGCGCTAAAAAGGTCAAGGTCTTCGACAGAACCATCAACGACTGGCGCTTGACCTATCGACTCAGCGGCATCCAGGAAGCCGCCGAAAACGCCGGCGCCGAAGTCTCCTTCACCGACGACAGAAAGTTCCGCGACATCCAAATCCCCAAGGGGAAGGTCCTCAAGTCCTGGCCCGTCTATCGCGACGCCCTCGACGCCGACGTCTTCATCAACATGCCCGTCGCTAAGCAGCACGGCACCTCCGTTCTCACCCTATCCATGAAAAACCTCATGGGAATCGCAGGCGGCGAGCGCGGCAATTGGCATCCCGAAATTCACCAGAAGCTCGCCGACTTCAACTCCGCAATCAAAGTCGACCTCGTCGTCATGGATGCCTTCAACATCATGGTCACCAACGGACCCGCAGGAGGCAGGCCCGAAGACCTCAAGTTCAAAGGCCAGATCATCGTCGGCACCGACCGCGTCGCAGCCGACGCCTACGCCGCTACGCTCTTCGACCGCGAACCCGACACCATCGGATTCATCCGCAGAGCCGCCGACATGGGTATCGGCACCATGGATTTCGAATCCCTCGGCGTCAACAACGTCACCATCGGATAGCCGCCTATGAAATGGATACGACGCGCGGTGCAGGCGCTCTTCCTGCTCCTGTTTCTCTACCTGATCCTGAGCACCGCCGACCCCCTGCACGGGCCGATCCCGGTTCCCCTTGTGCTCAGGTTCAGCCTCTTCGCCGCCGTCACCGCATCCCTCGCCGCCAAAACCTTCATAATCCACTATTGGCCCGCCCTTCTCCTCATCCCCCTCACCCTCCTCCTCGGCCGCGTCTTCTGCGGATGGGTCTGCCCTCTCGGCGCGACCATCGACGCCTCCGACTGGGCCCTCCGCAAGTTCCGTAAACGCAATCCCTCCATCGGAAATGCCAGGAGATTCAAGTACTACCTCCTCGGAGCTCTCATCGTCGCCGCCGTCTTCGGCGCTCAGGCCGGAGGATGGTTCGACCCCCTTAGCATCGTGACCCGTTCCTACGCCCTCGTCGTTCATCCCATCGTCTACGCCGCGTTCGACGGCGTCGTCGGACTGAGCTACAGGTTCGCTCCTCTCGAGCCCGTCGGCGACTTCACCGCATCGGTCAGTCAGCGTGTCCTTTCTTTTCAGAACCCCATCACGCAGCAGCCCGTCTTCATCGGCCAGATTCTCATCGCATCGATGTTCTTCGTAATCCTCGCCCTCGGCGTGGCTTACCGCCGCTTCTGGTGCAGGGCCCTCTGCCCCCTCGGCGCTCTTCTCGCCCTCATGTCTCGCTGGAGCCCCATTCGCAGGGCCGTCGGAGACGACTGCATCTCCTGCCTTAAGTGCGAAGACATCTGCCCCACCGAGGCCATCACCGGAGAAGGAAAGAAGACCCGTTCCCGCGAGTGCACGCTCTGCATGAACTGCCCGCCCGTCTGCCCCGTCGAGACGATCACTTTCGCCCGCAAGGGCAGCCGCCGCCCCGCCGAGGCCCCCGTCGACGTCACCCGCCGCGGCGTCGTCGCCGGCCTGATCGGCGGAGCCGTCGCCGCACCCATCCTTCGCATCCGCTTCTGGCAGCGCAAAGGCAAGGGCAACCCGACCCTCATAAGGCCCCCAGCCGTGGAAACGGAAGAGGAGTTCCTCGCGAAGTGCGTCCGCTGCGGCGAGTGCATGAAGGTCTGCGTCACCAACGGCCTTCAGCCCGTCATGCTCGAAGGCGGCCTCGCCGGCCTCATGGCCCCCCGCCTCGTCCCCAGGGCCGGCTACTGCGCCTACGAATGCAACCTCTGCGGCGAGGTCTGTCCCTCCCAAGCCATTAAGTCCCTCCCGCTGGAAGACAAACAGAAGGTCGTTCTCGGGAAGGCCTTCTTCGATCGCTCGCGCTGCATCCCGTGGGCCGCGTACAACACCGTCTCCAGCCCGGGCAGGCAGTACGGCGTTCAGTGGAGCGACGCCTTCAACTGCGCCGTCTGCGAAGAGCACTGCCCCGTCCCCGAAAAAGCAATCCACTTCTCCAAATACCAATTCCGCGACGGCGACCCCCAGCACGTGATCAATCGACCGTACGTCAGGCTCGATAAGTGCATCGGCTGCGGTATTTGCGAGAACAAATGCCCGCTCCCAGGCCCCGCAGCCGTCAGGGTAACCGCCGTCGACCAGACCTCCCCCGACCTCCCCCAGCTCTACGGTTAGTCCCCGCGCTGCGTCCCGTCAGACATCCCCCTCTCCTCCAAAAGCTCCCTCACCATCGCCAGCCCCTCCTCCTTCGTCTTCACCGTCCCCTCCAACTGCGCATCCCGAACCTGCTCCAGCAGCTCCCCGAAAAGCGGCCCCGGCTCCAGCCCCATCGATATCAAGTCCCCTCCCCTCACCAGCGGCGGAGGCGCAATCTCCTCCTCGGACATGGACGAGTACAGCGACATCGCAAACTCATACTCCTCCATCGGGGAAAAATCGGTTCCCTCGAACGCCGGCAGGCTCGCGACGCTGTCCGCCCGGAAAAGCTCCGCCATCTCCTCGAATCTTTCTTCCGCGAACAGCCGCCGCAGCTTGCTGAGCCGCATCTTCCGCGCGTTCGCAAGCGCCATGTGATTGCGCACCAGCCGGCATACTCCCTCACGCTCTTCCGCCGACGTCCTCAGCCGTTCGCACACTTCTCGCGCCAGCTCCTCCCCGATGACCTCGTGTCGCGCAAATCGTGCTCGTTCTCCCCCCGTGTACGCCTCCGGCTTCCCCGCATCATGCAGCAGCGCCGCCAGCCCCAGCACGAACGACGGAGACTCCAGCAGCCCCAGCACTTCCAGCGTGTGCTCCAACACGTCCTTCCCCTCAGCCTCCCGGAAGTTCGGCACACCGTTCATCGCCTCCACCTCGGGCAGCAGATGCTTCAGCAGACCCAGCTCGCTCATCAGCCGAATCCCTTCCGCCCTCGACCCATCCACCAGCATCCGCTCAAGCTCATTCCGAATCCTCTCGCCGCTCACCGACGTCACCAGCCCCGCCATCTCCACAATCGCCTCACGTGTCTTCGGCTCGATCTCGTATCCCAGCCGCGCCGCGAATCGCGCAGCCCGAAGCAGCCTCAGGTGATCTTCCCCAAATCTCTCCCGCGGCTCTCCCACCGCCCGCAGCACCTTCCGCTTCATGTCCTCCCGCCCGCCCACGTAATCGAGTATCTCGCCCGTATCCGGCTCCATCAGCAGCGCGTTTATCGTGAAGTCCCGCCGCAGAACATCCTCCTTCGCGGACACGAACTCAACCTCGTCCGGCCTTCGCCCGTCCGCATACCGCCCCTCCCGACGGAACGTCGTCACCTCCACCTTCGGCCCGAACTCCATCACCGTCATCACGCCGAATCGCTCCCCGATCGGCACCGTCTTCTTGAATAGCCCCCGCACTTCTTTCGGAACGGCATCCGTCGCCACGTCGTAATCCTGCGGGTTCAGCCCAAGCAGGGTGTCTCGCACGCACCCGCCGGCGAACAGCGCCCGGAATCCCTTCCCCTTCAGCCTGCGCGCAACCTCCTCCGCCGCGCGCCTCGCCTCGCTCTCCATCTCTCCGCCTCTCCAAACCTCCGACCGAATCGTCCGCGCAATTCTAACAGGGAACGCCTCGCTCCCTCAAGGGAGCCCTCGCGCCCCGTCTCCGTTGACTTCCTCCCCCTCTTTGGGTAACATCCCATATCAGCAGCGGCCCGCCGCCATCCCGTCAGGAGAAAACGTGAAAGTCGTCCTCATCTTTCCTCCCCCTGCAGACCCCGCCCTCCCTTATGCCTCCCTCCCATACCTCGCCGCCTCCCTTCACCAGCGCGGCATCAAAGACGTAATTCAGAAAGACCTCAACCTCGAAACCTTCCTCAATCTCCTCACTCAGCCCCAGCTTCGCCAAGCAGCTCAGGCAGCCGAGAAAGCCCTGACGCGCGGCGACCTCCCACCAGACCGCACAGACCCCGTCCGCCGCATCCTTCGCGAAGCGGACTGCACCATACGGGACCTCCCCGAAGCTCTCTCCATCCTCCGCGATCCCGTTCGCTTCTACGAGCTCGATTCTTTGCTCTTCGCCAAGGAGGTATTCAACAACGCCTGCGATCTCCTCTCCGCCCCCTTCCGCCACTTCAGGTTCAGAAAATACTCCTACTCCACGCACGAACTCCTCTCCCCCAGCGAAATCCTCAGCGCCGTCGACGAGGAACCCCAGAACCCCGTCGTCCGCTTCTTCCAAGACAACGCCTTGCCCGACCTCCTGGCGCTCAAGCCCGGCCTCGTCGCCATCTCCGTCCCCTACTTCCAGCAGCTTGTCCCCAGCCTCATTCTCACCAAGCTCATAAAACACAGATCGCCGTCCACTTTCGTCTGCCTCGGCGGCCCCATCGTCTCCTGGGGAAAGCAGGCCCTCCTCAGCGAAAGCTTCCGCCGGTTCCCGCTTGACGGATTCTTCGTCGGCGAAGCGGATACCGGCCTCCCCGAACTCGTCGAAGCTCTCTCCGGACCCGGCCACTTGCACCAGGTCCCCAACTTCGTCGTCCTGCATGACGGCAAGGTTCGCGATTACTCCAACCCCCCGCATTCAGAAGACCTTGATGCCCTTCCCACACCCGCCTACGAAGGCCTCCCCCTCGCCGACTACCTCGCCCCCAAGCGCCTTATCTCGCTCTCGCTCTCCAGGGGTTGCTACTGGAACCGCTGCACTTTCTGCAATTACTCCTTCATCAAGCTCGGCCCCTACCGCTTCCGCAACCCCGCTGCCTCCGCCCGAGACGTCGCCGCAATAGTCGAGAAAACCGGCGAAGATGTCTTCTGTTTCGAGTCCGACGTCATCCAGCCCGAGGATCTCGCCGCCTTCTCCCGAGAGTTACTCGCCCAGAACATCCGCATCAAGTGGCACGCCGTCGTCAGGTTCGAGGATTCCATCGACGACGAATTCTGCACGCTCCTCGCCAAGGCCGGCTGCGTTCGCCTCTACGCCGGCCTCGAGTCCGCCTGCCAGCGCCTTCTCGACCTCATGGACAAAGGCATCACCGTCCCCATCATCGAAAGAATCCTCCGCTCCTGCAGCGACGCCGGAATCGCCGTCGAGGCCGGCGTCTTCTTCGGATTCCCCTCAGAAACTCCCGCCGAGGCAGACCAGACCGTCGAGTTTTTCCGCAAGCATCGCAGCCGGATAACCCGCTCCGACGCCGGCACCTTTCGCCTCCTCAGGGGCTCGCCCATCAGCGCAGAGCCCAGGGAATACGGAATCGTCGTGACAGACGTCTACGAGGAACGCTGGTTCGAACTCAGTTACCAGCCTCTGGAAGACACCGGACGCGACCACGCCGGACGGGCCGTCGCTCAGCTCGAAACGCTCTACCCCGCTATCAAGCTCATCGACATCCCCGAGGAAATACTCCTTCTCGCAAGACTCGGCAAGGAGGCGCTCAATGACCTCGTCCCCCAACGGGGCCCGCGAAATTCCGTTGAGCCGGGATGACCTCCACACACTTGCCCGGAAAACGGCCGCTATCGCAACGCACTATCTCTCCTCCCTCTCGCAGCGCCCCCTCGCCCCAGCCCCATCCCTGGAAGACCTCAAACAGACTTTCTCCGCCCCAATCCCGCAGACCGCCTCGTCCCTCGACGACGCCCTCGAAGAGGTAAAAGAAGGGATCATCTCCAACTCCGCCGCTATCGGTTCCAGGCGTTTCTTCGGCCTCATGGACTCTCCCCCTCTCCCGATCGCCGTCTTCGCCGACATGCTCGCTTCCGCTCTTAACCAGAACCTCGCCAACTGGACGACCTCACCCGCCGCGACGCTCGTCGAGCTCCAGGTGGTCCAATGGTTCGCCGAACTCGCCGGACTCCGCGAAGCCGCCGGTCTCCTCGTTTCGTCCGGCTCCGTCGCCAATCTCCTCGCGCTCAGACTCGCGCGCAACCACAAGTTCCCCACCGCATCCGCCGACGGTCTCGCCCTCAACCCCAACGCCCAACAGCCGAAAGTCTATTGCTCCCGCCACGCGCACTCCTCCCTCGAAAAAGCCGTCGAGGTCCTTGGCCTTGGCCGTTCCGCGCTTGTCAGGGTTGACACGGACGAGCGGCTCAGAATGCGCCCCGACGCCCTCGATGCCGCCATCGAATCCGACTCCAAGAGTGGCTGCCTTCCCCTCTGTGCCGTCGCCACCGCTGGAACCACCCCCACCGGCGCTATCGACCCCCTCGCCGAAGTGGCAGCCGTCAGTAAGAAACACGGCCTCTGGTTCCACGTCGACGCCGCCTACGGTGGCGGCGCGCTCTTCTCCCAACGCGCCGCCGGCTCCTTCAACGGCATCTCCCTCGCCGACTCCCTCGTAATCGACCCCCACAAGTGGCTCTATATCCCCTTCCAGGCCGCCATCCTCCTGACCCATCGCAAAGCGCATCTCGAGCACGCCCTCAGCAAGGGCTACGGCTACGTTTACGAAGCCCCTGAAGGCGTCCCCAATCTCTCCGACTTCTCACTGCAGGGCTCAAAGCGCTTCGACGCGCTCAAAGTCTGGCTCTCGCTAAAGATGCTCGGCGTAGAAGGTTACCGCTCGCTCATCCAAAATGACCTCGACAACGCCACCCACTTCCACCGCCTCCTCCTCGACTCCCCACGCTTCCAACCCCTTTGCCCTCCCGAGCTTGGCATCGTCGCCTTCAGATTCCTCCCTCCCCAAGCCCCCGGGAAGAATCTCTTCTCGCCCGAGACCAGGCGCATGATCGACGAAGCCACGACAAAGCTCCACGATTTCCTAACTCGGCGCGGACGAGTCTGGATAGGCATGGTCAGAATCCACCACAGGCCGCTTCTACAGGCATGCTTCAGCAACTACGCAATGACTCGCGACGACGTGGATTTCCTCTACGCAGAACTCAGCAACGCCGCCCGCGAACTCCCCCACCCTTAGAACTCCACCGGCACCTTCGAGATCGTGTACCTATGCTTCCCCGACGGAGAGGGCTCGATCGAATCGCACAGCCGAAAATCCACCTTCAGCCCCTCTCCCGCCTGACCGTGGATGCTTTTCTCCAGAAACGACAGCGTCCGCTTCGGATCGAAATCTCTCCCCGGCACGATCTTCACCTCAAGCCTGTCCACGCTCTCCTGAACCACCTGGAACTGGTGTATCCCGCCCGCGTTCGAGAACATCCGCGTGAACGTCTCCCCGTGAAGAATCCCGCCCGCAGGCGTCACGATCGCATCCGACGTGCGCCCTTCCACCCGTTCAATAAGCGGCAGCCCTCGCCCGCACGAACACGTTCTCTCCGACGGCACCACGACATCCTCGTTCCTGTAGCGAATAAACGGCATCCCGTAGTTGTTCAGACTCGTCACGACCACCACCCCCGCATCTCCCGGCGAAACCGGCCCCCCCGAGGCGTCCAGCACTTCAAGAAAAACGTTCTCCGCCAGCACGTGCAGCCCCTCGTGCGCTTCGCACTCGTGCGCTATGTTGCCCACCTCGTGGCACCCGTATCGGTTGAACACGTCGCACCCGAACGCCTCTCGCATCAGCTCCCTGTCCGTCGAGGTGAGCGTCTCCGACGACGATTGGACCGACCCCGGACGCAAGCCCCGCTCCCCTTCCGAAATCGCATACCGCGCAAAGAGAACCAGCGAAGAACGGAACCCCACCAGCACCTGCGGCCGGAACCGCACGAGCCGCTCGTAGTGCCTGGGAATCTCATCCCGCATCAGATTGAACGTGTCTATCCACATGATGTTCATCGTGACCCTGTCGCGCGCGCGATCCATCCGGGACGTGTGATCCTTCAAGTCGTACTCCGACCCCCACAAGAAAGCCACGCGCCCTCCGAACTTGTACCCCGCCATCACGTAATTCCGCAGCAGCTCCGCCCGAAGGTGCCGCCGGAAATTCCCATCCTGATAGAAAACCAGCGGATGCCCCGTCGATCCCCCGGTCTCGTTCGGCTTCATCGACTCCTTCGTCGTCGTCGCGCTTACCAGCTCATCCCCACGATCCTGAATCTCATCCTTTGTCAGGATCGGCAGCCGCCGGAAATCTTCGTAAGTCTCAACCCCATCAGGCCTTAAGCCGACACCCTCAAATTTCTCCCTGTACAGTGGAACCGTCTCGTAGCTGTGCCGCAGCAGCCGCTTCAACTTCCCCCACTGAAACTCC
>CAZBND010000024.1:0-8899 GCA_964493415.1 uncultured Planctomycetota bacterium | reverse complement strand
ATAGCCCCCGCACCGATCCCTGTCAACGTCCGCCCATTCCCCGCGGTCCCAATCACAGCCCCTAGTCCGATCTCGATGATCCGCTTCCCAACAGGTACTTCTTCAGGAAAGCCGCCTCCGCCTCGTCGGCAGAATCCTCACCCTGCTCTTCCGGACCAACCTCGATGATGGCTAGTTCCGCCCGCCCCCCGACGCCCTTCAGCGTTTCATAGCCATGTTCCGCAAACGACGGATGGTGCATATGGTAGTTCATCAGACGTTCCGGAGGCGGCAACGGGTCCCGTCTGGACGAAATGAACAGCGTCGGCGGGTCATCCTTTGACATGTACGTCACGGGAGAAAACGCCTTTGTCCAGGCCGCGGCCGCTTCCGGATCATCATACGCGTCTCCGAACAGCGCCTTCATCCTGCTAAGCATGTACGGGCGCAGCTCGGGCGCTACCGAATCCAGAAAATCGAAACTCAGATCCGTCGGCCCGCCGCGACTGACCACCGCCGCCACTCCCGGCGAATCCTTCTGATAAGCGACCATCATCGCCAAATGCGCCCCAGATGAGGTCCCCGTCATCGCAATTCGATCCGGATCGATATTCCATTTCGCCGCGTTCTCCTTCACGTACCGCAGCCCGGCCGTCACGTCATTCACTTGCGCCGGATGCGCGTGCTCCCACCCCGTTCGGTGCGTCATGACCACGTAACTCATGCCAAGGTCAACGTAGAGCTCCGGCGTGGCCCTCTTCGAGTCCAGCGCCGCGGAATGCCAGCCCCCGCTGAAAACGTATATCATCGCCGCGCGCGGCGGGCCTTCCGGATAAAAATTCACCTGCAGCGTCTGCGACGGATGTTCATCCCCGTATTTCAGCGGACCTGCCACCTCATACGGAACAGGTTCCGACTTCGCGGAATCAGGGAGCTCAGCCGGCCCTCTCTGCGCAAGGAGAAGCCCCAGCACAAGGACAACCAGCGCATTCACCATCGTCTCAACCCCTCTTCACACACCGAACAGCATAGCCCCCATAGCTTACCCGCTCAACCGCAAGCCGGCACCGATCCAATCCTCACCGCATCGGGCACACGATGCCCTCGCTCCCCTCCGTAGCCCTCCTCCGACTCGGCTATGCTCGCCAGCAAAATCTGGGAGTTGGCGAGCCGCTTTCGCGCCAGCCGCACGTACTCGCCGTTAGTGTCTATCCCCACATATCTTCGCCCAAGCCGCGCCGCAGCAAGAGCCGTCGTTCCAGAACCGATAAAGGGATCAAGCACCGTATCTCCGGGCTGCGTGAAAAGCTTTATGAACCATTCGGGAAGGTCCACCGGAAAAGCGGCGCTGTGATTCCGGTTCGAACACTCAGTCGCCATATGGATCACATTCGTCGGATACACCATGTCCCTACCCAGCCAGTTCGAGACATTCTTCCCAAAGCCGCTCCCGACTCTCGATTCGTCTCTCGTCTTGTCCGTCTCGCTAAGCTTCGCCAACCGATCCTTCGCCCACTCCCCGACAGGCACCATCACGGCTTCCTGATACATCTTGAACTTTCTCTGCTTGTTGAACTGAAGCAGCCTTTCCCAATTGTCCCTGAACCGATTGGGCCACCTGCCTGGATATGAGTTCTTCTTATGCCATATGAACTCCTCAGTCCATAGCCACCCTTGCTCCCTCATCCGCAGGATCAGCTCGATCACGTAGATGTGCCGTTCCCCATTCACCACCCTTTCCTTGATATTCAGGACGAACGTCCCCTTCGGCTTCAGCACGCGGAAAAACTCGGACGCCTTTGGAAGAAACCACTCCACATACCGGTCCGGATGCACCCCTCCGTAGGTCGCGTTCCTCTGATCCGCGTATGGAGGAGAAGTGAAGATCAAATCGACGCAACCGTCGGGAAGCTCCCGCAGCACTTCCTCGCAATCGCCTTGGATTATCTTGTCAACATATTCCATCTGTCTGCCCGACAAGCCCTGCGCACCTTCACCACTGCCCCAATTATGCGCACCAGCCTCCTCCAAATCAACCCCCGCGGACTCCTTCCCGCCCTATCCCCCTTGTCCGCCGTAGCCTTGGCGGAGGAGGACCCGTCCGCCGTAGCCTCGGCGAAGGCGGATTGCCGCGCCCTCTTCGCTCAAGCCGCCGATCGTGTCCCCATCCCATCCCCCTAATTGTAGGGGCAGCCCCCTGCGGCTGCCCATCCTCCGCCCCAGGCACGCACCCGACCCACCCTCAGGAAACTACCCTTGACCCCTATCCAATCCCACCGGCTTCCGTCTGTGTCCCCATCCTCTCCGCAGCGCAGTGTCCTCCGTAGGGGCAGCCCCCTGCGGCTGCCCATCCTCCAGGCCCGCGTGACACGATCCCCATCCCGCGTAAACTCGGGGACACAATGCCGGTCGCCCTTGCATTCCCGCAATCGTTCGGCAGAAACCTCTTTCTACCTCTTTCTTCACTCATCGGCCTCCGTTTGTGTCCCCCGTCCTACCCCTACTTTACAGGCAGCCCCAACACCCTCCGCACCAGCTTGTCTATCTCCCCCAACTCTTCCTTCAACATCTCCCTTATCATCGACCGGATTTTCCCGATGCTCTTCACCTTCCCTGCCTTCCCTTCGCGAATCCAATCCTCTACCTTCTTACCGCATTCTGCTCCTAGCCGTGCAAGCGCCTCATGCTCTTTGTCTTCCGCATTGAACTCGGGGATCGGGAGTTCTAGAACCTTCTTCGTCACATGAGGATGCGTTCGCTGATCCCGCCGCCGCATTGAAGCGAGCGCGACGTCCACTTCCGATGAATTAAGAACTGCGCACGTGTACCACGCTTCCTCCTTCACCGAGGTCTCCGCAAAATAATTTGTGTAGTCTATTACCATATCGGGCTCCACCTTTACTACGCAGCAGGTCGCTATCCGCTGCACATCCGGGTAGACCACCCGATATCCCGCCTTCGGGTTCTGCGCTGTCAAACCGCGGTAGCGATCCAGCCTCTCGTAAATCGTCATCCCTCCCGCCTTCCCGCCCCTCCTCTTCTTCCATTGTGCCTCCGCTCTCTGCAACCAGGACGCTAGGTTCACATAGCCCCTATCCCTAGCCTCTTCGGCCTTCAACATCGCGTAGCGATCACGTTGCGCCATCATAGGTAAGACAGCTTGCCGCAACCCCACATGCCCGAACGGAACCAAGTCCGTGGAAACGAGAGTCCGATATATAAACTGGCTTTCCACGTTCCCATCGAACTTAACCCTGTATGGCTCCTTGGCAGTCTGCTCTGCTCGCCTATCCGTTTCCACCCATGGATGCCTCTCGTCATACCCTAGTTGAGTCTGCTTTATGGCAACGAACCAGAAACAACGAGGCACAATCGATCCTCCCTGTCTGAACTTGTCCATGTAGTAGCTCTCCCCCATTACCGTCGTCCCTTCCCCCTCCTCCCAAAACGACCTCGAACCGCGGATGTGAACAGTCAGGCCTTTCCTCGCCCCTCTCAAAGCCTTTTCGGCATCGGCCAAGCTCGCGTTCCCTGCGCTCAACTTCCCCGCCAACTCCGTGTACGGTATAGGATATCGCATACCAATTCCCTGGCGCTTCCGGCCAAAGATAACGCAGGCAGGCACATTGAAGAGCGGCTCAACGCTCTCGCAATCCCACACTTCCTCCAGCTTCATCCCCTGTTTCACACTCTCAGCTAACCTGAACTCGCCCCTCCTCAACCCGTCGTGCTGATCCCCTGTGAAAACGCTCCTCGGCATCACGAACGCGATTGCCCCGCCCTCTTTGAGATACAGGTCAGCGCCCCGCACCAGAAACAACGCCGCGATCTCCAGGTGCGTGATCAGGTGTCCCTTGCCCGTCAGCAGCTTGTATCGCTGTGTGACCTCCCGCTTCAGAAACGCTTGGTAGCCTGGCGCCATGTACCGGTATGAAATCCACGGCGGATTCCCCACAACGAAGTCAAACCTCCCTTTGAAGAGCAGCGGCTTGTAGAAGTTCTTCAGCACGAACGCCCAAATCGTGTCCCGTCCTCTCTCTATGAACCCCTTCAGAACACTCGCCACCTCAAGCAGCCTATCGACCACTCGCTCATCCGTCGCCCCCTCAAAACCCTGCGCCCGCAGGAACCCCGCAAATCCATCCCTCCCTATTTCCCCCTTCCCGCTCCCCTCAGCGAAATCCCTCGCCAGCTCCACCCCCCGATCAAACAGTTCTTCCTTTTCCAGCAACGCGCTGTCCAGGTACAGGGCTTCCTCGCCCAACTGCGCCTCGTAAATCTCCCGTTCCGCCGAGAACATCCCTCGCTCCGGGAGTTTGACCGTATCGCTCAGGTACACCGGTATGCTCACCGCTCCCCGCTTTGGCAAACCGAGCAAGTCCCCAAGCGCCAGCACGTAGTTCGTCTTCGCCACGATCACCGCCAACGGGTGAACGTCCGCGCCGCACGCCGACCGCAATATGTGCTTCAGCGTTCTTACCGAACTCCCCAGCCTCTCCTTCTTCTCCTTGATCAGGAGATAGAGAAATGTCCCCGAACCGCACGCCGGGTCCAGAAACGCGCCTTTCTCGTTCTCCTCAAGCAGCCGGTTCACCATCTTGTGCGCCAGCCAGTCCGGCGTGTAGTACTCGCCAAGATCGTGCCGCGTCTCCGGGTCCACCAATTCCTGATAGAGCGCCTTCAGGACGTCCTCAGACAGCTCCCTCAGGTTGTAGTTCTTCAGCAGGCTGAACAGCCACCGCGCGCAGCTTAGGCCCACCTCCGTCGCCCCTTCCCTCACCACCCAGGCGAAGAAGTCCTCTTCAATGAAATTCCCTATCGCGTACCGCTTGAACAACTTCCCGCTCAACATCTCCAGGATTTCTTCTTCCTTCGGAAGCTTCTCCGAGCCGCTCATCCTCGCCCACGCCATCAGCTTCGCCAGCGTCGCCAAGTACGTATGCCTCATAAACAGCTCGCTGCTTCCCACTTCTCCCCCGTAGACGATTCGCAGGTATTTCTCCCACGTCTCGAATACCACCGCAAAAGAGCTTTCCTCCTTCAATTCCTCCCACGCCGACGACAACCGCCCTACCACCGTTCGGAACGCATGGCTTCCCGGTCCGAAATCCCGCACGATCGCTTCAGTCGTCGGCGGAAGAAGCTCCTCCCTCAGCAAGTACCTGTCCAGCCAGAAATACACCTCCGCTCCCGTCATCTCACCCCAATCCACTTCCTCGACAACATCGAGACTCACGTCCTCTGGTTCGACATTCTCCTTCCCTCTCTCTCCCAGTCTCGGCGTATACGTCACGAACCTCACGCCGTCCGTGGCCATGCAGATGTAGGGCCTTCGCGAACGCCTTTCCTCTCTCGACCACAGAATCGACACGTACCGTCTCAACTGCTCTTCCGCTTCTTCCCGCTTCTTCTTCAAGTCCGACTCGAACTCTATCACCACGTTCCCGAATAGGTTGTCCACTTTTCCCCGCAGGAACCTATCGCGCTCGTTGCCCCTTACATACTTCTCAATCCCTTCCACGTACTTCTCGATAAATCCCGGCTCCTGACCCACCAACTGTTGCGCCACCATCCCGAACCGGTGGGAACGCGCGCTTTCCGTGTTCAGCTTCGAGCATTGACCAACGTACTTCTTCACTATGCCGTCCCATTTCCTTTCCCGCGTCTCCGGAATCCGCGCGCCCTTCTCCCTCAATTTCGACTTCTTCTTTGCCATCAGTTCTGCCCCTTCTGTCGCTTGCCGAGCCGACGGGCCAACTCGAACGCCGCCGCTATCCTTATGATCTTCACGTCCGACAGCCCCTTGACCTCCAATAGCCGTTCCAATGGCTCATTCGCCATGCCCTCCAACGAGCCGTACCTCTCAATGATCTCGTTCGCAATCTCAACCGCCGACTTCCCCCGCACCCCCGTCCCCACCAAAATCGACAGCACCTCCGCATCCGTCAGACTGCTTCCCCCTTCTTCTCTCAACTTCCCGCCCGGATGCGTCCATTTCTTCATCGCTTGAACCCCTTCTGATAGTCGCGTTGGGGTCGCATTCCCTCAGCTTCCTCTTCCCGCCCTGCTCCCTCACCATACCCGGAGGCCATACGTAAGTCCTTTATTCCCCGCGCCTTACGACGTACTAACATGCATTCTATCACTCTGCTTGGCCACACATCCATTACGTTGGCTCAGACATTTCCGGCTCCCGGTCTGCCGTCCCTCTCCGCCAGGTTCGGGTATGCACACGAGCAATCGAGCCTGAGCCATCGCGACAGATCCTCCGGAGTCCAATCCAGCGGCTGGAGGCTGTATTTGAGATCGCGTCTCATTACCTTTTGCGTCTTCCTCACCTTGATCGCAAGCTCGCGGCACAACCTGTTCCCCTGATGCAGGAAGTAGTACTTCTTCCGCCACTCCAACGTCCCGCCCGGCTTGACTTCCTCGTGATGGTCGTACAGGTAAAACGTCAGTCCGCCGTCGCCGTCGATCCGCGTGATCTGCACCTCGCTCGCATGGATCACAAGCGGCAGCGCACTCGACCGGTACGACACGATCCCGTGGTGCTGCTCGCATCCGTCGAAGAAGTAATCGCGCCTTCCCATCAGCAGCACGCTCTCCTCCACCGGCGTCCCCCACACGATCACGTCCTCGCCGTCACAGCAGAACGGTATCTCCAAGTCCCCGATCGAAATGTTCTCCTGAACCGCCGGCTGATCCAGGTTCTTGAGGTAACTCTCCGAGCACATGTCGAACACCACAAGCTCTTCCAGCTTCAAGTCGCTTCGTATCTCTCCAAGCGCGTCGACCTTCTCGCTCGTCAGCAGAGCCGCGTTATTTGGATCCTTTATGAAGTCCGGCGACTCGAACGTGTTCATGTTCACGCCGCTCTGCCTCGGGTAAATCTTACCCAGGTACTTGTCCATCAGTTCAGAATCGCAGGCCAACGCGCGCACTTCCTTCGACAGGTGTCGGCACAGGAAATCAATGCAGTCCGGGTTGACCTCCGGGTAACACGCGACCCACATCCTCTCCGGCTTTTCCGAAAGCGGGATGACCCCGAAGCTGTAGGCGACCACCGGCGGTATCTTGGAGATGAGTCCCTGATCCGAAGCCGCGCGCTTGAGCGCTCTCGCCATCGCCGACTTGTTCACCTCGGCCCCTCCCGCTTTCAGCTCAATTCAATCACGCACTCCGCCGCTTGGCCCCACTCTCGACCCGCGAACTGCACCGACGCGGTGACGACATGCCGCCCGCTCGAAAGCCCCGTTCCCGGCACCAGCGTAAATCCCGCGCTCTTCCTCCCTCGTCCCGCGATCTCAAACCTTGCCTCGTCCGGACTCACGTTCCACCCTTCGCCGGCGACCAAACTCACTCGCGCTCCCTCGCGTCCGGGCAGGTGATTCGTCACCGTCACCGTCAGCGGCAGCGGCTCGCCTCGCGCGGCCTCGCTGACGTACGGCTCCATCGAAACCCACTCGCGATCGATTCCCCACTCGTAATCCGGCAGCCCGATCAGATTCTCCAGAGCGCGTTCCAGATTCCGCACCCACTCGCCGAAAGACACCAGCATCCGATCGTCGACGTCGTACGCCGCGCCGCGTCCGTGCGCCGCAATCAGAACGTCCGGCCGCAGCGCCATCATCTTCCGCGCGCTAGGCAAAAGTCCTTTCCGGATCGAAGCACGGCTCGCCGGCACAAACGACCCCTGCAATTTTCTGCCCTGCACAAGATTCACGTTGTCGCCGCAGAAAAGCACGCGCTTGCCGTCCAGCTCGACCAGCAAGCCCGACGCGTAATGCGTGTGGCACGGGAAATGAAAGGACGTGAAATGATGCCCGCCCCAATCGAATTCCTCCATTTCGCCGAGCACGCGGTTAACTTTGACCGGGTCCGGATTCAAGCCCGGAAGCTTGTAGCGCTTCGGATTCTCGAGCGGACCAACCACGTGAGAATCCGCCCACACTTCGAACGGTTCCTTGTCCAAAAGCTCCTTGAAACCGCCGTGATCGGGGTGGAAATGCGTCGGGTAGGCGACTTCGATCCCGCCGAATCCGAACTCTTTTCTTCCCTTTTCGATCATGTCTTCGTTGCCGTACGAATAGTCCACTAGAAACACTTTTCCGCTGTCGCCGAGGATTCCGAACGACGTGTTTCCGAGATAAATCAGGTGCGGCGAAATCCATCGCGGGACGGGTTCGCGAGTGTGAACGGTTTTGCGAAGAACGGCCTCGTAGACGTCGGAAACGCGGTCCTTGAGCTGCGTCAGCGCGCTTGCAGGCTCGGAAATCGGCTCGCCGTGGGCCGGCAGAATGAGGTCGAGATTTTCGCGAAGAAGCCGGTCGCAGGATTCGATTTGCCGCTTGAAACCCTGGTCCATGCCCATTTCGGTGACTGTGCCGTCGGCGGCGGTAGAAAGAATCGGCGTCAGGTAATTCCAGTGCATGTCGTGATAGGTCATGGTTTTGCCGGGCGCGAAAATCAGATCACCGGAAAAGGCGATGCGTTTGCCGGTCAATTCGACGACGTATGACAGTGAGCCGCGCGTGTGGCCGGGGGTTTCGACTGCGCGAATGTCGATGCCTCTCCAGCGAAAAACGTCGCCGTGGTTCAAGTCGTGATTTACGTGAATGTTCCACGTGGAACAGTTACGCTCCGAATAGACGCTGTGGTAAGGGAAGAGTTTGGCCTTTGTCCAGAATTCCTCGGCCTGGTCGAAGTATTTGCGCTCGGCGGCGGGCACGGCGATCTTGGCTCCGCGTTCAATGGCGAGGCGGTCTCCCTGGCAGCAGTCGCGGTGAAAGTGTGTGTGAAGGACCCAGTCGATGCGTTTGGCTTTCACGCGGTCGAGAAAGGTAAGTGCGCGGCCGGTGCCGAAGTCGATGGCGATGGCGGCGTCGGCGGCCCGTATGAGGTAGACGTTGCAGATGTCGTC
>CAZBND010000023.1:14439-45550 GCA_964493415.1 uncultured Planctomycetota bacterium | reverse complement strand
TGAGCGCGGGGATGAACTTCGTGAAAAGCGTGTCGAAGGGACGGAACGAGCCGCCGCGCGGCTCGCCGATGCTGTACCATCCGGCGTCGTGCGAGAGCAGCACCTGATCGAGCAGGCCGCGCTCCTTCATCGACTTCACGAGCTCCAGGTGCCGGCGCATCGGCTGAGGCTGGGGGCGGATGGCGTCGAACTCGAGCCACGCGCCCTTTTCGGCGGCCTTGAGGTGAAAACTCCCGTCGTTCTCGCTCTGCGCGTGCACCCAGACGAAGGCGCTGCCGTGGACTCCCTCGTCGGTGAGAATCTCCAACTCCTCCATCGCGGCGAAGCCCCCTGTGGTGTGCGAGGCGATCGCGAGGCCCGTGGCCAAGTGGGTTCGTGCGGCGGCGCGAATGAGCTTCTGATTGATCTCGGCGAGCGGGCCGGCGTCGGTGCCGGTCTTGAGAAACCCCGGGCGAATGCCGGTGCCTTCGATGCCTTCCTTCCACTCGTCTATCCAGCGCGAGGCTAGCTGATCTGCGCTTTCGGAATACGCGTGGGCGGGCACGAACTTCTTGGAAGCCGCGCCGTAGTATCCGGTTGGCGTGAGGATGTTTATGCCGCTCGCCTCGGAGAGACGTTTGAGGACGATGGGATCGCGTCCGAGGTAGGCGGGCGAGCACTCGGCTAGAGACTGGAGGCCCAGGTCGCGCGCGTGCTTCAGATAGGGAAGGACGACCTCGACGACCTCGTCGGGGTCGTAGCGGCCCTTGCTCGGCGTATCCGCGCCGCTGAAGTCCACAAGGAGATGCTCGTGGGGAAGGGTGACGCCTAGGGATTCGGGCGGGATTCCGCCGCGGACGGTCATGATCTCCTGTTTCGCTGCTTCGCTGTGACCTGGTCTGGGCATGGCTGCAAACCCCGCAATACCGACCATTGCTTTTAGGAACTGGCGCCGTTTCATCTCTACTCTCCGGGTGAATTGGCTAGTGGCTCCATGTATGATAGCAGACGCAGGGAGGGCAAGTCGAACGCGGATTGGGCCGGGTCGAGTGCGACGTATACGGATCCCGCGTGAAACCTGCGTAAAAGTATTGCGTATATATGCTTGGGAGCGCGGCCTGGGATGAAAGGAACAAAGGGGGAAAAAAGGGGTAACAAGGACGTAACATGGCCGTGGTATGAAATCGCTTGGAGGTGGTTGTCGGGCCCAAGTGCCGGCGGGTGGAAACTCCGCAGGAGGGAGTAAGGTGAAGATACGCTCGAAGAGGATGTGGGCGGTGGTGGTAATTGTCGGACTGGTGATTCTGGTGCTCGCAGCCAGGCTGATAAGAGAGGCATTCCTGGATGCGGAGCTGGCGCGACTGCTTGAACAGGCGAATCTGCTGAGCATCGAGGAATTGAAGGCCCGCCGTGTCGAGGATGCGGAGAACGCGGCGGCGGTGTATCGCCGGGCATGGGAGACCATGGAACGAGGACAGCCGCGGCCGGACTGGCCGTGGGACAAGGTGCCGGAGGATTCCAAGAATGAAATGAAGGCGCGCAACGTTCTGCTGAATGCGTTGGAGCGGGGCGATTACGGGAGCACTGAGGAGAAACTGGTTCCGCTGAAGGACTATCTACAGCGGAACCAGAATGTCATCGAGCTGCTGCTTGAGGCCGCACGGATGGAGAAGTGCGATTTCGGGCTTGAGTACGAGAAAGGCCCGGCAATGGAGCTGCCTCACCTGTCGAAGATGAGGGAATCGGCGCGCCTGTTGTGGATTGCCGCTGTTGCGGCTGCGTTGGAGGGCGAGATGGGGCGGGCGGCCGAGTATTGCTGGGCTGTGGCCCGCACGGGGAATCATCTTGAGGAAGAGTCTTTGGTGATCTCCCAGCTGGTGCGTGCGGCGATTTGCTCGATTGCCGCCGATTCCCTGCACACGATAGTGCATTTCGGTGAAGTGTCGCCGGAATGGCGGGCAAAGGTCGATGTGGAATTGGTGCGTTATCAGGGCGTTGAGAGTTCAGCCAGCCTGAAAACCGAGGCCGCGATATCCTTCTACTCGGTCAAGTCATTGGCGGAGGGGGAGGGTGATGCCGCGACGTGGCTCCTGGAGATGCAGGGCGGTTCCTCAGGAGAGGGGGGACTATACGGATTGTATGAGCGGGGGTGGCCGTGGCTGATGTACGAGAGTTGGCTGGTTGGGCGTCCATTTGTGAAGTGGAACATGGTCCGGTACCTGAAGTCGATGAATGAGCTTGAGGCGGCGTTTGACCAGCCGTACTGGGAGGCCAAGCCCGCCCTGGACAAGTGGGAGGACAACGTCACCGGTTTGTCCCGATGGTACGTCATTCCGAAGTTGCTCCTGCCGGCGCTCGCTCGTTATCGCGAGCAGGTGGCACATACGCAAGCGCGGGCTGGGGCGACCCGGTTAGGGCTGGCGCTGGAAGCCTACAAACGGGATCACGGGGCGTATCCGATTTACTTGGACGTGCCGGCCCCCGACTACATCGGGGAGATGCCGGAGGACCCGTTCACGGGCGAGCCCTATGTCTACCGCAGGGAAGGAGGCGGATTTGTGGTCTACAGCGTGGGCTCGAACGGGCGCGACGATGACGGCAGGCGGTCCAGCGACCGGTCCCAGGATTACGACGACATATGCTGGAGGAGTGAAGAGGAGGGATCCGATTCCGCGAGTCGCTGAGCGGGGATTGGGGCACGCGGGGCGGAGTTGCAGGGAAGAGGAAGAAGAGGGGAAGAAGGGGTAACAAAGCGGTAACACTGGTTTGGCAGAAGCTCCTTCGGTGACAGGATATTCTATGATAAATTAGATCTCATGGTGCTCAGCCGCTCGATGGCGAGCAGGGAGGGGCATGATGGTAGATCCTCTGGTCCATTCGCTACGGCAGCTCAGACGCAGGCTCTCAGTTCAAAAGTGGATTCGGCTGAACCTCGAAGGGCTGCTCTTCTCCCTTTCGGCCTCGTGCGTGTGGGTGCTTGCTATGAAGCTCTTCCCGGTCTTGGGCAATCCCATGCCGGTATGCGGCGGATTGGTGGGTTTGGGGGTCGTGGCGGAGACTGTGGTGGCTTTGCGCGGCCGGCCCGATCTTGTGGGCGCGGCGCTCGCGGCTGACAGGCGACTGGGGATGAAGGAACGATTCACGAGTTCCCTGGAGCTTGCGGGCGTACAGGGGCCGATGGTCGAGGCGGTGCATGTGGACGCGCGGAGGCACCTGAACCGGCTTGATTCCGGGAGGGACTTCCCGTACGGGGTGCCGCGCTCGTCTCGGATGCTGGGCGTCCCGATTCTGCTGTTCGGGCTGATCAACATACTCCCTCCGCTCGACCTGCTGCATTACCAGGAACAGAAGGAGCAGGAAGAGGCGCAGAAGGCGGCGGTATTGGTGAGCGCGGAGAAGCTGAGGGCCGCGATAAGCCCGCTGCGCAAGCCGTCGCAGGAAGCCGTCGGCGAGCTCGGCGAGGTGACGGGAGAAATAGAACGAGTGGCCGAGGCCCTGGAGAGCCAGGAGATAACGGAGAAGCAGGCGCTGGCGCAGATGAAGAACCTGGGAGCGAAGCTGCTGGAGCACCGTGAGGCCATGCGGAGAGATAATCCCGTTCCGAAGCTTGCCGGCAGCATGTCACAACTCGGGATGGCCCAAGACCTGGCGAACAGCATCCAGCAGGGGCAGATGGGAGAGGCTGCGCAGAAGGCCGAGGCCTTGAAGAAGAAGCTCCGGGAAGGCGGGCTGACGGAGGAGGAGAAGGAGAGTCTGAAGAAGGACCTGGAGCAGCTTGCGGAGATGATGGGCGGGAAGGACACGTCTCTGGGGAAAGCCCTTGCCGAGGCGGCTCAAAGCTTGGGCGTGGATGATTTGGGGGCTGCGCCGGCGGGGCTGGAGACGGTGGAGCTTTCGCTTGAAGACATTGCCTCGGCGCTGGAGCAATTGGAGAAGATGAACTTGGCGCTTAAGGACCTTGCCAGATGGCAGGGGGAGTTGCTGGGCCCGAGTGATTTCTGTCGTTTCTGCGGGATGCCGCTGGAGCCCTGCGAGCTTGGGGAGCTGTGCGAAGGAGGCTGCATCGGTGGTGTGTGCAGTGGGATATGCGGCAGGTGCGCCGGAATCGGCGGAGCTTTCGTAGAGGGCGAGGGGGGAGTTGGCGGGGGTATGGGGTACCGCGGTCACGGCAGGGGAGGGATGGCCGGTGAACTGCCCGAAGGTGATGTGAGCTTCACACCTACGCTACTGCCGGGCGAGATGACGAAGGGTAAAGCGTTGATGGGAATCCTGCAGAGGGGGACGCCGGACGAAGATGCCGAGTCTCAACTGGAATACGTGACGTCTGCCTTTGTGGAGGTCCGGCAGGAGGCGGAAGAGGCCCTGATGAAGGAGGAAATCCCGCCCGGGGCGAAGGAGTTCGTGCGGCAGTATTTCGGGTCGCTGGAACCCCGGCGCGCCGGGCTTGCAGAGGCGGCCGTCGATTCTGAATAGGACGCTACGCCTGGAGCAGCAAGATGGCGTTGACGCGGCGAGATTTTCTGGCCCTTGCTGCGGTTATGCTGATCCCCGGCTGCCGGCGTGCCGCGGGCCCGGCGGGGGCGAGGTATCTCGCCTGGGGCCAAGCGGGACGAAGCGGGGGCTCCTTCATACGGCCCCGCGCGATTGAAGCGATAGGGGATGAAGTCTACGTCATAGACACAACCGGCCGCGTACAGGTCTTCACACTGGAGGGGGAGTTCAAGAGGAGTTGGTCCCTCCCGGAGTACGAGAACGGCACGCCTACGGACATCACGCCGGACGGCAAGGGGAGCCTGGTGATACCGGATACGCACTACAGTCGGATTCTGGAGTTCACGACGGGAGGGGAACTGCTGGCGGAGTGGGGCAGCTACGGCACGGGCGAGAGCGAATTCGTTTATCCGACGGGTGCGACGCTGGGGCGGGACGGGAGCTATTACTTTTCCGAGTACGGGATGGGGGCCGAGCGGGTCCACGTGTTTGACGCGGACAGGAATTTCCTGCGGCGGTGGGGGAGCCAGGGAAGTGGGGAGGGGCAGTTCTCGCGGGCGATGGCAATCGGGATCGACGACGAAGGGACGGTCTATGTGGTGGACACGGCCAACCACCGGGTGCAGTGCTTTGACGGGGAAGGGAAGCTGCTGCGGATCATAGGGAAGCCGGGGGGAGCGCCCGGGCAGTTGAAGTACCCTGAAGATATATCCTTCGCGTCGGATGGCAGCATTTTCGTCTGTGAGTACGGCAACCATCGCATCTCCAGGTTTCGGCGCGATGGGACTTTCGTCGCATGCTACGGTCGCCCAGGGCGTGAGCTTGGGGAGTTCAACGGACCCAGGGGCGTTGCCGTGTCGGAAAGCGGCTTTGTGTTCGTGGCGGATACCGATAATCATCGCATCCAGCGGATGGAAGTGAGGGAACTGAGGTGAGCTACGTTCCGCGCTTTGCGTTCCCGTGGATGCTGCTGCTCTTGGGGCTGGTGCCGTGGAGCGTGTGGGCAGGAATTCGGATACGCTCGCTGCCTCCGGTTCGAAAGGTGATGGCCGTGGTGCTGCGGTCTCTGATGCTCGCAGCCCTGGTGGTCGCTCTGGCCGGCGCGGAGCTGGTGAAGAGGAGCGACAGGCTGGCGGTGTTCTTCCTGCTGGATCATTCCAACAGCGTTCCGGAAGCGGTGCGCCTGGGATCGGCGCAGTTGGTGCGCAACTACTGTGAACAGTTCATGAGGCATAACGACGAGGCCGGAGTGATCGCTTTCGGGGAAGAGGCGAGCATCGAGACGAGTGTCGCCCCCGCGCTTAAGCTCGATGAGATCAAGTCGTTCGTGGGGGGCGAACAGACGGACATGGCGGGCGCGATTCGGCTTGCGACGGCGGCCTTTCCCCAGGGATACATGAAACGCATGGTGGTTTTCTCGGACGGCAACGAAACCCGCGGGTCGGCGCTGGAGGAGGCCAAGCTGGCGCAGGCTGCGGGAATCGAGGTAGGCGTGGTGCCTTTGATGATAGGAGGCGGAAGCGAGGTTCGGATCAGGGACGTGATATCTCCGAGCAAGGTCAATGCCGACGAGCCGTTTCAACTCCGGGTGGAGGTGGAGGCCGACCAGGATTGCGAGGCGACGCTCAGACTTTACCAGCGGATGAAGAGCGGCAAGCAATTGATGCGGGAACAGAAGGTGACGGTGCACAAGGGGGTGAACCCGTTTCTGATGGCGCAGGAATTGCGCGTCCCGGGCTTTTACGAGTACGAGGCCACGGTGGACTCGGACGCCGACACGATTCTGGCGAACAACGAGGGGCGGACGTTTTCGGTGGTTCGCGGAGAACCGACGGTGCTATACGTGGAAGGAGACCCGGAACACAGCTTGCGGTTCGGTCCAGCGCTCAAGGCTGAGGGGCTTAACGTAATGAGCGCGAATCCCGCAAGCATGCCGACCTCGCTGGCGCAGTTCCAGAACTACGATGTGGTTGTGCTTTCCGACGTCAGCGCGACGGACCTGTCGAGCGATCAGCTCAAGTCAATCGAGCTGATGGTGCGCGACCTCGGCATCGGGTTCGTGATGATCGGCGGCCCGAAGTCGTTCGGCGCAGGTGGCTACTTCGACACGCCGGTCGAGACGGCCCTTCCGGTCAGCATGGACATCAAGCAGCGGAAGATTCTGCCGCGCGGGGCCTTGGTGCTGATCATGCACACGTGCGAGATGCCCGAGGGCAACAAGTGGGCGCGGGACATAGCGATTGCGTCTTTGAAGGTGCTTTCCTCGCAGGACTTGATGGGAACGCTTGCATATCACTGGCAAAGGGGCTCCGACTGGATATATCCCCTGCAGCCGGTGGGCGACAAGACGAAGATGGAGGGCTTGATCCATCAGGCAAGCACGTCGATCGGAGACATGCCGGACGTGGGCACTACGCTGGAGATGGCGTATCACGCACTGAAAGACGCCGACGCGGGGGTCAAACGGGTGGTGATCATCTCTGACGGGGACCCGGCTGCTCCCTCGGCCGGGCTTTTGGATGTACTTGCTGCCGCGAAGATTGCGGTGAGCACGGTTTGCATATGGCCGCACAGCGCCAATGACGAAGCAATGCTGAACTGGATTGCCGCCAAAACGGGGGGGCAGTACTACAGGGTGCAGGATCCCACCAGGCTGCCGCAGATATTCGCCAAGGAGGCGGCGGTGGTCAAGCGGGGTCTTCTGAACGAAAAGGAGTTCGTGCCGAAGCTCAACCATTCGTCGGACGTCGTGCAGGGCTTCTATGAAAGCCCGTTCCCCAGCCTGAAGGGGTACGTTGTAACGACCGCCAAAGACAACGCGACGGTTCCTCTAGTGTCGGAAGACGAGGACCCGGTTCTCGCGCACTGGCGTTACGGGCTGGGAAAGTCGGCGGCTTTCACCTCCGACGTTACCGGTCGCTGGGCTGCGGAGTGGCTGAACTGGGAGGGTTTCAACCGGTTCTGGGCGCAGACGGTCCGGTGGGCGTTGCGTGAAGTGATGCCGACGGATTTTCGGGTGGAGACAAAGGCCGCGGGCGGGACGGGGTACGTGAAGATCGACGCGGTTGACGAGGGGGGGCGTTTCGTGAATTTCCTCAGGCCGAAGGGGGTAGTCACGGGGCCGCCGCCGGGTTTTGAACGGCAGGAGCTGCAACTTATTCAGACGGGCCCCGGCATCTACGAGGGGAAGTTCCCTCTGGAGCAGCGCGGTGTCTACATGATGAATCTTTCCTACACTTTGGAGGACGGATCGCAGGGATTATTTACCACGGGCCTGTCGCTGGACTATTCGCGGGAGTACGAGTACAAAACGACGAATCGGCCTCTGCTGGAACAGGTCGCCTCAGTCGGCGGAGGGGCGATACTGGGGCCGGAGAGCAACCCGTTTGTGCATAACCTTGTGTCGTCGCCCACGATAACTCCGATTTGGATGTATCTGGTGGCTTTTGCCGCCTGCATTTTCCCGCTGGAGATTTTCGTGCGCCGGGTTGTGGTCAATTTCCGCGCGGCGTACGTATGGTCGGCTGCTCTGCTGAGAAAGGTGCCGGCGCTGCGGAGGGTCGTGCCCGCGCCTGCGCTCAAGCCGGCTCCCGTGACGGGGACCTACATCGCTTCGCCCTCTCCCCAGTATGACTTCGCTGCGGGGGGTGAAGGAAAGCCGAGGTACTTCGGGGTGATGGTGACCGAGGAAAGGCCGGGCGGGGAGGCGGCAGAGGCAACCGCGGCGGAGACGGCGGTGGGGGAGGCCGAGCGGGACACTCTGGGGCATTTTGAATACACTCAGCGACTGCTCGCTGCAAAACGGAGGGCGCTCGAGCGCCGAAGGCTCCGAGGGAGCCAGCCTGAAGACAAGGAGAATGGATGATGGATGTTGAACGAACGGCGGCGGAGTTCCGCGAGGAGTTCAGCCGGCTGCGCCGAGAGATCGGCAAGGTGATAGTCGGCAACGAGACGGTGATAGACGGGGTGCTCACCTGCCTTTTCTCCGGCGGGCACACGCTTCTGGAGGGCGTCCCCGGGCTGGGAAAGACGTTGCTGGTCCGAACGCTGAGCCAGGCGCTCGACCTGGCTTTCTCGCGTATACAGTTCACCCCCGACCTGATGCCTGCGGACATAATCGGGACGAACATGATAGTGGAGGACGAGTCGGGCAACAGGGAGTTGAGCTTTCGGCCCGGTCCGCTGTTCGCGAACGTGATACTGGCGGACGAGATCAACCGGGCGACGCCGAAGACGCAATCGGCGCTGTTGGAGGCCATGCAGGAACACACCGTGTCGGTGGCGCGGACGGTCCACAAGCTGGATGAGCCCTTCTTCGTGCTGGCCACGCAGAACCCCATCGAGATGGAGGGGACTTACCCGCTGCCGGAGGCGCAGTTGGACCGGTTCTTCTTCAAGCTTCTCGTGGATTACCCCACGCACGAAGGACTGAATGCGATACTGGATAGAACGACGAAGCGCGAGATGCCCAGCGGCGAGAAAGTGATGGACGGGAAGGCGATTACGAGATGGCAGGGGTTCGTTCGCGACGTTGCCGTAACACCGCACGTGTCGGACTACGCGGTGAAGCTGGTGCGCGCAAGTCATCCCGGCGGGGAACTCGCCGCAGAAATGGTGAACAGCTACGTACGGTTTGGGTCGAGCCCGCGAGGCGCGCAGGCGCTGCTGCTGGCGGGAAAGGTGAGCGCGCTGAGGGACGAGAGGTTCAACGTGGGGTTCGATGACATTCGCAACGCGGCGCTGCCGGCGCTTCGGCACCGGATACTGCTCAATTTCGAAGCGGAGGCGGACGGGATAACCTCGGACCAGATCGTCGCGGACATTCTCGAGAGAGTAGCTACGGCGGAGGCTGCCGCTTGATGAGGGAAGAATCGACGAGGTCCAAGACTGTGCTGGATCCCGAATTCCTGCGGAAGCTCGAGCGGCTGGCGCTGGCCGCGAAACGGGTACAGCTCGGAGTGGCCAAGGGTGAACGCAGAAGCAAGCGCAAGGGCATCAGCGTCGAGTTCGCCGACTACAGGGATTACGTGCAGGGAGACGACACCCGGTTCGTCGATTGGAACATTTACGGGCGGCTTGATTCCCTTTTCCTCAAGCTCTTCCAGGAGCAGGAGGACCTGACGGTACACCTGCTGATCGATGCGAGCGACTCGATGGCCTTCGGGACGCCGCCGAAGCTGGAATTCGCCTGCAAGCTTGCGGCCGCGATAGGGTACGTGGCGCTGGTCGGGTACGATCGCGTCTCAGTTGAGGCGTTTTCGAACGCGAGGCGGCAGCGAATGCTTCCCTGCAGGGGGAGGGCGTCGGCGGGCAAGCTCTTCAATTTCATAGGGTCCATCGAGCCCGGGGGGGAGACGAATCTGGAGCGGTCATGCCGGTCGTACGTCATTCGAAATCGGGCGAAAGGTGTCGCGGTGATCATGTCGGACTTCTTCGATCCTCAGGGATTCGAGGGATGCATTCGGGGGCTCACGCAGTCGCGGTCGGACGTCTACGCGATACACATACTAGCGCCGGAGGAAATAGAGCCGGAGCTGACCGGAGACCTGAAGCTGCTGGACTGCGAGACGAACGCGTACGTGGAGATTTCCGTGAGCAGGGCGCTGATGAGGCGATACAAGGAGAATCGGGACGGCTTCTGCGAAGCGGTGCGCCGCTATTGCCGCGCGAGGGGGATCGGACACTTCGTCGTGCCGAGCGACGCCGACATTGAGCGGCTTACGCTCGAGGTGCTGCGGAGGGGAGGGATGCTGCGATGAACGCACTGCTTAGCGCGCTCGAATCGGCCGTCAGCTCGGCATTCATCGCTCCGTTCTTCTTCGCATTCCTCGGGTTGATTCCGGTGGTGATACTGCTGTATCTGCTGAAGCTGCGACGGACCGAGATGGTGATTTCGAGCACTGCGCTTTGGAGGAAGAGCCTTCAGGATCTGACGGCGAACGCTCCGTTCCAGAAATTGCGCAAGAACCTGCTGCTTCTCCTGCAGATTCTCGCGCTGCTTCTTCTTGTGTTCGCCCTGGCGAGGCCGTTCTTGCGGACGACGGGAGCGAGCGGGCACAGCATATGTCTGCTGATCGACCGTTCGGCGAGCATGCAGACGCGAGAGGGGGATTCGGCGCGGCTTGATGCCGCCAAGCGAGAGGCGCTCGCGATAGTGAACGACCTTCGCGGGGGCGACAAGATAATGGTCGTCACGTTCGCGGAGAATTCCAACGTGCTGTGCGAGTTGACCGACGACCGGTTCCGGCTCAGGCAGGCGATTAACTCGATAGAGGCTTCGGACACCCGGACGAAGATCAGGGATGCTTTGCTCGTAGCTCACTCGCTGAAGCTGACGGTGCCCGATCTTCGATTGATAATAATGAGCGACGGTCGAATTTCTGACGATGAGGAGCTGGGAGCGCGAGCGTTCGATCTGAGCTTCGTGCAGGTAGGGGAAAGCAGGGACAACGCGGGCATTGTGTCCTTCAGCACGCGCAAGCCGGCGGGGGGAGAAGGCGAGTGCCAGAGCTTCATACTTGTGCACAATGAGTCTTCGGAGCCGCTTGATGCGACGCTGACGCTGTATTTTGATGACGCGGCGCTGGCGGTGGAGGAAGTGGCGGCCGCGCCGGGGGGCGACCACGAGGTGGTTTTCGCCCATCCGGATTTGGGGAGCGGCGTTCTCCGTGCCGAGCTGGATCACGACGATCATCTGGCCGCAGATAACAGGGCGTGGCTGACGCTGCGGCCGACCGCCATGATAAAGACGCTGCTTGTGTCCAAGAGCGGGTCCACCGGCGAGTATTGGCTGAAGCGGGTGATGCTGCTGGACCCGAGGGTGGAGCTGAGCGCCATTGAACCGTCGGACTACGGCGTTACCGATGAATACGACCTGACGATATTTGACGGGTTCGCCCCCGAGGAACTTCCGCCCGGGAGTGTGCTGTTTATCAATTCGGTGCCCCCGGCGATGGGTGTGGAAGTCGTCGGAACGGTCGAGAATCCGCCTGTGCTGGCGAAGGACGGCGAGCATCCGGCGATGCGTTTCCTGAACCCGCAGAACGTGGGAATTCGGAAGGCGATGAGGCTGGCCCTGCCGGAAGGAAGCCGAGAATTGATTTCGTCGACGGAGGGAGCGTTGATCGCCGACGTCTCGCGTGGGGACCGGCAGATTCTGGTGGTTGCGTTCGGCATCGAGGACTCGGATTGGCCTTTGAAGCTGTCGTTCCCGCTGTTTATACAGAACCTGCTGGCGTGGGTGCCTCGGTCCGCGATGGCGGCGGAGACTTTCATCAAGACGGGACGACCGATGACGATCATGCCGCTGCCTGATATCGAGGCGGCTACGGTTACGTCGCCGGACGGGGCGAGACAAGCGGTGCAGCTCGACCCGATGCGGCCGGTGTTCTTCGGGGCGACTGAGCGAGCAGGGATTTACACCGTTGAGCGCGGGGGCGAGGTCGAGCAGCTTGCGGTGAACTTGCTGGACATGAACGAATCATCGATAGGGCCGGCGGATAGGCTGAGCGTCGGCCGTGGCGAGGTGGCGGCAGAGCGCGGCCGAGTAAGGCAGAACAAGGAACTCTGGCGCTGGCTGGTTATCGCGGGCATCTGCGCCCTCACGGTCGAATGGTGGGTTTACAGCAGGAGGGCCTGGATTTGATCTGGCGTGCGGTCGTATTAGCCGTGGTGTTGTGCGGGCCTTTTCCGGCCTGGGCCGTTCTCACCCAGGTCCCGGATGAAGAGATCGCGGTGGACATCATTGTGAACTACGGCTCAGCCTACAAAGACGGCACGTGGGTGCCTGTGGACGTGCTTGTGGACAACAAAGACTTCGACGTCTCCGGATGGGTGGAGGTCAAGACGTTCAGCGGGCCGTCGGGGGACGAAGAGCAGAGCCCGCGTTATAGAGTCAGAGCGGAATCCCCGCGGAACTCGCGGAAGCGCTTCCGGTTGTATTGCCGGCTCGATAGAACGACCAGGGTAGAGGCGATGCTTTATCGCGGGAGGCGTTCGGCTCTCGACCTTCCCGCGTGGTTCCAGGTAGAGCCGATAGATTCTGACGCGTTGCTGGGGCTGATTCTTGACGATGAACCCGTAGACTTCGGATTTCTTTACAACCTCGCACCCGGGGCTGGGAGCGGCCGGCGCTTCCACCGGGAAGGACTTAACACCGACCTGCTTTCCTCTCTCGCTGATCATGGCGAGTGTTATGAGCCGTTCGACCTGATAGTGATGGGAGACATCGACCCGAATCGAGTGGGCCTCCGGCACCGGGAGGTGCTGCGGGATTACGTAAGGGCCGGCGGAGTGCTGGTGGTGTGCACGGGGGCGAATGGGACGCAGTATCGTGGGACATGGGTCGAGGGGCTGCTGGGGGTGGAGATGGGGCAGCAGGAGGTCTGGAACGAGTTGGACCTGGCCAAGGCTGCCTTCGACGATGAGGAGCAGGAGGGCGCCAGGGACGGCTGGGAGTGCGTGGTTACGCAACTTGTTCCGGCAGCCCCTGAGGTGAAGGTCCGAGGGAAGGACAGAGTGGTGGCCACGCTCAGGCCGATCGGCGGCGGATGCGTGGCCGGCATCGCGGTGGACGCGTCGAGCCGGGCGCTTCAGGGATGCGTGGGTTATCGGAATCTGTGGCGCGACCTGTTTCTACTGCGTTCGCGGCCTGGACAATTGAATCTCGCAGCAGCCGCCGAGGCGTGCTCATGGCAGTGGCCGCAGATCATCGGGATGTCGATAGCATCGAGGTCGTCGGTGCTGATCTATTTGTGTCTGTACGTGGGAATTGGAGTAATTGCCAACTGGTTCGTGTGCAGCATTTTCCGGCGGCGGGAGCTCGCCTGGGTCCTTCTGGTCGTATTCTCGGCGGGATTCACGGCGTATGCGATGATATTCGGAACCGAAGGGCGGGCGAAGGCAGGGGAGCTGGAGCAATTCGAGGTGCTGCGCATTCCGAAGGATGGCGGCCGCGCGAGGCTCCATTCGATACTAGGCGTGGTTTCGGCGCGGACGCAGCGATATTCGATGGACTTGGCGGGGGATGGCGCGCTTGTTGAGAATCTCCCGTCGGGTGTCCTTCCGTGGGCAAGTGGCGGGCGCGGGGCGGGGCTTTGGGCAAGGCCGTTCAACTTCGTTCAGGACGAGCCGGAGCGGATCGAAGACTTCGTCGTCGGGGCCAGCGAGTTGCGTCTTATTCGGGTGGATACGGCCCTCCCCAGTCCCGGCCGTGTTGAGGGTCACCTGGTGCTGGACGAAAAGGGTCTGAACGGAACGTTGTTCAACAAGACGGGCTACGCGATCCGCGAGCCGTTTGTGGTTCTGGACGGACACATCTACGGCATGAAGTCCAGGGGCGATTCTTGGGAAATAGCGCTCCCGCGTGGGCGGTTGGACAGAGATGCGCTCCGTCCGCCGGCTCCCAGACCGTACGGTTACTATGGCCCTGGGGCGCCTTCGGAAGGAAACCTGGATAGTTTCAGGCGGGATTTCCTATTCACCCTACTCTCCGATCAGGCCTCTCGTGATTCCGTCGACGGGGGATTGGGACCGCTCGTCTGCGGCTGGACGACAGGCGCCTGTATCGGCGGCGTAGCAATGGACGAACAGGTGAAAAACGGCACGGCGCAGGGGCTGCTGCTGGTGGCGGACATCGAGGTGGTCCGGGGAGCGGGAATTGCACTCGGACCCTATCCGCTGAAGGTCGAGGTGTCGGATGCTACCCGTGGAGGATGGCAGGCCAACGGCAACGTGGCGATCATGGTCCCTTCCTGGCTGGCAAGACGAGAGCCGGAGGAAATCATCGTGGAGATAACCCGTACGGTCTCGGAGGATGCGCCGCCGTATTTCAACCTCTTGCGCGACGGGATGAAGCTCGAGGTAACGGACGTCATCCAGGAGACGTCAGAGACAAGGGACGGTCGGCTTACGCGACGGACGAAGTACAGGATCGCCGACTGGCGGAGCTATTTCGACAGCGGCGCACATCGCATATACGGAGAGACTCCTCACCCGGCTGGGAGAAGTCGGGGGGAGGAGGCCCTCGAGATTTCTGCTTGGGCGGTAATGAAGAGCGAGGATGGAGAGCAATCGAAATGGCGATAATCAAGACGGAACACCTGACCAAGCGGTACAACAGATTCCTTGCCGTGAGGGACTTGAACCTGGAAATAGGGGAGGGTGATATCTTCGGGTTCATCGGGCCGAACGGGGCAGGGAAGACGACTACGTTGCGGATCCTGGCGACGCTGCTGGAGCCCACTGCGGGGAAGGCTTTCGTGGGAGGATTCGACGTGAGGAAGGATGCCTACGAGGTGAAGAGGCTGGTGGGCTTCATGCCGGATTACTTCGGCGTATACGACGGGATGCGGCTGCGAGAATACCTGGACTTCTTCGGGGCCGCGTACAAGATACCGAAGAAGAAGCGAAGGGCAATCATCGACGACGTGCTGATGCTGACGGACATGACGAGCAAGGCGGATGATTTTGTGACGTCGTTCTCGCGGGGAATGAAGCAGCGCTGCTGCCTGGCGAAGACGCTCATCCACGACCCGAAGGTATTGCTTCTGGACGAACCTGCCAGTGGGCTCGATCCGCGCGCGCGCATCGAGCTCAGGGAGCTGCTGAAGACCCTGCGAGACATGGGGAAGACGATCCTCATTTCCTCGCACATTCTGTCCGAGCTGGGCGACATGTGCAACAAGATCGGGATCATCGAGCGGGGCGAGACGCTGGCGGCCGGAGATTTCCAGGAGATACTGGACGGCATCCGGCTGGAGCGCGAGGTGCGCCTCGAACTGGTTGACGGGGCTGAAGCCGCGGCGCGGATCCTTGAGAATACTCCCGGTATATTCAAGGTAAGCCAGTCCGGAAATGAGTTCCACATGGAGACGAATCTGGGGAGACAGGAGCTTGCCGAGCTGCACTCTAAGCTGACGGCGGAAGGGGTGAAAGTCCTCTTCTTCCAGGAAGAGCGAGGAACGCTGGAGGACGTTTTCCTCCACGTTACCAAGGGAGGACTCTAGGCGTGGCCGTACAGATTCCAGCTATTGCTCTGGTGAAGCGCGAGCTTGTAAGCAGCCTGCGGCGGGTGCCGTCTTTCCTGGTCGTTCTTCTCTTTGTTAGCGTGTGCACGGCCTTCGCAGTGGAGCTCTGGCCCAGAACCTCCAATATCGCCTGGGGGGCGATGTCGTCGCGGGCGCTCTTCGGGGCGTTCACGAACATACTGTTGTCGGGTGCAGTGCTATTCGTCCCAGCATTGGCTGCCAGCACAATCTCGGGGGAGAAGGAGCAGGAAACTTTCGATCTGCTGAGCATAACGTTGATCAGTCCGCTGGGGATACTCGTCGGGAAGCTGCTGAACACGGTGGGCTTTGTGGTTATTCTTGCGGTGGCGATCATGCCGGTGTTCGGGGTGACTTTTTTCCTCGTGGGATTCGACTTGGGGCAGGTCACCGTGGCTGTGGCGGTGATTTTGGCGACTACCTTTTCCTGCGCGTCGGTCGGGATATTGAGTTCGGCCGTTTTCCGCAGGAGATTCGTGGCCATTATGGGAGCCTACCTTGGCGTCTTAGGGGTTACGCTGGGTCCTTCGATGCTGGCCATGTTCGCTGGTATGGCGACCGTGGGACTTTCCGGCATGGAGGAGATCATGGAAGTGTGTGCGGCCACGACGATCCCCTTCGCGACGCTCGGCCTGGTCCTTATGGGGCCGTACAGCCTGCGGTATTTGGTGGGTGCCTTGGTCTATCACGGCGGCGTAACCGCGATCTGCTTGTTCCTGAGCCTGCTGATAATTCGTCGGCCGCCGAAGCCGCCTAAGGTGGATTACAGGAAGCCGATAGACGATCCCAAGGTGCTGAGACGGCGGAAGTTCTACTGGCTCATCGATCCTCTCAAGCGGAAGAAGCCGATCGAGGACGGCCGCAATCCCATGTTGGTAAAGGAGCTGCGGTGGGGCCTGATAAGCCAAGGCACGGCGATGGTGCGGGTGTTCTACATATCGTTCATCGTGTACTTCATCATAGGCATGTTCGGTGTTTACCTGGAGGGGCGGTACGGCAACCTGCTGCCGTGGCTGATGTTCCAGTTCGTCATCACGGCGACCATCGCGCCGGCAATGATGGCGAATATACTGACGAAGGAGTTCGAGCTCGGAAACATCGACATGCTGCGGACCACGCTGCTCACGCCGCGGGATATCGTGCTGGGCAAGGGCACTGCCGGCTTCCTTGCAGCCAGTCCGGCGCTGTTGGCTGCGGTGGCCTCGTCGGTGCCCCTGGTCTTCCTGCGATTGGGATTGCGGCAATACGAGCTGCTTTTCACCGGCTACGTTACGCTCACCTTGTGCGTCTTGCTTTCCTCAAGCATAAGCCTGTTCTCTTCCATGCTGACCCGTAGGACGAGCACTTCGCTGGCTCTGAGCTACTTTCTTAGCGCGGGGGTGTTCATCGGGATAGCGGGCCTCTTTGCCGTTCTGCACGAGCTGCGGGTGCCCTTTTTCTGGAAGCTGGACGACGAGATAATCGCATTACTGTCGCCGATCGCAGCGTTCCTGGTGAATGCCACGCAGATCGCGGGGAAGGGGTCGCCCATAACACTCTACTGGGCGGCCAGCGTAGCGGCCTATACCGCCTTCGCGCTCGCGCTGGTCGGCATCTCAGTTAAGATCTTCAGCCGCTATCGCATGAGGGATCGCTAAAGGCCTGTCAGCCATTGGCATTTCCCAGACTGGAGGTGTTCGGTCATGGAACGGCGCGTGAAAAGGGGGATTGCAGGTATCATTGTCGTGCTGCTTCTGCTGCTGTGCGGATGCGCGAGAAATCCAGCCCCGGTAGTCGTCGTGTATACGGCGCTGGACGAGATGTATTCGCGGCCCATTCTGGAGGAGTTCGAGCGCAGGACCGGAATGGAGGTCAGACCCGCCTACGACACGGAGGCGGCGAAGACGACAGGGTTGGTGAATCGCCTGATTGCTGAGAAAGCGCATCCGCGCGCGGACGTTTTTTGGAATAACGAGGTGGCGCAGACCATCGTGCTGAAAGAGAAGGGCGTGCTGGAGCTTTACGAGTCGCCTTCGGCGGCGGGGATTCCAGCGCAGTTCAAGGACCCCGAAGGCTACTGGACGGGGTTCGCCGCACGTGCTCGGGTGATCATATATAATATCGAGCTTGTCGAAAAGCCGCCCACGTCGATCAGGGACTTCCTGAAAGAGGAATGGCGTGGGGGGGCTGCCATCGCGGTGCCGCTGTTTGGGACCACCGCGACCCACGCCGCGGCGCTCTTTTCGGTATGGGGAGATGAAAAGGCGGAGGAGTTCTTCAAAGGTCTGCTGGCAAATCACGTGGCGGTGCTTGCCGGCAACGCGACGGTGCGCGATATGGTTGCGCTAGGCGAGTACAAAGTGGGGCTGACCGACACGGATGATGCCAACGCGGCGGTTGATGACGGCCTGCCGGTGCGCTGGCTCATGCCGGACCAGGAGCCGGGGGGGCTTGGAACGCTCATCATCCCCAACACCGTGGCGTTGGTCAAAGGCGGCCCGAATCCCGAGGGCGGGAAGGCGTTGATCGACTATCTGCTGAGCCCTGAGGTAGAGGGGCGACTGTCGCGCACGCGTTCGATCCAGATGCCGCTGAATCCCTCCGTCGAGGCTCCCGAGAATGTCCCCCGCCTGAGCGAAATTCGCGCGATGGACGTAACGTTCGAGGACATCGCCGCAGAGATGTCTACGGCAGCCGCCTTCATTCACGAGGAGTTCCTGCGGTAGGGGCGATGCCGGAAGAGGGGCTGCCTCATTCCGGCGCTACGGGCGGAGGCTCGTAGCCAAGGGTCTCGAATAGTCCGGGCGAGGCGTGGATATAGCGCGGGTTCCTCATTTCGGTCTTGTACCTCCGCAGCACGTCTTCGTTCCGGCTTAGCCTCGCTTCACCCCAGTCGCTCCATTGCTTGTACTTGGACCAATCCCAGTTGATGTAGCAGAAGGCTTTGATGTTGGGGTGCAGTTCGATGAAGCGGAAGTACGGCTCGAACCAAGTTGCCCAATCTCTGTGGCCGTCGGTCACGCCGACGAACTGGGGTGTGGACTCGCCGATCATGACTGGCTTCCCGTGCTTTTCTGCTTCTTCGAGGAAGGCAAGATTGCTTTCGCGCCAGAATGAGCCCACCGCGAAGAGGTCGGTCGACCACCAGTCGACGTAGTCGTCGCCGGGGTAGTAATCCATGAAGAAGAGCCTGTCCCGGACGCCTCGCGACGGGAGGAAGCACCAGACGAACGCAACGTTGTCGGCGCCTTCCTCGCGATAGACTTCCACTATTCTGCGGAAGGCGCCCCTGTAGTGCTCGGGGCGATATCCGGGCCCCCGTGCGTTGAATTCAAAACCGGCGCGAACGAACACCGGCACTCTCGAGGTCTTGACGTGGCGTGCGCCCGCGCGTATTTGGTCGTCGCATTCGCCGGCGGCGACGGCATCGTCGAAGCCGTCGAAGCTTATGCCGATTTGAGGTATGAGGTTGGGGTACTCATCTACGTAATGTGCGAGCGCGCCGGGGATGTGCGAGATGACCTTGGATCTTTGCTCTTCTCCCGGCGTTTGGGGTTCGTTCCACGCGGCATGGTCCCGTGGCGGGCGGAGCCCCGCATACACCATGTATATGGCCGGCGGCGTATCCTTCAGCAGGCCGTAGTACTCGTCGAAGGCTGCCTCGCTCTGCCCGGCGCCGTGGAGTACCGTGCCGTCTGGTGGCTCGAACTTCGCCCCTTCCGCGCAAGCTTCTTGCAGCGCCGTCGCGAAGATCATCGTCGCGACGAATATGGCGAGCGCCAAACCCAATTGACTTGTTCTCATCATTTTTCCTTTCGTGTGTGGCTACCTGTCCAGTTTCGCCAACTCGATTTGTGCTTTCTCCTTCAGCGCGTCGTCCCCCTTCCAGCCCTCCAGAAAGGCGAGGTAGTGGCGGCGGGCGGATTGACGGTCTCCCTTTGCAGCATAAGCTTCGGCCAGGTCCAAGTGCACCCTGACGAGAAGTTCGTGAGTCGCGGGGTCCCTCGGGGCCATCTTGATTGTGGCGCGATGGAATTCGGCCGCCTCATCAACGGCTCCTCTCTCCAGGGCAAGCATTGCCAGATTATAGGCCGCTTTCCAGTAGGACGGGTTCAGCTCAAGGGCTCGGGCATACGCCTGTTCCGCTTCGGGTATAAGCCCCTTGGCGCGGTAGGCGTTGCCGAGGTTGAGGTATCCGGCAAAGGCGCGGGGGTCGCCCCTAACCGCGGACAGGTGCTCGCGGATTGCCCCGTCCACGTCTCCCTCCTGGAGAAGCAAGCGCCCCTTAGTGTCGTGCGCGACGGGGTCATTGGGACTCAGCCGGAGTGCCGTTTCGATGTAGTCCCTGGCGAGTTCTGCCCGGCCTGTTGTCAGCAATGCGCTCGCCATGCGAGAGTAGGTGGTTGCGCTGAGCGGCCTGATGCGCGCTGCCGCGGACAGGGCCGCTTCGGCTTCTTCGGGTTTTCCGAGGCGAACGTAAGCGAGCGCGAGGTTGGTCTGGGCGTTGTAGTAGCGGGGATAGAGCGCCAGGGCTTTGCGATATTCCTCGACGGCGAGGTCGGGACGCCCGATGCGAGAGTAGGCCGCGCCGAGGTTGTTATAGAGCATGGGCTCGTTCGGACGCAGCTCCCGCGCATGCTCGTAGTGCAGGATTGCCTGGTCGTATCTCTGCATTTGGGCGGAGGCGCGTCCGAGGTTTATGTGTGCGCGGAAGCTACCGGGATTGCGCTCGAGCACTTGGTTCCAAAGGGCCACCGGGCTGCGCCAGTCACTGGCGCGAAAGCCTGCAAGAAGAGCCAACGCAATGACGGCAAGCGAGAGCGCCCAAATCGGCAGCCGTTGCGTGAAGGGTTTATCCGCTCTTTCAGCGAGAGCAGCCCCGCAAGCTCCCAGAAATAGGCAGAAGCCGGCGAGGGGGATGTAGAGATAGCGGTCGGCCTTGATGTTGTAGAGCGGGACGATGTTCGCGACCGGGATCAAGGCGATGAAGAACCAGAGGACACCAAGACTCACGACGGGCCATCGCCATCGCTTCCACAATGCGAGAGCAATGATGACGAGAAGCGCGGCTGCGGCTGCAAGACCCCGTGAGTCCCCCGCCGAGGCAGGCGCTATTGCGTACTCGGCGGATAGCCCTATGGGAAAGAACAGCTCTCGCACGTAGGAAATGAAAACGCGGGCCATGGTCAGCACGTTTGCTGCGATGCCGGCGGCGGGGTATTCTGCGTGGGGAGCGGCGGGGTTGGAGAGGAGCACGAAGCGCACGAGCGCATACAGGACCGTGACTGCACAGAGACCGGCCCATCGAGGCCAGAGGAGCGAACGCTTCCAGCCGCGGGCAGAGGGCACTGTCCAGATCACGGCGAGAACGAGCAAAGGCAGCGAAAGGGCCATCTCTTTGGAAAAAAGAGCGAGGAGGTAGGAAATCACGCAGAGCGCATAGAAGCAGTGGCCCCGGCGTCCTCGCGCTCTGTTGAATGCGATGAACAGCGAGACTGCCGTGAAATAGAACAGGCCGGTGAAAAGATCCTCGCGGAAACCTGGGGATACCACGGCTTCGGTACTCACGGGGTGCACTACGAGAACCGCAGCGGCTGCAACCGCGAACGAGAAACGTTTCACGAGGGTCAGAACGAGCGCGTACACGGCAATGGCTGCAAGCGTGTGAACGACCAGGCTTGTGAGATGGTAGCCCGCGGGGTTCAACCGCCAGAAGAGATGATCCACGTAGTAAGAGACGGTGACGACCGGCCGGTAGGTTTCCTCGCCCGAGATGAGGAAGTAGTCCCGGCTGAAAAGCCCTTTGAGGTTCGCGGGAGACGAGATGAAGTCGTTACCGGTTATGACCAGCGCGTCGTCGAAGGCGAAGGAGAAGGTCAGCGAGATGCCGTACACGGCGGCGCAAAGCCCCGCGATGATCAAACATGCCACAACGTGCCGTGTTGGGCGCGACATCATGCCGGCTCGCCTTCGATCGGTGCATATCGCACAAGGAACGCCGTCCGAAGCATTGTAGCAACGACGCGATAAGAGAGAAAGCCCTGCCTGCCAGACATGCAAGCATCGTGAAGCACCCTCGTGTTGACGATGCATCGTGGTTTCGGTAGTGTTATGGTGCTGCGTGGGTATGTTGCTGCGGCTCGCGACGTGATCGCTGGGAGTGGCGAATGAAGAAGCCTTACGAGGGGCATGAGATCGCTTACAGACGGCTCAGGAAGAGAGGACATCGGTCGTGGGACGAAAGAAACTGCGCCAAGCCTCCCAAGAGGTCGCGGGGGCTTGATGGGGGTACAAGAGAGTTGCTCGCAGATGTCCTGTCACAACCGTGGGCGCCCAAGCGGGGCAAGGCGATTGAACTGGGATGCGGGACGGCGCCCATGCTGAGGTGGATGTGCAAGCGCGGTTTCAAGGGCCTCGGCGTGGATGTCAGCAAGACGGCTGTCTCCATGGCGAGAGAGCAATCGAAGGGCCTCGACATTCGCTTCAAGAAGGCTGATGTCTGCAGCGCTGCCATTAGCAGGCCGGGGAGCTTTGATCTGGCCATCGACGGCCATTGCCTTCACTGCATCATTAGGCCCGAAGACAGGAAGACGTTCCTGAGCAACACGCACAGGTTGCTGAAGACAGGCGGCCTCTTCGTAGTCTTGACCATGTGTTCCCCAGTGGACCGCAAAGGTATCTCGGAAGTGGTTCGTGGCCAGAAGCTTGTCGACCGAGTTCTATATGCTCCCACCGACAAGGCAAGCGAATACGAGGGTGCCCGGAAGATTGACGGTCGAGTCTACATGCCCACACGATACGTGGGCCACTGGAAAGACATTCTCTCTGAACTGCGCAGGGCTCGGTTCGAGCCTCAGCTCATCCGGTTCAACCGCGGGACTCCGAGAGATCCGTTCAGTGACTTGTGCGTTGGGGCGTTGGCGCTGCCGTAGGGCGGAAATGCGCAAAGAAACTCGCGAGATTGCGAAAGGGAGATAAACGAGCATGAGGAATGTCGTACCTGAGAGCTACATTCGGGTCGAGTGTGCGAAGATGCGAGACTTCGTGTCGCAGGCAGGCAGCGCCGCGGGACTCCCGGAAGAGAAAGCGCAGCTTCTGGCGGAGATTCTTACCGAGAATGACCTCAAGGGAAACTTCAGCCACGGCACGCGGGCCATCGGGCGTTATTGCCGCTCGATGATGGCCGGACAGATCAACAACAATCCCCAGGTGAGGACCGTCGGGGAGACGGATTTCAGTCTGCTTGTCGATGGGGACGGCGGGCTCGGCTACTTCCCATGCTACGAAGGCACTCTCGCTCTGATCGAAAAGCTGAGGAAAGTCCCCATGGGAGTTGTCGTTACGCGCAACCACGGGCACATAGGCGCCGCGGGTACGTACGCAGCCATGACGCTCGAACACGACCTTCTATGCTTCGTGACTTCCGGTGTTCAGTTGAGATTGTCGCCGGGACTTCCGGTATACCGCGCCGCAGGGGGCTCGCCCATTGCGTTCAGCGCTCCCGCCGGGGAGGAGCCTGATTTCCTGCTGGACTTCGGAACGATGCACGACCTCTACGAGCGCGACCCCCACAGAGATGAGATCGCGCGACTCGCGCCCGGCATAGTCTTTAGGCACATCGGTCTGGGAGCCGTCTGCCAAATGTGGGGGGGACTGCTGGCTGGTCTGCCGGTCGATCAAACTCGAGCGGAGAGGAAATTCGACGGGGCCACTCAGGGGGCCCTCATTCTCGCGTTCAAAATTTCCCTCTTCATGCCGCCCGACGAGTTCAAGGCACGGATGGACGAGTACGTTAGAGCGGTCCGAGAGCTCGAGCCCGTCGATGGATTCAGCAAGTCTTCTCTCCCGGGCGGCCAAGAGGCCGAATACATGGAAGAATTCACGCGGGAAGGGATTCCCGTCGGCCCGGAGCATCAAGCCGCATTGGAATGCCTCGCCGAGGAGTTGGGCCTCAAGGTGCCTTGGAGTACGTAGGGGTCTTGGAAACGAGGAGAGGTCGGGGCCAGCGCGTCATCGCGACCGTAATCGCACTGTGATGGCGTGGGAGCGGAGCGGCGTGTGCCTGTTGGTCATTTTCTGACGGCCGTGGCGTAAAGGGCGTTGAGGTTGAAGTCTTGCATGCGGCTGGTGCATTCCCGATAAGGTTCGTCCATGTACGTCTTGAGACCGACCTTTCGCGAGCGATTTTCCAAGAAGCCGCACCAGTGGAAGCCGAGAACGTAAGGAAGGGGGAGGACAGATCGGCAGTGACGGACGTAGGCTTCGCCGCGTGACTTCTGATCCGGCACGAATGCGGGGATGCCGGGCTTGATGCGAAGAAGCTCCGTCGGCGCGAGAAAACCCATGTCCGAAATCAGGGCCGGACGATTGGTGAGTTCGGACCATCTCTTCAGGTCGTGGGCGGCCTCGTCCGCGGTAACGAACCAGTTGCATAGGAGCACATCGAAGAACTCGCCCGCGATCTCGACGAGCCATTCCGGGGTAGCGGACGGCCCGTCGAATCGCGGCCCGAAGATCATGTGGTTTTTGTCATAGCGGCGGATGGCCTGCGTCGTGATTTCGAAGTACTTGCGCACTGTGTCCTTGAGTTTGCTCAAATCGGAGGGTTTGTTCAGGTCGAGGCCCTCGGCCCACGAGCGGGGCCTCCCTGAGATGAAGTCGGGCAATGGCACGTCCGCGTAGCTGATGAGCAAGGGCTCCTCCGCCATATCGACGCATACGCTCCGCGCAAGGTAATCGGCCCATTCGGCGAAGTCGTCGCTGAACACATCCGGGTAGAAGCACTTGAAGTTGAACTTCTCAATTTCGGCGAAGACGAAGTTGTATATGTAGGGCATCTGCGCCGTCTTGTAGTGGTGATAGTGCCACTCGGGGCAGAGACGCATCGGGCGCTCCGGGTCCATCCATTCTCCGCTGACCTGGTCTTCGGTCCAGCCGATGGTGTTGAACCCCCACTCGCGCAGAGGTTCAACGATCCCCTTCTTGATGTACTGCTCATCACTGGAACCGTAGCGATCGCGGAAGATGTGGACATTGTCGGAGTACTTGAGCGCGCTCAGGTCGAAGTGGTTGACTCCGATGGAGATGAAAGCGTGGCCGTCGGGGGTAACAAACCACCAGCGGCCGCCTAGGGCGTCCACTCGGAAGAAGCCCGTGGCCTTCGTGGCTATTTCCGGCCGGCCGCCGTACCTGTCGCGCTGCTCGGTCATGTCCTCGACTCCTCGGAGGAATGCCGGAATCCTGTTCCGGACCTGCGTCAGCTCGCGGGCTCTCTCCGATGCGCATCGAACCAATCGAAGATCATGGCGTACGCTTTCATGTTGCGCAGTCCATCGTGGCCGCCGGGGAACTCCTCCATCTTGACGTCGCAGCCGCGGTCGGCCAGGTCCCGCTTGAGCTTGCGGATCCTCTCGATGGGGAAGATGGTGTCCTCGAGCGCGCTGAGGATGAGGGTGGGAACCTTTGCGATCTGATCGAGCCATTCGGGCGCGGCGGCTGTGCACACGGCTGCGATGGCCGCGTACTTGTCGGGATTCGCCGCGGCCGCCGCATACAGTCCCAAGCCTCCTCGCGACGCGCCGGTGAGGTAGATGCGGTTCTCGTCAATGTGGTGGTAGTACGTGACGTCCTTGATGACCGCCTCGACGAATGCGACTCCGTCCTCGCTTATCTTCTTCACGTTTCTCATGCGGGCGTCGGGGTCGTCGTGCGATAAGTTCACGAAGGGGAGGGCAGGGCAGGCGACGATGTAGCCTCGTTCCTCGGCGATGGTCTGAACGCGGTCGGGACTCTCCTTGTTCGCGAAGTACCAATTCTCGTCGCAGGGATGCTCGGACGTGCCGCCGCCGTGAAGCATCAGGACGAGCGGGAACTTCGGTGCCTCCTGGCCTGGGCTCGCCGGCGCGTACTGGTAGGAACTTGGAACGAAGACACGGTAGGGACGAAGCACGTTGCCGTTGAACTCCGCCATGCAGAGCTTAGTGTCCATGCCTGCAAGGCACGCGCGTTGTGTGAATTCGCTTCTCGTCATACGCGCCGCTCCTTTCTTGCCGGGTTCGACTTGCTTGGCGGAAAAGTCCTTCATTCCCTCATGGGGTGAGCAGGTTCGTTAGAATTCGGTCGGCCACGGGATCGTAGCTCGCCGCACCCCTCGTCACGTGAGATTTCAGTTGGAGAAGACAGATAACGATTTCGCCCTCTCCCTCTGGGACTGCAAGGGCAACGGGCTTTCTTTCCATCCCGGCCCAGGCCCACAGGAGCTTTGTGCCGCGAGCCGCCGCATCGCCCGCAACCACCGAATCTGATACCGTTCCGGGAAGGCCGTTCCAGCGCCATAGGTACTCGGGGTCGATGTTCGCCAGCATGGGATGGGTGACATCCTCGTAGGGGAAGACGCGGGAGTTCACGACGGGCTGCCTCTCCGTGGCGCTCTGGATCTCGAAGTTGACGAGGTCGCTCCAGGTCCACTTGGGCTGATTCAGGATGACGAGCCTGCCTCCGTTGCGGACATGGCGAAGTACACTCTCAGTTGAGGGCCTGCCGACTTCCGGGACCTTGTCAACGTCCCAGACCACGATCGCCTCGTTCGCGAGCCTCTCTTCAGCGAACGATTCGATGAAGGGAATTTCCCTTAGTTGAAGCCAGCGCCGTGCCGTCTCATCTCCTCCCAGAAGGACGACGCCCGGAATGGCCTTCGGCGAAGCGGGCGCGATGGACCTCACCACCCTCTGGCTTACGACGGGCTTTTCGCCTTCTTCGCGCACGACGGCGGCGAGGAAATAGCTGCCTTCCTCTTCTGGAACCCTCCAGTGGATCTCCGCCTCATCCATCGAGGAGGACTTGAATGCCACGTTGAAGCTCTGCCGGGACACGGCCGCTTCCAGCGCGTCGGAATCGGGCACGAACAATGGGTCCTGCGGCGTGACGTACAGATCGAGGACGGCGGAGACGTCTTCGAGCCGTTCGTTGATCAACACGAGCCTGGTTTGGATCTCATCGCCTGCGATGAAGTTGCGATCGAAAAGGTCCAGGCTGGCGAGAACGGGTGCCATTGAGCTATGAAGCGCTGCCGCCATGGGGGTGGGATAATCGGGCCGCCAGTCGTTGCCGCGAAAGCGAGGCCAGCCGGCATACATGTACGGCAGAATCCCGTCGAAGTTGAACCGGCGCATGGCCTCGGTGTGCTCCATGGCGAACTCGGCGTAGCTCAGGTCCGCGTAAGGATGGTCCTGACGGCCGACCCACAAATGCGCGAATCTCCTGGGTCCGCCGTTCATGTACTCCGAATTGGTGAGGGTTCGCGTCGGATCCTTCTCGGCGGCATGCTTGGCGAAGACCGGAATCGGCCAGCCCTCGGGGTGACGCGCGTAGTTTCCGCAGGTGTGAATGTCCAGATTCTCCCTGGTGCCGACCATTTCGCCGGGGCGCGGCAAGGCAGTTCTCATCGTCGGGCGAGTGGGGTCGAGCGCCTTGACGCGCTCCCAGTAAGGGCCTGCTTCCCATCGCGCCTCTTCCACTTCTCCGGACTCATTCGAAAGAACCCACATCACGATGGAAGGATGATTCCACAGCTTCGTGACCCAGCCCGTGGCGTCCAAGAGCACGTTCCTGCGGAAGATCTCTCTTTCTTCGGGAGTGAACTCGGGTTCGATGTAATTGTAAAGGACTGGGAACTCGGCCAATATCATCGTGCCGTATTCATCGGCGACGTTAAGCCAGGAAGCGGGCGGGGGAAGCGTGTGCGTGCGAAAGCTATTGAGATTCATGTTGCGCGCTTCGTCCACGATGTATCGCTTGATTTCCTTGTTGAAAGCATCCCCCCACTGCCACTCGTTTACGAGGTTGGAGCCGCGAAACCAGAGGGGCTTGCCGTTGAGGCGATACTGACCGTCAACGACTTCTATCTCGCGCATGCCGAATCTGAACTTCACTCGGTCGCAGGTGATTCCGTCGCCTTCGGCGGTGAGTTCCGCGACGTAGAGATCGGGAGTTTGGGGCGTCCACGCCCTTAGGTCTTTCAGCGCTATTGTGATCTCCGCAGTTCTCTCATCACTTGAGACTTGGGCCGAGCCTTCTCCCGATAGGGTCCTCTCATCCTGGGTGAACACGCGGGCTGAGAGCCGTACCGAGTCCGGAAGCTTGTCCTCACTCTCCAAGTCGACGCGGAACGTCACGGCCTCCGCTTCGATGTCCGGCAGGGCCAGAGCCCGGCCTACGTACGCGCGGTCATAGAATTCGATCCAGATATCGTCGTAGATGCCGATGGACTTATTGCCCCAGGAGGTGGGCCCACTGCCGGTCGGGATGAGAGGGAAGCCGGCTTTTCCCTTGGGCAGGCCAGACCATCCTGGGATCTTGAGGACGAATTGATTCTCGCCCGGGCGGAGGAGCGCTGTGGGTATCATTGCCGTGTGCGGGCCGATGGGCGGGTGGTGAGTCACTTCCCGGCCATTGATCCATGCGGTAGCGCCGAACCGGATGCCGTTCCATTTGAGCACGGCCTGTCTGGCCGCGTCCGTGGGGGGAACTTCAAATGTCCGCCGCGCCCATGCGAATCGAACGGGTGTCTGCGCGCTGTTCGGCTTGTCAGGCATTACCTTCCCTGGGACTGAAAAAGGCTCCCAGGTACCGAGTTCCGCGGCGACTTCGGGCTTCCATACTTCCTGGTCGCCGTGTTCGAGCAGGCATTCCCACTCCCCGTTAAGAGAAAGGTGATCGCGCTCAAATTCCATTTCCAAGCTCCCGGCGAAGGAAACGGGCACGTGAAGAAGAAGGCAACCGGAGAAACAGATCAGGAGGAAGAGAGAAGCGAGCGCGGGCGCGTTCGTGGGATTCGAGCGGCCTCGCACCATCCGGGACGGCACCGTGTAAGTCATTCATTGCACCTCTTTCATATTGCGGGCAGTTGGCCTTGTCATCCGCGGTCCCTGTCGCGGATCCGGGTTCCGTCCGGTCCGGGGATCGGCCCTTGAAGAAGGGGATCGCGCGTTTGTTTCATCCAGCGCTCCAGCCGGTCGCGGAGGTCGTGGTGAACTTCCTCGACGCCGGGGCTCCCGGCAAGATTGTTCATTTCGTGCGGATCGAGGATCAAGTCGTATAGTTCCTCCTGTGGCCTTTCCATTTCGTACCAACCGTGCCTGACCCACAGGTGCGCGCCGGGAGAGCGGGGGTCCGAATTGTCGGGGCCGCGTGCCGTGAAGTCGAAGCGCCGGATGTATTTCCAGCGTTTCGTCCGGATGCAGCGAAGGGGCTCGTAGACGCGATGGTACGTGAGCTCGGTGAAAACGGCGTCGTGAATCTCATCCTTCTCCCTCCTGATGAGGGGCATGAGCGACTTGCCTTCCAGCCAGGAGGGTGGGGTGATTTCGGCCAAGTCGCAGACGGTAGGGAAGATATCGAGATGAGAAACGAGTGCGTCGATGACCATTCCGCCCTCGAACCCGCCCGGGCCTCTCATGATCAAAAACACCCCTGTGCCCTCGTCGTAGAGCGTTCCCTTCATGCGCGGGAAGGGCGCACCGTGGTCGGTAGTGCAGATGATAAGCGTGTTTTCGTACAGGCCGTTGCGTTTGAGGGCTTCAAACACCATCCCCATTTTCGTGTCCACGACACGTGCGCCGGCCTTGAATCCCGCCATGTCTCTTCGCATCTCCGGGGTATCGGGAAGCGTTGATGCCGCCAGGCAGTAATTGGGATTCTCCTCCGGACCCGGTTCCCTGAAGTCGCGGTGCGTCTCGTTGAAGCCCACGGCAAGGAAGAAGGGCTGCTGCGGGTGATCATCCAGGAATTGCACCGCCGACTTCTCTCCGTTCCCGCGCGTTCCAATGACCTGGTCGTAGCCGATGGTCCGCTGCGCGTCGTCGCTCAGGGCTACGATGTGCTCCACTCCGGTCAGCACCGTCAAGTACCCGGCGTCGCGCAAGGTGTACAGGATGTGGTGTCGCGGCTCCTTCAACGAGAATCCGCCTATGTCAACCAGGTCGGGGACGACGTGCGAGAGCCCGAACATGCCGTTGTTGTGGTGATACTGTCCCGTCAGGAGACACGCCCGGCTCGGCGAACAGGAAGGGGTTACGCAAAACGCCTGGCGGAAAAGCACGCCCTCTTCCGCGAGCTGCCGCATGTTCGGTGTGGGAATCGCATGTCCGTAAGGCTGGATGTACCTGCCGGTGTCATGCGTGTGGATGTAAAGGATGTTGGGCCTTGTCATGAGCGCCTCCTATTCGACTGGGCGCTGGAAGTCAGGAATCGTGTAGGTTCGCAAGCGAAATTCGCGCTTGAGCACCTGTATCGCGGCGGCGACAGGAGCGCGTTCCAGTCGAGAATCCATTGTGCGCATCACCGATTGCCTGTCAACGCCCATAAGCGGCCTTGGCCATCTCTTGCTTCCCAGGAGGCACCGCGGCCAGGAGAGGTCAGTCTAGCGCCGGCCGCTCGCTTTCGCAACTCCGTTGCGCATTCTACCGGACTGCGGGAAGCATGAACACCGCGACCATGTGCTTGCCTTCCGCCACTCTCCCGTTTACCGCTAATCCGGGCCGTCCCTTCCCATCGGCTGATTCCAGAACGACCATTTGCGAGCCGATAAGCCGCCCCTGTTTCTCCTTTGGATGCATTGTGCCGACGTGTTCTCCGCTTGCTCCCGAAAAGATCAGCACTGCGGTCGTCCGCTTCCCGCTCAAGGCGATCGTCAGCGCAGCGGCGATATCAGCCACGCTGTCGCCGTCAGTATCCGGCAGGACCACAACTTGGTCTCCGAATCCGGCGTCCGCCGGAAGCGTGCGGCGTTCCCCCGTCTTTGCATCTACTGAGAACCTTGGCGGGCCCCCGGGGAGGTCGGTGCCCAGCACCTCCCAAAGCAGGTCGCCCGTTCGCCCCGACATGGCGAGCAAGAAACTCGACTCGTGCTCGGGGCCGCCACCCTGCGTCGCAGCCATGACGAGGTCGGGCGCGCCGTCGGAGTTCAAGTCTCCGGCGGAGGCGAACACTGCGTTGTTGGAGTAAGGGCGCTTCCCCAGCGAGAACTTGCCGAGGACGGCGAAATCGGTTCCCGAAAGAACTTCCATCTCCCACACGTTGCCGGTGTCGTCGCCCACCAGGTACTCGTCCACGCCGTCAGCGTTGACGTCGGCGTAGCGCGACATGAGCCACCTGGCGCGTGGCTTGTCTTCGGGCAGAACCGTCCTGTGTTCGGCCACGGGCGAGAAGTCCTTGCCGGAGACGACGTAGAAGCCTCGTTCCGACTTGAAGAACAGATCGGAGACCCCGTCGCCGGTCACATCTTCGGCCCGTAGCGGCCTGAATCGCGTGAAGCTCTCGCGCCGCGCCAACTTCGTCCCGTCGCGTCCGGAGAAGATGAAGAACCCCTTCCTCGACCATGCGTTCTGTGCATAGATGTCCGAGATGCCGTCGGCGTTGAGGTCTCCTACCATCATGAAACCCTTGAAGGTGTAGCCGCCTTCTCCCGTCCTGGCCTTCGCCTCCCAAAGCGTCTTGCCGTCCCTGCCTGAATATGCTGCGAAGGAACCGGGGCGCCCTCCGCTCGCGACGACGAGGTCGGTATAGCCGTCTCCGTTGACGTCGCCCAGTGAAGCCAGGCCCCCGGGCATTTTCTCCAT
>CAZBND010000023.1:0-14339 GCA_964493415.1 uncultured Planctomycetota bacterium | reverse complement strand
CTTTTTCGGGTGAGATTCAACCGACAGCCTGTCGTGCTTGGGCCGCCAGAACTGAGGGCAAAGATTCTCGAGACGACTCAAGAGTCGTGAGGGGAGGGGTGCTTCGTGTCGCTGGGTGAGGGTGGGCGTTCGCATTGGTAGCGCCTGCGCGGCAGCGGTATGCCTTCTTGCTTGAACCGCTCGAGGGCGTTCTCGATGACATCGCACTTGAGGCCCCAGGCGCTCGCCGGGCTAGTGGTCCAAGCGGCGACCCAGAGAGTCAGGTCGTGCTGTCCGAGTTCCATGGTCCAAACGGCCGGTTCGCTCGTCCCTTCCCAATGCTGACTTCGCTTGACGACATCAAGCAGAATGGCTCTCGCTTTGCCTATATCGGCCGAGTAGTCAAGATGCATAGGCACCTTTGTCCAGATTTTCTCGTCGCGGATTGAGTAGTTGACGATCTCCTTGTTGGCCATGACCTCGTTGGGTATCATCACTCGACGATTGTCCCAGGTTTTGAAGACCGTATACATCAGGCCAATCTCTTCCACGACGCCGTATTCGCTGCCGATCATGATCGTGTCGCCGATTCGGACTGGTTGAGAGAAGCAGATCATGATGCCGGCGACGGCGTTGGCTAGAGTGCTCCGTGCGGCGAGTCCGACGACGATCCCGACTATGCCGGCGGAAGCCAGGAAAGTGGTGCCGAGCCGCCGGAAGCCTGGGAATTGCATCAATATTATCAAGCCTCCTGCGGCGGCGACCGTAGGAACGGCGATGCGGCGAATCATCAGGAAGGGAGTAATGACCCGGCGCTTTCTTTCTTCCCTGGTGACATTGCGCAAAGCCCGCACTTCCTGCCGCCATACCAGATAGCCGATGAGGAATATGGACAGGACCGTGGCGAAGAAAGCAATCAATGCGGTAGGCATCGCGTCTGTCCACGAGTTGGATTCGGGAAGGGTTCGTGGAGGGCTTTTCGCGATTTCCGACGATGCCGTTGCAGACCGGGGGGCGGAATCTTGGGACAGCGCCGGCCCGAACGTAATCGCAGCCACGGACACAACGGCGAGCAACATGAAGACAATCGCGCGCGCTGCGCCGGTCTTTCTGCTTCCTCCCATCAGGAGACGATCCGACCGGGAAGCCATGCGCCGTCCGTCCTTTCTTGCACTGCCGCAAAGAGACGCGAACGTCTACTCTGCCGCGAGGTCTTGGATCAGGCCTTCGGAAACGAGGAACTCGCGCGCCACATCAGCGGCTTTCCTGCCCTCTTCGTCCACCTGGTAGTTCAGCTGTTGCATTACATCGTCCCGGAGTTTGCCCGCGAGAGAGTTGAGAACTTGCTCAAGCTGCGGGAATCGCTCCAAGGTTTCCGCTCGCACCAGCGGCGCGGCGTAGTACGGCGGGAAGAAGCCCTTGTCGTCCTCCAGCACCTGCAGATCGTAGGCCGGAATCCGGCCGTCGGTCGCGAAGCCGTCGATGACATCCACGGCACCGTCGGCAACAGCGCGGTACATGAGTCCAGGGTCCATCTGGCGAGGTTGAGAGGCGAATTCGAAGCCGTACTCCTTCTTGAGGCCGAGGTATCCGTCGGGGCGGGTCAGGAACTCCGCGTCAAATCCCGCCTTGAGTCTTTCAGGTTCGTCCTGTAGTTCTGCGCGGTTGACGAAATTCGCTAGCTCGGAGATCGTGCGTATGTTGAGCTTCTCAGCGTGGTCCTTGCGCATCGTCAGTGTGTATGTGTTGTTGAACCCAAAGGGCTTCAGCCATACAAGGTCGAATTGCTGCTTGAAGGCTTCCTTCACCACTCCGTAGGTCTCTTCGGGGTCCGCGATGGCCTCGCGCTTGAGGATGTTGACCAATCCCGTCCCTGTGTACTCCGCATACAGGTCCAAGTCCCCGGCCTTGAGAGCGTTGAAACAGATCATGGTGCCGCCGAGATTTAGCCTGCGTTGTACCTTGATTTCGGAATTGGATTCTATCAGCGCGGCCATTAGCTCGCCGATGATCTCCTGCTCGGTGAACTGCTTTCCCCCGATCGTCACAGTTTGTTCTCCAGGCGCTTGAAGACCTCGGGTTGCTACCAGGATTACGCCCGCGCCGATCACGACGAGGACCGCAAGAAACAGCCGAAGTTTGAAAGACATCTCGATCCTCCTTAAGGACTGGACGAACCGTTCTTCTGTAGGCCGCGTGGGGTCAGCCACTTTTCGGCCCGGCTCAATAGCCAATCAAAGAGCAAGGCGAGCAACGCCGCCGGCACCGTGCCCGCCATTAGATAATCCATCTGGATGCTTCGGAGGCCCTTGATGATGAGGTCCCCGAGGCCGCCTGCGCCGATCAGGCCGCAAAGGGTCGCGATCCCTATTGTCCACACCGTTGAAATCCGGATGCCCGCCATTATCACAGGCAACGAGAGCGGAAGTTCAACGGAAAGGAGTATCTGGTGGGGTTTCATGCCCATTCCCGTCGCCACCTCGATAACAGCGGGGTCCACTTGGCGGATACCGGTGTATGTGTTGCGGAGGATCGGCAGGAGCGCATACAGAACGAGGGCCACAAGCGCCGGAACGGTACCTATCGTGGGCAAAGCGATTAGGGCAAACATAAGGACGATGAAGGCCAAAAGGGCGAGGCTTGGCACCGTTTGCACCACCGACGCCGCCCCCATCACGCCGTGGGCCAGGCCGGGCCAACGCGACCGGGTGAGGTAAATGCCCAACGGCAGAGCGATGAAAGTCGCAACAACCATAGCCACGAAGGCCAAATAGACGTGCTCGTACGTTCGTTGTACGATCTCCGGGCCGAGCTTGTGGAGCAGAGAGACGAGCGTGTTCACGCGTTATCCCCAATACTTCCTATGAGTTGGGCTACCGATTCCAAGAGGCGCTCTCTGGAAAGATTTCCGATCAATTGCTCTGCCTCGTGCACCGCGAGAACGGACTCTCCGGTCTTCTTGAATTGGTCCAGGGCTTCGACAAGAGTGCTGTTTGCCCGCAAAGGGGGCTTCGAGGTCGCGGGAGCGGCCTGATCGGCGGGTTCGCCCCATTCGCGCATGATGGACTTCACGGTGCGGGTCAGCAGCGAGAGCTGAAAGCGGTGCTGCCCCAGGAAATGGTCGACGAATTCGTTCGCCGGGGTCTCAACGATATCGCGTGGACGGCCCAACTGCTGCAACTCGCCTTCGTGCAGAAGGGCTATCCGATCCCCCATTTTCACGGCTTCGAAGACGTCGTGGGTCACGAATATTACCGTCTTCCTGATCTCCGATTCCAGATCGATGAACTCATTCTGCAATTGCTCGCGCGTGATGGGGTCGAGAGCCCCGAATGGCTCATCCATCAACACGATTGGGGGGTCGGCGGCCAGCGCGCGCGCAACGCCCACGCGTTGACGCTGCCCGCCGCTGAGTTCGGAAGGGTAACGGTTGAGGAATTCGCCGGGAGCTAAGCCGACCTTTGTCAGCAGTTCTCCAATCCATTCATCCAGCTCCGGTTTGGGCCACCTGAGAAGGTTGGGCACGACCGCTACGTTCTCGGCGACCGTCATGTGAGGAAAAAGCCCGATGTGCTGAATGGCGTAACCTATCTTGCGTCGCAGTTGGATTGGATCCTGTTCCATTACATCGACGCCATCGATCAGCACTGTTCCGGAGGTAGGCTCAATGAGGCGGTTGACCATCTTCATTGTGGTTGTCTTGCCGCTGCCGCTGGTTCCCAGCAAGACAAGGGTCTCGCCCTCCTGCACTTCAAGGGACAGGTTTTTTACGGCTTCCACTCCGCCCGGATATGTCTTGGATACTCGGTCGAAAGCTATCAATGGGGCATTCCGAATCCTACTTGTCGATTTCAAATATGCCGACAAGGCCGTGGGCGCATCCCTGGCCCTGTTGCAGACCGGTGACGAGATGCCGCAATGCGTAGCCGAGCTGCGGCTCGATGATGTTCTCGCGCGGCAAGCCGATGCCCAGCCAGCCGACACCTTCGACCACGCGCATCATCCGTTCCATCATGTCCCGGAGCGGGGCAGGGCAGGAGGCGGGAACATCAGGTGGGTCCGACACGAACCGCCCCTCGCCTTCGTCATATGACTGAAGGAGGACCTCCACGTATTTGACCAATGTGTTCCAGCATATCTGGAGATGCTCGAAGTAGCTGTTGAGGAAATCGAAACCCTCTTTCGGCGCGTAATCGATCAACAGGGAGTTCAACGGCGTGCGCAGATTGGTCTCGTGGAGTGAATTCACCGCTTGACGGATCGGCTGAGCGTGGGGATTGTACTCGGCGGTATCCATGTGTCTTCCCGTGAATACTGAGCGGTCGAAGAAGACCAGCGGTTTGATTTCTACTTCGGCCCTGCCGGCGGCCTTTGCAACGATGCTTTCTGCTTCCCGTCTGCTCATCAGCCTCAGGTAAAGATGTTGCAGCTCATCCCTTCGTGCTTCCCGCTCCTCCTTTTCGTAGATGTACGATACCACGTAGTCCATGTTGCGGTTCTTAGAGAGGTTGTTGGTCCAAAGCGTCTGCCATTCGTATGAATAACGACCGAGCCAATCCAGCACCAGGAGGCAATGGTCTTCGGTTCGTTTCGCAATGTCGGAGAGCAACCGTACGAGAGTCCTGTCATCATTGTGGTGCGAGCACGTGCCGAAGGAGGCGAAATAGAGATCGAAAGGTTCTTCCTCAGCCAGCGGGAGCCCCTTTGTGAAATCGGCCTGCTGAAAAGTGATCTTCGGGTTATGACCGAAGATGTCTCGCGCCTGGCGGAGCAAGTCCTCGTTCAGATCGACACCCACGTACGCCCCGAGCGTATCGGGCGTGAGGAGATCGACTTCGTCCTCTTCCAGGTCGGGGTCGCGGTAGCGAATCCCCGCCAGCAGCTCGAATCCGTCCGCGCTCCCGCAGCCAAGGTCGAGAATCCTCAGTCTTCGCATGGAAGATGAACAGCGATCGAGTAGCCTCTGTACATATGGCCGGAGGAACTCGCGAGTGATCTCGTCCTCCCAGTACCGGCGAACGTTGTCATACTTCCCGACAAGCCCCGATTTCTTCGCGTACAGCCCGCTTTTGACGGCCTCGGTGTACGCGTGCATCTGTTCGGTTTCCTGGTTTTCCGGCATGGCTCCCTCTCACGAATTGGCGTCGGTTAAGCTCTGGGGCAGCACCCCGGGGACATGTGAGACGATATCTTTGCGCACGTCGCTCGGAAGGACGCGCCGGGGGAGTTCCATAATCTCGTGGTAGCGCTTGTGCGCCGACAGAAGCGCACCACCCTCTTGATCTTCCAGCGGGTAGCGAACGTAAACCGGTTCACGGGTCGGCAGCGGCAGGTGGTAGACGTAGGTCTTGTGGTCTGAACGCATCACCTCGCGTACCATTTTCAGCACGTCGTCGCGGCGGTCCCCCGAGACGCTTGTACCCCGGAGCGCCCACTTGACGATACCGATATGCGCATCGTCCATTACGGCTTGTTCCGGGCAGAACACGTTCGTCCGCTCCAGAAGCCCGAACGCGTAATGAACGTACTGCGCTCCGCTCCAAGGGACGCTGGCGAGGGTGAGAAGCTTTTCCGCAGTGGCCTGAATGCCCGGCACGTCAACATCCCCCACGCCGGCGGTCGAGTAACAGGGCAACCCGTAGAAGCGGGCCATCTGCGCGCAGTCTATGTTGTAATGATTGAACTCCGGAGCGCCGTACATGTCGTTCAAGTTGTCCAGCCGCGTTCGGACCGGTACGCTGCCATACATGACTGGGGCACCGGGTGCGACGAGCTGGTTGAGTGTTATGCCCGCGAGGAGTTCGGCATTTATCTGCGCTACCATGCCGAATTCGTCAAATGGGGCGGTTGCTCCCCCCATGGGAGAACTGGATATGACCACCGGAACTCTGCGCTTTGATATTTCGATGAGCTTTGCCGCGGTGTCCTCAACCACCTGCAGCGGGCTCTTGATCACGCATGTGATGAAGGAGAGCACGGGATTCTCTTTGAACGCTTCCTCCCCCCCGGCAACGATCTCGCCGACTCGGATCACATCGTCCAGCGCCGCCAGGCTCGTGAGGCCTGCCTGAACGTGCTTGGTGATGTTGTCAAGGCTGGCGAGGTACTTGTTCACATCCTTATTGTCGGCGGTGACTTCCGCGTCTCGGATGTTGACGCATCGGATAAAGAAGTCCAAGTGTTCGAGGTTATCGCACAGGTGCGCTGCTCTTCTGAGGCGCTGGACGGAGCCTTTCCTCCGGGTGAATTTCGGTGTCCCGCCGTCGAACTCGACGTCAAGCCAGATATTCGTCTCAGCGCCGCTCCCGAAACGGACCCTCGGCTCATGCGCGTCGAGGATCAGCTTATTGTCGGGGTTGCGCGCGCCCAACACGATCTTCGATGGGGCCGTGTCCAAAGCCTGGTCGATTATCTTCCCCTGCAGCTTGACCCTGACGCAACCGTCGGCGGCCTCCAGCGCAGCACCTGCTTTGCGGAACGCTCCGGCGGCGTCCTGGCTGTAGCACAGCAAGCCTGGGTCTTGTAACAACTCGCGGGAGACGCCGTCGACGACGCGTATCTGCTCTTGTGTCAACCGGGAATGAGGTCTCACCAAGACGCCTTCGCGCTGCTTTTCTGCCACATATCTCTCCTTTACCTGGCGACGCCCGCTCTGACCTGAGCGGATCCGACACAGGAGATTGTTCGAACCTCTGGTTGGATAGGTATCCCGTAAGTCTTCTCCGCGTAATCGGCGCCCATCTCCGCCGAACTGAGCAGAGGGCGAAGGTCGGTCGAGCCCTCTTCTGGAAGAGCGTGAGTCAGCATCTGTGAGGCGACGAGGTCGAGTGTGAAAGGATTGCGCCCCACAAGGAAACCCAGATCCTTGGCGACGATGGGCTTCTGACCAACGTTTACGCAATCGCAGAGCCGCGTGATGCTGTACATGTGAAGAACGTGCAGAACTCTCTGCCACCTTGCGTGCATGAGTCCCACAGTGTAGTCCACGATGCGAGATTGGAAGGTCCCTTTTCCGCGCTGCCAGTCGCGTACGTCCTTCTCACGAATACTAACTGCTTGATTTGCGCACACTGCTTGGCATTCGCCGCAGCCGATGCAGAGCCCGGGATCCACTTCAGGAGTGGAGCGCGATTCTGAGAGCGTCAGAGCATTCTCCGGGCACTGTTCGACGCACCGTCCGCAATGCGCGCACAGTTCGGAGTCAAAGAGTGGCAGAAGCGACATGTGCATTCTCAGCTTCCCTTTCAGCGACGAGCAGCCCATCGCAAGACTCTTCACACATCCGGCGAGCCCTGCCAGTCCGTGAAGGGTGAGATGGGCATGGTTGACCACGAAATCCGCCGCGGCAAAGCCTCCTGCAAGGTAGATATCTCTGTAGCTGCGTAGTCCGGGCACCTCAACACGCTCTTCCTCGTGGGTAAATTCGAAGAGTCCGGGCAATCGCGAAGACGGTCGATCCAGCACTACAAATGGAGCGCGTGCGGGCCCGTCCGCAGACCATCCATGCCGTCGCGCGAGTTTCGTGTAGCTTGATGTGTCGCCGCAGGGATTCTCTTTGTGCCCGCGAGGGCCGGAGTAAGCGACCGTCGTGTCGCCGCAGATGACAGCGGAAGTGCCCATCTGCCTCAGGAAAAGGGCGGTAGGCGCTGCGTATTCCGGCTTCATCCTGGTAACGCATTTCGGTTCGCCGATGTGAACTTTCAACAACCCTTTTCCTTCCGCAGGATGCACGTCCAGTGTCGAGAGCGCTTCCAGCATGGCCTGATGCACCGTGCTCAGCTCCTTCGAAGTTGGGTTCCGGAGGGTCACACAGTCCGTATCGATATGGACCACGGGCGTAGCCGCTACATCCAGATCGATTTCCGGCGACTGCAAACAGTCCGTCGGGTTTTCTCCAGGGACTTTGGCGCCATCTACGCGGGCCACGTGCGCTCCTTATTGACTCGGTGTGATGGATGTGTGAATGATGTACTGGCTTATCGGTAACCCGCCCATGAGGAGAGACAGTCCGCGTTCGGTCTGCGCACGGGGCAAATCAGGAGCTCCCGCCTTATCCGGCGTTGCGTCGGGAATTCTTGGCTTGGCGCCGCCCTCGATGCCGCGGAGATGGTGAGCTGCGGACGGGGCTGTGCCGGCGGCGTCAGAAGTCCTGGGTGCGGTGCCAAAGTCCGTTCGTGTCTCCCGTTGTGGCGAGTTTTCTCGATTCACGCGTTGCCTCCTTAGTGTTATTCCCTGTGCAGAGCGATCATGTGGCGGTCCTGATTTCCGGAAACCTTTTGAAAATCTGTCGGCGCTTGTCGGCAGGCAGCTTGCTGCCGCCTCGCTTCCACCGCACCTCATTAACGAACTGCTTCGCCTTGGCCAACGCGCCGGCGGGCAGTCGCATGGCTTCGCGCTTGTCTCTGTTCGCGAGGTGCGGGACGAAGAACTCGTCCCTCATGTATCGGACGGTATGGTCCTCCGCCAGGAAATCCTTTCCCGGCCCTCGTGCGAGGATGAGATCGAGGCCGAGCTTGTCGTCGTTCACCTCTATCCCCCTGAGGACGCGTTGACACATGCCCAATATCTCGTTGTCCATGACGAGTTTCTCATATGACACGGTCAGATCGGCCTCCATGAGACCGGCGGCATCGTGGATGTAATTCGCCCCCGACATTGCCACGAGAAGATTGGACATGGCACTCTCGTAGGCCGCCTGTATATCCACATGTTTGGCGTCGGATGTGCCTGCCGTGGAGTAGAGCGGGAGTTCAAAGTGTTGGGCCGCCTGGGCTACTGCCGCGTTTATCATCGCCCGCTCGATGGGCCCGCCGAGGTGGTTCATCGTGCGGAGATCGGAGATCGATCCCACACTGCCGCAGATACCGGGAGCGCCCTTGTTGACGCACTGGACCAGCGCAATTCCAGCCAGTGTCTCGGCCACGTGGGTCAGCACGTTCCCGGCAAGTGTGATTGGGGAAGTGGTGCCGCATATCGGCTCTGTGGGTACAACCACCGGGAGGCCCTTCTCGGCCAAGTAGCACGTTATCTCGCCGTAGTCTTTATCAACTTTGAAGGGACTGATCATCAGAGTGATAAAGGACACGAAGGGCTTCTCTCGCAGCGCAGCCTCTCCGCCGGCGATCATCTCCGCAAGTTCAACCGCCTTCCGGCAGCCGTTCAGTGAGTAGATTCCCCCCATGACATGCTTGGTGGTATTGTCGAGCGAATGGAAGAAGCGATTCACATCGATGTCGTCCTTCGCCTTGATCTCGTTAGGGAACACGTTGATTGTGAAGATGTGGATGTTCTCCAGCATCTCTGCCATGCGGGCGTTGAGGATCACATCGTCGCAGGTCGAGGGTCGGCGGTCTCCCGTGGCCGGATCGATTACGTATATCGCCGTGCCCCCCGTTCCATAATGCACACGGTCTTTTTCCAGAACGGCGTCACATCTCCCGTTCCTGGAATGCAAGGTGATCGAAGAGGGATTGGACGCTACGGCGTCCTCGACGAGCCCGCGAGACAGCTTGACTATCCCGCCGTCTTCTTCCACCGAGGCGCCGGCTTCCCTGAATGCTTCAAACGCCTTGGGTGAGAAGACCTGGACCCCCGATTCTTCCAGCACGACGAATGCTGCGTCTATAATCTTGTCCAGATCGCCTGTGCTCAGCGGCTCGTAGAAGGACGCGGAAAGCCCCTGGCATTCGTGTTTGGGTTTTCGTTGTACTTCATTCGTTTCTGCGTTCATATGCGGCGCTCCGAAATCAGTGCATTTATGGAGCCTTGATTGAAGAGTTCTTCGACTTCATCAGCCGGGCATCTGCGTTCCCGCAGCCGTTTTTCCAGCGCGGCAAGAAACTTCTCCTCCCCCAGGCCGCGTCGGCGAAGCCCCAGTTCAGCGAGCTTGAGCATGTGACCGGCCAGATCTGCAAGATAGACCGAGCCTCTTCCGCCGGACAACCCGGCCCGACATGCCAGCTCCCTCGACGCCCTGAGCCTTTGCCAATCAAGCTTCGCAAGCACTTGCTCTGCCTCCGGCAAGGCCTCCGCGAGGCCGAGAGTCAGCGCGGCCACGCAAATTAGATCCTGCGGCGGCTGCTGGTCGTTACACCTGTTCTCGACGGTGTAGTACCTGGATATGCGTGCGTTGTACCAGTAGCATGAGTTGTGCAAGTCGATGTCGGACTTGGCGGGGACTATGCTCACCTCCCGGCCATCTGAATCCAACCCAACGGCGCGCCCGGCGTGATAGTATTCGTCGAATGTCTCGTATTTGGTGAGAACCAAAGGACGCCCGGCGCGTTCGACGTAAATTGGGCGGAGCGAGGCGACGGCGTTCACATAGTCGGTCAAGTCGTTGAACGGCCTCGGCGGCACTCCCACGCGGCTCCCGTCGGGCATCCACCAGTCCCAGAACTTCTCCGCCACACATCTGTAGACTTTGTCGATGTGCCCGAGCCAGAGGTTGGAGTGTGCCGTCAGGGCAATCTGCGCTCCGGCAAAGCCATTGAGTACGTTCACCGCGGGGACCGCCTCGTCCGGGGTAACGCTCAGATGGACGTGGGTTGCGCTATTGATCGTGAAAAGGTGGACATCGTCACCGAACTCCCTGGGAATGCACCTGTTGGAACTCAGGGCGGTTTCCCACACGGACGAGCGTGTCTTTCGGAAGGCAAGCCGTTTGCTGGGAGGGGTCAGTGGCTGAATGCCGTAACCGAGGAAACATACGCCCTTGCGTTCGCCGAACTCGCGAAGGACCTTCCTCAGCGAATCGATCTGGTGGCTCAGCTCAAAAAGATTCGGGACGTGGGCAGTAGAGAATTCGGACTTACAGAATCCCGTCTCGCATGAGGCCACAGTGTCATTTCTCTCGCCCGGCGTAGACGCACCCGAAACTTCGCCCGTCAAAGCATCGGTCAAGGGTTTCCATCCCCGCTTCTGCAGGTATTGCCACAGGTCGCATATGATTTCCTTGCGGACCGCGGTCCCGTCTGCATTCACAACGGGGAACTTGAGTTCCGCACCGATGCGACGGCCCCCCGACTTATTTGCGGCAGCCCCCTCCTCGAAACCTGTGATGAAATGCTCGTATATCGGATTCAATGTTTCTAGCACGTGTTCCTGCGCTTTCCTGGAGTGTTCTCAGGACCAGACTGTTTGTTCCGGCTTCCGGTTATGAGATGCTCCCTTCCCATTACTTGGCCTTGCCCCCATATTACGTGCTTGTAGGTCGTCAGTTCCCGCAGTCCCATGGGTCCCCTTGCGTGCAACCTGTCGGTTGATATACCGACTTCCGCTCCCATGCCCAGTGATCGACCATCGCAGAACATCGTTGAGGCATTGACCAGAACAACCGCGGAGTCTACCTCTCGCACAAACTTGTGGGCGGCGGAGTAATCCTCAGTGACTATTGCGTCCGTGTGTCCGCTGCCATACGTGGAGATGTGCTCAACCGCTCCACCTATTCCGCGGACCACCTTGATCGAGTAGATGGTGTCGAGGTACTCGGTGGACCAATCCTCGTCTGTTGCCGGCAGCGCCTGGGGAGCTTGTTCGCGGACGAACGGACATCCACGAACCTCGACCCCGCGCTTGCTCAGGGCTTCCACGAGTGGCTTGATCCACCATTCCATGGACTGGTCGACCAGAATGGTTTCAGCCGCGTTGCACACGCCGGGCATCAGCAGCTTGGAATCCAGGATGATGCGTAACGCTTTCTCAGTGTCCGCCAGGACTCCCACGTAGACGTGACAGATGCCCTCGAAATGTTTGATCACCGGAATTCTGGACTGCTCGGCGATAGCGTTTATCAACCCCTCGCCACCCCTGGGTATTACCATGTCAATGAAAGCGTCGAGAGCCAACATCTCACCCAGGTCGTCATGGCTACAAGAGATCACCTGGATAGCGTCAGAGGGCAAGCCTACCGCGTCCAGCGCGTGAGTCCAAAGCTCTCCGAGGACCCTGTTGCAGCGTAGCGCTTCGGATCCGCCGCGGAGAATAACAGCGTTGCCGGACTTCACAGTGAGGGCCGCTCCATTTACCGTAACATGCGGCCTCGCCTCGTAGATCATGAGGATTACTCCCAGCGGCACGCGCATCCGCCCGGCCATCAGCCCGTTGGGGCGCGTTTGCATGTCTGTTATCTCTCCTACGGGGTCGGGAAGCCCCGCGATCAATTTCAGCGCTTCTATGCGGCCCATGAGTTTTTCGTGATCGAAGCGCAGCCGTTTCAATAAGTTGCCGGCCACGCCTCGGGCCTTCGCCGCCATCATGTCCTCCTTGTTCGCGGTGAGGACGTCCGCGTGGCGTTCTTTGAGCAGGCTCGCCATGCGGAGAAGCAAGGCGTTTTTCGTTGCGGTGTCGGCTGTGGCCGTTTGCTTCGCGGCCGCTCGGCTGCGCGCCGCAATCTCCCTTACGCACTTGGTCATAGCATCTTCCCTATGGGGTCGCATGATTCTTCTCAATTCCGCCAGGTTCGGCGCGACGGAATGCCTACCTTGCGCTCTTCCTGTAGTGATCAACTCCAAGGCCTGTATTGCCGAGGACCTCGTGGCACTCGGCGAGCCGGTGTCCATTCATCTGGAAGGAGCCGTTTTCTCCTTCTCGCCGTGTAGCGCGGAACCCGCCTTGCTGACGGCTTCGCCGACCTTCGATATGGCCTGCGAGCGCGTGCCTGCGAAAAATACCTGGCACCGGCTCAGGACATCTCGTTCCTTCTCCAGAAGTCTTCCAGTGACCATGACCAGCGGGGTGCTTACAGCCACTTCGCGCAAGTTGAGAACGAACTCAAGTTTCCCCGTTCGTGGCAGGCTTTCGTCAACGATGACCACGTCATATCGCTGCCTTCGAGCTTGCTCCAGAGCTTGTGCGCCGTCCGAGAATGTCTGCACGTCGCATCCGTATTCCATCAGGCTCTTGGCAAACAACACTTTCCAATCATCATCTCCCACGGCAACAAGTGCTAAGAGCTTCCGCATGGCGAACTGCCCCTCCGACAGAAGCATGTTCTGATAGTGATAATCACGCGTGCTGTTAGGAATAGCGCAACCAACATGCCAAAGTGTTAAATCCAAGGACTATCGCCCCGTTTGGGTCAAAACGCTGGTCTGAGGGAGATTTGCCCCGCGCAAGCGAGGACTCGATTGCAGCTTCAATTCAGGGAACGTGTGTAGAAATTCTACAGATGTGTGTAGATCCTACACCTGCTGCTGACGCGAGGGCGGGTAGGAAGGCTTCCGCGAGAGGACTGGATTCTCGCAGCCGGATTCAGTGCAAGGGCCTCAGGCTCGGATACCCCATTGCGCGAGCTTGTTGTATAGGGTCTTGCGGCTGATCCCGAGGAGTTCGGCTGCCCGTGTCTTGTTGTTGGCGCAGGCTCCGAGAACCCTCAACACGTGCGTCTTCTCTGCTTCGGCAAGAGAGGTGCCGACGGGTATGAACATACCATCCTTCGCGCGCGGAAGTTCGACGTGTTCGCGTTCCCCTTGGGCCTGCGCTTGGTCATCGGGTGCGCCTGAGACCCGCGGAGGAAGATGTTCCGCCTCTATCCGACCCCTTTGCGCCATTACCGCGGCTTGCGCAATAACGTTCTTCAATTCCCTGACGTTGCCGGGCCAGGGATACGAGCGAAGTGCCCTCAAGGCGCTTTGGGATATTCCGGTTACTTCGATCTCGAAGTCTCGGCTGACCATGTCCAGGAAATACTGGGAAAGCAGCCTTATGTCGCTCTTCCGTGCGCGAAGGGGCGGGAGGAAAACGCGCAGGACCTCCAGCCTGTGAAGCAAGTCTTCCCGGAACAACCCTTGGCGCACCGCACGTCTAGGGTCCACGTTCGACGCGGCCAGTATCCGAGCGTCTGCCGTCGCGTCCCTTCTTCCCCCAACCCGTCTGTACTTCCCCGCCTCCAACACGCGCAAGAGCGCTACCTGGACTCTCTCGTCCATCGTAGTGATCTCGTCGAGAAACAGGGTCCCCCCCTGGGCTTCCTGGAACCGTCCCATTTTGGTTTGCAGGGCCCCCGTGAACGCGCCTCTCACATGACCGAAAAGCTCGCTGGCAATGAGCTCCGCCGGCAGAGCCCCCATATTTGCGACAACAAAAGGGCCTTTCTTTCGTCGGCTCCTCTCGTGGACCTCCCGCGCCACCAAGTCCTTTCCCGTTCCCGTCTCCCCCACAATAAGAACGGGCATATCGACCCGTGCAGCCTTGCGAACGAAGGAATATACTTTCCTCATCCTCGCGCTTGTACCTACGAGCGCGCCGAATGCGTTTTGGTTTCCCTTTACGTTCACGAATGGCTCTTCCATCGGGAGATGACGTGCTGACCGGCGTCAACGACCACCATAGCCTATTATGATACGGTGTGCAAGGCGTTT
>CAZBND010000022.1:41012-49125 GCA_964493415.1 uncultured Planctomycetota bacterium | reverse complement strand
TTCTCCTATGGCGAACCATCCAAAGTGCGGGCAAGGGACGCCCGCGCGCGATGAATGAGGGTCTTGACCGTGTTCATGGGCATGTCGAGAACCTGCGCGATTTCCTTGTACTGCATGTGCTCGAAGGCGTAGAGGGCAATGGCCTCGCGCTGTCGCTCGGGGAGGTCGAAGACGGCACGCCGGACGGCGGCAACGCGCTCATCGGTCTCGACATGCTCGAGCGGCGGAGGTTCGGGAGAGGACGGGGTGATGAAGTCGAGAGAGCTTTCGGCGATGGCAGCGCGGCGACGACGGTCGGACTCGATGCGGTTGAGGCAATTGTTGCGGGCGATCCTCATCATCCAGGTGCGAAAGCGTCCCCGGGGCTCGTAGGTTTTCGCGGCGCGCGTGACTGAAAGAAACGTCTCTTGCATCACGTCCTCGGCTTTCGTGAAATCTTTGAGCATGGTGAAGGCGAAGTTGTAGACGGAGTTCCGGTGGCGGTCGAAGAGCGTGTCGAAGGCTTCGATGTCGCCCTCGGCATACATCGAGTAAAGCTCGTCGTCGGAGATGTCGTCCAAGCGCATGCTCCGCCTATTCCCGTTTGTCCACTATAGTAAACAGGGGCCGGGGGAGATTGTTTCAGCGGGAGGGGAATTATTCAAGGGCCGCTCAGGAGCCGGACGAGTAGCGGGCGCGCTTTTCGGCGTCGCGGAGTTCGATGCGGAGCTCGCGGTAGCTCCCGTAGCGCGAGGAGGGGATGGAGCCATCCTCAACGGCCCGGCGGATGGCGCAGCCGGGCTCTTCGACGTGAGCGCAGGAGGTGAAGCGGCACCGGCCGATGTAGGGATGCATTTCGGGAAATAGCTCGGGCAGCTCGTCCTGAGGGATTTGCCAGGGGTCGAGGTAGCGGATGCCGGGGGTGTCGACGACGCTGCCGCCGATGTCGAGGTCGAACATTTGGCTTGCGGTGGTGGCGTGGGTCCCCTCGCCGGCGACGGCGGAGACCTGTTTGATCTTTAGGCCGAGGCCGGGCTGGATGCGGTTGAGGAGGCTGGACTTGCCGGCTCCGGAAGGACCCGCGAGCACGGTGAGCTTGGCCTGGAGGGCCGAGCGAAGCCCGTCGAGGCCGGTGCCGTCCAGTGCGCTGGTGTAAAGGACGCGATAGCCGGCGGCTTCGTAGACATCGCCGATGCGGCGGAAGTCGAATTCGGCGACGAGGTCGGTCTTGTTGATGCAGATGACGGCGGGGAGGTCGGCGTGCTCGGCGGAGGTGAGAAGGCGGTCGGCGAGCTTCGGCTCGAAATCGGGCTGGAGGACGGAGAAGACGGTGAGGAGCTGGTCGGCGTTGGCGACGACCACCTGTCGGAGGGGCCTCTGGCCGGAAGCGCGGCGGGCGAGGACGTTCTTTCGGGGGAGGCGTTCGTCGATGGCCCCTTTGCCGCCCTCCCCCACTGTGATCCTGACGAGGTCGCCGACGGCGACGGGGTTGAGGTCGCGAACGCTTTTAACGGAGGTCGCGCCGCGCAGGCCGGAGTCGCTTTCGGGGTAGACGAGCCGCTTTCGGAGCTTGCTGCGGATGGAACAGATATACGTCTCGCCGGCTGCGCGGACGTAGTAGTGGCCGCGAGATTCCCGGACCACCTGTCCGAGCAGGCTTTCGGGTTCGTTTCCGGTTCCGATGCGCGGCTCCTTTGAAGAACGGCGATAGGCGGATGAGATCGTATAACATACGGATGGGACGAGGACAAGGGCGGGATGCGGCGACGGGTGAGGAGATCGAAGAGCAAGCGCGGCGATCACAAGACTCCCTTGACACAAGTGTCACGGATGATAGAATTTAGCATGTTGAAGATGGGCGATTAGCTCAGTTGGCTAGAGCGCCTGCTCGACACGCAGGAGGTCAGAGGTTCAAGTCCCCTATCGCCCACGATTTTGTGATTTGGAGCGGGTGTCGGCTGTATAAGAGAAGTCGGATGACATCGTAAGAAAGCCGGCGGGTCCGCCTAGGCGGATGGCGGATGCCGCTGCTTTTTTCGGCCGACTTCGCCCCGCGGGGCGAGCCGCTCTTGGCAGGGCTACGTCGGCTAAATTGGACGGAAGACGACAGATGGGGGAAAATGGCGGAGACGATCTGGATAGGATGAGGCACAGCACGTCGCACGTCATGGCGGCCGCGGTGAAGAGGCTCCATCCTGGGGTGAAGTTCGCCTTCGGGCCGGCGATCGAGAACGGGTTCTACTACGACTTCGACCTGCCCCAGCCGCTGAAGGAAGAGGACCTGGAGAAGATCGAGGCGGAGATGCGCAAGATAGTCAAGGAGAAGCTGGAGTTCAGGCGGACGGAGCTTCCGAAAGAAGAGGCCGTGAGGAAGATGAGGGCGGAAGGTCAGGATTACAAGCTGGAGCTGCTGGAAGAGCTGGAAGACGATAAGGTGGGCGTGTATGAGCTTGGGGACTTCGTGGATGTTTGCGCCGGGCCGCACGTGACGACGTCGGCGGATATAGGGGCATTCAAGCTGACTCACGTCGCGGGAGCGTATTGGAAGGGCGACTCGAACAACAAGATGCTGCAGAGGGTTTACGGGGCGGCGTTCCCGACGAAGGCTGAATTAGAGGGGCACCTGAGAAGGCTGGAGGAGGCGGCGAAGAGGGACCACCGGAAGCTCGGCACGGCGCTGGACCTCTTCAGCTTTCACGACGACGCGCCGGGGTTTGCCTTCTGGCATCCCAAGGGATGGACCCTATACAATACCATCGTGGATCACTGGCGGGAGGTGCACAGGGAGGCGGGATACGAGGAGGTCAACACTCCGCTGATCCTCGACCGCAGCCTGTGGCACCAGAGCGGGCACTGGGACCACTACAGGGAGAACATGTACTTCGTCGATGTGGAGGAGAGGGAGTTCGCGGTCAAGCCCATGAACTGCCCGGGGGGGCTTTTGATATATAAGAGCCGTCAGCATTCATACAAGGAGTTTCCGCTGCGGGTGGCGGAGCTTGGGCTGGTGCACCGGCGGGAGCTTTCGGGAGTGAGGGCGGGGCTTTTCCGGGTGTCGGCCTTCACTCAGGACGACGCGCACATATTCTGCCTCGCGGAGCAGGCGAAGGACGAGATCAAGGGAGTAATAGAGCTGACGCTTGGGATGTACCGGACGTTCGGATTCGAGAACTGCGAATTGAAGCTTTCTACGAGGCCGGACCACTCGATCGGGTCCGACGAGATGTGGGAGATGGCGGAGCGGGCGCTTAGGGATGCGCTGGAGGAGATGGAGCTTGAGTACGAGCCCGCGCCGGGCGAGGGGGCGTTCTACGGGCCGAAGATAGATTTCTTCCTGCGAGACTGCCTCGAGCGCCAGTGGCAGTGCGGGACGATCCAGTGCGACTTCGCGATGCCCGAGCGATTCGACCTGAGCTACGTTGGCGCGGACGACCGCCATCACAGGCCGGTGATGATACATAGAGCCGTGCTGGGGAGCTTCGAGAGGTTCATCGGGGTGCTGATAGAGCACTACGCCGGGGCGCTGCCGATGTGGCTGGCCCCGGTGCAGGTGGGGGTGATCCCGGTGAAGGAGGACCACGCGGCCTACGCGGGGGAGGTAAGGGACAAGCTGAAGGAAGCGGGGTTGCGGGCGGAATTGGACTTGAGAAACGCGCGAGTGGGGGCGAAAATAAGAGATGCAACGCTGCAGAAGATTCCGTTCATGCTCGTGCTCGGGGACAGGGAGATGGAGAAGGGCACGGTAGCGGTACGGGACAGGGTGAAGGGGGACCTCGGAGCGAGCAAGGTGGAAGATTTCGTGATAGAGGCGAAGAGAATAGTCGAAAGCAAAATCGCAGGCGATTTGTGAAGGAGGTGGTGTTTAGATTTCACCGAAAGCCAATCAAAGGGTGAACGAGCGAATACGGGAGAAGGAAGTGCGTTTGGTGGACCAGGACGGGGAGCAGGTGGGGGTGGTCCCGACGGAGGAGGCGTTGAGGATGGCGTCGGAGGCGGGTCTGGACCTTGTGGAGGTATCACCGAACAGCAGCCCTCCCGTATGCAAGATAATGGACTTCGGTAAATTCAAGTACCAGTTGAGCAAGAAGCAGCGCCACGGCAGGCATAGGACGGCGGAGGTCAAGGCGATTCGGGTGTTCCCGAAGATCGACGGGCACGACCTCGGGTTCAAGATAAAGAACGCCAGACGATTGCTTGGGGACGGGAACAAGGTACAGATAAACATCCTGTTCAAGGGGCGTGAGCAAAAGCACCCTGAGATCGGAGAGGAGATCATCCGCAAGGTCGTCGAGGAGCTGGAAGACATAGCGGCTCTGGAGCGGTCGCCGTCGAGGGACGGCCAGATGATGACGGCGCTGCTGATGCCGAAGGGCAAACCGAAGAAGGCAGCGAAGGCGCAACCACAAAAGAGCGAAGTGGAGTCAGGAAGCGAAGATGCCGAAACAAAAGAGCCACTCGGGAGCGGGTAAGCGATTCCGAGTAACACCGGGGGGGAAGGTGATGCGCCGCAAGGGCGGCGCGAGCCACCTGATGTCGTCGAAGACGGGGAAGAGAAGAAGACACCTTACGCAGAAGACCGAGGTGGCGGGGGCCAAGGGAAAGACCATCAAGACCTTTCTCTCCGGGTAGAACATGCCGGCGGGCGGTGTTCAGTCCGGTGCTGATCAAAGGGCGGGATACCGCCTTGTCTCAATTTCGGGAGGCGTAAAGAGATGGCGAGAGTCGCGACGGGCGCAACGCGAAGGAAGCGCCACAAGAGAATAATGAAGCTGGCCAAGGGCTACTGGGGGGGAAGGCACCGCATGTTCAAGGTGGCGAAAGCCACAGTTGAACGGGCGATGGCAAACGCCTACAAGGGGAGGAAGCAGCGCAAGCGGGACATGAGGAAGCTGTGGGTCATGAGGATAGCGGCCGGGGCGGAGGAGAACGGCCTGAGCTATTCGCAGCTCATGGGCGGACTGACGGCGGGCGGGGTGGAATTGAACAGGAAGGTGCTGGCGGAGCTGGCGGTTACGGACAAGGAGGCATTCTCCCGCCTGGCGGAGATGGCGAAAGAGCAACTCGAGGCAAAGACGGCATCGGCGGAAGCATGACGGTCAAGGGCGAACTGGCAAAGATTCGGGACGGGGGGCTGAAGGAATTCCGGGAGGCGGCGACCCCTGAAGCCGTCGAAGCCGCGCGGATCAAGTACCTGGGCAGGAAGGGCATAGTGTCGGCCCAGTTTTCGAAGCTGGGCGCGCTGGAGCCCGGCGAAAGGGCCGCGGCGGGAAAGAAGCTCAACGAACTCAAGGCGGAGTTGTCCGGGGCGCTGGAAGAAGCGTCCGAGCGGGCCAAGGGAAAGAAGGGGAAGCGGCGGGAACTGCTTGATCTGACGATCCCCGGCAAGCGGCCCCCAAGGGGGAGATACCACCCCATCACCCTGGTCCAGGAACAGATGATCGAGATATTCCAGGGACTTGGGTTCGAGGTGGTGGAAGGCCCTGAAGTCGAGATCGAGTTCTACAACTTCGAAGGGCTGAACATCCCCAAAGAGCACCCTGCGCGGGAGCCGAGGGATAACTTCTACATATCCGACGACCTGCTTCTGCGGACCCAGACGTCGCCGGTGCAGATACGGGCGATGGAGAAGAGGAAGCCGCCGGTCCGGCTGATCAGCCCTGGAAGGGTCTACAGGCCGGACACGGTGGATTCCACGCACCATTACATGTTCACGCAGATCGAAGGCCTGATGGTGGAGCGGGAGGTGTCGTTCGCGGATTTGAAAGGGGTGCTGGAGCTTTTCGCGAAGGGGATGTTCGGGGAGGACGTGAAGACGCGGTTCATCCCTTCGTACTTCCCGTTCACGGAGCCGAGCGCGCAGATGGACATCGGGTGCACCTTTTGCGCGGGGAAGGAATGCGAGGTGTGCGGGCGCACGGGCTGGCTGGAGCTTCTGGGGTGCGGGATGGTTCATCCCAACGTGTTCAAGGCGGTGGGGTACGACTACGAGGAATTCACCGGCTGGGCGTTCGGCGTGGGAGTTGAACGCCTGGCGATGCGCAAGTACGGGATAAACGACATAAGGCTGCTGACGGAAAATGACGTGAGGTTCCTGGGGCAGTTCTGGAAGTAGGGAGCGGCGGTTGAAGGCCGGCTACGAGTGGCTGAAGGAATACTGCGATTTCGACCTCGGTCCGGAGGAACTGGCCGAGAAGCTAACGGGCCTCGGCAACGTGGTCGAGTCGATGGAGAGGGTCGGGGACGACGTCTGCTACGAGATCGAGACGCTGTATAGCAGGCCGGATACGCTTTATCACATAGGGATTGCCAGGGACGTTGCGGCGCTGCTGAAGCTGGAACTCAAGGTGCCCGAACTCGGCGGCGAGGGCCTGGGGAAGGACGTGAGCGATTGGACGAGCGTCGAGATAATCGACAGGGACCTTTGCCCGTGCTACACGGCGAGGATCATTTCGGGCGTAAAGGTGGGGCCTTCGCCGGAATGGCTGAGCAGGAGGCTTATCTCCGTCGGGGTCGCCCCGGTGAACAACGTGGTGGACGTGACGAACTACGTGATGATGGAGATGGGGCAGCCTCTGCACGCCTTCGACTACGATACGCTGCAAGAGGGACGGATAGTCGTGCGTCGAGCGAGGAAGGGCGAGAGACTTGTCGCCATCGATCACGTGGAAAGAGAGTTGGACGGCGACATGCTGGTGATCGCGGACGGGAAGAGCCCCGTGGCGGTGGCGGGAGTTATGGGAGGGCTTGATACCGAGGTGGGAATGGGGACGAAGGTGGTGCTGCTGGAGAGCGCGCACTTCGATCCCCTGAGCATACGGAAGACGTCCAGGCGGCTGGGGATGGAGTCGGAAGCGTCGTACCGATTCGAGAGAAGGATCGATCCGAAGGGGGTGGACGCGTCGTCGCGGCGGGCCGCGGAACTGATTCGCGAAGTGACCGGAGGGGAGATCGCCAAGGGAGTCGCGGTGGTGGACGTGCGGCGGGACGAGGTCCGGGAAGCGGAGCTGCGTCACGCGAGGCTCAACCTGCTGCTGGGTATGGACGTTCCGATGGACGAGGCGGAAGGGATACTGCGGAGGCTGGGGTTCGAGGTGCTCGAGCGGTCGAAGGAGAAGGTGCGGGTGCGGGCACCCTCATGGCGGGGAGACATCCAAGGCGAGGCGGACCTGATCGAAGAGGTGGCGCGGGTCTACGGGTACGACCGAGTGCCGACGGAGCCGAAGGCATCGGTGAGGCTGGCGAAGATTCCGCAGTGGCTTAGGATGGAGCGGCGGACGCGGGAACTGCTTGTGGGGATGGGGTACTACGAGGTCAACACCGTGACTTTGGTGGCGGAGCACGTGTCGGAGGCATTCGGTCATTGGTCGGAAGGCAAGCCGCTGAAGGTGCGAAACCCTGTACGGCGCGGCGAGGGGGCGCTGAGGAAATCGCTTCTGGCCTCTCTGCTTCCGATCAGAAAGCTGAACCAGGACCACGGCGCGGGGGAATGCAGGCTGTTCGAGATCGGGAGGGCGTTCCTGCCCGCGCAGGCAGGCAAGCAGCCGGAAGAGAAAAAGACGATTGCTATGATAGACGATGGCAGCTACGAAGAGCTGAAGGGGGCGGTGGAGGAATTGCTGGAGGGGCTGGGGGTGCAGGAGGAGCTGAGGCTGGAGGAGACGGAGGCGGGCTTTCTCGAACCCGGGGCCGGCGCGAGGATGACATTAGGAGGAGAGGCGGTAGGATACATCGGCACGATGGGCGCGGAGTTGGCGGAGCGATTCGAATTGAAGGCCGCCCCGCAGTTATGCGAGCTGGATGCGGAGAAGGTCTGGGGCCGGGCGGCGGAGAAGCCCGTCTTCAAGCCGCTGCCGTCCTTCCCTTCAATGAAGAGGGACCTCGCGGTGATCGTGCCGGAGGGAGTGAGTTGGGCGGAGATAAAGGAGGCGGCGGAAGCGGCGGCGAGCGAGATCGTGCGCGAGGTCGCCTTCTTCGACGCGTACCGCGGGAAGGGCCTGCCCGAAGGAAGAAAAAGCATAGCCTTCTCGGTCGTCTACAGGGCGGGTGACCGGACGCTGTCGCGAAAGGAAGCGGAGGCGGCGGAGGAGACTATAGTGGCGGCGTTGGAGAAGCGATTCGGGGCGGAACTCAGAAG
>CAZBND010000022.1:39474-40912 GCA_964493415.1 uncultured Planctomycetota bacterium | reverse complement strand
AGGTGAGTGGGGCCGGAGTCGTTGCCGATGTAGAGCGAGGCAAGGGAGATGAGCGCGGCGAGAGTGTCCATGTCCGGTTCGGTTGAAAAGGCCGTGGGAATGTGGGAGGCGAGCTTCTCGAAGTCTCGAAGAGCATCAGTCTCGGCGGGGCCTGTGATAATGAGTGCGGCGAGAGCGTATTCACGGAAGAGGGCTCGGGCGGCGAAGGCGAAACGTTCCACCGGCCATCTCTTTCGCACGCCGCCTGCGCCGGGGTGCATCGCGACGAAGGGGGCGTCGGGATTCCCGAAGGACCTTCCGATGAAGCCACGCGCCCATTGGACTTCGGCGGGGAAAGGCGTGAGCGGCGCGGGGCGAATTGTTCCACTAATCCCGAGGAGACGGACCGCGCCGGCAAGATGCTGGGAGATGTGGACGCCGGGAGGCGGATTGGGGTCGGAAAGTACGACGCTCTTGACGCCGGCAGCGGTGAGGCCTCGGCGGACGGTCCCGCGCGGGTCGTCAAGGTAGCATAGGGCCGCGTCGAAGCTGGAGAGGTAATCGGAAAGAGGAGAAGGGAGCGTCCTGTCGTCGGAGAAAAGGGGCGTGAAGAAGGCGTCGTCGTAGCTGCGAACGGCGGAGATGAATCCCGCCTGAAGAGCGAGCCCGATATAAGAGGGATGGGCGACGAGGTGGATTTGCGTTTCGGGTTTCTTCCTGTGGAGCAGCTCGAGCGCGGGCAAGGTGAGAAGGAGGTCTCCCATCGCTCCCGGGCGAAAGACGAGCAGCTTTCCGACCATATCGCTTCCTCGAGAAGTGCGCGAATTAGTGTGCGCGCGAAGAGCGCAAGTGCTATTCTATCGTAAATCGTGAAGCGCCTGTTGACAACGAACGCTTGACCGGCGTAAGCGCAAGCAAATAGAATTCGGCATTGCTTGCGGAGAGGACGGATGCAGGAAGTCAAGGAAGAGGAATTCATCCCGCGGAGCGACGCGCTTGTCTCGCTGGTGGAAGGCGGAACACAGGGCGAAGAGCTGAAGAGGGTGCTGTCCGGGGAAAAGCCGGCCGACATCGCGAGGGCGCTGGAACGGCTGGGAGAGGAAGGGAGGAAGGCGGTGCTGGCGGCGCTGGACGACGAGAGCGCCGGAGAGGTGTTGGTGGAGGCGGACGAGCTGACTAGGTCGGAGCTGGTGCGAATGCTGCGGGCGGAGAGGATCGCGGGGATAGTGGAGGAGCTGCCGCCGGACGACGCGGCCGATGTCGTGTCGGAGCTGCCGGAGGAAAAGCGCAACCGCGTGCTGGGGAGGATGGCGAAGGAGGAATCGGCGGAGGTGACGGCGCTGCTGAAGTACGCGGAGGAGACGGGCGGCGGGCTCATGACGCCGGAGCTGGTGGCGGTTAGGGAGGATATGGCCGCAGCGGAGGCGATGCAGGCGTTGAGGAAGCTTGAGGAGCCGGA
>CAZBND010000022.1:0-39374 GCA_964493415.1 uncultured Planctomycetota bacterium | reverse complement strand
AGGGAGAGATGAAGAACTTCGCGGAGATGATGGAGGCGATTTCTCAGTATCCCACCAAGAGGGTGGCGGTGGCTGTGGCGCACGATCAGAGCGTGCTGGAGGCGGTGGCGGAGGCAAAGAAGCAGGAGATAGCGGAGTCGGTGCTCGTGGGTGACAAGCGGGAGATCATGCGGATTTCGGAGGAGAAGGGATTGGAGGTGAACGAAAGGGACGTTATCGACGAGCCGGAGGAGCTGGCCGCGGCGAGGAAGGCGGTGGAGATAGTCTCGTCGGGCGGCGCGCACATATTCATGAAGGGCTACATTCACACGGACGATTTTCTCCGCGCGGCGCTGGACAAGGAGGTGGGGCTGAGAACGGGGGTGGTGATGAGCCACGTGTTCATCCTGGACGTGCCGGAGATGGAGAAGCTGTTGTTCATAACCGACGGAGCGATGAACATCGCCCCGGACCTCGTACAGAAGGCGGAGATCATGCTGAACGCCATCCACCTGGCGCACATTTTCGGGCTGGAGGAGCCGAAGGTGGCGGTGCTGGCGGCGGTGGAACTGGTAAACCCGAAGATGCCCGCGACGGTGGACGCGGCGTGCCTTGCGAATATGGCGCACAGGCGGCAGTTCTCGCCGAAATGCAGGGTGGACGGGCCTTTCGCGCTGGACAACGCCATCTCGGTGGCGGCGGCGAAGCACAAAAAAATAGGGGGCGACGTGGCGGGCCTGGGTGACATTCTCCTTGTGCCGAACATCGAAGCGGGCAACATGCTGGCCAAGTCATACGTTTACCTGGCGGGAGGAGCGGCGAAGCTGGCCGGCGTGGTGGTGGGGGCGAAGGCGCCGATCGTGCTGACCTCGCGCGCGGACAGCGCAGAGAGTAAACTATACTCGATAGCGGCGGCGGTGCTGATGGCGGACGTCAAGCGCGCGTTGAGGCTGAAGGTAGGAAAGGTTCACTTCTAAAGGCCGTGGGAACGACGGATGGATAGAGTCGACCCCGAGAAAACGATCATCCTGGTGACCGGCAGCAACATCGTGGCGGAAGACCGGGACAGGCCGCTGGCGTATTTCTTGAAGACGGAAATAGACAAGCGCGGCGACGACGAGGCTTTGCGCGGGATCGTGGTCTCGGACCTGCTGTACCTGTTCAGCGACAAGCTGCAGAGCTGCGCGACGATAGTGGTGGGGGGTCCGAAGGTGAACATCCTGGCGCAGATGCTGTACCGCGACCTGCCGCTGGTGATAACGGTGGAGCAGGCGATGTTCATACACATGGATCGGACGGGGCGGCGGAATCACGTGCTGATATACGGATGGGACTACGAGACGACGCACCAGGCGGTGCGGCTGTTCGTGGATTCGGGGCAGCTCGATGACTTCCTGGCCAACGTGTGGGGCGAAGAGGGCGAGGAGGAAGAGGAAGGCGGCGAGGATGAAGGGGGGGACGAGGAGGCCGAGTATGAGGATGAGGCGGATGAGGGAGGCCAGGAGGACGAGGGGGAGGAGGCCGGAGGGTTCGACGATGACTGGACGCCGGGCGGGCGTTGATGCAGATACTGGTTGACGGTTACAACGTGCTGTACGCCATGCCGGAGTTTCACAGCGGGAAGATAAGGCGGGACATAGAGGCGGGAAGGAAGCTGCTGGCCGGGATGCTGATGAGGTACGCGCGAGCGAGCGGGGAGCGGGTGACGCTGGTGTTCGACGGGCGGGGGCGGGATTCGAAGAAGGAATGGGGCGGCGGCGCAATGAGCATGGCGTTCGCGCCGGATGCGGATGAATACATCGCGGATGCGGTGAGGGCATCGAGCGCGCCGGGCTCGGTGTGCGTCGTCACGAGCGACAGGGAGCTTCGAGAGGAAATCAAGAGCCTGGGAGGCAAGCGCAAGGGGCCGAAAAGCTTCCTCAGGGAGATGAAAGAGTCAATTCGAGAGAAGGCCGCCGCGGATATGGACAAGCCGGGCAAGTTGACTGAGGAAGAAGTCGTCGAGTGGCTGAAGGAGTTCGGTTTCCTGGAGGATGGACGTGCCGATGAACAGGGCTAGCGCGGTGTGGCCGGCGACGATGGCATATGCGAGCGTCCTGATGTGGCTGGCGATCGCCAACGTGCCGTCGAGGCTGGATGCGGGTTCCGCGTTTCAGTTGGATAAGCTGTGGCATGCGGGCGCGTATATGCTTCTGGCGGTCCTGGTGGCGCGAACGCTGTGGCTGTCGGCTCCGGGAGGGTCCAGAGGGCTGGTGGCGGCCTGCGCGATAGCTACTGCGATGGGATACGCAATGATCACGGAAAGGATGCAGGCGACGGTATCGTGGAGGACGTCGGAAGGTTTTGACGCGGCGGCGAATGCTGCCGGAGTTCTGGCGGGGGTATTCGCGTGGAGCAGGCTCGAGGCGAAAGAATCGCGCCGGCGCCAAAGGGGGTAAGGCGGATGAGGCCGCGGGGAATGCCTTCGATCCTGCCGGCGTTGATGCTGGCGTTTATCGCGGTGCCGTTGGTGGAGCTGGCGATCCTGATAAAGATCGGGCAATACCTCGGGGTTATGGGAACGCTGGGGGTGGTGGTACTGACGGGGCTGTTGGGATCCGTCCTGGCGGCAAGCCAGGGCTCGCGCGCGCTGAGACAGATACGGGAAGACATGATGGCGGGAAGGATGCCCGCGCAGAGCATTCTGGATGGTGCGCTGGTGCTGGCGGCGGGACTTCTGCTGATAACGCCGGGACTTCTTACTGACTCGGTTGGATTCTTTCTGCTTCTCCCGCCGGGAAGGCGATTGCTGCGGCGGCTGCTGACACGCCGGCTGCGGTCGAAGGTGCAGAACTACGTCTATTACAGGGAGGATGACGAATGGGAGTGAGAGTGGGAGAGATAGTCGAAGCACTGGAGTCGTTCGCGCCTGTGGAGCTGACTGAGAAGTGGGATAACGTCGGGCTGCAAGTGGGCGATTTGGACTGGGAGGTGGACGCGGCGCTGGTGTCGTTGAATACGGACATGAGTGTGCTGGAGGAGGCGAAGGAAGCGGGGGCGGGAATGGTGGTCTCGCATCATCCGCTGATCTTCGGCGAACTGAAGAGGGTGACGGCGGAGGGGGAGCCCGGGCGCACCATAATGGCGGCGCTGGAAAGGCGGATTGCGGTGTACGCGGCTCACACGAACGCCGATTGCGCATCGGGGGGCGCGAGCGACCTGCTGGCGGACGGGATCGGGCTGATCCAATGCCGCCCGCTGCGAGCGTCGAGAGGCAAGAAGGAAGTGAAGCTGGTGACGTTCGTTCCGGAGAAGGATGTGGAGACGGTTAGAAAGGCCGTGTGCGATGCGGGCGCGGGGGTGATCGGCGAGTATCGCGATTGCAGCTTCAGGGTCGAAGGAAGGGGGACGTTTTTCGGGACGGAGGGCACGGAGCCCGTGGTGGGGCGAAAGGGTCGATTGGAAGAGGTGGCCGAGTGGCGGCTGGAGGTGGTCGTTCCGAGCGCGAAAGTGCTGGAAGTCGTGAGCGCGCTGATCGAGTCGCACCCGTACGAGACGCCGGCGTACGATGTTTATCCGTTGAGCCCATCGAGCTGCGAAGCTGGTCTGGGGAGGATCGGGATGCTGCCGAAGCCGATGAAGGTGTCCGAGCTGGTGAAGCGGACGAAGAGGCTGCTGGGGCTGGAGAGCGTGTGGATTGCGGGGGAGCGAGGCGCCGTGGTCGAGAAGGTGGCGGTGTGCGCGGGCGGAGGCGGGGAACTCTTGAAGGATGCCGTCGAGCAAGGAGCGGAGGCATACGTGACGGGTGACGTCAAATATCACACCGCGCGAGAAGCGGCGGCAGCCGGGATCGTCCTGGTGGATGTAGGACATGCGGCGTCGGAGCTTCCGGCGGTGAGATGGCTGGCGGAGGAGCTGGAAAAGAGGGTGCCTGCGGTTCGTTTTCTGGTAAGCGAGGTGGAAGTTGAGCCGTTTACGGAATTGTGAAGGAGAAGGTGAATGCCTCTTGAGCTGATATCAAAGCTGGTCGAGAAGAACGACACCAAGCTGTGCCTGCTGGTGCTCGACGGGCTGGGGGGATTGCCGTCGGGAGAGGATTGCGTTACGGAACTGGAGGCGGCGGCGACGCCGAACCTGGACGAATTGGCCTCGATGTCGGAGGTGGGGCTTCTGGTCCCGGTGATGCACGGGGTCACGCCGGGCAGCGGGCCTGGGCACTTGGGGTTGTTCGGCTACGATCCGCTGAAATACGAGATTCCCCGAGGGGCATTGGAGGCGGCGGGAGCGGGCTTCCACCAACAAGAAAACGACATTGCCATCCGGGCGAATTTCTGCACGGTAGACGAGACAGGCAAGGTCCTGGACAGGCGCGCGGGAAGGATAGCGACGGAGAAGTCGGCACCGCTTTGTGAGAAGCTCGAGAAGAACGCTCGGGTCGAAGGGGTGGAGGTGTTCGTGCGGCCCGTGAAAGATCACCGGGCGCTGGTGGTGCTCAGGGGTGATGGTCTTTCCAACAAAGTATGCGATACGGATCCTCAGGAGACGGGAGTGAAACCGCTGGAGCCGCAAGTGACCGGTGACGATCCAGGGAGCAGAAGGACGGCTGAAGTGGCGAAGAGCTTTCTGGCGCAAGCGAAGGAGATACTGGCGGAAGAGCGATCTGCGAACATGCTTTTGCTGAGAGGGTTCTCGGAGAGGCCGAAGTTGCCGCAGATGGGGGAGGTATATAAGCTGAAATGCGCAGCGGTGGCGCAGTACCCGATGTACCGAGGGATAGCAAAGCTGCTGGGAATGGATTTGCTGGAGGCCGACTCCGCCAAAGGAGCCAGAGCTACGTCGGCCGGAACGGGGGAGAGCTTTAAGGATGAGTTCAGAACGGTGGCGGAGGCGCGTGACGAGTACGATTATTTCTTCGTTCACATAAAGCCGACGGACAGCGCGGGGGAGGATGGGGACTTCGAGAGGAAAGTCGCGAAGATAGAGGAAGTGGACGGGGCGCTGCCGACGTTGCTCGAAGTGGGGCTGGACGTGCTTGCGGTCACCGGAGACCACTCAACGCCGGCGGCATACAAGGCTCATAGCTGGCATCCGGTGCCGGCGCTGCTGCATTCGGAATACTGCAGGCAAGATAAGGTGACGGAATTCGCGGAGAGAGCATGCCGGGGAGGGAGCCTGGGAATGATCGAGTCGAGATACTTGATGTCACTCATGCTGGCGAACGCGAGGCGTTTGGCGAAGTACGGGGCATAGCGAGAGCCGCGGCAGCAATGATGAAAGGGCCGCCGATCATCGGCGGCCCTTTTGGTAGACACGGTCAGGAGTCGGCAACACGGGAAATCTTGCCGAACTCATCTTTGAGAGCGACGTAGAGGCTTCGGTAGACCGGGTAGTAGCGGTCGTAGGCGGCAGAGTCGGCCGCGTTGACTTCGGTGGTGGAGACGACCTGGATGGTGGCTTCGCAGGCTTCCTCTACGGAGGAAAAGACGCCGGTGCCGACGCCGCCGAGGAGGGCGACGCCGAAGGCGGGGCCTTCGCCGGCGTTGATGGTGCAAACGGGATTTCTGTAGATGTCGGCCTGCATCTGCCTCCAGAAGGGGCTGCGAGCGCCGCCGCCGGAGACTCGGATTTCCTCAATCGCGACGCCCATGCCTTTGATTATCTCGAGCGAGTCACGCATCCCGTAGGTTACGCCTTCGAGAAGAGAGCGGATCACGTGAGGCTTGGAGTGATAGGCGGTGAGGCCGATCCATCCGGCGCGGGCGTTGGGGTCGGCGTGCGGGGTTCGCTCGCCGGTGAGATATGGAAGGAAAAAGAGGCCCTGGCAGCCGGGTTCGGCCTTGGAGGCGATTTCGCAGAGCACTTCGTAAGGGTCGCGGCCGCGCTTTTGAGCCTCCTCTTTTTCAGCGTCGGCCAGATTGTTCCGGTACCACTGAAAGGAGCCGCCCGCGGAGAGCATGACGCCCATGACGTGCCACTTGCCGGGAACGGCGTGGCAGAAGGTGTGGACGCGCCCCTGGGGGTCGGTCTGCACGTCATCGGAGAAGGCGAAGACGACGCCGGAGGTTCCGAGAGTGGCGGAGATGACTCCGTGCTTGACGATGCCGTTACCGACGGCCCCCGCGGCCTGATCGCCGCCGCCCCCGACGACCGGAATCCCTTCAGCCAGGCCGGTCTCGGCGGCAGCGGCGGAGGTGATCTTGCCGGAAACCTCTGGCGATTCGAAGCATTCGGGAAGCAGGGAAGCGTCAATCTGAAGCGCGGAGAGGACGTCGGAGGACCAGCGGCGCTTGGGGACATCCAATAGCAGCGTGCCGGAGGCGTCGGAGACCTCGGTGGCAAAGACGCCGGTCAGGCGGAAGCGGATGTAGTCTTTGGGCAGCAGGACTTTGCCGGCGCGTTCGTAGACCTTGGGCTCGTGCTTGCGCACCCAGAGAATCTTGGGAGCGGTGAATCCGGTAAGGGCGGGGTTGCAGGTCAGGGCCAGCAGGCGGTCCCTGCCCACGCGGGCGGTCATCTCGTCGCATTCTTCGGCGGTGCGCTGGTCGTTCCAAAGAATGGCGGGGCGAAGAACTTTGTTGTCCTTATCGAGAAAGACGGCTCCGTGCATCTGGCCGGAGAGGCCGACGGCGGAGATTTGTTTGCCGGAGATTCCGGCGGCGGCAAGGGCTTTGTTGATGGAACCGACGGTGCTCTGCCACCAGTCTTTGGGCTGCTGCTCGGACCAGAGGGGCTTGGGGTGATAGGAGGGGTGTTCCACGGTTTCGCTTGCGAGGACGGTGCCCTTTTCGTCGCAGATGAGAGCCTTTGTGCCGGAAGTGCCGACGTCAATGCCTAGAAGATGAGCCAAGGGATTCCTCCTTTGCTATTTGCCTTTCCCGCCGGCCTTTTTGCGGCCGGGCCTGCGCGGCGGCAACGACCTGTGTGAGCCCTTCTTTCGTCGGGGCTTCCCGGAACGAAGGCCAAAGAGGCCGCCGATCCTCTGGAAGGCCAGAATGATTCGAGAGATCATGGCCGCTGCTTCTCCAGTTCGCGCTTCCGCGCGAGCTCGATGTCGCGAAAGGTCCAGTCGGTTCTAGGGGGCTTATAGCCGCTGAGGCCGGCAACGTAAGGGCATCCGGCAGGGAACGCACGGAGCTTTATGCCCTGATCGATGGTGAGGCACTGGGGGTTAAGCTTGTGCCGGCGCTCGTAGATGGTGCATAGATTGGTGGCGGGGTCAAGATAGGGGCAGTGGTCGTCCATCAGGAAGACCTCGTCGCCGACGACGACCTTCGCGTGACAGCAGAGTCCGCACTTGCGGCAGAGGTCTTCGGGGTGCTCTTCCGCTTCAAGTTTGGGGTGTCTATTTTTCGGACGAAAGCTCATGGAGTTGTCGCGCCAAGACCCGGAGGCGACCGGTCTCACCCAGGGCCGAGAGCCAATCATGCGGAATGCCGGAAGAGGTATAGTAGCAGCCGGAGAGAGCGCCGGCAACAGCGGAAACGGTGTCGGCGTCCCCTCCGAGAGAGACGGCCTTGAGGATTATGTCGGGGAAGGACGAGCCGTTGAGAAAGCACCAAGCAGCGCAGACGAGGGTGTCGAAGACGAAGCCGGAGGGAGAAAGCCGGTCGCGTCCCAGTGAGGGCAGCGCCGAGAGGGCGTTGTCGAGCTCGGGCGAACGCGCCCTGATTGAAGCCGGGGAGCGGAAAACGATTTCGTCCTTATCGGTTGCGCCGTGGAGAATTGCGGCGAGCATGAGGTTGAATGCGGCGGCTCCGATGCCGGCGCGCTCGTCCCAGTGAGTTATACTGGAACATTGAAGAGTGGAGTCGACGAGGCGATCGCAGTCTGAAGATAGAAGAAGGGCGAGGGGGGCGGAGCGCATGAGGGGGCCGTTTCCGGCGGACATGCCGGAGGCGAGATGGTGAGCCTTGCGTGAAGCTTCGCGCCAGGGGACGCCGCGGGCTATGAGACGAAGCGCGTAGTAGGTGGATCGCCCGATCCCGCGGCCATCTTCGAGCGCCCACCGGGCGAATCTTTCGGCAACGTCATCGGCATCGCAGGTTTTCAGACTGACGAGACTTTCCGCCAAGGCGATGGTCATGGCGGTGTCGTCACTGGTGACGGGGCGGAGGGCGATGCGGTCAAGGTCTTCGCGGGATACTGCGGTCGGAGGGGCTCCCTCGAACGGGCCGCCCAGAGCATCGCCGACGGCAAGGCCCAGGAGCGTTCCTTCGAAACGAAGAATCATAGGGAGGTGAGGACCTCTATGCCCTTACGGATCACGTCGTCCGGCGCGGCGAAGGAAATGCGGAAGTGGGTGCCTTTTTCGGAGAACACGCTGCCGGGGATGATGAGCACGTTCTGCTCGATGGCGCGCTCGACGAACTCGATGTCGCTGAGGCCTTCGGGAACCTTGGGGAAGATGTAGAACGCGCCGGTGGGCTTGACGACTTCGAAGCGGTCTTTGAGCCCCTCGTAGATGAGGTCGCGTTTGCGCCGGTACTCTGCGGCGCGCTCGGCCGGTTGGGGATTCTTCAGGGCGGCGACGGCGGCCTTTTGGGAGATCGAGGGGGCGCACACGAAGCTGTACTGCTGGAGCTTTGCCATTTCCTGAACGACGTGGGAGGGCCCGGCGGCGAAGCCGATGCGCCAGCCCGTCATAGCGTGCGACTTTGAAAAGCCGTCGCATACGAGCACGTCGTCGGTGAACGTCGCTATGCTGGGACTGGGACCGTCGTAGGAGAAGCTCCTGTAGACTTCGTCGGCCAGAATGAAGATGCCGTGCTTTCCAGCGAGAGCGGCGATCTCTTTCAGGTCGCCTTCCGAGCAGACGGCACCGGTGGGATTGCACGGGCTGTTTATGACGAGGAGCTTGGAACGCGGGGTGAGATGCGGCCTTATCCGGTCGGCGGTGAGGCGGAAGTCGGGGTAAGTATCGACGAAAACAGGCTTGCCGCCCATGATGTTGACGAGGTGCTTGTACATGACGAAGTACGGGTCGGGGATGAGGACCTCGTCGTCCGGATTGACGAGGGAGAATATGGCGAGGACCAAGGCACCGGAGCAGCCGGAGGTCACGAGAACGTCCTCGACATCAATGCCGCGGGCGGAGAGGCTTTCCCGGATGGCGTCGCGAAGCTCGGGGGTGCCCTGGGTGGGCGTATAGGAGTTGAAGCCTTCGCGCGCGGCCTGGATGCCTGCTTCCTTGACGACCTCGGGGATGTCGAAGTGCGGCTGCCCTATGCTGAGGTTGACGGGGTTCTCCATATGCTGGGCGAGGTCGAAGACTTTCCTGATCCCGGAAGCGTCAATCCGTGACATGCGCTGCGCTATTCTGGGCACTCGCTCGGACACCGGCACACCTCTGGGAGAAAAGAGTAAGGGAACGAACGGGGCGACGGGGCCGGACTACTCCTCTTCTTCGGAGGAGCGCTCGCGCGCTCTGCGTGTGGAAAGGATACGGAGAGCGGAGGGTTTGACCTTGCGCAGTCCGAAAGCGGAGTCCTCTTGCGACATTTCACCCGTTGCCATCAGGACATCGATGCGCTCTTTGCGAGAGAGCACGTTGCGTTTTCCGGTTCTTGACAATCGGTAGGTGAGACTCTTGTGAAGGGACATTTCGAATCGGGCCTCCCTAATTCGGTGAGTATTGGTGTATGACGGGGTCAGGGTCCCTGAACGGGCCGATCCCCCCGACTTCGTGTGTCATGAACCACTGCTTCGCCTTCTCAGCGTCTTCGCGAGTGCTGAAGAGTCCCGCTCGAACACCGACGTGATCCTCTGATTCCACCTTCCAGGTCCTGTAGCCGGCCTTCTGGAGAGAGGCGATGAGCTGATCCGCCATCCCGGACTTGGTCTTTTTGCCGTAGGAGATCAGTTGGATCTGATAGCCGCTCTCGACCGAAGCCGCAGCGGGCGGAACAACCTCGACAGAAGTGGGCCGAGGAGCAGGGGAAGACAGAGGAACGCTCTCTCGCATCACGGGCTCTTGCGACGCAGCGGTGATGCGGCGCCCGCTTCTCTGCCCCAGCGCGTAAGCTATGGCAATGAGAAGGACGAAGACGATTGCCGCGAACAGGAGCGCCCCCCTGCTGAGGGTGAAGGTCACTTGGTCGGACCTGCCGGAGGATCTTTCTTCCCACAGGGTCTTCTTCTGAGGGGGTTCGGGAGGTCTGCTTGGGGGCGGAGGCGGCGTGGGAGGCTTAGAGGTAGAAGGCGCGGGCGTGGAATCTCCCTTGGCCGGCTCTCGGTCGGAGGGTTGGAATACCTCGAATAATTCCCTTTTCTTTGCGGCTGCCACGACACACCCCCATACGGGATTAGACAAACCTTCAGGATACTGTGCCGCCTGCGCGTTGTCAAGGCGCGGGAGGCTGACCATCCTCGGTGAAGAAGCTGATGCTTCTGTATCTGTCGTAGCGCTTTTGAAGGAGTTCGTCGAGCGAAAGGGGTCGGACCTCGGATAGCTGTCGGAGTATCGCATCTTTGAGGGCGCACGCTGCGTCTTCCGGGTGGTGATGAGCGCCGCCGATGGGTTCGGGTATCACTTCGTCAATGACGCCGAGGCGCTGGAGGTCTGACGCGGTGAGCTTAAGGGCGGCGGCGGCGTCCTGGTGGCGTTCGGCGCTCTTCCAGAGTATCGCGGAGCATCCCTCGGGCGTGATGACGGAGTAGTAGGAGTTTTCGAGCATGGAGACCCTGTCGCCGAGCCCAATGCCTATAGCGCCGCCACTACCCCCCTCCCCTATGACAAAGCACAAGATCGGGGTGCGCAGGCGGGACATGGTCATCAGGCTTACGGCGATGGCGTGGGCGACGCCGCGCTCTTCGGCGCCGATGCCGGGATAAGCGCCGGGGGTGTCGATGAGGGTTACCACGGGCAGGTGAAAGCGCTCGGCGAGTTTCATCTTGGCCAGCGCCTTTCGGAAGCCGTCGGGGTGCGCCATGCCGAAGTTGTGGTGGAGGCGGGCCTTGGTGGTCTTGCCCTTTTCGTGTCCCACGAGGAGGAGCTTCTGCCCGCCGACGGTGGCCAAGCCGGTGATTATGGCCTGGTCGTCGGAGAAGTGCTTGTCACCGTGGAGGTGGATGAACTCGTCGGCCATGAGCCGTATGTAATCAAGGGTGGTGGGTCTGTCGGGGTGGCGGGCGAGCTGAACGCGCTGCCAGGGGGTGAGCTTGGAGAAGATCTCCTTGACGAGGGTCTCGCGGCGGGCCTCCAAGCGACGGAGTTCCTCATCAAGGGGAACGCCGCGCTCGGCGGAGAACTTGCGGAACTCTTCTATCCTACGTTCAAGCTCGACTATGGGCTGCTCGAAATCGAGTTCCTGCATGCGTTTGGACCCTCACCAGTCTCCAGAACGGACGAGTTTATATTGTATCCCACACGGGGGCACGCTCAAGGGTATTTTGGTGTTGACGATTTTCGAGCCGCTCTGCTATCATCGCCGGGACCCGGGCGCATGGAGGTAGGCCGTTTGAAGCGAAAGAGAGGCGTGGGCAAAGTGGCGATAGTGGGAGTGGGGCTGATAGGGGGCTCCCTCGGGCTTGCGCTACGGGAAAGGGGGATTGCACGCGAAGTTGCCGGGGTCTTCAGGCGAAGGTCCAGCCTGGAAAAGGCCGTGAAGAAGGGGGCGGTGGACTGGGGCACGCTGTCCCTGAAAAAGGGGGTGAATGGGGCGGAAGTGGTGGTGCTGGCGGTGCCCACGAGATTGATCGTCCACAAGGGGCTGGAGGCGGCAGAGGTGATGGAGAAGAAAGCAGTGCTGACCGATGCGGGGAGCGTGAAGGCGGCTGTGGTTCGTGAGCTGGACCGCAAATTGCCGGAGGGGACAACGTTCGTGGGCGGCCATCCGGTCGCGGGTTCGGAGAAGAAGGGGGTGGAGGCGGCATCGGGAGAGCTGTTCGTGGGCAGTCTTTGCGCGCTGACGCCGGGAAGAACGAGCACGCCTGAAGGTATAGAGATGGTAAAGCGAATGTGGAAGAGCGTGGGGTGCAGAGTGGCGGAACTGGCACCGGAGAGGCACGATGCACTCCTGGGGGAAGTGAGCCATCTGCCTCACTTGGCGGCGGCAGCGGTGGCCAGGGCGGTTTCGGAAGAAGCGTTGGGGTACGGAGCCGGGGGGTTCGGAGACACGACGCGGATAGCCGGCGGCGATCCTGACCTATGGGCTGATATTATGCTGTCCAACCGAGGAGAAATCGGCAAGACGGCAGGGAGACTGGTGGAGGAGCTGTCGAAGCTGCGAAGGGCGATTGCGGATGGGAGTCGCGAGGAGATCGTAGAGTTGCTGAGGGAAGCAAGGAGGAAGCGCGAGCTTTTCGAGGCGAAACGGAAGGCGATTTCGAAAGGGATGGATTGATGCTTTGGACCGTGGAGATTGCGGCTAAGCCGGGGATGCCCGATCCGATGGGCGAGGGAGTGTGCGCGGATATCAAGGACTTGGGGGTCAAGGGCGTGGAGAAGGTGACGGCAGCGAAGCTGTATTACGTGGAGGGGGAGCTGCGGGAGGAGGATGTAAGACGGATCGGGAGAGAGCTGCTGGCCGACCGGGTGACTGAGAGGTTCGCGGTGAACTCGAGTCTGGAGATGGAAGAGGACGGGGTTCACGTCGTGCAGGTGGTGAGGAAGCCGGGGGTGATGGATCCGGTGGCGATCACCACGACGGAGGCCATCGAGGACCTGGGGCTCAGAGCGGAAAACGTCAGCACGGGGAGGAAGTACTATATCCACGGGAGGATAGGCGAAAAGGAAGTGGAGTACGTGTCGCGCAAGTTGCTGGCGAACGATTCGATAGAAAGGGCGTTGATCGGGGCGGGGAGCGCTTACGAGCCCGTAAGGGATATACGATACGAATTCAAGCGGGTGGAGGTGGATGTTCTGCGGGCGGACGACGAGAAGCTGATGAGCATATCTCGCGAGGGCGGGCTGTCGTTGAGCCTGGAAGAGATGAAAACGATCCGGGCATATTTTGCGAAAGCGGGGAGGAACCCTACGGACGTCGAGCTGGAATCGCTTGCGCAGACGTGGTCGGAACACTGCGTGCACAAGACGTTCAAGGGGAAGATCGAGTTCGACGGGGGAGTTATAGACAACCTGCTGGCGAGCACCGTGATGAAGGCGACGAAGGAGCTGGCCAAGCCGTGGTGCGTGACGGTATTCAAGGATAACGCCGGAGTGATCAGGTTCGACGACGAGTATGACGTGTGCTTCAAGGTGGAGACGCACAATCACCCTTCGGCGATAGAGCCTTACGGCGGGGCGGAGACGGGTATAGGGGGGGTGATCCGAGACCCGATGGGAACGGGGTTGGGTGCGAAGCCGGTGCTGTCGACGGACGTGTTCTGCTTTGCGCCGCCCGATTACCCGCACGAGAAGCTGCCGAAGGGGGTGCTGCACCCAAAGAGGGTTTTCAAAGGGGTCGTAGCAGGAGTTCGAGACTATGGTAATCGGATGGGGATACCGACGGCGAACGGGGCCCTGTTCTTCGACGAGAGGTACCTTGGGAACCCGCTGGTTTACTGCGGGAACGCGGGGATCATGCCGCGGGACAAGGTGACGAAGAAGGTGGAGGCGGGGGATTTGGCGGTGGTGGTCGGAGGGAGAACGGGACGCGACGGGATACACGGGGCGACGTTCTCGTCGGCGGAACTTACGGAGGAATCGGAAGAGATATCGAGCGGGGCGGTTCAGATTGGGAACGCGATAACGGAGAAGAAGATGCTGGACGTGCTGCTGAAGGCGCGGGACGAGAATCTATATGACGCGATAACGGACTGCGGAGGCGGGGGGCTGTCTTCGGCGGTGGGCGAGATGGGAGAGGACGTTGGTGTCGAGGTGAACCTGGAAAAGGTCACTTTGAAGTACGAGGGCCTTTCGTACACGGAGATATGGATATCGGAGGCTCAGGAGAGGATGCTGCTGGCGGTTCCTCCGGGGAAAGCGAGCCGGCTGCTGGAGCTTTGCGAATCAGAGGACGTGGAGGCGAGCGTCGTCGGGAGGTTCACGGGGGATGGGAAGCTGCGCCTACTGTACGACGGGAACCTAGTGGGCGAGCTGGAGATGGAGTTTCTCCACAAAGGCTATCCAATGCCGAGCAAGAAGGCCGTGTGGTCCCGGAAGAGACACCCGGAACCGCAGATCGATACAAAGGCGAACTACGGTGAAGAGCTGAAGCGGGTGCTGGGTTCGCTGAACGTATGCAGCAAGGAGTGGGTGATAAGGCAATACGATCACGAGGTGCAGGGAGGCAGCGCGCTGAAGCCGCTGGTGGGAGCTGCGAACGACGGGCCGGGGGACGCCTGCATTGCGGCTCCGCGGCTTGGGACGATGAAAGGGATAATCGTCAGCAACGGGATGAAGCCGCGCTACGGAGACATCGACCCGTATCACATGGCCGCGTCGGCGATAGACGAGGCGTTGAGGCAGATAGTGGCGGTGGGCGGGAACCTGGAGGAAGTGGGGCTTCTTGACAACTTTTGCTGGGGGAACACGGACAGGCCGGAGCAGCTCGGAGGGCTCGTGAGGGCGGCTATGGCGTGCTACGACGTGGCAAAGGGGTACGGGACGCCGTTCATCTCGGGAAAGGACAGCCTGAACAACGAGTACTCGGCCGAGGGGGAGACCATATCGATTCCGCCGTCGCTGCTGATCTCCGCGATCGCGGTGATGGACGATGTGAGGAAGGCAGTGTCGATGGATTTGAAGCAGGCCGATAACCCGGTGTACGTCGTGGGGCTTACGAAGGACGAGATGGGGGGGTCGGAGTACTATGCCCTGTACGGCGAAGTGGGGAACGACGTGCCGCAAGTGGATACCGAGCTGGGCAAGGCGGCAATGGACGCGCTGTCGAAGGCGGCGGATTCGGGGTGCGTGCGGGCGTGCCACGATTGCTCGGAGGGGGGGCTGGCCGTGGCGGCGGCGGAGACGGCGTTCGCGGGAGGGCTCGGCATGGAAATGGACCTGAGGAATGTCCCGACGGACATGGAGAGAAAGCGAGACGACGTGCTGCTCTTCTCCGAGAGCAACTCGCGGTTCGTCGTGGAGGTGGACAGGGAGCGAAAAGAGGAGTTCGAGAAGACAATGGCCGGGGTGCCCTTCGCGGAGGTCGGAAAGGTAACCGAAGCGCAGACGTTCCAGGTGACCGGCTTGGAGGGTAGGAAGGTGATAGACGAACGGCTGAAGGACTTAAAGGAAGCGTGGCAGGCAACGTTGAGGTGGTAGGATATGAGTAAGGTACGGGTGTTGGTGCTTCGGGTGGCGGGAACCAACTGCGACATGGAGACGGCGTACGCTTTCGAGCGGGCGGGGGCGGAAGCGCAGCAGGTACACATAAACCGGATACTGGACGGGACAAGACGACTTTCGAAATACGAGATACTGGCGCTGCCGGGGGGTTTTTCGTACGGGGACGACATAGCGGCGGGAACGGTGCTGGCGAACCAGCTTTCGATACAGATGGGGGAGGAAATCGCGGCGTTTCTGAATGAGGGAAAGCTGATTATCGGGATATGTAACGGGTTCCAGGCGCTGGTGAAGGCGGGTTACCTGCCGGCAGGGGCGAGCCGGAAGCCGGGGCTGGCAACGCTGGCGTTCAACGATTCGGGGAAATTCGAGGACCGATGGGTGCACCTGAAAGCCGAGGAAACGGATTGCGTTTTTCTCAAGGGAATCGAGAGGCTTCATCTTCCGGTGGCACACGCGGAGGGGAAATTCATGGTGCCGAAGGCGGAAATGCTCGACGAGCTCGAGACGAAGGGACAAATCGTGCTGAGGTACGTGAACGACGAAGGGGACGTGGACGGTTACCCGTGGAACCCCAACGGGTCGATGGGAGGGGTGGCGGGGATATGCGACGAGACGGGGAGGATATTCGGCCTGATGCCGCACCCGGAGAGGCACGTGGAGGGTTTCCAGCATCCGAGGTGGACGCGCAGAGGCCTGGCCGAGGAAGGAGAGGGCTTGGCGATGTTCAGGAACGCGGTGGAATTCGCAAGGACCCTTTAGCGAGATACCGGCCCGAGGCCGGGAGGACGACGATGAGCAGATTTGCCGTTGTAGTGTTGGCGATGGGCGCTGCTTTGACGATTTCAGGCTGCATGTCCAAAGGAGTAGTGTCTCCGAGCCCGGGGGTGGCGGAGCCTCCGGCGAAGGAGGAATCGCGGGCGACGGAGCCGACGCCGCAGCCGGCGCCGCGTGATGAAGAGGCGATGCCCGCCGACGCAGAGCCCTTGGGGGAGGAAACATCCGAGAAAGTGCCAGTGGTCGAGCCGGCCGCCGGGACATGCCCCATGCCGCGCTCTGCGAGGGAACTGGTGCCGGTCAGGGCCGAAGACGGCGGGAGATATGCGGAGTTCATGCTGGAAGGGAGAGCGCGATACGAGGCGGGCGATTTCAGGGGGGCGGCGACGTCGTTTCTGCAGGCGGTGGGTTTGAGGCCTACGTCATCCGCGGCACATTACAACCTGGCAAAGGCGTACGAGGCGGGGGGCGAGAGCGCGGCGTTGGTGATATACGAGCTGGAACGCGCGGCTGCGGGAGAGCCGGCGCTTGCGGAAGCGCTGCCGGCGCTGGGGGTGGCATACTTCCGCGAGAGGCGATTCAAGGATGCGGAAGGGGTGTTCGGGCGGGCGCTGGCGCAAGAGCTGACGGCGGAGAACCTAAGCAATCTAGGCGCGGCGCGGTACAAGCTGGACCAGAAGGAGAAAGCGAAGGCGGCTTTCGAGGAAGCCCTGGAATTGGATCCGGACCGACCGGAGTGCTTCTGGTACTTGGCTAAGATAGCAACTCAGGAAGGGGACGTAGAAGCCGCCAAGAGGTACTGGAGGAAGGCGATCGAAGCGTACGGATCCGCAAGCGAGTGGGGGAAGAAAGGGATTGAAGAGCTGAAGCGACTCGAAGGGGCACCGGGAAGCGACTAACCGACAGGGATTGCACGGGCAGCTACTTTTCTATCCGTACCGCGCAGACTTTGGTTTCGGGTATCTTCGAGACGGGATCGAGGGCGGCATTGGTGAGAATGTTGGTCGGGCTCTCGGCGAAGTGGAAGCTCATGGAAACAACGCCCGGGGGCGATACTTCGGTGACGAATGCCTGAGCTTTCACCTCTCCGCGTCTGGAGATAACCTGGATGACATCCCCGGTCGAGACCTCCAGTTCCCGCGCATCCTCGGGATTGATCTCCACAAGCTCGCAGCCTCTTATGCGCTCGAGGCCTTCAACCCGGCGGGACATGGTGCCGGTGTGGAAATGGTAGAGGCTGCGCTCGGTGGTGAGCAGGAGAGGATACTCGTCGTCAGGAAGCTCGGCCGGCGGCCTGTATTTGAGGGAAACGAAGCAGGCTTTGCCGCCGGGCCGGGCGAAGCTTTCGGAATGCAGAATCGGGGTGCCGGGGTGCTCGGGGTCGGGGCAGGGCCAGCAGAGGCCGTCTGTTTCGATGCGGTCGAATGAGATTCCGGCGTAGCTTGGCGTGACCGAGGCGATTTCCTGCATGATCTCCGAAGGGCCGGAGAAGTCGAAGCCGGGCGCGCCCATGCGCTTCGCGATCCGGCAGGTGATAAGCCAATCGGGCCACGAGTTCCCTACGGGTTCGATGGCCTTGCGAACGCGCTGGACGCGGCGTTCGGTGTTGGTGAATGAGCCGTCCTTCTCGGCGAAGCTGGCGGCGGGGAGGATAACGTCGGCGAGAGGAGCGGTGTCGCCCATGAAGATGTCCTGCACGACGAGGAAGTCGAGCTTTTCGAGCGCGCGAAGGACGTGGGAAGCGTCGGCGTGGCTGAGAACGGGGTTCTCGCCGACGAGATAGAGAGCGCCGACCTCTCCCTTCTCGATTGCGTCGTAGACTTCGGTGAGGGCCAAGCCCGGCTTGCCGCCGAGCGAACCGCCCCAGGCTTTTTCAAACTTCGCTCTTGCGGCAGGATCGTCGACTCTCTGGTAGCCGGGAAAGACGTTTGGAAGAGCGCCCATGTCGCAAGCTCCCTGGACGTTGTTCTGTCCGCGCAGCGGATTGACGCCGGAGGAGGGCTTTCCGACGTTGCCGGTGAGCATGGCGAGCTTGCTGACGGCGAGAACGTTGTCTGTCCCGTGAGTGTGCTGGGTGATTCCCATGGCGAACAGCGTCGAGGACGGTTTGTTGGTGGCGTAAATGCGGGCCGCCTCGGCGATCTTTTCGGCAGGCACGCCGGTGATTGCTTCGGCGTCCTGCAAGGTGAAGTCGCGGAGGGATTCCTCGACGGCGCAGAAGTTCTCGCATCGGTCTTCGATGAACTCTCGGTCCTCGAGTCCCTCGTCGAGTATGGCCCACATCATTCCCAGGAGAAGGGGCACGTCGGTGCCCGGTCGCTGCTGAAGCCAGATGGTTGCGAAGCGGCAGAGGTCGATCTCCCTGGGATTGGCGACGATGAGCTTTGCTCCCTTTCTGACCGCGGCTTTGACTCGCATCCCGATGATGGGATGGGCGGAGGTGGTGTTAGTGCCGATCGCGAAGATGGTCGCGGCGTCGGCTATCTCGTTTATGGAATTGGTCATAGCGCCGCTGCCGAAGGTCTGGACGAGGCCAGCGACTGTGGGAGCGTGGCAGAGGCGGGCGCAGTGATCGACATTGTTGGTACCCATGACAGCGCGAGCGAACTTCTGGATAAGGTAGTTCTCCTCGTTGGTGCACTTGGCTGATGAGACGGCGAAGAAGCGGTCGCCCTTGTAGCGGGCGAGGTTGTCGGCGACGAGGTCGAGGGCCTCGTCCCAGGCGGCTTGTTCGAACTTCCCGTTGCGCTTTATGAGAGGGGCCGTAAGCCGGTCGGGATGATTTACGAACTCGTGACCGAAGCGGCCCTTGACGCAAAGGCTGCCGCGGTTGACGGTGCTTTCGACAGCGCCGCGGGCGGAGACGATCCTGCCGGCGCGGACTCCGAGGTAGATGTTGCAGCCAACGCCGCAGTAGGGGCAGATGGTCTTCACCTGGCGGATGGGCGGAAGAACTTCCTTCTTTGCCCAGAGCGCTCCGGTGGGGCAGCGGTCTACACACTCGCCGCACGAGACGCAAGGTGAATCGGCGACGGGGGCGTCGCCGAAGGTGGAGATCTTGCTATCGAACCCGCGGTTGACGACCTCGATGGCGTAGATGTTGCGAATTTGGTCGCAAGCACGGACACAGCGAAGGCAGAGCACGCACTTGGCCATGTCGCGTTCGTAGAAGGGATTGCTCCGGTCGCAAAGGGCCTCGCGCTCCATGATCCTGAGGCGCTGAGTGTTGATGCCGAGATAGGAGGCGATTCTCTGGAGCTCACAGTTGTTGTTGGAACTGCATGTAAGGCAATTGGCGCCGTGGTCGGATATGAGCAGCTCGACGACCATGCGGCGGATGCGGTTTATCTCGTCGGTTTCGGTTTGTACCACCATGCCTTCGGCGACGCGGGTGGTGCAGGCCGTGGGGAATCCGCGCGTGCCCTGAATGGAGACGATGCAGAGGCGGCAGACTCCGATGGGTTCGAGGTCGCGGTCGTTGCAGAGGCCGGGAATGTAGATGCCGGCGCTTCTGGCGGCTTCAAACACGGTGGTCCCCTCCTCCGCCGTGACCTTCTTTCCATTTATTGTGAGGGTTAGCATCGTGACTCCCTCGCGATCCACTTACTCAACAATGATCGCGTCGAAGCGACACTTCTCGGCGCAGGCTCCGCACGCAATGCATTTTTCCTTGTCAATGACATGGGGCTGTTTGGGCTCGCCGTGGGCGGCACCGGTAGGACAGACGCGAGCGCACGCCGTGCAGCCCGTGCACTTCTCCGGATCAATCCGATAGATCAAAAGCTGGGAACAGACGTGAGCAGGGCAACGTCTGCGGGTGATATGAGCATCGATCTCGTCCCGGAAATACCTTATCGAGGTCAGGACGGGATTGGGGGCGGTCTGCCCCAGGCCGCAGAGGGAGGCGAGTTTGACGGACTCGGCAACCTCCTGAAGAAGGTCGATGTCGCCGGGCCGGCCGCGACCGGCGGAGATGTCGGTGAGTATCTGAAGCATCTGCGTGGTGCCGAGCCTGCACGGGGCGCACTGCCCGCAGGATTCTTCCTTGGTGAACTCGGTGAAGTAGCGGGCGATATCTACTATGCAGGTGTCCTCGTCCATGACGATCATGCCGCCGGAGCCCATGATGGAGCCGGCTTGGGCGAGGGTCTCGTAATCGACGGGTGAATCGAGATACTGTGCCGGGAGACAGCCGCCGGAGGGGCCGCCGGTCTGAACGGCTTTGAATCTTTTCGCATTTGGGATGCCTCCGCCGATCCCGAAAACTATCTTGTGAAGGGTGGTGCCGAGAGGGACTTCGATGAGGCCGGTACGGAGGATTTTTCCTGCGAGAGCGAAAGTCTTGGTGCCCTTGCTTTTTTCGGTGCCGAACTGGGAATACCACTGGCTCCCGCGGGCGATTATTTCGGGAACGGTTGCGAGGGTCTCGACATTGTTGATGTTGGTGGGCTTTCCGAAGAGGCCGCGCTCGGCCGGGAAAGGAGGGCGAGTGCGGGGCATGCCGCGGCGACCCTCGAGCGAGGCCATCAGCGCGGTTTCCTCACCGCAGACGAACGCGCCCGCGCCTTCCTGTATCGTGATGTCGAAGCAAAAGCCGGAACCGAGGACGTCGTCGCCGAGGAGGCCGTATTCGTGCATTTTACGGATGCCGATCCGTAGGCGCTCGATGGCGAGAGGGTACTCGGCGCGGACGTAGATGAACCCCCGGCTTGCGCCGACGGCGTAAGCGGCGATGCACATTCCTTCGAGGACGGAATGAGGGTCGCTTTCGAGAACGGAGCGGTCCATGAAAGCGCCGGGGTCGCCCTCGTCGGCGTTGCAGATGAGATACTTTTCGGACGAGGGCGCCTTGGAGCAGAACTCCCACTTGAGTCCGGTGGGGAAGCCCGCGCCGCCGCGTCCGCGAAGTCCGGAACTCTTGACTTCGTTTATCACATCGGCTCTCGTCATCTGTAGGGCCTTGGCCAGAGCCGAGTATCCTCCACGGGCAATGTAGTGATCGATGTCGGTGGGGTCGATGCGGCCGCAGTTTCGGAGGGTTATTCTGACCTGCCCTTCAAGCATGGGGACCTTGTGGAAGGGAAGGATGGACTCCAAGGCCTCGTCTCCCATGACGGCGACGGCCAGGTCGGGTCGCAGCTTGTCGCGCAAGATGCAATCGTCTATGAATGAATCGGCTTTCTCGGGGGAGATGCCGCCGTAGAGAATGCTGGGCCCTCCCCGATGCGTGACTTCGACAAGCGGCTCGGCATAGCACAGGCCGAGGCAGCCGACATGATAGAGGTCGGCCTGAAAGCGTTTTAAATCGACCGCCGAGCTGATCAGCGAGGCGAGGTCCGAAGCGCCTGCGGCTCTGCCGCAAGTCCCGGCCCCGAGCAGCACGCGGGTGCGACGGGGAGTATCGAAACTTGACCACCGGTCTAGGGCTCTTTCCTTGGTCTCGCTGAAGTTCACTGTAGGCCCTCGATGGTGCGAATGGCTTTGTCGGGGTTCATCCTGCCATAGACGCGGTCGTTGACGACCATGACGGGAGCGAGCGCGCAGGAGCCGAAGCAGGCGACGCGTTCGAGCGAGAATTTCAGGTCGTCGGTAGTTTCGCCGGGGGAGATGCCGAGCTTTCGGGAGACGGCGTTCATGATGGCCTTGCCGCCGCGGACGTGACAGGCGGTTCCCTGGCATACCTTGATCTTGTACTTTCCCTGTGGCTGTAGGTAGAACTGGGAGTAGAAAGTGACCACGCCGTAGACGGTGCTCGGGGGGATGCGGGTGAACTCCGCCACCCGGCAGAGAGCGTCGAGGGGGAGATAACCCAGGGCCGCCTGCACCGATTGAAGTACGGGCATGAGTTCGGTGCCTTCGCCGGTGAAGTTGCCGAAGACTTCACGAAGCCGAGCGTCGAGCTCGTCCGGCGAAAACTGGTGCGAGGGAGTCCCGCTGCGATTCACGTCTTGGGCAGTGTCAGGGCCGCTTGAGTCTCGAGATTTCATGTTGCCCTACTGGGTCTCGACAACAATGTCAAACATGACGCCCTTCAGTACGCGCGGCAGGCCATGCACGGGAGGTTGTGATAACTGCGAGGCAGCAGTTCGCCTAAAGAGCCGCGCATCCCTTCATTCTATCCAACCAGGACATCGCGTTCCATAGCGACGGGGGATTTACATGGATGAAGAGCTCGCGGAGCAGGAGCCGCGGAAGAGGCCGACCCTGGACGGGGACGTGGAAAGTGCGCCGGGGGACGGGGTTCAAGGTCGCACGCAATAATAAGGTCGCAATGCGGAAGAAGGTTGGGCTAGCCGATGCGGCCTTCCATTTCTTTTCCGGGCTTGAAGGTGACGACTTTCTTTTCGGGGACGAAGACGCGTTTGCCGCTTCTTGGATTGCGAGCCCACCGCGCCTTGCGGGCCTTGACTTCGAATATTCCGAAATTGCGAAGCTCTATGCGTCCTTCCTTGGCCAATATGTCGATGATGGCTTCGAAGACTTGCTGGACGACTTCCTTGGTCTTGAGCTGAGTGAGGTTGAGATTCTCCGAGATGGTCTTAACTATCTCCTTCTTCGTCACAGCCCCCTCCTTCCAACTCCCGGAGTTTTGCCCTAGGATTCGAAGAAAATGATATCGGACATCCGAATGCACCAAAAGCCTGATGGCGACAGGTATTAGAACAAAGCGCGAGAAAGGTGTCAAGCGAAAAAGGTTTCGCGCTACCAGAGGGGGTTCGTTGAACTTCGGGGGGCGTTGCGGTTAGAATTCGGCTTGCGCGAGACATCCTTTGGACGAAGGGGAAGAGAGGCTATGAGCAGACGTTACATAGCGGATTTCAAGGAAGGGGAACTGATAGACGAGACATTCCTGGTGAGGTCGAAAGAGCTCCGTGACACCAGGTCGGGGGCGCAGTTCATAAAGGCGGAGCTTGCGGACAGGACCGGGAGCATCCAGGCGAACATGTGGGATGCAACGGAGCAGATGTTCGAGTCGTTCCAGTCGAACGACTTCGTTAAGGTGAGGGGACGCGTAGAGGTGTACCAGGGGAGGCAGCAACTGCGGATAGATGCGATTCGGTATCTCGATGAAAGCGCGGTGGATTTTAGCGAGTTTGTGCGGTCGACTTCGGAGGATCCGGAAGAACTGCTCGAGAGGCTGCGTGTGGCGGCGGGGGAGATAAGGGATTTGAACCTGAGGAAGCTGGTGATGAGCTTCCTGGAAGATGAGTCATTCGTGGAGAAGCTGAAGCGGACGCCGGCCGCGGTCAGCTATCACCATCCTTTCCTGGGAGGCCTGCTGGAGCATACGGCGAACGTGGTGAAGCTGGCGGATTTCATCTCGCGGGAGTATGAATTTCTTAACCGCGACCTGATGATCGCGGGGGCAATACTTCACGACCTGGGGAAAGTCGAGGAGCTTGCCATTGACAAGAGCCTGAGGTATACGGACCGGGGCGAATTGGTGGGACACGTGGTGCTGGGAGCGCTGATGGTGGAGGAGCGGGCGAGGAGGATCGAGCGATTCCCTGAAGACCTGTTGAACGTCATCGAGCACATGGTGGTGGCGCATCACGGAGAGAGAGAGTTCGGTTCGCCGAAGGTCCCTCTGTTTCCCGAAGCGATAGCGTTGTACACGCTGGACAACCTGGACGCGAAGATCTACGGGGCCACCAGCGCGATAGAACGGGACACGGACGCCTCGAGCAGTTGGACTGCGTGGAGCAAGATGCTCCAGCGGCGGCTGTATAAGGGGACGGCTGAGGAACCTGAAGAGGAATAGCGCCCGGCGGATCAGCTTCTCTTCATCGAGGCGAACCTGGCCATCGAGCGGTCGTAGGTACGCTCGACCTCCGGCGGGAAGACGCATCCAGGCAGCTCATTGTGGGCTCTGTGATAAGCGATGCACTCGCAGCAGATGCCTTTTCGCGAGCACGGATCGTAGGTGCAGGTGCACTTGGAGATGTTGCGGTCGTAGTTGGGACACTTGGCCATCAAGTTTGTTCTCCTTTCGCGGTGCCAGAGTGTAATCCGGGGTTAAGACGCGCCATTTCGTACATGAGCGCGACCACGTATTTTACCCCAAGGATGAGGTCTTCAACCAGGATGTTTTCGTTGGGGCCGTGGATGTTTGAACGATCATTGCCGACGCCGGCGGCGACGGTAGGGGTGGCGAGGTCATCCGTGAAGAGGCTCATGGGGCCGCTGGCAGCCATCGACGGAAAGACTATGGGTTCTTTGGGGTAGATGCTCTTTGCGGCAGAGATCGCAGCGCGGGAGGCCGGCGCGTCGGGGCTGGTCCGAGCTGGGAGGAGGCCCCCCTGGAGAGTGACGTCCGCGTCCGGGAATCCCGACCGGTCCAGATGTCTTTTTAGAAGCTCGAAGACGCGCTCGGGGTTCTGGTGGGGTACAAGGCGGAAGTCGAGCTTGGCCGATGCGAGCCTGGGCAGGACGGTCTTCACTCCGGGTCCCTGGTACCCGGCGCTCAGCCCGCATATGTTGCAGGTGGGGTCGAAGAGGTGACGATGGAGGGCGTCTGTGCCCGTCACGCCGCCGATGAAAGCGTCGACGCCCCACTTGGCTTTAATCTCATCCTCCCCAAAGGGAATCTCGCGGGCCAAGGCCAGCTCCTCAGGAGTGGGCGGGCGCACGTCATCGTAGAAGCCGGGGATTAGAACACGTCCGGAAAGATCGCGAAGGGAGGCAAGGGCGGAAATCAGCCGCCATGCGGGATTCTGAACGAGGGTGGCGTTGGAGGAATGGAGGTCGGTCCGTGGGCCGGTAACGCTTATCTGAACGGCGCACATGCCCTTGAGCCCCAGGAAGAGTTGAATCCGTCCGGTGGAAGAACGGGAGCTCGATTCCCAGAGGCAGCCGTCGGATTTCAGCTTCGCGGCGTTCTGGGAGACGATCTGCGCGAGATGAGGACTGCCGACCTCTTCCTCTCCCTCGCAGAAGAATTTGACTTCAATGGGAAGGCGGCCCGCAGTGGCGAGGACCGCTTCGACGGCGAACACCCTTGCGAGAAAATCCCCTCGATTGTCAGCCACGCCGCGGGCGAAGACGCGCCCGTCGCGGACTTCGGGCCGAAAGGGAGGGGAAGTCCACTCATCGACCGGGTCTTCGGGTTGGACGTCATAGTGGTTGTAGAAGAGCAAGCTGAGGGAAGAGGAGCCCGCTATTCGGGAGAAGACGGCGGGAGGAGAGGAACCCGAAGAAAGAAGCTCGGGAGCGTACCCCAAGGAAGCGAGGGCACCTACCACGAGGCGGGCGGATTCCTGTACCCCCTCTCCCCGAGCGACGACGCAAGGCTGGGTCAAGAATTCCTTCAGCCGGGAGACGAACGACTCGGAGCGCTCGTCTATGTAAGCAAAGACCTTGGAGATGTTGTCATTCATGGCGAAAAAGAAACGAGGGCGCGCCGGGGCGCCCTCGCTTAGCGGGCTTGCTCTGTCACAATTCGGCCACTGGTTATCAGCCACCCAATTCGATGATTACGTCGCCGGACGCGCCGCTGCGAATGACGACGTCCTTGTACTCGCGAAGAGCGTTGACTTCGAGAGTCGCAGGGGAGCTGCCGTCATCCCGCAAGGCGCAGTAGGAAGCGGGCCATGGGCCGCTCATGAGGAGCCTTGCGTCGAAGGGCGGCAGGGCCGGGTCCTGGGGAATAGTCGCAACACCCTTGCCGAGGATAGCGAGGTAAGTCTTGACGGTAACCTGGTCGTACTGATTGGGAACGGGAGCTATTTCGAGTTCTGCTGGGACGCCTCCCCTGTCCCTCAAGGCCGTCCAGGACGCGCCGAAACGACCATCAACCACGTTGATCCCTATGTTGGCAGGCTCGCCGCTGGGCCCCACGACGGAAAAGTCGTCGTACACGTACTGAGTAGCGAAGGCGATAGCCGCCCCCAAAACGATGCCGGCCACCGCAACCATCAACTTGAGCCTCATGTGCAACCTCCTTAAGAGCACTTATCGAGGACGCGGAACCTAAGGGTATCATGCACGCGAGCATTCACAAAGATGTCTGGACGCCTCCTTTCAGCCAGCTCAAAATGGCTCAGGTTTGGCTCCAGCGCCCCCAGTCCTTTTGCCCCTTCACTAGAAGTTTACACGTCAAAAGGGCGGTGTCAAGGGAGTATTTCGACATATTTGCGCCGGGAATTGCCGAAGAAAACAGTGGATAGAACCGTTGAGACGGACTACGCGGACGAAGTCTCCGATGTATATACGGCGCACCGAGTTAGGACTGTGGCGTTTCCCATGGTGGGTCGCAACGGCGCTGAGGGGGATTGAATGATGGGGTAGGCCCGGTAAGCGGTCACATGCTGCACTTCAGGCTGGATCCGGGGGAGCCGGGAGTCTTGCGAAGCTCGCCGGCAGGGACGAGCACGTTGCGTGTTTTCGCGCAGGAGACGCGGAACCTCACGCGGCTGAAGGGAGAAGCGGCGCGGGAAGGCCGTGAGGTCATCTACAGCGACGTAAGGCTCGGGCTGAGGCGAGTAGGAAACAGGGTGGTTGCCGCTTCGGGCCACACGAGGGTCGTGACGAGGCCCAGGGAGGAGAAGGGCCCGGTCGCGATGGAGAGCGGGCCGATAGGTGTCACCGGGGCGGATACGCTCGAGCGTGAGAGGCCGGCCGCCGGGTGGGATGCAGGAGTGGGACAAGCGGAGGACGCCGAGGGCTCGCCGCCATCCGATTCCGCGGAGGCGCAGCGGGAGAAACTCCAACTCAAGCTGGAGGCGGCGAAGCTGGATGAGCGGATCGAGGAGATCCGGAGCGAGGATCAGAAAGAGGATGAAGAGGTTAGTGAGATCGGGCCGAACCAGTCCGAGGCGTACATAGACCAACGGCTGGATCTGATAAACGCGGAGATAAGGAAGGTGGAATTCCGGCTGCAGGCGCGGAAACTGCTGGGAGAGGAGCCGGAATCCTTGCGGCTGTTCCCGGAAGCGCGTCGAATTACATATCTAATGTGGGGAATGCCTCTGACCGGCGTTCTCCTGGAAGAGCCTGCGTGATGCCTCCTCAGCGGGCGAGAGTCTTCAACTGCGGGTAAAGCGCGGAAAGGTCTTTCGGGACGGGCTGGTTTTCCCCTGTCAGCATGGCCTTTAGCTGCAGGGCGTTGGCCAGCCCTTTCCCCCGGACGTGGTTGTTGGTGACGACGAAGGTCTGCTCGGTCGAATCGGCAAGGTCAAGTATGCGGGGGAGCCACGAGCGGAGTTCGTCCTCGGAGTAGAGGTAGTCGTAACGGAGGTCGCGTCCCGCGTTCTTGTCGAACCAGGCGGAGTAGTTCCTGCCATGGAACCGGACATAGCCCACCGGGCCGGTGGCATGGGAGGTGGGCTTGATGGAGGAGCGGGTGTAGGGCTGGTCGATGTTGCAGAAGGAGACGCCAAGTTCGCGCAGAGCGGCGAGCGCTTCGTCTGAAAGCCACGACACATGGCGGACCTCGACCACCAGGCGGTACTCCCGAAACTCGGAGACCACCTTCTCGAGCCATTCCAGGTTCTTGGGCACAAAGGGGAAGCCCCAGGGAAACTGAACGAGAATGCATCCCAGCTTCCCTGAGATGCGAAGAGGCTCCATGCCGGACTTGACCGCCCGGACATCGGACTCCTGCCAAGTCTGTTCCCGTTCGTGGGTGAACCGCTGCCAGAGCTTTGCCGTGAAGAGGAAGTTGGGGTTGCGCGACACTCGCCGCACCCAGCTCTCGGCATAAGAGGGGGGCGGGGGCCGGTAGAAGGTGGTGTTGATCTCAATGCAATCGACGTAGCCTGCGAGGAAGGAAAGGGAATCGAAACCGGATGGCTTCGCCCGGGGATAGACAATACCTTCCCAGTCGGGATAGGACCAGCCCGCGGTGCCCACCAGCACGTTTGCGACAGCTTCTCCCGGCATGTATAAACCTCCGAATCATGACTCTCAAATGAGACCCAGGAGTGTTTTAGCAGCATCCCTTGACGGTATCAAGCTGTGAGAATCGTCGCGGGAAGGCAGCTTACGAAATCACCCACGGAGCCGTATAATCCAGACGGGGTGAGGGGGACTCGGGAATTGTGGAGACCCCAGCCCGCGAAAAGGTGATGGTGGACAAGGATGCGAGAAGCGCAGAAGCAGCTATTTTCGGGGGAGCGAAGGAGACACCTGGCGTTCACGAAGAGGCTGGGGGCGGCCCTGGTGATAGTCTGCGTGGCCGCGCTGGGATTTCTGGTGCTGGACCGTGGGTTCTTCCCCCGGTATGCGTGGCCGAAGGCCGCGGCTGAAGGGAACCGGCTGTGTTTGGTTTACCAGAGGAAACTCCTGGAGCACGAGACCGCGTCCTTCTTTGTATTCGCCCGGGGGGAGGAGTGGTCCGAACGTCGGCGGTTTTTCGGCGAGTGCGTGGGTGTATCCCTGAGAGGCGAAGAGTTGCTGCTGTTTTTCGAGGGAGGCAGCTATGGGAGATACGTGGGGGAGCAGTGGGAAGAGGCCGGGGAGTGGCCGCCGGGCTGGGTGGCGAGAGGAAGTGCGTGGTCGGGAGGTAAGCTCTACGTCGTCGGAAGCGACACAAACTTGCGCGCGGCTGTTGCGGAGGACGGAGGTTGGCGGGATGTGGGCGTCGGGCCCCAGGTCGCAGGGACGGCGAAGGACCTCTCGGTGGTTCGGACGGCTGGAGGGAACATCTGGGTCTTGTGGTCGGATGCGAGGGGCAAATGGATTGTAAGAAGCGGCATGGAATGGGGAGACGCAATACAACTGGATCTTGAAGAAGGGTCGTTTGTCGCGTGGACGGCGGGAGGCGAAGGCAATGGCTTCTGGACCTTCTACTCGTCGAAGGCCGACGGGGAGCTGCGATACGCCGAGGTGGACGAACGTGGAAAGGTGATGAGCAAAGGAGAAGTGCCGAAGGAGCTGTGGGCCGGGAGGCCTTCGGGGATAGAAGCGGCAGAAGTGGAAGGAAAAGCATGGGTGTTTGTAACCGGGTTGAGAGGGATCAAGCGCCTGTACTTCGACGGGGCCAAGTGGGAGGATGGGGGCTGGGTGGACAAGGTGAGCGTGGCTCGGCGGGCCAGTACGGCCACAGGGCTGGGGCTGCTAAGCTTGATGCCCGTGCTGACGATCATAATGGCGGCGGCGGTGCTGAAGATGCAGGAGTTGTTCCGGCAGGCTCTGCTCGGGGTGAAGGAAAGCTATCCGGCGGAGTGGTGGAAGCGCGGGGCGGCGCAATTGCTCGATGCGCTATTGGCCATCCCGATCGCGGTGGCGCTGCTCGGATTCGTCATGAGGTACGAAGCCTGGAGGCTGGCGGCCGGCACGGTGGGACTGTGGCTGGTCTACCTTATCTGCACGGAAGGGATATGGGGGAGGACCTTGGGGAAGGCGGCGCTGGGGTTGGCGGTGGTGACGGAAGGCGGGAAGAAGGCGGGACTTTCCGCCGGAGTGATAAGAAATCTGCTGAGGATAGTGGACTTCTTGCCATTGGCGTATGTGGCGGGGGTCGTTGCAGCACGCAAGGGGCTGCTGAGGCAACGAATAGGCGACAGGGCAGCGCATACGGTGGTCGTCAACAGAGGGGCGCTGGAAAACGGGCGGCAATGGGAGGCGTAGAATATCAGCCGGATGACGGCGGCTGGAAGACGCTGACGGCGCTGGTCTTGAAGCAGGCGAGCACCTTTTCCCCTGAGCGCAACGATAGGGATTGAACAGACTGCGGCGTTACAAGAGCGTGCAGCTCGAAGCCGGCATCAAGCACGACCTCCACAGAGCCATTGGGCTGAGCGGAGCTGCCCACAACTACGGCGGGAAGGGAGTTTCGGACGCTGGAACGAAGCGGCTCACGAGAGATGATTACCGACTCGAGCGGTATCGAAATCCTGGAATGGCCGGGGTGATCGGCGTTGACGCGAATGCGGGGAACGCTCGGCCCAACGAAGAAGGTCTCGCCGGCTTCAATCACGATCTCGCCGGAGATGAGGTTGGGTATCGGGACGGGCACGATGCGTCCGCCTTGCAGATATATCTCGTGATCGCTGATGGCGAGAACGCGCTCGATCTGATGGGTGCTGAGGATAACGGTGACCGGTTTGGCGCGCACAAGATCGTGAAGGAGGATCATCAGCGCGCGTGCAGTGGATGAGTCGACGTTGGAAAGGGGCTCGTCGAGGATGAGGACGGCGGGGTCGGCGGCCAGGGCGGAAGCCAAAGCGAGGCGCTGGCGCTCGCCGCCGGATAGTTCGGACGTATGGCGGCTGCGAAGGTGAGGGATCGCCAACGCTTCGAGCGCATCGGTCATTCGGCGCGGGCGGTCGCGTCGAGGGATTCTCTTCAGGTGCAGAGCGAGCGAGAGGAATCGCTCGACGGAGGTATGGAAGAGGTATGGGTTCTGCAGGATCATCGTAACGGAGCTGCGAAGCGATGGGGCAGCGGGACCGGCGGAGGAAAGCGGCCGGCCGCGGAAGAGGACTGTGCCTGAAGAGGGCTGGATCAGGCCACAGAGGATTTCCAGGAGTGTCGTCTTCCCCGCCCCGTTCGGGCCTGCAACGAGAAAAATCCCGCCCGCGGCGATATCGAGTGACTCGATGCTGAGGGCTTGCTGAGCCCCGTAAGTCTTGGTGAGATTCCTAAGAGAGAAAAGCGGGTTGTCAGGACCGGACATGCGACACCCAACGGAAGAAGAGAACGGCGAGGAAAGCGACCATGAGAAGGATGAGCCCAAGCGCGATGGCGATTGAGAGATTTCCCCTGCTGGTTTCGAGGGTGATGGCGGCGGTCATGGTCCTGGTGTGATTGGCGATGTTGCCGCCGACTATCATGGCGGAGCCCACTTCGGTAACGGCCCTGGCGAAAGCGGCAAGAACGACGCCGAGGAGGGCGTAGCGCTTTTCCGCGATCACGAGCAGGGCGGCCTTTGCGGGAGAGGCCCCCAAGGCGAGAGCGGTCTTGCGGATTCGGGGATTCGCCTGCGCGAGAAACATGGCGGCAAGCGAGACGATCACGGGGAGGGCAAGGAAGAAATCCCCAATGGCTATGGCGGTTGGGGTGTAGAGCAATCGGAGGGCACCAAGAGGGCCGCTGCGTGAGAGCAAGACGTATACGAACAGGCCGACAAGGACGCTGGGGAAAGCCATGAGGCTTGCGAGAGCGTTGAGGACGAGGCGCTTGCCTCGGTATTCCCTTGTGCCCAAGAGGTACCCGGCGGGAATGCCCACGAGGGAAGCGAGGACTACGGCGATGCCAGCGACGCGGAGGGATAGGAGACAGCTCCGCACGACCTGCGGGTCGAGGGTGATGATCAGCCGGAAGGCTTGGGAGAAGGACTCGGAGATGTAGTCGAGGGTAGAGATGCCTCGCCTCCCTTCGTGACCTCCGGACGTGCATCAGGCCAGAAAAGCCGCTCCCCTCTTATCCTGTAGCCTGCGATTATCCGTTGGACGTCGGGCGAGGTCAACCAGCCTATGAGGCGTTGGGCGTCCCGAGAGTTCACGTGCGGATGGCGCTCGGGATTGACGGCTACAAGGGAATAGGGATTGAGAAGCAAGGGGTCCTCTTCGAAGAGAATCTTGAGGGCCAGCTCGGAGCGATAGTTGAGATAGGTGGCCTTGTCGCACAGGACGTAGGCGGAGAGTTCATCGGCAATTCTGAGAGTGGGTCCCATCCCCTGCCCTGTTTCTGTGTAATGTTGGGAGTCCTGCGGAGAAGGGGTGATGCCTGCCGAGTCCCAAATGGCCAGCTCCTTGATGTGGGTCCCCGAATTGTCCCCGCGCGAGACGAAGAGAGCACTCGTGTCGGCAATTCTCTTGAACGCGTCAACTGCGCTGCTAGAGCCGGAGAGTCGGGCGGGGTCGGCGGCGGGGCCGGCGATGACGAAGTAGTTGTGCATCAGAGGAATGCGGCGAACGCCGTAGCCCTTCTGGATGAAGGTTTCTTCCTGGTCGGGAGCGTGGACCAGCAGGAGGTCGGCGTCACCGTTTTCGGCGAGCTTGAGTGCCTGGCCGGTTCCGACTGCGACGACGGCGACCATTATGCCGGTTTCCTTCTCGAATTCCGGCAGAAGTATGTCGTAAAGGCCCGAGTCGCGTGCGCTGGTAGTGGTGGCGAGGATGAGGTCGGGTCGCCGTCCGCAGCCGGCGAGAAGGAAAAGGACAGCAGCAGAGAGCGCAATGAAGATTGCTGCCGAGCTTCGGGGACCGCGCATTTGCTTTCCTTTTGGCAAAGAGGTGAGTTCGTCGCGAGCAGTTTATAGCATGTGCTCGACGAGAGAACAAGTAGAGCGATCAGGAGTCCCTGGCTGGGCTTTCCCCTTGAAGAAGAATTAGAAGGCATTAGAATCAGGACTGTAACGACCCAGGGTTTGCCGGTAAGGCCGGCGATGGTGATAGGAGGTGGCGATGGGACCTGAGGCCAGGTTTAAGACGTTCGAGTACACCGTGGACTCAAAGACCTTGACGGAGAAGACGGGTGAGGTGAGCGTCGAGGGGGCTCCGGTGGTCGCCATCTCCGCCCCTGTTGAGTTCAAGGGGGAGCCGGGGTTCTGGACGCCCGAGCAGCTTTTCGTCGGCTCGTACGTGGCATGCCTGCTGATAAGGTTCCTGGGGTTTGGGAAGAAGGAGGGCCTGGAATACGAGAGCTTCTCGTGCCGGGCAGTCGGGAAGATGGTGCGCGAGGATGAGCGGGGCTGGGTGATAAACCGGATAGAGGCATACGCCAAGATTGAGGTCAAGAGCCCGGAAATGGCGGCTAAGGCGGACGAGGTGCTGACTGCGGCGGATAACAGGTGCCCCATCGCGAACTCGATTAAGAGCGAGATAGTTCTGCAACGGGAGATTACGGACATATCCTAGGATGAGATGGAGTAAGTCTGCGAGGCGGGGGCGTCCCGCGGGCGGAGGTAAGAGATGCCGGACATATTCGACGATATGGAGCGACTGCACAACGAGATGATGCGGAGGGCCGCCACGCAGGTATATCTTGCGACGCATCCTGGGGCGTTCCTGCCGGAGAGGACGTGGGAACCCCCGATGGACGTCTACCAGACCGGGGAAGCGGTCGTCGTGGTGATGGAACTGGCAGGCGTGGAGTTGCCGGACGTGGACATCGTGGTGAGAGGGCGGGTAATGGAGGTCTCAGGAGTGAGGCGCGAGGAAGGTGAGAGGGAAAGAAGATACATGCAGATGGAGATTCGCTATGGACGTTTCGGGAGAAGGATCAGGCTGCCTATGGTGGTGGATGCGAGGAGAATCTCGGCGTCTATGAAGAACGGATTTCTGCGGATACATATGCCGGTTTCAAGGGCCGTCGATGGTGAGACGACGACCGTGCCGATAAACGTGGAGTGAGCGATATGGTGGAAGACAAGGCAAACGACGAAAGCGGGGTGTCGGCCCCTGGGGTGCCGCATCGCGAAGGCGAAGAGAAACAGGAGCTGCCTTCGGAGCTGCCGATTTTGCCTCTGAAGAACCAGGTGGGTTTTCCGATCGGTGCGCTGCCTCTTGCCGTGGAAGGCGAAAGGGAAGTGAAGCTGATGGACGGGGTGATGGCCGGCGACAGGCTGCTGGGGGTGGTGACGCAGAAGGACGAGAAGGTGGAGAAGCCGGGGCCTGAGGATCTGTACACGGTGGGAACGGCGGGGATGGTCGTGAAAATGATCCGCGTCCCGGACGGAACGCAGAGGGTACTTATCCAGCCGCTCGGCCGAATACGGCTGGAGGAGTTCACGCAAACGGAACCCCAATTCCGCGCGAAGATAACGGAGCTGCATGACGAAAAGGACGAGACGGTTCAGACGAAGGCGGTCATGAGGCACGTCCTTGAGCAATTCACGAAAATAGTGTCAATGGTTCCGCAACTGCCGGCGGAGCTGCAGGTGGTGGCGATGAATACCGACGACCCGGGGATGCTGGCGGATTTCGTGGCGTCGGTGCTGGGCCCATCGCTGAAGCTGGAAGAGAGGCAAATGCTGCTGGAAGAGCTGAACGTGAAGAGGCGACTCGAGCGCCTTTCCGCGCAGCTTCAAAGGGAGCTGGAGGTGCTGGAGCTGACGTCGAAAATCCAGTCCAGCGTTCAAGGCGAGATGTCGAAGCAGCAGAAGGATTTCTACCTGAGGAAGCAGTTGGAGGCGATCAGGAAAGAGCTGGGTGAGGAGGATACGGGCAAGGAGATCGAGGAGCTGCGGCAGAAGATCGAGGAAGCGCAGATGCCGGAAGAGGCGAAAGAGGTGGCGGAGAAGGAGTTGTCGCGGCTTTCGCAGATGCACCCGAGCGCGGCTGAATACACGGTAGCCAGGACGTATCTCGACTGGCTGATTGTGATGCCGTGGAACAAGCAGACGGAAGATCAGCTGGAGATAGGCCACGCCAGGCAGATTCTGGACCGAGATCACTACGGCCTTGAGAAGGTGAAGGAGAGGATTCTGGAATACCTGAGCGTGAGGAAGCTCAAGCCCGATACGAAAAGCCCGATTCTGTGCTTCGTGGGTCCTCCGGGAACGGGTAAGACGTCGATCGGCAGGTCGATAGCTGAATCGATGGGGAGGAAGTTCATCAGGATGTCGCTGGGAGGGGTGCGGGACGAGGCTGAGATTCGAGGGCATCGGAGGACATACGTCGGGGCGCTGCCGGGAAGGATAATCCAGGGGGTGAGGCGAGCGGGGTCGAGGAATCCGGTGTTCATGCTTGACGAGGTGGACAAGATTGGGGCCGACTTCCGAGGAGACCCGTCGGCGGCGCTGCTGGAAGTGCTGGACCCCGAGCAGAACTTCTCATTTTCGGACCATTACCTGGACGTGGCATTCGATCTCTCGAAGGTGCTGTTCATAACGACGGCGAACATACTGCAGACTATCCCGCCGGCGCTGCAGGACAGGATGGAAGTGCTGGAGTTTCCCGGCTACACGGAGGGGGAGAAGATAGGGATTGCCAAGCGTCACCTGGTGCCGAGGCAGTTGACGTCACACGGGATTCCGAAGGGGAAGCTTCACTTTTCTGACGCATCGCTGAGGAAGATCATAAGGGACTTTACGCGGGAGGCGGGGCTGAGGAACCTGGAGCGGGAGATCGCGAATGTGTGCAGGAAGTTCGCGAGGAAGCTGGCTGAGGGTGAGGAGCTGCCGGAGGAGATCACGCCGGAGGAAGTGGCGGAGATGCTGGGGGCTGCGAAGTTCTTCCAAGAGGTAAAAGAGAGGATGGGGAGGCCCGGGGTAGCTGTGGGGGTGGCATGGACGCAGGCGGGGGGAGACATCATATTCGTCGAGGCGGCGAAGATGAGGGGAAAAGGGAAACTGGTGCTGACGGGTCAACTGGGAGAGGTGATGAAGGAGTCGGCGCAGGCGGCGCTGACGTACATAAGGAGCCGAGCGGGAGAGCTGGGGATCGACGAAGAGTTGTTCGGAAAGACGGACATACATATCCACGTGCCGGCGGGCGCTATCCCCAAGGACGGCCCGTCTGCGGGGATAACCATGACGGTGGCGCTGGCGTCGCTCCTCATGGATGCTCCCGTAAGGCCGGACGTGGCGATGACGGGAGAGATCACGCTGCGAGGGAACGTGCTGCCGGTCGGAGGCATAAAGGAGAAGGTTCTCGCGGCCAGGCGGGCGGAGATCAAACACGTCATCCTGCCCGAGAGAAACGAGAAGGACCTGTCAGAGGTGCGCGAGGAGATAAAGAAGGGAATGAAGTTCGACTTCGTCAAAGACATCGACGAAGTGCTGAAGACAACTATGGAAAAGGCGGGAAAGAAACCGAAGAAGAAAGCAGGGAGTAGTCGCAAGCCTGCTGAGGCTCCGGCGTAGGAATGCAGTGGATGAGAAAGCGGGACTGCGCGCTGTTGTGGATCGCGCCCTCCCCCACCGTATCCAAGGGCTGCCGCTTGAACGCCCACTCTAGGCTGGGCGTTGGCCGATCCCTTCCGTGCGGTTTCCACCCGCCGGAGGCCGACGCCATGAAGCGGGGGAACTAGTTGGAAGATAACGCGGCAAAGCAGGGATGGATCGAGGACGTAAAGAGAGAAATGGGATGGTGCGTGGCCGTGCCCGTGATAGGGGCGGCGGCCTCGCTGCTGGGGATAGTGATGAAGTTCGCCGTGGTGCTCGCATGGGAGCGGCTGGGAGGTGGAAGCCTGTGGTGGGTGTGGCCGATCCTGGGGGGGCTCCTTGCCGGGGGCGTGTTCCTGTACTTCGAGCGAAGGGCGGCCGAGGAGGGCATGCCGGAGTACATAAACGCATTGAACCGGCAAGATGGAAGGATGAGGTGGACAATGCCGGCGGGCAAGGGGCTGGCGACGCTCTTCACGGTAGGGTTTGGTGGGAGCGGAGGGCTTGTGGGTCCGGCGTCGTTGGTGGGCGGAGGGACGGGCTCGGTAATCGGCGCGTGGTTGAAGCGAATCGGCGTCTTGAGGACGGAGAATGGGGACGAGGTGCGATTGGCGGCGGTGTGCGGATTCGCCGGCGTGCTTAGCGGGATGTTCGGGATCGCATTTGCCGGAGGCATATTCGCTGCGGAGGTGCTGTACGCGCGGATGGTGCGTTACCGCGACGTATTTCCGGGTATCGGAGCGGGGATCGTGGGATATTTCGTGCAGGGGCTCATCAGAGGCAACTTTTCTCCGCCGCTGGAGAGAATTCCTTTCGCCGTAAGCCCGATGGTGTTCGCGGCGTCGCTGCTGACCGCGCTGCTCGCCGCGGGAGTGGGCATTTGCTTTGTGTGGGCGTTCCGATCGTCAAAGAAGGCCTTCAAGAAACTCGGCGTTGGGTTGGGGCTGGCACCGGGGATTGGGGCCGCGCTTTGCGTCGTCATCGCCGCGCTTGGGGGACGCGAGGTGCTGGGGCTGGGGCTCGGTCTGCTTGACACGCTGGGCGATGGAAGGAACGTGGCGTTAGTCTTCGCGCTGACGTTGCTTGTGGCGAAGCTGCTTGCAACGGTCTTCACGGTGGGCTCCGGTGGCAGCGGAGGAATCGTCTTCCCCCTGATAATCATGGGGGGTGCGCTGGGGCAAGTGGTTGCGGCGGCGTTCGGGGTAGAGGATCCGGGATTGCGCGTGGCCCTCACGGCGGCGGGGATAAGCGGGCTGCTAAGCGCGGCGATCAACGTGCCTCTTGCCGGCGCTGTTCTGGTGGCGGAACTCTTCGGCGCTTCATACCTGATTCCCGGTGTGATAGGATCGCTAATAGGGTTCACCGTGGCGATCAGATACGTGGCTTACGAAGAGGACTGAAGAGTGTTCCAACCGGATGCGTTGGCTGAGGGGCTCTTCCGAGCAATCCGGTTTGCTGCTGCCCTGGGGAACGAGGGGGGAAGATACGTCCTGGACGGCAAGGGGCCTGCGCTGGGAGTGCTTCTGATGCTGGGTGCCGGGGCGGCGACGGCGGCAACGCCGTGCATATACCCAATCATCCCGGTAGTGGTGGGTTTCTTCGGGGCGCAAGGCAAGGGGAGGAAGCTGATAGCGCTGTCGGCGCTTTTCGCTTTGGGTGTGGCGGCGGCGTTCTCCGCGCTGGGCAGCGTGAGCGCGCTGACGGGAAGAATGCTGGGGTTCCAACTGCAGCAGCCCGCGGTAGTGTGGGGAGTGGCGGGAATAATAGCGCTGGCTGGGATTCTGACGCTGGCGGGAACGACGTGGCGGTTGCCGAGCAAATTGAGCGAAGTCGTGAGAGGGAGAGCGGGCTACGGGGGGGCGCTGGTGATGGGCGCGACGCTCGGAGTGGTGGCTCTGCCGTGTGTGGGTCCCTTCATCGTGGGACTTCTCACCTACGTGGCCGGAAAAGGAAGCGTCGCGAGCGGGGCGACTCTGTTTCTGGCGTTCGGGCTGGGACTGGCAATTCCTGTCGTCTTGGTGGGAAACGTTTCCACTTACCTTGTGAATCTTCCAAGAGGAGGGGCGTGGAACGCATGGGCGAAGAAGCTCATGGGCGTGGTGCTCATCGTGGCTGCGGTGTATTTCGCGCGGCCGGTGCTGCCTGAAGGAACAATGCTGAGACTGATGGGGCTGGTGGTGGCGGCAGGCGGTATCGTGAGCGGATTTGTGGGCAAATGGGCGGCGGGGACACGAACAGAGACGGCCCGCAGGGTCGCCGGAGTCGCGATGGTGGTTTTGGGCGTCGGCATCGTACTTAGCCCGGAGGGATGCGGCGCGGGTACGCAATGGCGCAGCACGGGGCCGCAGATGACCTCATCAGAGGAGAGGGAAAGGACGGGGGAACAGAAAGAAGCCACGGGAGCGGAGAACGCGGCGGAGCCCACGCCTGAGGTCGAGGCGTCCGCCGAGCCCGCGTCTGAGGCCGGAGTGTCGCTGGAGACTGCGCCCTCGGCTTCGAAGCTGTTGAACAACCCAAAAGACCCGCACGAGTGGCCGGCCTTCGACTGGGAGCAGGCTAAGGAAGCCGCGAAGGAACATCCGGTCATGGTGCTTTTCAGCGCGGAGTGGTGCGTCGCGTGCAGAGAGCTCGAGAGCAAAACCTTGCAGGATGAGAGGGTCGTGGCGAGGCTGAGGCATTTTCAGCCGTTCCTGGCAGACGTAACTACGAACGAACGCAGCCCGGCGACGGAATTGGCCGCGGCAGTCCGTTTGCCGGGCACTCCAACGATGCTCTTCTACGTACACGACGGAAGGATAATCGGGGACCTCATAGCGTCCGGGGCCCTGGGTGCAGAGGATATGCTGCGCCTGCTCGACATGGCCGAAGCCGTCTACGACCAAGTGAAGAAAGAGGCCGACGAGAAACAGGTTGAAGGTGAGAGCACGGGAGAGGGGCCGCCGACGGCGACGGTGGAACCGGAATAAGGGTTGGAAGAAGCTCCGGGTCGGACACTGCCACTAGGAGAACACACATGAACATCGTGCTGATCGTGATAGACACCCTGCGGGCGGACCACCTGAGCTGCCACGGATACGGCCGGCCCACCTCGCCTAACCTGGACAAGCTGGCGAGCGAAGGGGTGAGGTTCGAGAATTGCTTCGTTCAAGGATCGGGGACGCATCCGGGGTTCACGACGATAATGACGGGCCGGTCGCCGGTGTATCACGGGGTCATATCGCACTGCGGGCACGTCCCGCTGAAGGACGGCGTAAAGATGCTGCCCGAGGTGCTGAAGCAGCAGGGATACGTCACGGCGGCGGTGGACAACCTGCCTTCCACGTGGCATTCGTGGCTGCCGGAGGGTATGCAGGGAGTCGAGCCGGAGTGGTTCAGGCGCGGCTACGACCTTTTCGACGACTACGGGCTGCTGAAGCAGACTGCGCTGGAGACTAAGCAGAACGCGGGGCAGATCGTGGAGAAGGCATTCAGGCTGCTCGACGAGATCGGCCAAAGCGAGTTTTTCCTTTTCGTGCACTGCTGGGACCCGCATACGGGTTACTTCCCCCCTCCCCCGTTCGACAGGATTTACTACGTGGGCGACGAGACCGACCCGAAGCACACCAGCATGGCGAAGGTTCGCGAGGAGATGGGCGACACTGTGGA
>CAZBND010000021.1:7437-50765 GCA_964493415.1 uncultured Planctomycetota bacterium | reverse complement strand
TTGAGTTTTAGCCTTGCGGCCGTACTCCCCAGGCGGGGCACTTAACGCGTTAGCTTCGGCAGAGAGACCGTCGGGATCCCTCCACCTAGTGCCCATCGTTTACGGCTGGGACTACCGGGGTATCTAATCCCGTTCGCTCCCCCAGCTTTCGCGCCTCAGTGTCAGTTACAGGCCAGGGAGTCACCTTCGTCACCGGCATTCCTCCTGATATCAACGCATTTCACCGCTCCACCAGGAGTTCCGCTCCCCCTTCCTGCACTCCAGCCCGGTAGTATCAACTGCAGTTCCCCGGTTGAGCCGGGGGATTTCACAGCTGACTTACCGGACCACCTACACGCCCTTTACGCCCAGTAAAACCGAGCAACGCTTGCAGCCTACGTGTCACCGCTGCTGCTGGCACGCAGTTAGCCGCTGCTTCCTCTCAGATTTGGTCAAGGGCAGGCGTTATTAGCGCCTGTCCATTTCATCCTCTGTGACAGGGGTTTACAACCCGAAGGCCTTCTTCCCCCACGCGGCGTCGCACCGTCAGGCTTTCGCCCATTGCGGATGATTCAAGGCTGCTGCGCCCCGTAGGGCTCTGGGCCGTGTCTCAGTCCCAGTGTGGCCGAACACCTGCTAAGGCCGGCTACCCGTCGCTGCCTTGGTAGGCCATTACCCCACCAACTAGCTGATAGGACAAGGACCCCTCCTCAGGCGATGGGTCCCCGAAGGGATCCCCACCTGTGGTCGACGGGGCCTGCGCTCCGCCGACATTACCGGGCATTACCAGGCCTTTCGGCCTGCTATTCCCGTCCCAAGGGTAGGTTATCCTTGTATTACTCACCCTTCCGCCGCTTTACTCGGCCCCGAAGGGCCTTTCTCGCTCGACTTGCATGCCTTAACCACGCCGCCAGCGTTCGCTCTGAGCCAGGATCAAACCCTTCAATCGAAGAATTGATCTGGAGCCCCATCCCCACGTTGCTGGAGACGGGGCGTTGTTACTTTCTTCCACATCCAATCACTTGCGGCTGCTCGATTGTCAAAGAACAGAGGAGACACCATGTAAATGGTGGCCATGCGGCAACAGTTATTATACTACGACCGCATAGGATGTCAAGACCGGCTGAGGATTTTTCCGCCTCAGATTCCGTCTTTGACGGTGACGGTGGAGTACTCTCGAACGAGGAGGTCAAAAAGCTCTTCCACGTCCTTTTCGTGCATCCTGACGCACCCCAAAGAGACTCGCTTGCCGATGCTTTCGGGTTCAATCGTTCCGTGGATGCCGTATTCGCCGTAGAAGCCTATCCAGCGCTCGCCCAGCGGGTTGTTGGGGTCGTCAGCAGACATCGGGCTTGAGGGGTGGGTCCAGGCGGGGTTTATGAGTTTGCTTGTGACGGGGTACTTGCCTTCCGGCAGGACGCCCTGCTCACCCAGCCCTACGGGGTACTCCTTGACGTACTTTCCCTGGTAGTACACGGTGAGGACGAGCTTGGAGGTGTCAACTGTCACGTCGAAGGGCCCTTGGACGACTTTCAGCCGGTCGCCGGGGTGGATGAGGTCGCTCTTGAGCCCGTTGATCTTGATTATGAGTTCGTAGGGGATTTTGTACTTCTTGGCAATGGTATAGAGCTTGTCGCCCGCCTGCACGGTGTAGGTCTCTATGAAAGGCGAGGGCTCTTTTGAGAAGAGTAACTCGTTGGCGAGCAGGGTGGTTGCGCGCTTGGCGCGAGAGGCGGCCTCGCCTTGGAGGCCCTCGACGGCCTGGGAGTAAATCCGCCAGGCATCTTCCCTTCTGCCGACTTTGGCGAGAGTCTCCGCTTTCTCGAGCAGCGTCGCACTGTCCTCCCGAGAGATGTCAACTTCAGGCGTGGGCACGGAAGTAGCAACGGGTTTGGGGATCACTTCGACAGGGAGCGAGGTAACCCTCGGCGGAGGGAAGACGGGGACCTGGGGAGAGGGTGTGGGCTCGGCGGGCCGGCCCCCTTCCCTATCCGTGCGCAAGGCGAAAATCGCCACGCCGATGATTATGACAACGAGTATCAGAAAAATGATGCGCCGGTCCATCGGGTTCCGTCTCCTGAAGATGTGGGTCCGAATGCACGGTTCAAGGTCACGCGGGTATTCTACCACCGAGGGCTGACGTTTCAAGCCTTTTCGGATCGGCCATTCTCAAGCGTGTGGAAGATGGGGGGCATCGGCACTCGATTCGGAAACACCAACGTGGCAAAAGATACCCGAATGAGGAGTCCGGCGAGGCGGCACCTTGGGGCCTACTCCCTGGCGCGGATTTCCTCAACGGCCTTCATAGCCGCCTCGCGGACATCCTCATTCGGATCCTTTTCAGCAATATAGGTAAGAGACCTCAATACGGAGTCGTCGCCGATTCGCCCAAGCGCGGCTGCCGCCGTTCTGCGAATGCCGGGGGCTTCGTCTCTCAGAATGCCGGCGAGAACGGGGACGCCGGAGCGGTCGCCGAGAAGAGCGAGGCTCTCGCCGGCCACGATCCTGACCGTGAGGCTTGGGTCTTTCCGGAGAGCGTGAGAAAGGGGTTGAGCAGCGGCGATTTCCCCGATGTTGCCGAGAGCCGCGGCCGCGGCCGCACGCACTTCATCGGGCTGGGTTGACGTCGGGTCGGAAATCGAGAGAAGGAAAGAGGCAAGAGGTTGGACGGCGTCCGAGGAACGAAGTTTTCCCAAAGCTTCGGCGGCGGCCGCTCTGACCTGCGGCGAGGTGTCTGAAAGCGCGAAGAGTAGTCGTCCTTCGGCTTCGTCGGCACCTATATTTCCAAGAGCTCGGGCAGCCGCTATCCTGACCTTGGGCACTCCGTATTCCAGCTCATCCAGTATTGCCGGCACGTAGCCGGCAGCCTTGAGCCTGCCTGCTGCGGTGATGGCTATGGAACGAAGTTCGACGTCGTCCGATTCGAGCAGGTCCTGGAGGCTAGGTATGGCGGCCGGGTCGGCGATCTCGCTGATGGCAAGAGCGACTGCCTTTTTGACGGACGGATCTGCATCGTCAAGCGCATCCACCAGGGCCTGAGTTGCGGAGCTATCAGCGATGGCACCCAAGGATTCGGCAGCGGCTATGCGGACGGAGGGGACCGGGTCGTCGAGCAACTTCACGAGATTGGGCGTTGCGTTTTGGGTCTTTAGTCTGCCGAGGCCTCTGGCGGCACTGCGCCTGACTGCCGGGTCGCTGTCGGAGAGCGCGCCGGTAAGGGCCGCTTCCTGCGCACGAGCTGCAACTCCCGCAAGGAGCTCAGCGCAATACCGGCGGGTGCCGGGGTCGGAATGGTCCAGCCCTCTGGCAAGGAATCGAGCATGTTCGGGGCCAATTCTCCAATCTGAGGCAAGCGCTCCGGCGGCAATGAGGGGGACGAGCGAACTTGGGCTTTTTATCCGGTTCAATGCGTAGGCGGCGGAATCTTTGATGCGAGGGTTGCTCTCCTCGAGTGCCGCTATGAGATAGGGCACGGCCTCCTGCACCCGCATGTCCCCGAGCGCCCTGGAAGCGGCCTCTTTAACCTGCAGGGCGGGGTCGCTTAATGCTTTAATCAGGTCTTCCGTGGCCGAGCGGTCTGCGATTCTGCCAAGGCCCGCGGCGGCGACGGCCCTCAACTGAGGGGACGAGGAGCCGAGCCATCGGAGCATTGCCGGGAGCGATCCTGCGGGGTCGAGGTCGGGCAGCAACAGCGCCCAGTTGACCTCCGCAGGCGGCTGAGCGGCTTCGAGGAGCTTGAACAAGTAAGGAGTCGCATCGTTCGTCCAGAGCGCCTTGAGTGGTTCAGCATAGGTGCCGAGGGCGGCTTCGGCGTATACGACGTCGAGAAGTTGGTTAACAACGGACGAATTGCCGATGGAAGCGAGGGCGCGGGCGACGTCGGGTCGCAGGGCGGGGTCTGAAAGGAGTTCGAGCAGGGGCGGCACCGCGGAGTTGTCGGCGATCTTGCCAAGGGAGGATACCGCCGTCTTCCTAACGAAGGGGTCTTCGTCATCCAGCGCTTCTACAAGGGCGGGGACTGCTGCGGGGTCGCCGAGAGTTCCAAGCCCGGCCGCCGCCCTTACGCGCAGGTGTTGGTCTGCCGAACCGAGATCCTCCAGGTAAGCGTCAAGCAAATTCTGCTTGACGACGGAAGGAGAGGCCGATCCTCCCGTCCATTGTTCCAGATAGGCTGCCGCTCTTTTTGCGGTTTCTTTCTGGTCCTGGAAGTCGTCGAGGACGGATTTGAGCATCGCGGTAGCATCGTCGCGCTTGCCCATTTGCATTAGACACCTGGCAATACCCAGGCGAGCTTGTGCGACGTTGGGCCTGTCCTCGGGATGCTCCCTTATGACCTGCTGGTAAATCTCGACGGCTGCGGGGAAGTCGCGATTGGCTTCTTCCTCAAGCCACGCTTCCTGGATAGCCCTTTCGGCGGAATCAGGGCGGGCCTCGGCGTTTTGAGCCTGAGGCAGCAACAACACCAGCAGTACCACGGGAAGCAGGGGTCTCATGTATGCGTTCCTCCAGGGAGTAGTATAGCTGCCGGTCGGACGGGAAGTGTAATCAGGCTGTCTGACATTGTAAAAACGTGTATGGGGAGAGTCATTCGACGAACTTGTAGCCGATGCCGTGTACCGTGAGGATGTGGCGGGGACGTTCGGGGTTCTCCCCGAGTTTCCTACGGAGCTTGACGATGTGGTTATCTACCGTCCGCGTGGTGGGATAGGCGTTGTAGCCCCAGATTCTGCGAATGATGTCACTTCGAGGAACGGGGACACCCGCCTTGGAGACAAGGAGCTTGAGTATTTCGCACTCGTAGTAAGAAAGAGGTACTTCGCCGTCCGGCCCCTTGGCGACGAAACGGTTGAAGTCCACGACCATGTGCCCGATCTTGTAGGTTTCGGGGGCGGCGGCCGGGCTTCTGCGGCGCAAAACCGCTTTGACGCGAGCGACGAGCTCGCGGACGCTGAACGGTTTGGTGACGTAGTCGTCGGCTCCCAATTCCAGGCCGAGGACTTTGTCAAGCTCGGCGCTCCGGGCGCTCAGCACTATTATGGGAACATCAATGCCTCGGTCGCGAAGGTTCTTGCAGAAGTCGAAGCCGTTCATTCCGGGGAGCATGATGTCGAGGAGTATCAGGGAAGGCTCTTCGACGGCGATGGCCCGCAGCGCGTCTTCGGCGGTGTAGGCCAGTTTGACACGGAAGTTCTCCAGTTCGAGGTTATCTTTGAGGGCGGAGGCGAGGTCTTGCTCGTCTTCGACGAGAAGAATCGTCTCGCTTTGATTGTCCGTCAAAGCTTCCGGCCTCCTTTGCCAGCGGGAGAGTTACGTTGAATGTGCTTCCTTTGCCAACGGAAGAAGTTACGCCGACCGAGCCGCCGTGTCTCTCGACGGTGTGCCGCACGAGGGCGAGGCCGAGTCCGCTGCCGCGGATCGTCCTGACTTCAGGGCGGGCGGCCCGGTAGAATTCCTCGAAAATCCTGCCGTGCTCCGTAGGGTCGATGCCTATGCCGCTGTCGGAAACGGATATGGAAGCCTGGTTATCGTCCGTGTTCAGCACGACTTGCACGCGGCTCTGCCGCGGCGAGTATTTTATCGCATTGTCGATGATGTTTTCCAGCGCCTGGACCAACGCGTCGGCGTCGGCGCGAACGGGTACCCGTCGAGACAGGCCGTGCGCGTCGATGGATATGTCTTTGACCATCGCCTCGGGCTCGCAAATCTCGATGGCCGATTCGACCAAGGAGGCGAGGTCTTCGTCTCGGAGCTCGTATTTCCTGCGGCCGATCTCGGCGCGAGAGAAATCCAGGACGCGGTCGATGAGCCGGCTGAGCCGGTCGCATTCGCGGCCTATGACTTCGTGATACTTGGCCTTCTTGTCCGGGTCGGCGACTCTGTTCATGAACAAAGTGTCGTTGTAGAGGCGTATGAGGGAAAGAGGTGTCTTTAGTTCGTGCGAGACGCTGGAGACGAACCCGGACTTGAGTCTTCCCAACTCCACTTCCTGCGCCAAGCTCCTGGCAGTGAACCAGACGGAGAGAGATATGGCGGCGGCGACGAACCCCAGGAGGGCGAGATTCAGCGCAAGGTACCTGCGCGCCGCTCTTTCGATTTGGCCGGGGTTGAGCTCACGCGCCTGGAGCTCCCATCCGGGGACGAGTCCGGTCATTCGGACAGAGGCAAGAGGTGGGGATTCTCCGTGAGGCGGGAGGCCGGTGACGAGGAGTCCCTCGGCATCGACGAGCGAGAGCAAGGGCTCGCGGCCGGTGTCGGCTTTGGGGATTAAACGAGTACCGACCACGGAGGCGAGGGCAGCGAGGTTGACGGAAAAGCCGGCGACAAGGTTGGCGCTTTCGCGATTCGGCGGCGTCCAGTAGACAAGTTCGACGGGCCTTCCCTCGACTATTCCGTGAACCACGTCGATTTCTCCAGGCGGGATCTGCGATGCGCCGAGCGAAAGCGCGGGGAGGAAGACGTCGAGGCCGGCCGCCAATTCCCGTGTCCGCTCCGCTTCGGCCTCCTCCTCGATCAGGGCGTCGACATATTCGAGGATTTTCTCTGCGGGGTCGGGGGAGGTTGGATGGGCGCGGAGGTCCTCCAAGATAGAGAGCACCTTTTCCCTTACGAGGGAGGTTCGCTCTCCGACACCGAATGGCTCTTTTGCCCTGACGATGTCCGCGTACAACCCAATTAGCGGAAAGGAAGCAAGTCTTCTTCTTCCCGCGTCGGCAGCCCACCTGCCGAAGTTGTAGGTAGCGAGGACCCATTTCCAGGATCGCCCTTGGGACGATTTGAACAGCTCGGCCGCCTGCATGGCGTGCCCGGCGGCCTGGTCAAACTCTCCCAGCCTGGCCAGAAGCAGGGAAAGCCTGTGGAGCAATTCAGCCTTCAGGGCGTCTGAGGAAGCGCCGGAGAGGGCTCGCCGGTAGAGGGAGACGGCGAAGGGGAGGTTCTCACCTTCGGCCTCAACCATGGCCGCCCTCAGGATTAGGCGGTTGGTCAGGAGCGCGGGAAGGGCGACGGCTGTGTCATCGGGGTCTTCCGGCCTCGTCACGGATATGTCGGGATAGATTACGCTCGATCCATCTTCGATCAGGAAGGCGCGCTGAACGATGCCCTGCGATTCGATCTCGCGGAGCGAATCGGAGATTTCGTCACGGGTCTCGCCCTGAACGGATTTAGCTACCCTTTCGAACAAGGTCTCCACCCCGGACTCTATGAGTCCCGCGGTGGTGTCGAGAACGTCGCGAGAAAGGGCCTTGAGGCGTGCCAGTTCGGATTCCGGCTGGGCCAAGGTGTGACGGAAGACGAGGTAGGCCAGGAAGACGGCAGGAACGATTATACCGACTCCCAGCACGAAGATGACTTTGTGCAAAGGGGCTATCTTGAACATCCGCATCGGTTGAACCCCCAGACCGAATCAATTATAGCGTCGAGGCCCAGGGGCAGGAAGGGAAGCTTCGGGCTTGTGGGCCGGCGAGGCAAGTTTCTCCGGGACGCAAAGCGACCCAGACTCGAGAGCCTGGGTCGCATCCTACTGGAGGAAACGCGGGATTTTGAGCGTCAATCAGCGGGAGGTATTTCGATGACGCTGGCGGGTCCTTCGGCCGGAGTCTTTTCGGCTTCAGCCGCCGGCGGCTCCACCGTGACGGGCGGCGCGACAGTGCGCTTTACCGCACCGGCCTCGGCCGGGATGTCAGTTGCCGGGGCGGAGGTTCCAGGCATTACAAGAAGCTCGACGCGGCGGTTCTTGGCCTTGCCCTCTTTGGTGGCATTATCCGCAACGGGCCTGTACGGGCCGTAACCGGCGAAGTAGACTCGCTCGGGCTCGACGCCTTCCATAATCAGCTCTTCGAGAACGGTGACGGCTCTCGCTCCGGAGAGTTCCCAATTGCTTTTGTAGGGCGAGTACTTGATGGGCTCGGCGTCGGTGTACCCATCGATCCGGATGAATTCCCGCGACCCTCGAAGGACGGCGGCGACCTGCCTGAGCGTCTGCCGGCCTGCAGACTTGAGCGTTGCCTTGCCGGAGTCGAACAGCACTTCCGCGGCGACCTCGACCTTGACGCCCTCGGTGGTCTGCACGACGCTGACGCCGGGTATCTGATTGAGTTGCTCAAGCCGGAGCATGAGTTCGGCGGTTTGCGCGGATACATCCTCGAGGCGCTGCTTCAGCAGGGCCTCTTTGTCTTCCATGTTGGCAAGCAGCCTGTCCTTTTCTTTTAGAGTTGCTTCAAGCGCCTGAACCTTCAGATCGAGCCGACGATTCTCTTCCTGGTACTGAGCGATGAGCATGGCCTTCTGTTCATTCTGGTCTTTGACAGCTCTGTATGCTTCGTCGGAGACGCATCCCGAGAGCAAAAGACCCACCAAGCCAATCGCCAGCAGAACAGTCCCACCGGTAAGTCTCTTCATGCTCATCGCACCTCCTGTCCTAGTCCGCTCCACCTGCAAGAACCTGGGTCCATTGAGTAAAGAAGTTGTTATTCCCCTGCACGGTATTAACGAAGAACATACCAGCGTAGACCAAGAAGACCAAGGCAACGATCATGAGGACGGCGAAAATGGGATGCTCGGCCGTCCTTGGAAGGGCGATGCGGCGAGACGGAATGATGACCCCCGCCTCCTCTTCCGCCTCCTCAATTTCCTCTATGCCCTCGAGGTCGGGCCCGGCGGCTTCGGCGACCTCCGCGGGTTCTTCAGCAACGACTGCGGGTTCCCCCGCTTCCTCTTCGTCTATCAGAGATGCGAGGTCTTCGACTTCTGTCTCTGTTGTCTCGTCGGCAAGTTCCAAGTCTTCGAGTTCGGGCATCTCGGCGGTTGCTTTCTCCTCCTCTCCTTCGAGAAGTGAGACGTCGAAGTCTTCATCGGTGTCTTCGAAGATGAGCTCCTCGGTGGCGGTCTCCTCGCCCCTGGAGACGGGAGGCACTGCTTCTGGAGAGACGGTAGGAGAAGTCTCTTCGGTTTCCTCGTCGAGAGCCATCGGACCTTCGCCTTCGAGCTCGGCCTTGAGGGCGTCGACATCCGAGTTGAGGTACTTCACCAAGTCGCCGTCACGAAAGCTGCGCCATCCGCGCTCGCGCGCCTTTGCGACGACCTGATCCTTGGTCATGCCGAGCTTGTCGGCGGCTTCTTCGATAGTCAAAAGTTCGTCAGCCATCTTACTGCCCCCACAGTCAGGGTACGACAATGACGCGGTTATTTCGCGCCGGCCTTGTTGGACAGATACTCCTTGATTTGTTCGACGTCAAGACCGGATGTATCGTTGAATCCGTCCGGAAAGAAATCATAGCTCATGTCTCTTACGGCGATGAGCCTGAGAGGCCTGCTGCCTGAGACGACGCTATAGACGGTCATTTTCTTCTTCTCGGCGTCGACGATAAAAAGCGTGGGGTCTCCTTCAGCACCGGCAGAGAGCATCGTCAGACCGCCGCTGGAAGCCGCCGTCTGGGCATTCGCCGGAGGGACGGGCGACTTTCCGGTCACCAACAAAGCAAGGAGAAAGGCGTTGAAGAGGAGCAGCACAACTATCGCCAGATCCTTGGCTTTCATAGTCGCCTCCATCGCGGCCCAACGCGGTGGCCGCTCCGAGTGCAGATTATAGCACTGCGCGTTGGAATGGCAAAGGCTTCTTAGCTATTTTTCGCTGCCGTAAACGGCCTTGGGGTCAAAAATGCGTTCTTCCGCCACCACGAGGGCCCCGGAGTCCGGGTCAATCCGTCGATAGTAGCAGGTGAAGTAGCCGGCATGGCAGCATGCGACGTTCTGCCTGACCTTGACGAGGAGCGAATTCCCCTCGCAGTCGACGAAGACCTCCCTGACTTCCTGGGTGTGATTTGACGTCTCACCCTTGAGCATGACCCTGTTCTTCGATCTCCTGAAGACGTGGACGAGGCCTGTCTCCAGCGTTTTCTGCAGCGCTTCGCGGTTCATGTAGCAAAGAACCAGGGGCAGGCGGCGGTCAACGTCGAACACCACCGCGGGAATCAGGCCGTTCTCGTCAAATTTGAGCAACTCTTGCACCGGCAACCGGTCTCCCTCCTAATCGCCTCAGGCAACGCCGGCGAGAGGAGCCTGAGGAGAAAACCTCCTCTCCGCCATTAGGGCCAGACTTCTGTTCTGTGGTTCAACAAGGCCAGGGTCGGCTTTGAGGAGGCGATTCGCTTCCTCCCTGGCTGCAAGCATGAGTTCCGTGTCGCCTGGTAATTTTACCACTTTGAAGCGCAAGGCTCCACTCTGGCGGACGCCGAACACCTCGCCCGGCCCTCTCATGCGGAGGTCCGCATCGGCGACGTCGAAGCCGCTGTGAGTGCGCGCAAGGATTTCGAGGCGTTGCCGCCCGGCAGGTTCACCGCCACGGTCAACGAGGAAGCAGAATGATCTGCGGCCGCCTCGCCCCACTCTTCCCCTGAGCTGGTGAAGCTGCGCGAGCCCGAAGCAGCGGGCGTCATCAATTACGATGAAGTCGGCGTCGGGCACGTCTATCCCGACCTCTGCAACGGTCGAGGAGACCAGGAGAGGAAGGCGGCCCCGGCGGAAATCCCTTATCACCGCAGCGCGCTCGTCCCAAGACAGCTTCCCATGAAGGGGCTTCATCGGCACGCCTGCGAGGGGCCCCTGCTGAAGCCACCCCAAAAGACCCTCCACTGAAGCTCTGCTCCCTCCTGAGGAGACGGACGGACAAACGTAGAATCCCTTGCCTCCGCTTCTTATGAGGCCGGCCACGGACTCCATGGTGCTGTCCAGCTCGCTCTCTTCGACCACGGACGTTGTCACGGGCACGCGGCCGGGCGGCAGGTCATTGATGGTGGAAAGCTCGAGATCAGAGAAGAGCACGAGCGAGAGCGTTCGAGGAATTGGCGTGGCAGTCATGACAAGGACATCGGGCAAGGTGGCTTTGGAGGTTAGTCTCGCGCGCTGGAGGACGCCAAAGCGGTGCTGCTCGTCGATGACGACGAGAGCCAGCCGGTCGAAGGTGGTTTCGTCGCGCAGGAGCGCATGCGTTCCCACGACGAGGTCGATCCTTCCCGCGGCTATTGCCTGTCTCGTTTTTGCCTTTTCGTCCGGGTCGCCGCTTCCGACGCAGAGCGCTATCCGCACGCGAGAGCCTTTCAGGAGAGTCGAGACGGCCTCATAGTGCTGAAGCGCGAGCAATTCGGTGGGCACCATCATGGCGGCCTGAGTTCGATTGGCGACTGCCGTAAGCATGGCCCAGAGAGCGACGACGGTCTTGCCCGAGCCGACGTCGCCCTGGAGCAAACGGTTCATAGGCTGTGGGGAGGCCATGTCGCGCTGAATCTGGGCGACGGCCTTTCGCTGTCCGGGGGTCAGATCAAACGGTATTCGCGCGGCTATGCGTCTGTTGAGCCTCTCCGTGATCGAGAACGTATGCTTTTTGGGCGAGGAGCGGACCGACAGCCTGTGCCGTGCAAGCGCCAATTGGAAAACGAGGGCTTCCTGAAATGCCAAGCGCCTCCGTGCCGCGGCGACCGCTCGACTGGAGTGCGGCATGTGGATGTTTTGGAGGGCAGTCCTGAGTGATACCAGCGAGAGCTTATTTACCAGGGGCTCCGGGAGAGGGTCTTCGAACGAAAGTGCGGAATCCCCCAGGGCCTGGGAGACGGCATTCCTAAGAAACGTCCGGCTGAGCCCTTCCGTCGCCGGGTAGACCGGCAGGATGCCGGACGGACGACTTTCGGGGCCGGAGAGCTTTGGCGAAGGCATGAAGAGCCCGCGTTTGCTACGGACCTTTCCCCACGCCTGGACCCGCTGCCCCTCGCGTATCTGATTCTTCATATAAGGCTGGTTGAACCAGACGAGATTGAGACTTCCGGTTTGATCCTGGAGAACGGCTTCGACGACGGTTCTCCCGCCGCGCAGGCGGCGGAAGCGGATTTTCGCGACTTCGCCGACGACGGCCACGTTTTCCCCATCGGCGACATCAGCGATGTTCTCGGCACCTCGCAGGCGTTCATAATCTCGTGGAAGGTGGATGAGGAGGTCACCGATTGAGCGGATCCCCAGCCGCTCGAGGAGCGCCTTTCGTCGCGGGCCGATGCCCTTGAGGTTGGTTACGGGGGCAGAAAGTGATGGATGGGCGTTTAGCAGACAGGTCATTCGGGAGCGGGTGGTCCCAGGTTCGAAGTTGGCGGGACGTCGAAGGCATGGAGGAAGGTGATCTTCTTCCAGCCGGCCCTGACGCAGGAGTTTATGGCCCCTACGAAGTACTCTACCGGGACGTCGAAGGAAGAGTCTATTACGATATCGGAGTCGGGGACAAGCTCTCTAAGCCGCAAGAGCTTCGTCGTCACGGCACCTCTGAGGTCAAGATATCCGAACAACTGCTCGGGATCGGTGGGTTCGAATTCCACCCCTTCGAGACTGACGCTGGGCTTGCCGGCTTCCCAGCGGAGCGAGAGCGTGACCGATTTCATCTCCTTCTTGAGCTCTTCGGCCAGCTCGGCTGAAGCGCGCCCGCGAGGGAGAAACACGCCCAGTTGCCCCTCCAGCGTGCGGAAACGCGCCGTGTACATGAAGAACACCAGGAGGAGGAAAACGACATCGATCATGGGTGTCAGGCGGAGGGAAACACGTTCGGGCTCTACACGGCGCGCGGTCATCTCGTGACTCCCAAGGAAGTGGGACGCTGCTTGAGCGCCGCGATGTACACCTTGTATATACCGAAGTTGGCGCACTCTCGCATCACGCGCTGCACGTATCCGGTCGAGGTGCCGGCGTCAGCTCTGATGAGCACCACGAGGTTGACTGCACCGGAAGGGTCCTTGGAAAGCGCGGATTCGTCACGGAGAATACCGCGAAGCGTAGCGGGATCGACCGTCTTGCCCCTCACAGAGACCGAGCCGTCATCCATGACGTTAATAACGACCCATCCTCCGGGCTGCTGTTCCTGCTCTTCGGCCTGGTCGGCGACAGGCAGCCGCAGGAATTCCGCGTGAGAGATGGTTAATTCCGAAGCGGTCATGAAAAAGATAATGAGCAGAAACACTATGTCGATCATGGCAGGGAGGCTGAGTTCAGGAGCTTCCCGCTCTCCGGATAAGAGGCGTGCCATAGCCCTCTCTGGGACTCATTCGTGGGAGACTTCTCTGCCGAGGCCCCGAATGAGGTCTTCGGCGGTGAGGTTCATTTCACCCAATGATCGTTCGACGCGGTTTCGGAAGAAGGCGTGGAAGAAGATGGCGGGGATCGCGACGACGAGCCCCATGTAGGTAGTGACGAGGGCCTGGGATATGCCGCCGGCCAAGTCGGCCGGGTTTGGATTGGGCTGAGTGGCGATGACGTGAAATGCCCGAATCATCCCGACTACGGTGCCCAAGAGCCCCAGCATGGGAGAGATGTTGCCGATAAGAGCGACGTATCCGACCTTTTGGAAGAGCCGGACTCCCTCTTCTTCGACGGCCTGGCGTCCGCCCTCCTCCATAGCCGCTTGGCCGCGCTGGAGCCTAGTCAGGGCCGCAAGGACTACACTGGAGAATGCCGAGGGGGTCTCTTGACAAGCCTGAACGGCCTCCCTGTAACGGCGCTTTTCGAGGAGCTCCTGGAGGGCCGCAACAAGGGCGGGCGGCATAAGGACGGAAAGGCGGATGGTGATGAGGTGCTCAATTACCAAGGCAAGCATTGCGATCGAGAGGAGGACGATGGCCCAGCCTATGCCACCGGCGCTCTTCACCTGGTCCCAGACTGAGATGCGGGTTACCTGGTCGCCTGCTTGAGCGAGGACGGCAGTGGCGGCGACAAAGAAACCCAAGAAAAGCAGAGAGGCGGATAGTCTCTTCATCGCCTCCTCGGGAAAAAAGTTGCGGTTAGGCTCAGCCCCCTATCTGAGGTGTAGCGACGGAATCCACCGGTCGGGGGGAAGCAGGCATCGCCGACGGGGCTATCGTGCCGTATAGGTCCATGTGCGCTTCGTATTCCGCGTAATCCACGATGTGGGGGGTGATCATGACAATTATTGTGACGCGGTCCCGGCCTCTCCCATGAGACCTGAACAGGTTGCCGACGATGGGGATGTGGCTCAGGATGGGTACTCGGCTCTCGGCACTTATGGAGGTGGAACGGACGAGGCCGCCCAGAACGAGCGTACCGCCATCGGGAATCTTGGCACTGGTCCTCAGCTCGGTCGTCGTGACTATCGGCACAGTCTGCTGGACCGACGATGACGTATTGCCGGTGACGGCAATCGCCTCCGAGGTCACGGACTCCGTGCTGTCGGTAAAAGTCGGGGCGACGGTCAGATAGACGTATTTTCTGTTGGCGCTAATCGTAGCCAGCGCCTGGAAAGTTACCCCGATGTCAAGGAAGGCGATGGTGGGAGTGACGCCGACGGCATCCTCGGACACGTCTGTCGTGAGGTCAGAGACGTATGGGAGCTGGTCGTTAACGGCGATGTAGCCGATCTGGTTCTGCATGAGGGTGATACGAGGTGCCTGGACCGCCTCGGTGCCCTGTATTTTCTCGGCCAGTTCGACGACGATTCTGGCCGCCCAGTCGCGAATGATGCTGTAGTCGATGGCGGCGGTAGGCCCCGTATCGAGAGACCCAAATAGGGGCAGCGGAGGCTGCGCTCCGAAGCGGAAGTCGGAAGTGAGGTCGCTGCGGTCGCTGACGAAGCCCTCGTTGACGAAGCTGTCGCCGGCAACGTTGAGCCCCTTCCACTGGACACCGATTTTGCGCAAGGTGGCATCGTCGAGGGTCAGGATGCTTATTTCGAGGGAGACGACCATGAGCTCGTTGACGGTCTGCTCAAGAGTATCCAGAAAGTTGTGGATTTCCGCATGGACCTCTGGAGTCTGCCTGATGAGCAGCGAGCCCCACGTCTCCAATTCCCGTATGGTGCCCACGCGTACGCCGGCGGCGGGGGGGGCTTGCGGGTCCGTGGCGACCTCCCCCGGCACGACCCAAGTGCCCGGAGCGACGTTAGTCTGAATCCACAAGGAAAGAGTGGGGAGGTCAACCAATACCTTCGCGGGCGCGGTGAACGTAGCCGCCTCTCCCGAAGTGAAGTCGGTTACGTTCACGAGGAGATGGTTGCAGTCGTAGGATTGCCACATGAGCTTGCTGGCGTCCTGTTTGGGAACGACGACGAGGGTATTGTCGTAGGCGATCTGATAGCCGAAGCCGAAGGGGTCGAGAAGGAGGTCGAGGACGACGCCGGCAGGCACATCCACAAGGTAGAAGACGGGGGCCGCCGTGTCGGCCAAAGGCGTGCCAACGTAATCAAGCGTCCTGGGGAGAAAGATGTTGAGCCCGGTCTGGAGGGCGATGTCGTCGAGAACTTCCTGGACGCTAGTCCACACACCGAATTCCTCGCCAACAAAAGTCACCTCCGGCCTGACGACCTCGAGCGAGACGGGCAAAGACAAGAGTTCCTCGATGGTGCGCGTGTCGACCGCGGTCTGATAAGTGCCGGGCCGCTGCTTTACCCTGGTATCGGGGGCGTAGGTACGATACCGGTCGAACGGCTCGATTGAGCCAAGCCCAGGTTCCTCGAAGACGGTAGGGGGCATGCGCTCGTCCATTTTCAGCCATTCTTCGATGGTGGGGTACTTAAGGACATCATCGACCAGAGGGATCTCTCGCTCCCTCGCCCTCACCCTGAGCGCCTCCTTCGCGTAATAGGCTTCGCGGGAGAGTTCGCTTTCTTCGAGGGAAAGCATGGCCTCGGTTGCGACCTCGAAAAGGGCGCGGGCGGTGGGATTGCCGGGGTCTTTCTCGAGTACTATGCGGGATAGCGTCTCGGCCTTGCCGTACTCGCGCTCGTCAAAGTAGGCCCTTGCCGTCTTAAGCATCTCTTGGACGACCTGTCGCTCGCGCTCTATCCGTTCTTTGGCATATTGCTCCGCCTGGCGCTGGGCGTCGATTCTCTTCTGTTCCTCCAGGGCCTTAGCGGCCGCATCCCTTTCGGCGATGGTTTTTGCCAGCAAGGACTCGGCCTCGCTTTGTTCCTTCGGCATGTCAACGCCGGCAGGAAGGACTGATATCAACTGAAGCGTGCGTCGGAGCATAGTCACCGCTTGGTCATATTCCTTCTTGGCGTAGAGGTCTCTGGCGCCGGCGAGGGCATTCTCAACTTCGATTCGTGCCTCCTGCCGCCTGACTTGCTCCTTCATTCTGATTTCGACGCTCATGGGCCTGTAGGCTGCTGGAATCGCCAGAATTTCCTCGACCATTTGCTTCTTCTGCTGGGCTTCTTCCAGGTCGGGGTTGAGCGCAGTCGCTTCATTGAGCTTATCCAGCGCGGCCGCGAACTGCTGCTGGTCGATGAGGTTGAGGGCCTCACCGAGGAGCGCCTCGGCGCGGAATTCACGCTCCTGTCGGCGAATTTCCTCGTCCTGGATGAGGGCGTCCCAGAGAGCGTTGTATCTTCGCTGCACGTCGGCCTTTCCCCTTACTCGGGGCGCTTTGGCGGCTACCATTTCGCGCTGAGCTGGTTCGAGTTCCCGGACTATGCGCTGGGACAGTTCGCCGATCGCGCGCTCGTCATCAAGAGTCAGGGGTAGGCCGGAAGCCACGAGGGCGTCGAGTTCCGCCCTTGCCTCAATGGGCTTGCCGTCCTCGATGAGGCTTTCCACGGCGGCAAGTCGGTCCTGGACGGCCTTTGCCTCCATTTGGGCTTCGCGGGCCGCTTGGAGTTCTGCGACGCCCTGCTCTGCGCGTGCAATATGCTGCTCGAGCTGCGCCCGCTCATCCCTGGTCATCTGGACGCCGCTATCGGCGACTTCTCGGAAGAGTGCCAGGGCATCTTGGTATTTTCGCTGTTCGAGGAGGCCCGTGGCGGCCCTGTAGGTTGCGGCGACGGTGGCGCGCTTTTCTTCCTCGGCTTTTCGCGCAGCCAGCTCAGCGTCTATCTCCTGGATATATGACGCAACGCGCGCGTCGGTTTTCGTCCCCAGGCTGACGCCGGAAGTCCTGATTTTCTCGAAGAGCGCCCTGGCCTCTTCAAGCCTGTCGCTGCTGTAAAGCTGCCTGGCCTGGGCGTAGGTTTGCTCCATCTCTTCCGTTTCCCGGCGTTCGGCCTCACGCTTTGCGGCCTCTTCCTTCTCGGCCTGCTCCATGGCAAGCCGCTGGTGATCGCGATCTGCGATATCGTCGAGATACGAGGCTACCTTGCGGTTGACGGACCGGCCCAAGTCGACTCCGCTGTCCGCGACTGCCTGGAGTTGGGCTTTCGCCTCCGCATAGCTGCCGGCTTTGTATAGCTTTTCCCCCAACTCGAAGGAAGCCATGGCTTTTTCGCGGGCGGCCGCCGCTTCCCTCTCGGCGGCCTCACGCTCGGCAATGGCCTTCTCTTCGGCCAGCTTGTCCGCAATGAGCCCGTCGATGGTGGAGAGGCGTTTGGCGACAGTTCCGTTCTGCCTTGAACTCAGGTAATCGGACTTAGCATCGAGTTCGAGGTAGGCCTCCTTAGCTGCGCGGTAGTCGCCCTTGGAGTACAGGGAGTCAGCCTTGTCGTAAAGCTGGCGGGCCTCTTCGGTTTTGGCGCGCTCGGCGGCCAAGCGCTCGGCCTCCTGTTTTTTGGCGAGCTCTTCCGCAAGACGTTCCTGTTGGAGTTGCATGTCCCTTCGACGGAGTTCGGCTGTTGCGGTCGCCCTCAAATCATTGAGTCGGGCGTCGCCTGCGGGGCCGAGAGCTATGCCCGCGGCGCCGATTTCGTCAGCCACGTCGAGCGCCTTCTCGTATTTTCCGGCCGCAATGAGCTTTTCCACTTCATCAAGCCTGGCGATAAGCTTGTCTCTCCGTTCGGCCTCGTCGAGCTTAGCCTCGGCCTGCCGGCGGTAGTCTCTCGCGGCCGTTCGAAGCTTGTCATCGGCGTCTCTGGATTTCTCGATCTTTCTGAAGAGTTCGATTGCCCCCTGGAAGTCGCCGGCCTTGAAGAGTCTGTCGGCGCTGATGTAGGCGGCATCCAGCTCCGCCAGCTTCTCGGCCTTTGCCTCGCGTTCGGCGATTTCCTTCATATACGAGGCGACCTTGCGATCGATGGAACGGCCCAGGGAGACCTCACTCGCTTGTACCTTTTCGAATTGGGATTTGGCGGCGGGGTAGTCGCCTGCTTGATAAAGTTTCTCGCCCTGCTCGAACGCCGCGGTCAACGTCTGCCTGAGTTGCTCTTCCTTTCTTTTGGCTGCTGCCGCCTCGGCTGCCGCCTTCTCGTCGGCTGCTTTGGCGGCGATGAAGTCGTCAATGGAGGCAAGGCGCTTTTGGAGGGTACGGTTGCCACGCCATCCGAGGTCCGCGTTCATCTGATCGACTTTGATGTAAAGAGGCTTCGCCTCGGAGTATTTCTCGGCCTTGAATAGGTTCTCCGCTTGGTCGAGGATTTCGGCGGCTTCTTCCGCGCGGGCCTTGGCAGCCAGGACCTGCTCTTCTTCGGCCCGCGCCTGGAGCTTGTCTTCGATGGCGCTGAGGTACTTATCCACGTTCGACCGCATGCGGTCGCCTATATCAACAGGCATCTCCCTGACCTGGGAGAATTGCGCTTTGGCCTGCTCGAACTCGCCTTGCTTATAGAGGGAGACGGCGCTATCGAAGAGCTGCCGGGCATTCTCAAGTTGCGCCTGATCGGCGACTTCTCCTCCTTCACCTTCTTTTCCGTTGATGGTGCAACTCGACACGAGCGACAACAGAACGAGAATAGAAAACAGCGTGACGAGGAATCTCCACCCTTTCAACCTATCCCCCTTTCGTGAGCGCGCGCATTATGGGCCCGAATCATCCGTAGACATATGCGGCATTGTATGCCGGATGCTCCCCCTTGGTATGCAAAAGACCGCGTCGACGAACCCGAAGCCTCATCGCCCGGTCGTTCTCAACATCTCTCTTATGTTTCCGTCTTTGTCTTCGTATATCATCTTCCAGGTCTTGACGACTCTGGTCATTTGCCTGCCTCTGATTTCGAAGGGGATTTCCTGCTCGACCTCGACGAAATCGACGACGGTAGCGCCAGTGCGGAGGTCCAATTCCTGACGAGACATTTTGCCGTCGGGGGTCCTGACCGATTTCTCGACTACGGCGCCGATGGCGTCTCCCTTACGGACGCTGAAGAACTCCGGGTACCATACTCCGAGATGGAGCCGCCTCACTTGGACGCGCCCGACGGGTTCGCCGGTGTCCCTATCCTCTGTAACGGCCTTTAGTTCGAACACGATGGGAATCGCGGTCTTGACCACAGCGGTTCTGAAGAGATTGCCCCACTCCTGAGGGGTAGCCTGCTTCTTTGGGCCGGTGCCCTCGCTCGGGGGCTCGCCCATTATCTGGAGGGCTTCCTCATAGGGGACACCTTGTCCGAGAAGGTCGTAAAAATCTCGCCAGTACGCATCCGGGTCCGTTTGCGTTCCGGTTTGTTGGACTGCAACTCGAATGGAGGCCACGGCGTAGAGGTACTCGACCTCTCCAATGATGTTCGTGTCCTCGTAGACGCCGTGCCCGTCCTCGGCCGGCTCCACGTTCTGCGCGACCGCGGAGAATCCGCGGGTCGCCACAACGCCCCGTTCCACGACTGATGGAACGGAGCCGGGGAAGTTTGCCTTCTCGACTTTGTATATCTCGGCCCAAACGTCGGTGCCCTGGCCTGGAGCCCGCCACCACTCGACGACGTTGGCGCCCGGGCGGGAAGTGACTTTGACGGCACCGGGGGGGGCAACGCCGGCCAGGGCTTGAACGGGCTGCGTCTCCTGGACCGGCTGCTGAACGAGGCGAAGCACAAAAGGATTAGAGGGGGCCAAGGGTGCGACCGGGGGCTTAAGAGCACCGGCAACCGGTGTAGGAACAGGTGGGCCGGGAGGTGGAGGCGGGGCCGGATTCTTTATCATCTGCTCGACCGTTTGGGCTCTTTCACGCAATTCGCTGACGATACCGCCGGCGCTGGCACTGGTGATATTGTAGACGAGCGCGTAGATGAAGCCTGCTGCGGCGACACCCAAAAGGAGCTTCTCGCCATGTCTAAACAGGAATGACTTGAACTTGCCCGAGGCCATATTCAGGCTCCCGCCGTGCTGAAATCGAGCAGCTCGCAAGACAACTGCATTTCTACCGTGCCGTCGGGGTTCGCGTTGGTGGCAATCCCGTTAATACGGATCACCTGTTCGGAGTTGAGCAAAGACGAAATGAAGACCGGAATGCCTGCGGGCCGGAGTTTCAATTTAATCCCGAAAGGATATGGCTGATAGCCGAGCAGGGCCTTCTCGGCGGAGCGGTCGACTTCGGCGGCTTTGGCAGTAGCGCCACCGAGGCCCGCTACCGACGCGCCCTGGTTTTGCAGGGCGGTGAGCAGCTCGATGCCCTCCTCGAAAGTGATCGCTCCACTATCGATCATGTCCCATATTTCCTCCTCCTCCGCCGACATCTGCGTTTCCGCTCCGGCGGATGTTGTAGTAGCCCCCGGCAACTTTACCTGCCCGAGGGAGTAATCGGAGAAGGAAATCCGCTCGAGGGAGACAAGCTGCGACGCGTCTTTGCATCCTTGGAGAACCCGGATCAGCTCGTCGGCTATCCAGTACTTGGTCTGTAGGTCCGGGATATCGTTGGCTGCAGGGGCTCGGCCGCCGAATCGTTTCAGGTCGAGCCCGGTGCCGGAAACAGGGACAGTGCTGGTTAGGCGGCCCTGCAGCTCTTGAAGCTTCGACTCGTAGACGGAGGCCCATATTATGGGGTAGGAAGGGCTGACGGTGGGAGGGCCGGTCTGTTCGAAATACTTGTGCAACTCTTGCGACCTGGCTTTCAACCGTCCCAAGTCTTCTTGCGCTTGGGTGGCGTGTGCTGCGTGCCAACCCTTGTATTCTTCAACCATCCTCGGTGTCGGGATAGCGTTTCCCATGACGATAAACTTGTCAAGTTCATCTCTTGTGTAGCGTGCACTGTAGTAACTCTCTGCCATTTGTTTCTGAATAGGGAGAACGAGGAAGACGTAGAGAGGGATCAGGGCGAGGATAAGGAGGCCGACGCCGAAGAAGACCGGATACTTTTTCAGTAGCTCCATTTCTCAGTCCTCCAGGATTTCCGACCAGCCAAAACTCTGCCGAAAGGTGACCACCCGGCAGATAATCGCTTATGCACCTATCGGGCTGAAGACGCCACAAGCGCCAAAGGCACGAAGGCCGCCGACGTTTTCCGTCCCTAGCCCGGCGGTATTATAAACCAAGTTATCTCCTTCAAGTCAAGCGAATTCGTCCCACGCCGCTCGGCTACATTCTCAGGGCTGATCTGGAAGCCCGCGAACTCCCGTTTGGAGTTGAGCTCCGCCACCACTTCGTCGACCCTGCGCATCATGCCGACGAAGTCCGTGCCGAAGGGAGCCTGCAGCACTCCCGCGGCTTTCACGTAGAAAACTTCGGCGTTGGGATCGTTCTGGGCGGAGTTGACCCAGTCGATCACGCCCTGATTCTGCGACTTCAAGACTAAATCTTTAACCTGAGACAGCTTCGTTACGCGGACTTGGAGGCCCGAAAGCATCACGTCCGGGGGCAGCAAATCACCGAGCTTGCCGTAGAAATCTACCACCTGCTGCTGCTGGGAAGCCATCACTCTAAGTCTGACTTCCTTGCCAAAGTAAGGCCAGATATCCTTGTACCTGTCGGCCTCTTGCTTAAGTCCCCTGGCCCTTTCCAGGGGCTCACTTGCTCGGTCAGCGGCTTCGTTCAGCACTTTGAAGTTCCGGTTGGAGAATAGCCACAAGCTCAGGACTGTGAGCATGCAGCAGGCAGCAACACCGGCGACGAAGGGGCGCTTGGCTCTTATTATCTGCCTGCGGAGAATCTCGGCGGGCGTCAAGTTGATCCTGTTCTCCGTATCTCCAAGCGCCTGGGCCGCCAAACCGAGGGCGGCTCCGAATGATCCGATGTTGCCTTCGACAATTTTGCGGACCGGCTCGGTGCTGACCTTCATCCCGTCGCCGAGTTGTGCGACCGGCTCGACGGGCACCTCCAACCTCCTGGCAAGATACTGACGGAATCCCCGCACCTTGACGCCGCTGCCCAGGGCCACTATCCGGTTGACCTTTATGCTCCGCACCTGAGACCTGTAGTAACCCAGCGTGCGCTGTATTTCTGCGACGAAGGTCTGGAGTATTGGCAGGATGACACCCAGCATCCTCTTGGCCTGTTCGGGAGCGATGGTGGCGCTGCGGCGCTTAAGGTTCTCGGCCTGCATGAATGACACTCTGAGCTTCTCCTGCAGCGTCCTGGTCATGTCATTGCCGGCCACGGGAAGACTGCGCACAAGCAGGCTCTTATTATCAGCAATGATCAAATCCGTACAAGCGGCACCGACCGACATGACGACGCCGACGGTGTCCAGCAGGCCGGCGGCGCGTACAAAATTGTAGGCCGCGATGGGCGCAAGCTGAATCAACTGAACATTGAACCCGGCCTGCTCGAAGTGATAGAGGACGTTGTAAACATTCTCGCGGCGAACGGCAAACAGGCCCACCTCCAACTCCTCGCCCGGCTCATATTCTCGGTCGACGAGCTGGTAGTCCCAGATGCTCTCCTCCAACGGGAAGGGTATCTGCTGGCGGGCTTCATATCGAACGATTTCGGGGACTTGGCTTCGCTGAACGGGGGGCAGGTTTATGTAGCGCACAATCGCACCGATACTGGGGATAGACAGGGCCACGCGGTCACCGGGCTTTATCCCGCTTGTTTCGATGAATTTTCCCAGGGCCTCGCCGATTATCTGGTCGCGTTCCGCAGGCCCCGAGGCATCGACGAGCTGCGGGTATTCGATAAGAGCCGCGCTCTCGATGGTGATGCCTCCTTTTCCCCTGACGGCCTTAATTCCCTTCAAGGAGGATTGGCCGACATCCACAGCCCAGATATGACCAGCGCCTAATGCGGCCACTCACATCCCTCCGGTTGGCGGACGACGTACATTTCTGTACACAGTTTATCCCTTCCTACCTGACTCTTCCAGACCCAACTCGTCACGGACTTTTTGCATGTCCTCCCACACTTTTCTCTTTTCCGGGGGATTGCGCAGGAGATAGGCCGGGTGATAGGTGGCGATGAGCTTCGCGCCCCGGTAGGGAATGAACCTACCCCGCATCCTGCCAATAGGTTGGCTTTCCCCCAGAAGAGCGCTCGCGGCGACCGCGCCCAGGGCACAGATAACTCGAGGCTTCATAATATCAAGCTGAGCAAGGAGATAGGGAAGGCACGAGGCTGTTTCGTCCGGCAGCGGGCTACGATTCGCAGGAGGCCTGCACTTGAGGACGTTGCCGATGAAGACATCGTCGCGGTCAAGGCTGATGGCGTTGAGTATTCTGGTAAGGAGTCGGCCTGCGCGGCCGACGAAGGCCAGTCCCTGCTTGTCTTCTTCCGCGCCGGGAGCCTCGCCGACGAAGACGAGTTCAGCACGCGGACTCCCCTGCCCCGGGACCACTTGCGTTCGGGTTTTCCACAGGACGCACCTTTTGCAGGCGGCCACCTCTGCTGCGATCTTCGCTAACGCCTTTCCGGGTGGCGACACGTGCAGGTGCCGTGCGCCCTGGAGTCTATGCAGGTCCAATCGCTCGTTCAACTGACGCCTGAGCGCAAAGGGGGAGTCCGAACCGGAAAGTGAAGACGGATGCTCCTGGTCGGTGAAAAGCCTTTTCTGTTGTGGGGTCCCAGAAGCCATCGGCGTCCCCGCTACGGATTCCGCCAGCGCAAGGGTGTCGGCAGAGAGCGCACCGTCGCGGAAAGAAAATCCCCCACTCCCCCCACGACGCCCGAGAGCAACTCTTCGGTGCGCATAGTCTCCGGATGGAAGGCTTACGGCCAATTGGTTCCGTCGGCGCAATTCGTTTGCGTAAGGCCCTGAGTGCACCCAGCCTACCTGGTCGCTCGATTCCTTCGGAGCGCTATCTGCTAAAGCCCTGGCCGCACGTTCCATCTCAACCGACCCCAAGTTGCGCGAGCATTATTACGGATGATAACGGAACCGAATTATACTTCTCGCGTAACTTATCGCTTGCCTGCCATTCCCCACATGCTCAACTGCAGCAGCGGTCCCCCAAAGGCACCGGGCATGTATATATAATCCACGCCGGCGCGCGGTACCGGAGAACTTATAACAGCGAGCAGCGTACGTGTCAAGGGCAAAACCCCCCTCCCCAATAGACAAAAAAAGGGGAGAAAGACTCCGCACGTGCCGTCGTGGGATGCATACTTGAGCGCTTGTTCTTTTAACCTGGATTACGGTAGGGAGCGAGGGCGGAAGCCACTTCGCACCGCAGTGGTTTCAGATGGCTCAGTAGGTATGCGCACAACGCACACAGCAGGGACTTCCTCCCGCGTAGCAATCGTTCTACTGCCATATCGGCCACAAGGGGGGAATCTCTTTAACGGCGCTCGTCGCCGGGCCGCACTTCCTGAGGGGAGAGTCTGTTGTTGACTTCCACTGCTATGGGGTCGAGGCGACGTTCGACGACTACCCTGTTCTTTGCCCGGAGGATGGTGGGCTTGAGCTCGTCGAGTTGAAGGAGGAGGGAGTCCGCCACCTTTCGGTCTTCGCCATCTAGAAGGGCGCGCATCAACGCCAAGTCGCCACGGAGCCTGTCGAAAGCCGGCTTGACCCTGTGACGGTCTCCCGGGATTCTGGACAAGAGCTCTCGAAGGTCGACATCCCATAGCGTGTGAGCGGCGGCGTATTGCTCCCGCACCGGTCGCTGGGGCGGCGCGGGCCTGCTCTCGACATCCCGCGGCACGCTGCCGAACTTAGTCTCCACTCCGCGGGCGCATCCGGCCAGAAGAACGGCGGCCAGCAAGACTGATAGGCTGAGCGGCGGATAGACCAGGCGTCTCATCGGGTTGGGCTCCTCATCCCGGCCACTTCGACGTAGGCCACCTTGCTAAGAGACTGGAGCCACTCGCGCAGCCTAGCGGCCGCCCTTTCCTGGCGGAGGAGCTTTTCAATTCTGTCGGCCGCCTGCTCGAAGGGGACGAGCGTGTCGGGATGCCGCTGTTCTACCAGCATCAAGTGAAGTCCGACGTCAGTTTCTATCACCTCGCTGGGAGCGCCCACGGGGATCGAGAACGCGGCTTCGTCGAGTTCGGCCCTTAACGAGCCCTTTTGCAGATGCTCCCATAGCCCGCCGGATTCCGCCTTCGGGCCTTCCGAAAGTTCCCTAGCCACCTTTTCGAATGGCTCGGACTCTCTGAGACGAGCCTGTGCGGCCTGGATTAGCGTCCAGGCCTCATCTCTTGTCCGCCCTGAAAACCTGATCATTATCTGATGCAAGGTCACCCAAGCGGGCTGTATGAACTCCTCCGGATGGTTATAGTAGTAAGTCTTTGTCTCGGCGGGACTTACCGGAACCTTGTCGGTGGGTAGAGCGCGCCTTCTGGCTTCCTCGTACAGGATGGTCTCTATGATGAGGTCGCGATGTCTTTCGAGAGTCATGCCCCGCTCGGCAAGCTGAGCCCGAAACGCCGCGCGGGAGCCGGCCATGCGCGCCAGTTCTTCTTGCCTTTCAATCGCGAAGTTGTTGAGTCCCTCTATCTGCTGCTCGGTAAGCGCGGAACGGACCGCGCCGGCCCTGATTTTCCTATCGACGAGATACTCCGTGGCGGCCTTCTGGAGCTCGGGCAAGGCGGCTTGAAGTTCGTCGTTGGAGTATTCCCCCGCGGCGGCCAATCTGTTCTGGACTTCGCGATTGACGTCAGTGGTGGTTATGACCTTGTCGTTAACCCAAGCGACCACTCCTGCGATCACGTCCTGTGCCAAGCAGCGGGACGCCGACAGGAGAACCAAAAGAAGAACCACGGCTTTGCTCATGGGCGCTCCTCCTTGGGTACGTCGGCAGCCATGGTACACGGCAAACGGGTGTCGTTCAAAATCTTTTTCACGTAGGCGAGTGCACCCAGACCGACCGCGCCGGGCAAAGGGAGGTATACGTGCTCATCGTCGACCTGCCGCGGGTCAAAGGCGGCCAGGGCGCTTGCCAGCTCCCTCGCCTTGGGGGTAGCCAGCACCAGAAAACCGTTCTCAAGACGGACGGAGCTTATGCCGGGCCTTCTGCAGAACAAGCGGACTTCAGCAAGTTCGAGCATGTTCATCAAGGGTCGAGGAGGTGGGCCGAAGCGATCGCGCAGCTCTTCGGCCAGCGCTTCGACCTCTTGCTGCGTATCGGCTGCGAGGAGACGGCGGTATATCTTCATCCGGCCGGCGGAGGAAGGGACAAACGTGTGGGGAATGAACTCATCTATGCCCAGCTCGATGACGGCCTCAGCGCGTTCTTGCGGAGGGAGCCCCTTTATTCGGCGGACAGAATCGTCCAGGAGTCTACAGTAGAGGTCATATCCCACAGCGGCTATGTGACCGGACTGCTCAGCGCCGAGAATGTTGCCGGCCCCGCGGATTTCCAGGTCACGGACGGCGATCTCGAAGCCGGCGCCGAGCTGGGAGAATTCTTCTATGGCGCGAAGCCGCCTGTGCGCCGCGGGGTTTACGGGCCGATGTTGGGGCAAGAGCATGTAAGCATACGCCTTGTGCCTGTAGCGGCCTACCCTGCCTCGGAGCTGATGGAGGTCCGCGAGCCCGAACGTGTCCGCATCGTTAACGAAGATCGTATTGGCGTTGGGAATGTCCAGGCCCGACTCGATGATGGTCGTGGTGACGAGCACGTCGACTCCACCGCCAAGGAAATCCGCCATAACTCGTTCCAGGTCTCTTTCGTGCATTTGTCCGTGGGCCACGGCGATGTTGGCTTCGGGGACTATCTGCTGCAAGCGCGCGGCCACGACGTGGATATTGTACACGCGGTTGTGAACGAAGAACACCTGGCCGTCGCGGTTGAGCTCCTGGAGGATTGAATCGCGAATGATGTTCGGCTCGAAGCGGGCGACTCGGGTCTCTATTGCGAGCCTGTCCCTGGGCGGCGTCTCAAGCCCGGAGATGTCCTTCATACCAAGTAGGGCCATGTGCAGGGTTCGCGGTATGGGAGTGGCGGTCATGGTGATGACGTCGACGGTCTGCCGGAGCTTTTTGAGCTTCTCCTTGTGGGCGACGCCGAAGCGCTGTTCCTCGTCGATGATGACAAGCCCGAGGTTTTTGAATTTGACGTCATCCTGGATGAGTCGATGGGTTCCTATCAGGACGTCCACGAGGCCGCCGTCGGTACGCTGGGTGATCGAGCGCTGCTCGGCGTCCGTCCGGAAGCGGCTAAGGACTTCTATCTCGACGGGATAGTCGGCCATGCGTTCGGTGAAGGTCTTGTAATGCTGTTGGGCAAGGATGGTGGTGGGGACGAGCACGGCGACCTGATAGCCATCGGAAACGGCTTTGAAGGCGGCGCGCATGGCGAGTTCGGTCTTGCCGTACCCCACGTCGCCGCATATGAGGCGGTCCATCGGCTTGGGGGATTCCATGTCCCGTTTGATCTGCTCGGAGATGGCCAGTTGGTCTTCGGTCTCTTCGTAGTAGAAGCTGGCTTCGAATTCCCGTTGCCAATCGGTATCGGGGCGGTAAGCGATGCCGGGGGCGCGCTTGCGAACGGCCTGGGTGGCGAGGAGGTCCTTTGCCAGCTCTCCGACAGCGGATGCCGCAGCCGCTTTCCGCGAGCGCCAAGCGACTCCCCCGAGTTTGTCCACGCTGGGCCTGACGCCCGCGACGCCCACGTAGCGTTGCACAAGGTGAATGCGCGTGGCCGGCACGAAAAGGTGAGCCTTGTTTCGGTACTGTATTACGAGGTGGTCCTGCTCGCCGCCGTCCCGATTGAGCTTGCGCAGCCCCACGAACCTCCCTATGCCGTGCTCGGTGTGGACCACGTAGTCTCCCTGTTTGAGTTCAACAAAGGAGTCGATGGGCCTTGAGTGCTTGAGACGCTTTCGCTCGCGCCTCTCTGCGTAGCGACAGAACACCTCGCGGTCGGACACCACGGCAACTTTGAGGTCGTTGAAGCGGAAGGCGCGGCCCAGCCGTCCTATCACCTTTTTGATCTTCCCCAATGAAGAGAGGTCCGAGTCGGACAGGATCTCTTCCAGCCGCGTCTTCCCGGCCTCGTTCGCGCAGGCGATCAGCACCTCGAATCCCTCGTCGACCATTTCCGCAAGGCCCGCGAGGTTGCCCGCAAGCTCGCTAGTGAAGGACTGCATAGAGCTTATGTCGAAATTGACGGATGTCTTCCGAGCCTGGACAGGGAGATTCTCTAGAAGAAGGAGCCCGCGCCCGGCAAAGCCGCGGTACAGGTCGGGATAGGACAGGAGGTCACGGCCAAGACTCATGCCCTGGTAGCGCAAAGCTCTCTGTTCCGCCTCAGCCGGCTCTATCATGGCTATCCCCACGTGAGGTGGGAGATAATCGAGAAGGCTGGAGCGTTCGCCGCCCCACATGAACTCGCTCTTACCCGGACCGAGGAGCCGCAACTGTTCCAGTTGATCCAACGAGCGCTGGGTCGACGGATCAAAGGTTCGGAGCGATTCGATTCCGTCTCCAAAGAACTCGACGCGAATGGGATAATCTGCGCCATACGGAAAGACGTCAACGATGCCTCCCCTGCCGCTGAACTGTCCCGGCAACTCTACTTCGTCAACCGGCTCGAACTCCCTGTCGACCAGCCACCCTCTGAGGCGGTCCGGGCTGAGCCCCACACCGACTTCGAGAGCAAGCGCGGAGCTGCGGAAACCTGAGGGCTCGGGAACTGACTGCAGCATCGCCTGAATAGGAGAAACGATCACGTTCGGGACGCGTGCGGCCTGGTCTTCTCTTGCATCAATCAGCATGGAGAGAAGAGAGAATCGGGAGTTCAGTATCTGGAGGTCCGGCTCGGAACCTTCGTGAGGAAGGGCCTCCCACGAGGGGAAGACTTCGGGACTGCGGCCGGTAAACAATCTCATGTCATCGGCGAACTCATCGGCTGATTCGATGGAAGGCGTGACTACGAGGAAGCGGGATTCTTTCGAGGCGAGTGCGGTGAGGAACAGAGCCGACGATGAACCCCAAAGCCCACCCGCGGACACACCCCGTCCGCGCCGCAGAAGCCGAAGGAGCTTCTCCGTTCGTTCGTCGGCCGCGAGCCGAGAGACCAGTTTTGCGAGAAGGGCTTGAGCCATCAGTGCGAGGCTTCCCGGCTGTTCAGTATAGGGGAATGCGCTGTGGTGCGCAAGTTTTGCGATACTCATGCGCGAGCGTCAGGGATGCTGAAGACGAAGGGATCGGTGTGAGGGACAAGACGAGAGAACGGCATCAGCGCGTGCTGACCAGATTCTGCCTTGACAGGGGTTCGGGCGAGTAGTATTGGATCACATCATTTATCCACGCGGATTGGCGGCGTTGGTGCACACCGCGGCACGAGTAGCAGGGCTGCGCGGCGCTACGTTCCCGAGTGCCATGAAGAGGCGGGCCGGATCGAGAGAGGCCTGTAGCGGGCCAACCTGCGCCGCCCGAACGACAATAGCGTACGAGCCATGTTAAGGGAGGCCGTGATGAAGCCTGTGATGCTGGCGCTATCCACATTCCGGTATTCGGACAGTCCAATCAAGCTGGCCGTCGAGAAGGCCAAGGCCGCTGGAAAGCTTGTGATTGTGTATGTAGTTGATGTTAACCTCGCCCGCTACATGGTCGGCTCGGATGTCGGATTTCTTTCCGACCTGAGGGAGCGCTACGAGGCAGAGGTGCTCGAAGAATATCGCAACAAGGCAGAGGTACGAGTTCAGGAGATCGCAAATCAGGCGCGTGCTGAGGGCATCGACGTTGTTGCCTGCGTTCGCACGGGTAGGTTTGCCCTGGAGTGTCTTGACATCATAGGCCAAGAGAATCCGGAGTGCGTCGTCACCACGAGGTCGCGAAGACCGCAATGGGTTAAGAAGTTCTTCGGCTCGCCCGTGGACTATCTGATATCGCGCGCGCCCTGCCCTGTGATCGAGAGCTGAAGAGAGAAGGAGACACCGTGACCGACGAGGCCGGCTCCGTTCAAGACCGGAGATTCAGAGACTTCCTGTGGTGCGGGACCTGGGTCACCTTCATTGCGTGGCTTGTTTTGTGGGTCTGGACATTGGTTGGCTATTGGAAGAGGTTGCCGTGGTGAGAGTGGTAGTGTCACTCCGGCAAGTTCCTGAGCGTTCCGATCTTCGAGCATTGCCGAGACCTTTGCGCTGCGGGCTCGAGAAAGGACTTGCCGCCCAGTTGCATGTCGGGTTTGTCCCGGTGGGAGTGCAAAGCTTGACAGAGATCAATCGGGCGCGGATAATTATGTGATCGAGGAGCGCGAATGCGGGTCGATGAGTTTCAGAGGCACGTCGAGGCTATTTATCTTGCGAGGGACAAGAAGCGGGGTCTCGACGGGACGTTCAGGTGGTTCATAGAAGAAGTCGGCGAGCTGGCTGCGGCGTTGCGCGAGGACGACGACGTGAACCTAGCCAACGAGTTTGCGGACGTGCTGGCGTGGCTGAGCACGCTCGCGAGCCTGCGAGGGATCGAGCTCACAAAGGCGGTGGACAAATATTCAGGGGGTTGTCCCGTGTGCCGGGCAATCCCCTGCAGTTGTCCGGAGAAGTAGCCTTTCGGTAACTGTAGGTTCGCCACTAGATATGGGGAAGCGGGAAAATGGTGCATTACACGTGCGACATGTGCGGCAAAGCGCTGTTGGTGGACGAATCCGTTCGGTACGTCGTGAAAGTCCAGGTGTATGTGGCCTACGACCAGATGGAGATTACGGAGGAGGACCTGGAGCGGGACCGGTTCGATGAAATGGAGCAGGTTCTGGACGAGATGGAGGATATGACAAGCGAAGAGGTGGAGGAAGGCGTATATAAGTCGCTACGATTCGATTTGTGCCCCGCGTGTCAGTCAGTCTACCTGGACAACCCGCTGTTCCATAGGCAGGGCAGACGCATAAACTTCGGCGAGAACTAGGGCTGCTCTCCAAATGGGAATGACGATCACCGAGAAAATCATAAGTGCCCACCTCGCCGACAGGGAAGTCCGCCCGGGCGAGCTCGTATTTGTTCCAGTGGACCTTTGCCTCGGCAACGATATAACTGCGCCGCTCGCCATAAAGGCGTTCGAGGAACTGGGGGCCGAAAGGCTCTTTGACCCGAAGAAGGTTGTACTGGTTCCCGATCACTTCACTCCGAACAAGGACGTAGTCGCGGCGGAACAGACGGCGGACGTGAGGAGGTTCGCGAAGAAATACGGCACGCTCTACTACGAGGTCGGGCGCGGCGGGATCGAGCACGCGCTTTTGCCTGAGGAGGGACTGGTGCTGCCGGGAGACCTCGTAATAGGGGCGGATTCGCACACTTGCACGTACGGGGGCCTTGGCGCTTTCTCGACGGGCGTCGGCAGCACGGACCTGGCCGCATGCTTCGCCGTTGGAAAAGTCTGGCTGCGCGTACCTCAGACTGCCAAGTTCGTCTACAGGGGCCGTCTCCCCCGCTGGAGCTCGGGCAAGGACATCATCCTATATACCATAGGGGACATAGGGGTGGACGGGGCGCTGTACCGGGCGATGGAGTTCGAAGGAGAGGCCATCTCGCGGCTCAGCATGGACGAGCGCTTCACAGTAACCAACATGGCCATCGAAGCAGGGGGGAAGAGCGGGATAATCGCGCCGGACGGCAAGACGGCGGCGTATGTGAAAGGACGAGCGCGAAGGGAGTTTAGGACGTACAAGAGCGACGGGGACGCGGACTACGTAGAATTGCGGGAATACGATGCGGGGAAGATCGAGCCACAGGTCGCGGCACCTAATCTGCCGAGCAACTCGCGCGACGTGAGAGAGTACTCCGACGTGACGATCGATCAGGTGGTGATAGGTTCATGCACGAACGGGCGCATAGGGGACCTCCGAGTCGCGTCCGGGATTCTGAAGGGGAAGAAGGTGAACTCAGAGGTTCGGCTGATCATCATACCGGCCACTCAAGCCGTGTACGCGCAGGCACTAAAGGAGGGCCTCATGGAAGTATTCGTGGAGGCCGGCGCGGCGGTCTCGACGCCCACGTGCGGCCCCTGCCTGGGAGGGCACATGGGGGTGTTGGCCGAAGGGGAGAGAGCGCTTTCTACCACAAACAGGAACTTCACCGGCAGAATGGGACACACCAAGAGCGAGGTTTACCTGTGCGGACCGGCGGTTGCTGCGGCTTCGGCCGTCGCCGGCAAGATCGTACATCCCGAAGAGGTGGCGGAATGGGAACCAGTGCAATATGAGTGAACCAAATGTGTACATAGGACTCGACGTCGGGTCGGTGAGCGTTAACGCCGTGGTGATGGACCGCGACCATAAGGTTGTGGAAGAGCACTACGTGCGGACGCATGGGCAACCAGTGGAGACGGCCCTGCGGGTTCTTGAAGATATCGAGTCGCGATACCCGCTTTCGGGTGTGGCCGGTTTCGCGGTGACGGGGGCGGGAGGGAGCCTGGTTTCGAGCGTGACGGGGGCAACGCGAGTAAACGAAGTCGTGGCCCAGGCGACGGCGACAGGGGCCCTCCATCCGGAAGTGCACACTATTATTGAGATCGGAGGAGAAGACGCAAAGCTGATCGAGATAGCGCGTGACGCTTCCCAGAGGACGGAAGTGGTGGACTTCGCGATGAATACCGTGTGCGCCGCCGGAACCGGCTCGTTTCTCGACCAGCAAGCGGCAAGGCTGGGATTCACCATTGAGCACTTCAGCGAGGTGGCGCTGAAGTCGCAGGACCCGCCGCATATCGCCGGACGCTGCAGCGTGTTCGCCAAGAGCGATATGATTCACCTGCAGCAGGAGGCGACGCCGGACTACGAGATCGTGGCGGGCTTGTGCTACGCCATGGCGAGAAACTACAAGAGCACCGTGGCGAAGGGGAAGAGCTTCAAGAGGAAGGTGTCGTTTCAGGGCGGAGTGGCGGCAAACAAGGGGATGGTGAGAGCGTTTCGCGAGGTGTTCGACCTAGGAGAAGACGAGCTGATAGTGCCGGAATACTTCGCTTCGACGGGAGCCATCGGGGCGGTGCTGGCAGCCAAGGAATCGGGCGAGCTGGGGAAGCTCGAATCCTTGCAGCCCATCAGAGACTATTTGGCTTCAAGAAAGGCCGAGGCCAAGCAGCTCTCCCCTCTCGTGGGCGACGGCTACGAGATCATGGTCGAGCGCAAGGAGATCCCGCAAGGGGAAATCATAGAAGCCGGCGTGGGTGTGGACGTCGGGTCGATAAGCACGAACGTGGTGGTGATAGACAGGGAGGGAAATGTGCTGTCGCGGCGATACCTGATGACGGCAGGGCGACCCCTAGAGGCGGTGAAGACGGGGCTGTACGAGGTGGGGCAGGAGGTCGGGGATAAAGTGCGGGTTGTGGCGTGCGGCACGACCGGTTCGGGGAGATACCTGACTGGAGACTTCATCGGGGCGGACGTAGTCAAGAACGAAATAACCGCGCACGCCACGGGCGCGATCCACTTCGACCCGGAGGTGGACACGATCTTCGAGATCGGCGGCCAGGACTCGAAGTACATAAGCCTGGACCACGGGGCGATTGTGGATTTCACGATGAACAAGGTCTGCGCGGCGGGGACGGGGTCTTTCCTGGAGGAGCAGGCGGAACGGCTGGGGATCAAGATCGAGGAGGAGTTCGGGAGCATCGCGCTGTCGGCCAAGAGCCCGGTGCTGCTCGGGGAGCGCTGCACGGTGTTCATGGAATCGGATTTGAACCACCACCAGCAGCAGGGAGCGCAGAAGGACAACCTGGTCGCAGGGCTGTGCTACTCCATTGTCTTCAACTATCTCAACCGGGTGGTGGAAGATCGGCGAGTGGGGGACAGGATTTTCTTCCAGGGAGGAGTGACGGCAAACCGAGGGGTGAAGGCCGCGTTCGAGAGCGTCACGGGCAAGAAGATAATCGTCCCTCCGCACCACGACGTGCTGGGGGCGATAGGGGTGGCGCTCGTCGCTCTGAATGAAAACGCGGGGAAGGAGTCGTCGTTCAAGGGCTTCGATCAGCGCGGGAAGGAGTACGAGATAACGTCGTTCAACTGCTCCGACTGCCCGAACATGTGCCAGGTGAGACGGGTGGAGATCAAGGGCGAGGGGTCGCTGTATTACGGCAGCCGGTGCGGGAAATACGACGAGAAGAAGAAGGTATCCAAAGGCGCGCACCTGCCGCGGCTGTTTCGGGAACGCGAGCAGATGCTGCTCAACACGTATCCCGACGATGAGCCGAAGAATCCCAACGGCAAGACGGTCGGCATTCCGCAGACCGCGGTATTCTTCGAGTTCCACCCGATGTGGAAGGCGTTCTTTACGGAGCTGGGTTTCAAAGTGGTCCTGTCGGATCCGACCAACCGGCGGATAATCGACGCGGGGCTGGCGACCGTCGCGTCGGAGACGTGCTTCCCAATAAAGGTTGCGCACGGGCACGTTCTCAACCTCCTGGACAAGAAGGTGGATTACGTCTTCTTGCCAAGCGTGGTGAACCTGACGCACGAGTCCGACAAGATAGTGCATTCATACGCCTGTCCGTACATCCAGGTCACGCCGTACCTGATCAAGGGGGCAGTGGCGGTTGAAGACCCCAATGTGAAGATACTGGAGCCGGTGATCCACCTCGAGCGGGGGAAGAAGCATCTGCGGCGCGTAATGCGGAAACTGGCGGAAGAGCTGGGGTGTTCGCCGAAGGAGATTCTGAGGGCGGTGGATGTGGCGTGCGGGGCGCAGGAGAGGTTCTATGAATCTCTCCGCGTTCGAGGTGAGGAAGTCCTTTCGCGCCTCCCCGAGGGCGCGCCGGCGCTGGTGATCGTCAGCCGGCCGTACAACGGGTGCGACCTGCGGCTGAACCTGAACATACCCGAGAAGCTGCGAGACCTGGGCGCGCTGGCAATTCCTATGGACTTCGTTCCTCTCGATCTCGACGAACTGGGGAACGATTACCCGTACATGTTCTGGAAATACGGGCAGAAGATCCTTTCGGTGGCGAGAACGATAGCCGAGGACGACCGGCTTCACGCGGTTTACATAACCAACTTCGGCTGCGGGCCGGATTCGTTCATCATGAAGTTCTTCGGGAAGGAGGCCGGCGGGAAGCCGTACCTCACGATAGAGATCGACGAACACACCGCCGACGTGGGGGCCATAACGCGCTGCGAGGCGTATCTGGACAGCATCCGGAGCGCGCGGAAGCCGCCGGAAGTCAGGAAGCCGCGCGCCGGCTTCTTCCCCTATGTGGCTGTGAAGGAGAAGTCGAGGCGGATTCTGGTCCCTCACATGGACGATCACGGCATCCTGCTGGCGGCGGCGATGAGGGCAAACGGCGTGGACGCCATAGCCCTGCCGATGGCGGACGACAAGAGCCTGGAGATCGGCCGGAGATACACGACGGGGAAGGAATGCTTCCCGTGCATAATCACGACCGGAGACCTGGTGAAGCATGTTTCGTCCGACGATTTCGACCGATCGCGCGACTCGTTCTTCATGCCCTCATCGTCGGGGCCCTGCCGCTTCGGGCAGTACAACAAGTTTCACAGGATGATCCTTGACGAACTGGGATACGAGGACGTGCCGGTGTTCGCGTTCGACCAGACGACGGGTTACCACACGGACGTGAAGAACCTGGGCACGAGGTTCCGGAAGCTTGGCTGGACAGGAATAATCTTCGTGGACACGCTGCAGAAGATGGCTAGACAGGTGAGGCCGTACGAGCGGCATAAGGGCCGTACGGACGAGCTTTACCGCCACTATCTGAAGCAGGCGGAAAGACAGGTGGAGATAGGGGGCGACCTACGACCATTGGCGAAGCAGGCGGTGAGGGATTTCCTGGCGGTGGACATCTACCCGCAGGACTCCAAGCCAAAGGTGGGAACGGTGGGCGAGATATTCGTGCGGTGCAACGAGTTCGCAAACAACTTCACGATAAGGCGCGTGGAGGAACTCGGCGGGGAAGTGGTGACGCCGACCCTGGAGGAATGGATCAACTACATCGGGCACATACGTCTTGAAGACCTTCAAGTGCAGGGGAACCTCCGCGGATACCTCATAGAGCTGTTGACTCAGGCTATTCAACGGAGGGAAGCGTGGAGGGTGATTTCGCCCTTCGCGCCTTACGTGCGTCATTTCGCGAGAGAAGCGCGGACGAAATCCGTGGTCAAGGAAGCCAGGAAATACATGCCCGGCAGCATCCGGGGGGAAGCCGTATTGAGCATGGGAAGGGTTGTGGAATACGCGCACGAAGGCCTCCACGGCGTGATCAACCTGGTACCTTTCAACTGCCTGCCGGGAACGATCGTCAACGCGCTGCTGGAAAATTTCCGGCGCGACCACGACGACATGCCGGTGCTGAAGATGGCTTTCGACGGTCTGGAGCAGAGCAACGAGCAGACGCGGCTGGAAGCATTCATGCACCAGGCGAAGCAGCGAGCGGCGAGGTCCTGAAGTAAATGGGAGTCCCGCTCCCTCAAGTTGCGCAGTTCGCGGATTCTCTCGCAAGGTGTCTGAACGCCAACGTCGGCAGCGCCAAATGCCTCGATCTTTCGCCGGTCTCTTGCAACGACCCGGCTTTTTCCCCATCGATTACCTGGCTGCGGTCGGCGCAGCGGAAGAAGCGGGTGACCTCGAGGAAACGTTCAGCAGGCTTGCAACGCAGGCCGCGGAGAGGTTATATACCAGGCTCGCGGCCTTCAGCGCGATCGCGCACCGGATTGTGGCGTACGTTTGCGGTTTGTACCTTGCCCTTCAGGTCTACACGGTGGTCATGTTACTCGCCGCAAGAAGATAAGGACATAAGGAGGATGAAGTGCCGGACTATCCAACGGAGAAGTTCGAGAGGACGCTGGTCATAATCAAGCCTGATGCTCTTCAGCGAGCGCTCGTGGGTGAAGTAATCCGCCGGTTTGAGCAAAAGGGGCTGAAGATAATAGGGCTTAAGATGCTGCAGATCGGCGAGGAGAGTGCTCGGCGGCATTACGCGATGCACCAGGGGAAGCCGTTCTACGAGCCGCTGGTGAGATACATGACGTCGGGACCGTGCGTGGTGATGGCGGTTGAGGGGATGGAAGCGATCGGCGTGGCGCGAAGGCTGGCCGGAAAGACGTTCGGTGCGGAGGCTGAACCGGGCACTATCCGCGGCGACCTGGCGCTTAGCTACCGTTTCAACGTGGTGCACTGCGCGGACTCGAAAGAAAGCGCGGAAAGGGAAATCCCGCTGTTCTTCCAAGAGGGCGACCTGCTGGAGTACGAGGTGCGCAACTACCCGTGGGTGTACGATTTTTCGACGGGGGAGGCGGTGTAGAATCCGATGCGACGAGCCCTGGCGTACGGCATGACGGCCGCGGTTTGGATCGTGTCCGTCGTCCTTCTCGTTCAGAGGGAAATCGCCCCCGCGCTGGCGCTGAGGACCCAACGGAGGGCCACATTCAGGGAGTACGTGTCGCGGCTGAAGCTTCCCTACGAGGAACGCATGGGCATCTACTTCCTGGGCAAGAGGGTCGGGGAACTGACTACATCAATAGAGCAGGAGCCGGGCGGCTGGCTTTCAGTGGAGACGAGGGCGAACGTCAAGGGCGAGGCGGCCTTCGCGGACCTCTTCACTTTCAACCTGTCGAGTCACGTGCTTTTCGACGAGAGCTACGAGCTATCGTCAGTTGAGGTGGAGATCCGCGGAGCGGGTATGAACGCATCGATCAGAGGGCTGGTGCAGAACTCGATGCTGGAGCTTCGCATCAGGACCGACGGTAAGACGACGCGGAAGTCTGTTCCCGTCGATCCGGAGACGCTTATCGCGGACAGCCTGTTCCCGTTCGCGGGAGCGCCGGACCTGAGGGTGGGCGCGGAATGGTGGATGACGACGGTGAACCCGCTGACCATGGAGCTTGACCGGTCGAGGGTGAGCGTCGCGGAGGAGACGGAGGAAATGGTTGAAGGGCAAGCGCAGAGGGTGTACGTGCTTGTAACCGAGTACGGGGGGCAGGAGGTCCGGTCGTGGGTTACGGCGGAGGGCGTACTACTGAGGCAGGAATCCCCGTTGGGAATCAGAATGGTGAGGGAGCCGTGATGATAGAGCTTGAACAGGTCACGAAGCGCTTCGGGAACGTGACCGCGGTGAACGGCTTGAGCCTGGATGTAAAGGCGGGCGAGCTATTCGCTTTTCTGGGTCCCAACGGCGCGGGCAAGACTACGACGATCAAGATGATCGTCGGGCTGCTTCGGCCCGACTCCGGCAAGATCCGTGTGTGCGGCCACGACATGCGGGACGAGGACATCGAGGCGAAATCGAAGATCGGTTACATACCCGACCAGCCGTATCTTTACGAGCGACTCACGGGGCGCGAGTTCCTTGAGTTCGTCGGCAAGATGTACGGGCTGGCCCGGGCCCGCCTGCAGGAGAGAATAGAAACGCTGGGAAAGCTATTCGAGTTCCAAGAGTACATGGACGAGCTCTGCGGGAACTATTCCCACGGGATGCGACAGCGCGTCGTCATCTCCTCCGCCCTCCTCCACGACCCGGAGGTGATAGTCGTGGACGAACCCATGGTGGGATTGGATCCAAAGGGCGCGAGGCTGATCAAGTCGGTGTTCAGGGAGAAAGTGCGGGAGGGCGTCACCATCTTCATGTCCACCCATACTCTGGCGGTGGCGGAGGAGGCCGCGGATAGAATTGGGATACTGCATCACGGAACGCTTCTGGCGGTCGGAAGTGTGGAGGACATCCTGGCGATGGGCGAGTCGCCGGGGGCGCGGCTGGAGGAAGCCTTCCTGCTGCTCACCACAGGGGAATCCGATGGGGGAGTTGAGCCCACTAGCCTTCGCTAGGGCAAGGATGCTGCGGCATGCTCTTCGGAGCGCGAAGAGGCAACCAAAGCTGAAGCCTGTTTTCATCCTCTTCACGGGAGGGCTCATATGGGGCGGACTGCTTGTGTTCTTCCACGAAGGCTTCTCCTTCATGGAGAAGAACTTCCCGGAAGTGGCGCCGACGCTGACGCGGTACCTCTTCTCGCTCTTTTACATGTCGCTGATGGTGATGCTCGCGTTTTCGACGGGGATAATCCTTTTCGCGTCGTTGTTCAGGTCGGAGGAGACGCAGTTCCTCCTTTCGACGCCGACGCATCCGGAAACGGTGTTCTCGTACAAGTTCGTGGAAAGCCTCGCTTTCAGTTCGTGGGCATTCGCCTTCCTGGCCGGGCCGATGATCCTGGGGTACGGCCTTGTGTCCGGCGCGGGCGTGGTTTTCTATCTTTCGGTCATTTTGATGTTTCCGGCGTATGTTGTCGTTGCAGGCGGCGCGGGTGCCGTAGCGGTGCTGCTGGCGGCAGCGTATTTCCCGAGAAAGCGAAGGGCACTGATTGCGGCTTTGGCTGTCCTGGGCGCGATTCTGGTAGCCGTCCCGGCGCTGAAGCTTCTCTCGTGGTGGGAATTGCTGGACACGGCACCGGAGATATGGTTTCAAGGCGTTCTCAGTCGGCTGAGTTTTTGCCGCTCGCCGTGGCTTCCGAGTTACTGGATGGCGGAGGGAATGCTTCTATCTTCGGAAGGGGAGACGGGCGGGTCGCTTTTTTACGCGTTCGAGCTGTGGGCGAACGGGTTCTTCATTTTCGCGCTGGGGCATTTCGCGGCGAGCAGGAAATACGTCAGCAGCTGGTCGGCGGTGCAGGGAGGAGGGGGCGCAAGGCGTTACCCTTCCCGCGGCGTGCTTGATGCAATCATCGAGAGGGGGTTTGTGTTCCTGCCGTCCAGGCTTCGCCTCCTGCTGGTGAAGGACATCAAGAACTTCAGGCGGGACCCGGTTCAGTGGTCGCAGTTCCTGATCTTTTTCGGCCTTCTGGCGATATACATTCTGAACTTGAGGAATCTTTCCTACAATTTGCGGTCGCCCGCATGGCGAAACGCCGTGGCGTTTCTGAACTTGGCGGCAACGTCCCTGACGCTGGCAACTTTCACGAGCCGGTTCATGTTTCCGCTTTTGAGCCTTGAGGGGAGGCAACTGTGGATGCTCGGGCTGCTGCCGCTGCGGCGCGAGGGAATCGTGCTCGGCAAGTTCGTGTTCGCGTTGACCGGCGCGCTGTTGATCAGCGAGACGCTGATACTTGCCTCGGACCTGATGCTTGCGATGCCCGGGCGGATCGTGATGCTTCATGCGATCCTGCTGGCGCTCATCTGCATCGGCCTATCGGGAGGGGCAGTGGGGCTGGGCGCGGCATTCCCAAGCCCGAAGGAGAACGACCCGTCGAAGATCGTTTCGGGTTTCGGAGGGACGCTGAACCTCGTTCTGAGCCTCTGCTACATAGTGGTGACGGTAGGGATGCTGGCCGGGGTGACGTTCCTGGCCGTGGCCAAACAGCCGGAAGCGCCGCTGCCGCCGATGCTTTGGCTTGCCGGTCTATTCGCCGGCGTCGTCGCCGTCACCGCCCTGATGGCGGCAGTGCCCATGGCGGTGGGAACAAGGGCGTTCCGGCGAATGGAGTTCTGACTACTCCCATTCAACGTGAGGGCAGTCCCCCCAGAGAAGCTCGAGATCGTAGAACTTCCTCGCCTCTTCCATGAAGAGATGTACCACGACAGTGCCGAAATCCATGAGGACCCAATCGGCCTGCTCGTACCCCTCCCTGCCCAGGAGCCTGGCTCCGCTCTCGGTCATCTTTTCATCGAGTTCTTCAGAGAGGGCCTGAAGCTGCCTTCGGTTGTTGGCGGTGGCGATGACGAAGTAATCAAGAATGAAAATATGCTGGCGGACATCCAGGATTATGATGTCCGCCGCCTTTTTCTCGTCCGCTGTACGCGCGCAGGCGACGGCGAGTTCTTGAGGGGTTATGTCAATCTCCTTTTGACTCTGGAGCTTATGGCTTCACATCCGGAGCAATTTGGCGACTATCGGGCCCATCTTGACGGTGAGTCCGGCGAAGACGACGGACACCATGGACATGAGCTTAATCATGATGTTGAGGGACGGGCCGCTGGTATCCTTGAAGGGGTCGCCGACGGTGTCGCCGACGACGCCTGCCTTGTGACAGTCAGATCCCTTGCCGCCAAGATTGCCCTTTTCGATGAATTTCTTGGCGTTGTCCCACGAGCCGCCTGCGTTGGCCATCATGACGGCGAGCACGAAGCCGGTGCTGAGGCCGGCAACGAGAAGTCCGACGACTCCCGCGACCCCCAAAACGACGCCGGTGACGACGGGAATGACCAAAGCCATAAGCGAGGGAACGATCATTTCGCGCTGAGCCCCGGCGGTGCTGATCTGGACGCAGACCATGTAATCCGGCGTCTCGCGTCCTTCCATGATGCCGGGCTTCTCGCGGAATTGCCTTCTCACTTCCTCGACCATCCTGGAAGCGGCGCGGCCGACTGCCTTCATCGTCAACGCGCAGAAGGCGAAAGCCATCATCGACCCGATCAGGACGCCGCCAAGCACTTTGGGGTTCATCAGGTTGACGTCGTAGAACGCCATGAAGTCAGCGATCCTTGCGTGAGCGGCGGCTATCTTTTCGTCGCCCACCTCGATGAGTCCCTCCGGGCCGTTTTCGGTTATCCTGGCCCACAGACCGTGTCCTAGAGGGACCATCTCACCGAGAACGCCGGAGGCTTTGGCGGCCACGCGCTCGACGCCGATCCTCACCTCTTCGATGTAGGCTGCAAGTAGGGCTAGGGCAGTGAGAGCCGCCGAGCCGATCGCGAATCCCTTTCCCGTTGCGGCGGTGGTGTTGCCCAGAGAATCCAGTGAGTCCGTTCGCTCTCTGACGTAGGGCTCCAGGTGGCTCATTTCGGCGTTGCCGCCCGCATTATCTGCGATGGGCCCATATGCGTCGGTCGCGAGGGTGATTCCCAGGGTCGAGAGCAATCCTACTGCCGCGATGCCGACCCCGTACAGCCCCATTGCGGGGTTAGAGAAGCCGCCCGGAAGGCCGTACGCCAGAAGAATGGCTAAGACGACGAAAACTACGGGGGGAATGGTGGAGAGCATGCCGTTGGCCATGCCTTCGATTATGACCGTCGCGGGACCGGTACGAGACTGGTTTGCTATCGCGAGCGTGGGGGGGTATCCCTCCGAGGTGAAGTATTCCGTGGACTTTCCGATTCCTATTCCCGCCAGCAGCCCGACGAGGATTGCGCCCCAAACGCCCATCATGCCGGGCAACATGAACCACACGAGAAAGAAAGACAGCACAAGGATCATAAGCGAACTCAGGTTGACGCCGCGCCCCAAAGCCGAAAGAAGCTGCTTCTGCGTGGCCTGCTCTCCGCTTCGGACGGCATATATCCCGAGGATCGAGAGTAGCGTACCAATGCCGGCCAGCGCCACGGGAGTTATCAGGAGCCGCAAGCGTGCCTCAACGATGCCGCCTGGCAGGGCGGAGATCACACCGGCGGGAAGCGTGGCGGCGGCGGCGACGCCGAGAACGCAGGTCGAGAGTATCGAACCGGCGTAAGACTCGTAAAGGTCGGCTCCCATCCCGGCCACGTCTCCAACGTTGTCCCCGACGTTGTCGGCTATTGTCGCGGGGTTGCGCGGATCGTCTTCGGGAATACCGGCCTCGACCTTACCGACGAGGTCGGCTCCGACATCTGCGGCCTTGGTATAGATGCCGCCGCCGACTCTCGCGAAAAGCGCTTGAGAGCTGGCGCCCATTCCGAAGCTCAACATGGTCACTGTGATCTCAAAGAGCGACAGCGGTTTGAAGAACGGCACGCGCGGGACGACGAAGTAGAGCACAAAGAACCAGGCGCAGATGTCCAGCAGCGCGAGCCCAACAACAGTAAGTCCCATGACCGCGCCGCTTCGGAACGCGAGCTGAAGAGCGCGGTTGAGGCTGGAACGTGCGGCGCTGGCGGTTCGCGCGCTCGCGTACGTTGCGGTCTTCATGCCCAGAAAACCTGCAAGTCCCGAAAAGAACCCGCCGGTGAGGAATGCGAAAGGCACCCAGGGCGACTGAACTCCCATCACGAAGGCCATGAACGCAAGGACGATCACCATGGCAAGGAAGAACAGAGCGACGACCTTGTATTGCTGCCTGAGATAGGCCCCGGCTCCTTCCCTGACATATCCAGCGATCTTGCGCATGGTGTCGGTGCCTTCGTCCTGCTTCATCAGGGATCTGAAGAAGTGGAATGAGAAGGCCAAGGCCAGGACAGACGCTATGGGGCCGAGGGCCCACATCGCCCAAACGGAAGCCGGCATCCCTTGCCCGTCGGCGGCGAAGGCCGGCGCCTGAAGAGATACAAAAAAGGCCCCAAAGGCCATTGCTTTGAGACCCGACCGCACTACCCTTATGTTCACGCTCATCCGCCTCCTACTGTCGGTTCTTGAACTGCAGTTCCCTCGGCCAAAGCCAGCTTGGCTTCAAGCTCGGGTATTTCCTCGTCGATTATGTTCTCGATGGCCTTGTAGTCCGTACGTTTGTGAGTATCCCCATAGGAGACCAGCTTCCTCTTGAGGGCGTAGAAGATCTCCAGCGCCTCTTGGTGCAGGGCCCTCTCCCTGTC
>CAZBND010000021.1:0-7337 GCA_964493415.1 uncultured Planctomycetota bacterium | reverse complement strand
TCCTTGCGCAGCCACTCGGCAAACGCGGGATACCTGGAGTCGGTGTATTTCCGCATGTAGAGCTCTCCAAGTCTCCACCTGAGGAAATAACTACGGGGGTTTCGCGCAATTCCCTCGATGAGGATGGATGCCCCCGCGTTGAGCCAGCCCCACTTTTCGTCCAGGGAGCCGGCGTCGAAGGATATATTGTACGCGAGGTTCCACGCGGCATAATCCCAGACCTGCTCGAAGTCCGGTTGAAGCTTGGTTATCAGTTCGTATATGGCCTGCAACTCGAACCACTGCTCCTCATCCTGCATCTTTATTGCGCGGAGCCAGAGCATGTCGGCAAGAATGCCCCTGAAGCCTGCCAAGAGGACGGTTGTGGCAAATGTCTCGGGGGTCATGGCTTCGAATATGTCCGTCTCGACGATTCCCTCAGCGGCCCTGCGAGCGCTGATCCCGGCCTGCACGACGTACAATCCCCCCAGCAGGCAAAGGATTAACAGAACCGCTAATAGAACTTTAAGCGAGTCGGTCATTTACTCGACCTCGCGTCTTCGGAAGATGAGGGTCCCTATGGCAAGACATATGCCGGAATAGACCAGAGCGTACACCAAGGCCATACCCACGAACCCCCACGGTATCACCTTGCCGCCAACCAAGCTCTCGACCGTCTGGAATCTGCGGAAATCGGGAAAGACGGTCATGTACACTTGTGCCAGCCGGTACGCGATGTCATCGTACCACTGCTTGCCGTACTGGGACATGTCAATGGGACCATGGGTGTGGCCTGGCACTCGAAGGGTACCGGCTTTAAGCTTCTCCGCCACCAAGTGGACGAAATCCATGACGCTGCCGCAGATGTAGACCCCGAAAGACAGGAACATCGCCACGGGTCCCGAGAGGAAAGTCGAGCCCAACGATGCGATTGTGACGACAACAACCATCTGGAGGAAGAGGACGAAGAAGCTGCGGAGCAGGTTCAGCTCGAAGCTCCTGGGGGCCAGCAGCACGCGGAAGCTCGACATTCGGTCGACGGTAAACAGCACATTGGGGGCTTCCCTTACGAATCTTAGCTGAAGGCTGCCGTCTTCGGAAAGGTACTTCCGCGGCAGGGAGAGGACGGAAGGTGTTCGACCCTTAAGTCTATGCTGAAAGAACTCCTCCTCGCCGGTTTGCGGGTTAAGCACCGATACCGTGACGTCGTCGACGTACTTGCCGACATGGCTCGTGAATATATCCAATTCGACGGCGACGCGGATATCCCCCTGTCGAAGGGACTTCCCATGCAGGTTTGAGAATTTCACCACGACGGAGTTCGGGCCGTATCCCCCGTCAGCCATCCAGACTTTGTTCTCGGCAGGAAAAACGGAGCCTCCCTCGATCCCCTCGAACACGAGTGAGGCGGGCTTGACATCCCTGTCCGCAACCAGCTTGGTTTCGGTCGCGTCGAACCCCAACTTGCCCAAAACGTAGGAGGAGAGCCCAGCGCCCGCGCTATCGCCCGGCAACGCCGTGATCACCAGATCCCTGTCCGCTCCGTCTTTGTCCACGCGGAGCTTAATCGTCTCTCCCGGTCTAGTCTCCTCAACGGCGGCAGAGAGCGCAGCGAGGCCGTTGAGCCTGACTCCGTTGTAGGCAAGGACAATGTCACCCTCTCGGAGCCCGGATGCCTCGGCAGGCCCCCCGGGCGCGATAACGGTGACCATAACGTTGCCGCGGGCGACGGTCGCCCGCATGACCCCTATGCTGACGATCCACATGATGCCGAGGATGAAGGAGATGACCAGGAGGTGCCCCAGCACCTTGCCCCACAAGAAGGCGCTCCGGCTGACGGGCTTTGTGAGCACCGTATAGACCAGCTTCTGCTCGATGTCTTTGGGAACCGAAGTGGCGGCTATGACGATGGCGACGATCGTCACGAAAAACGCGCTGGTGCCCAAGCAGATCGAGGCGACGAGCTTGATCTTGTCGGAGTAGTTGTGAGCGGGAAGGAACCAGGCCGAAAGGGCAACGGCAACGGAGAAGATGATGGCCGTGGCCAGCACCTTCTTTCTTATCGCTTCGCGGAAGGTGTGCCTCGCTATGGCCAGAACCCTGCCGGGCCGCGGCCGCTGGCTAGGCTTGGCTTCCGTGTCCTCTTTCTTCGTCACTACCAGCGCCCCGAATCGTTTTCAAGAAGAGGTCTTCCAAAGTCGTGGTAGGATGTTCGATGCCGAGAACCTTCGCCCCTCCCTCGGTCAGAATCCGGCGGGCGTTCTCTTGGGTTCGCTCGTCGACGCTTTTCGCAGTTATCTGGGTGATCTCTGAGACTTCGAGCAGCTTCGTCACCTCGCCCACCACCTTAAGCCTCCCCAAGTGAAGAATGGCGATCCTGTCGCAGACGTCGCGCACATCGGCCAACAAGTGAGAGCAAAGCAACACCGTCTTGCCGCGCTCACGAAGGCCGATGATGAGGTCCTTCATCTCTCGCGTTCCGATGGGGTCCAAGCCGCTGGTGGGTTCGTCGAGGATGACGAAGTCGGGGTCGTTGACGAGCGCCTGGGCCAGGCCGATTCGGCGCGCCATTCCCTTCGAGTACTCTTTAAGCGGGCGCTTGCGGGCGTACTCCAGCCCGACCAAATCTATCAACTCCCTTGCCCGGCGCCGTCTCTCTCCTCGCGGGAGCCCAAAAAGCTGGCCGTAAAAGTCAAGCGTTTCCTCCGCGTCCAGGAACCGGTACAGGTATGACTCTTCGGGCAGGTAACCGATCCGCTGCTTGATGGCGACATCAGCGGCGGGGCGGTCCAGGACCCACGCCTTGCCGCGGCTCGGACGCAACAGGCCGAGAAGCATTTTGGTCGTGGTTGTCTTGCCCGAGCCGTTGGGACCAAGGAGGCCGAAGACTTCTCCCGGGACCACCTCGAGATCGAGGTCTACCACGGCCTCGACGCGTCGCCTGCTCCATCCGGTGAAGAATGTTTTTGTGAGCCCTTCGGTTCTGACGGCGTAATCGTAATAGGCCACGATTAGGACCCCTTAGCTGCTGGGGACGCGTGCCAAAGCGGGCAGTAAGACAACGCCACACGACACGGTCCGATCCAGACGAGACCGGAGCACGAAGCTTTCGCGTTCCCGTCGAGTGCCGACGCCGACTTCACGCGGCATTGATGCCGCTTGCCGGCAAAGCAACTCTCGCGCATGCGCAGGTGAGACGTGGTTTAGCGATGCCGCACTTGCTCCAGCTTTTTCTTCTGGACAAGCTTTTGGGTTATCTTGCGTTGCGCCTTTCTCTCTTTGCGGCGCCGCCGCTCACTGGGCTTTTCGTAGAACGAGTTCCTCTTGATGTCCCTGGTAAGCCCCTCTTTTTCGCAAAGCTTCTTGAACCTCTTGAGCAGCTGCGCTACAGACTCGTTCCCCCTCGACTTAACCTTGATCATCCAGTATCAACATCCCTTCTTCGATTAACTCCTTTCAAAACCACAAGTGAAGCCTACACATAGGGATACGTACCACGTGCAGACGGAATAGTATATCGACTGCGAAGTCATGTTTCAACCCCGAATCGATATTTTGTCCTGCCAGTCAACGTATATCCCCGCATCGCGGAGCTTCTGTATGACCTCTTCAGAGAGCTTCTCCTTGAGACAAGCGGCACGATCGCCGAGCTCTTTGCGCACCAGACGTCGAAACGCCGGGACGGCCATGGCCTGCCTCAGAGACTCGGCTGATTCCGCCTCGAATACAGGGGCGCAATAGCCCCGAGCGACATACGCCTTGCCCGCCCAGTCTGATATGGAGTATCGCACATTCTGCGGGAGGGATTTGCGCGAGTTGTCAGTTAAGAAATTGATTATTGTCTCAAAGTCCATGCCAGATGCTACCGCCAGCTTCACGCTTTCCGACGTCAGTCGGTACTTCCACACCCTATCCACGGACTCTCTGACGGCAAGTCGCTCCACCGCATAGACGAGGTCGGGCGGGGGGTTTTCGCCAAGGATCAGCAGTTCAAAGTCTGGTCCCAGCAGCAATAGCTTCTCCCCGGTGCGCTCCGGTGCGTCCGTCCACCGAGCCCACCTGACAAGGCAACCGCCGGCAGCCTCGGACGTTTCGACGAGTCCGGCGAGCCAAAGCGAGCGCCGGATAAACTCGCCGATCTGCCCGCGGACCTGCGCAAGGTCTACGGCCGCGGAAGGGGTGGAGACCCATATTTCGGGCTCCGTGTCGCAAATTTTCAACAACCAGCGGGCCGTGACTCGCGAGACGGTCGCTTGCAGGCTCGCCCACCGAAGGCCGTTCTCGGCAATTGCAGCAGTGGTCAAGCGCCTGGCCTCAACGGGGAGAGTTTCGCCGGCCGGGCCGGGCTCCTGGGCGACGGCATCCACCAGCTCGCGCAGCTTCTCGCTCAGACTAAGCTGCTCCCAACTGCGCATGTCTGCCAGGCGGCATCGAGTCTTTTCGCTATCGGTCTCGATCATGCCAAGCTTGGCGGCAACCGCCATCTTCCACGACAAGAACTGGGCGTCTTCTTCTTCGTTGCCGCCGCGGAGGAGCATCCGCTCCTGCAATTTTCTGCTCGCGCCCGCGTAGGGCTCGCCCGTCCGCTTTACTCGAAGGGAACCCGCCAGACAAGCGCGTCCCAGCAGCGAAATGTCGCACAGGAAATCCACACCGCGAACGCGAACGAAACCCGGCTCAGGAGAGGGCACGGAGCTGCAGTACGCATCGACCACTTCCTGGAACACGACCAGGTACCTTCCCCGTAACGCGAATCCGGGAATTGCGAGCTCGACCGTGCCGACTGTTCCAATCAGGGCCGCCTCCAGTTGCTCGCGTACCGTCTTCTGGTCCTCCCCCTTCCGAGGCAGCAATCCGCCTTTGCGAAGAATCGCCTCGTGCAGCTCGTCTCTGAGTTTCCCGTCCAGGGACTCTAAGCGCAGAGACATGCTTTCGGGTCTGGTCAGATGCTCAACGGCGGCGCGAATATCGCCGCCACCGACCCACGGGGAAACAAGCCTGGTGCGCTCTTTTTCCGGGAGTCCATCGAGAAAAGCGCTCAGCGACAAAAGCTGCAATGCCGGTCGGAGGTCGATATCGGCCGCGTCGGCAAGCAGGGCGGCGAAATCGGTCGGCAGGCTGGCAGCGGATACCCGTTCGCGGTCCTCGCCGCCCCTCTCGACTTCAAGAAAACCTATGGCATCGAGCTCATCAAGGGTCTGGGCGAGATCATCACCAACTTCACTCGGAACCCACCTGAAGGCTTCTGACTTGAGAATTCCCTTTATGAGGCGCTTTTGAACTTCGCCGAGCGCGTCGAAACGAGCCGCGACCCTTGCCTTGTCAAGCATTGAGCCACGAAGCCGCCGCAACAGTTGGGCCTTGGAATGAGGGATCTCCGAACTCCCCGTCCAAAAGAAGTAGTACGACTGAAGGACGCTTATGCTCTTGCTGTTGAGAAACTTGTCCAGTTCCACTTAGACTATTCCTGATGGGGACCAGAGTACGTCGTCTGCGTCAACGATCCTGTAGCTGTATCCCTGTTCGGTAAGAAAGAGGTGCCTGTTAGCGGCGAATTCCTGGTCGCGGCTGTCGCGGCTGACGAGGGAGTAAAAGCGGGCTCTTCTCCCATCCGACTTGGGCCTTAAGATACGGCCGAGCCGCTGCGCTTCCTCCTGGCGAGAGCCGAACGTGCCGGAAATCTGAATTGCGACGTTGGCTTCGGGAAGGTCTATGGCGAAATTCCCCACCTTAGAGAGAATGAGGCAGCTGATTTCTCCCTCTCTGAACCTCGCGTAAAGCTCTTCGCGCACTGAATTCGCGGTCCTGCCGGTGATGATGGGAGCGTCGGTCTCCTTTGCCACGCGGTGAAGCTGGTCCAGGTACTGCCCGATGATGAGGATCGAGTCGCCCTCATGAATACTGATGAGCCGACGCAACACCTCCAGTTTGTTCGTGTTCTCGGAGGCGAGCCTGAACTTCGACCGTTTGCCCGCAATCGCGTATCGCGTCCTGACGTCTTCGGGCAGGGGAACCCGTATCTCGATGCACTCGGCCTGGGCTATCCAGCCTTGCTTTTCCAGCACCTTCCAGGGCACGTCGTAGCGTTTAGGGCCTATGAGGCTGAAAACATCATCTTCCCGGCCATCTTCCCTGACCAGCGTTGCGGTCAGGCCCAGACGGCGGCAGGCCTGAATCTCGGCGGTAAGGCGGAAGACGGGTGCGGGAAGCAGATGTACCTCGTCGTAGATGATGAGCCCCCACTCGCGGCGGTAGAAGACCTCGAAGTGTGGAGGCTTCTCGCCCTTCTTCTTGGTGTGCACCAGTATCTGATACGTGCAAACGGTTACCGGCTTTATCTCCTTCACCTCGCCCGTGTATTCCCCGACGATGTCACGCGTGAGCGTGGTCTTGTCGAGAAGCTCGCGACGCCACTGTCGTACGGCGATGGTGCTGGTCACCAGAATCAGCGTGTGCGTTTTGACCAAGGCCATGGCAGCCATTCCGACGACGGTTTTTCCCGCGCCGCAGGGAAGAACAACGACGCCGCTGCCGCCGCGCGCCGCGCCTCCCGCGTAGAAGACCTCCGACGCCTCCCGTTGGTAATCCCGGAGAGAGAAAGCGCCGCCGCTCATGCATTCAGACAAGAGCTCCATCGGAAGCGATTCGCCTTCGGCGTATCCCGCCAAATCCTCGGCGGGGAAGCCGATCTTCACCAGCGCCTGCTTTACGTGTCCTCGGCGCCTGGGGTCTATCTCGATGCGCCTATCTGAAAGCCTGGTGAGGAGGTACTTGCGGACCGAGCGATCGCGCCAGATTTCCTCCATCAGCGTGCGGTCGTCGGATTCCAGGACCAGCCGCCCGTCCTCCCGCACAAGCGTGATGCGGCCGTAGCGGGAAACCCAATCCTTTATCTCGGTCACCACGTTCTCGGGGACTTCGTAGCGACTGAATCTCTCCAGCGAAGAGATTATCTGGCCGGCGGAGAGGCTGGCGGCACACGCGTTCCAGATGGAGAGCGGCGTAACGCGATAGGTGTGGATATGCTCGGGGCTCTTTTCGAGTTCCGCGAAGCGGACGAGTTCGTCGCGGGCGGCCTCGTAGCCGGGGTGGTCGACCTCGAGGAGAATGCTGCGATCGCTTTGAATGATCAAGGGTTGGTCGGCGACCTTCGTCATCGGCGCGGACGCCCTCCTTCGAGGAAACCATCATTTTATCCGCCGCCGCCCTGACAGTCAAGGGGGCAAGGCCGCGGCCGAACGCGGAAGCAGAGGCGGGACATCGGGAAGCGATGACAGAAAAGCGTCGGGGGTCCGGGGGCGCTAGGTCTTCGCCGAGCGAGCGCCCCCGGAACACCTCGTAGAGCCCAAAGGTTCTAG
>CAZBND010000020.1:0-53576 GCA_964493415.1 uncultured Planctomycetota bacterium | reverse complement strand
TGGCTGCGGCGGCGATGTCGGCGAATCCACCGGCGTCTTTGCCTGCGGCGACGGCTCCGTAAATGGCGGCACCGAGAGCGGTGGCCTGGTCGGAGCCTGCGACGGTCATTTTAGTCTTAAGGACGTCGGAGAATATCTGCATGAGGAGTTTGTTCTTGTTGGCGAGGCCGCCGCAGGCGACTATTTCGTGGATGGGGACGCCGCCATCGCGGAGGCGCTCGATTATCTTGCGGGTGCCGAAGGCGGTGGCTTCGATCATGGCGCGGTAGATATCTTCGGGGCTGGTGGTGAGGTTATAGCCGAGGACGAGGCCGGTGAGGTCGGAGTCGACGAGAAGGCGGACGCCGTTCCACCAGTCGAGAATGAGAAGGCCGGATTCGCCGGGCTTGAGCGCCGCGGCCTTTTTCTCCATGAGGGAGTAGATGTCGAGGTCCTCTTTCTTGGCTTCGTCGTGGTACGCGGGTGGGACGGCGTTGTCCATGAGCCAGGCGTACATATCGCCCCCGCCCGCCTGGCCCGCTTCGTAGCCGTAGAAGCCGGGAATGATGCCGTCCTCGACGACGCCGCACATTCCCTCGACGAGATGGAGTTCCGAGCCGAGAACCATGTGGCAGAGAGAGGTGCCGAGAACGAGGAGCATTCTGCCGGGGGTGACGATGCCGGAGCCGGCGACGGCGGCGTGGGCGTCGATTGAGGAGACGCCGACGGCGATGCCGGGCCGAAGACCCATGAGTTCGGCCATTTCCCGGGTCAATTCGCCGGCGTGGGCGCTGGGTGCGCGGATGTCGGAGGACATTTTCTCTGCGACGATATTCTCGAGGCGAGGGTGGACGGCTTTGAAGAAGTCGGTGGCGGGGAAGCCTGAGCTTTTTTCCCAAAGGGCCTTATATCCGGCGGCGGTGGCGTTGCGGACGTCGTTGCCGGTGAGCTTGAGGGTAATCCAGTCGCCGCCCTCGAGGATGATGTCGGCGGCGTCGTAGACGTCGGGCGCGTCGTTGAGGATTTCGAGAGCCTTCGGGAAGAACCACTCGGAGGAGATGGCCCCGCCGTACCTTGCGAGAAATGGCTCGGACCTTTCCTTGGCGACGTTGGTGATCCTGTCGGCTTCGGGCTGCGCGGAGTGGTGCTTCCAGAGCTTGACCCAGGAGTGGGGGTTGTCCTTGAATTCTTCCAAGAGGCAGAGGGGGGTACCGTCCTTTTTGGCGGGGAGGATCGTACATGAGGTGAAGTCGACGCCGATGCCGACCACGTCGTCGGGATTGGGGCCGGCGAGGTTGAGCAGAGCGGGAGGGAGCACGCGGAGGGCTTCGACATAGTCGCCGGGATGCTGAAGCGCCCAGTCGGGCTCGAGGCGGACGCCGCCTTCGGGGAGGGCTTCGTCGATGACGCCGTGGGGGTAATTGAAGACTTCGGTGGCGACCTCCTTGCCGGTCTGGAGGTCGACGAGAAGTCCGCGGGCGGATTCGGTTCCGAAATCGAGGCCGATGGCGTACTTGGGCATCTGGAGGCTGCGCTCCTTTCTACTCCTGCCTGTTGAAGGCGACGAGCTTGAATGTGGCGTTCCACTTGCCGACTTTTCCCGGCGTAGGGAGTAGGGGCGATATTTCCCAAACGGTGATGCCGGGAATTTGCTCGGCTTCGAAGAGGAAGCTGACGAGCTGCTGCAGGGTGAGGTCCTCGTACTGGAGGGTGCATACCAGGCGGTCGTAACCCTCGTGCTTCTCCAGTTGAGGTGAGACGATGGGGAGGTGGCGGATGCCGACTTTGGATGCGATATCGTCGGCGAAGGACACGCGGCTGAGTTGTTGGAAGCCTGATTCGTCGCTCTCGGCGATGGAAGCGGCGGCCGAGAGGGGGCGGATTTGGTCGGCGAGCGATACGGAGAGGAGCAGGCCGGCCTTCTGCTTGTCGATCTTGTCGAGCAGTGAGGAGGTGCGTGAGACGGCGCGAGCGAGGATCGAGGCGAGCAGGAGGCAGAGAAGGAAGCCTATGCCGAGAATCAGCCCGAGTTTCCTAGCATGGGGAGTCATTTGGGTTCTTTGATTTCTGCATTCAGTGTGAAACCGATCTCGTCGCCTTTGGGGACGGTCTCCCCGGCGGAGGCGACGAGAAGGCCGGCAGCGTTGATGGAGTCGATGAGATCGTCGATATCAGCTCGAGATGCGGCAAGCATGTTGGCGGTCACGCCGCTCTGGGTGATATTCAAGGATCGGATTTGGATTGATCCGTCCGGGGGGACGAAGCTCGCGAGGTGGCTGAAGGTTGATAGAGCGGAAGTGCCTCGGACCGGGGCGTGGCTTTGGGTTGTCTGCTGGAGTTCTTTGAGCCTGGATTGGAGTCTCATAGAGAGAGCGGAGCCGGTGGCCTCGAGGCCGAGTATCTGGCGGCTTATTTGGCGCTGGCGGGTGAGGACCTCGTGGAGTTGGGCGTCGAGACGGGAGTTAAGAGCGAGGCGCGAGATAAGGAGAACGCCGAGGATGACGGCCATAAGAGCCAAGGAGGTGGTCAGGGGAGAGGTCAGCTTTTCGAGGCGGGTCCTGGGGCGAAATTCTTCTTTAAGAAGGTCGAGAGGCAAACGCTTTCGGCGCAATGCCGCCACTGCGGCACCGACGGCGGCGGCGAAAAAAGTTCCGTCGGAGTTTCGGGGCTCGGCACCGAGCCAGGCGAGGGCGTCGGCGGTTTCGGTGGGGATGGCGAGTTCGGCTGAGAGCTGGTGTTGAAGGCCGTTGATGAGAGCGCCTCCGCCGCAGAGCCAGAGCTTTTCGGGCTTAGTGTCGGCGGGGGCCAGTAAGAAAGCCCTCTTGATCTCGCCGGCGAGCCTCGCGAGGGCCGGTGCGTGCACTGAGTGAGGCGTCTGTGGTTCGCCGGGCTCCGGGGGATGGGCGGTGGCTTCGTGAGGGGGAGGGGAGAGGGAATCGGCTCCCAGCCGTATCGCTTTTACGAAAGCGGAGGTACCTTCTTGTGAGATTACGAGCTTGGACGAAGAAGCGCCGATGTCGAGAATGGCGAAGGGGAGCCCCGGCGCGGAGGGTGCGAAGGGACAAAGGGATAGAGTTGCTGCAGCGTCGGGGATAAGCGCCAAGAGTTCGATCCGGTCGGCCTGAAGCGGGGCGATGTGGTGTTGGATGTCGGACTTCAGCGCCGCTGCCGCCACGGCATTGACGCCGGCCTCGGCCTTTGCCCCGGATTCGAATCCCACCACCATGTTCTCTATGGGACGGGGAAGAGATTTTTCGCAGGCGTACTTTGCCGCTTCGCCGAGACGAGAGCCGACGGTGGAGGGGAGGATGAGGTTGCGTAGTGAGCAGAGAGAGGAGGGGAAAGTGGCGACGAGGGAGGAAGTAGGGAGATGCGCCTGCTTAAGAAAAGCACGCGGTCCGGCGAGCATGAACTGCTCGCGGCCGACGGATTCGAGCCTAATTGCCCTGAAAGCTTTGCCGGTGTCCTCCATGAGAGCGGCTTTGACGTTGCGGGTTCCCATATCGAGCGCGAGGATGCGTCTCATGCACCGGGGGTCCTGGGGCTATTCCTCTTCGACGGTGTAGCGGGGACGGAAGACTTCTTCCCTATGTGGTTCCGGCTCTCCTGGTCCCCGCTTACCGAGCCTGCTGACGACGACGTTGATGGAGACGGGTCGCTCGGGACCGAGTAGTTCTTCGAAGCGGGTTTTTAGAGCGGCCTGGATGTCTCGCACCGCCGAAGGTATGTCGATAGTTTCGGCGAGTCGAACTGTGGCGGCGATGACGGTTCGGGATTTCTCGCGCCTGCCGCCGGCGACGCGGACCCTGGCCCATTCGACGAGGGGTTGGGAATCGAGCGTCTGGCAGAGGACGGATTCGATGGCGGAGGCCCTGACGATCACCTCGCCTTCGGGGCGCTCTATCTTGAGGCCCCTATCGGCGGCCAGGATGGATCTCCTTGCGGCGGCGAAGATGTAGAAAAGGTCCAGCGCGACGATGACGAGGCAGGAGCCGAGAACGGCGGAGAACAGGGTCAGAGAGTTTTGGAGGGAGGCGACGGTGTCCGTGACCCATTCGCCAAGGAAAGCGGGATAGTCTGCGACCCCGAAGTAGATAAGTAGAGAAGCGGCCAAAGCGAACACGAAGTTGATAAAGAATACGATCCTGCGAAACGCCTTCATTTTGCCCCTCCTAGAGGCTTTCCCGTGGTACCTTGTGAGCGATTTTATTTTCTGGAAAGGAAATCTTCAACGAATCCGGTGTCCAACCTCCCTTCGACGAACCTACGGGAGTTGCAGATTCGGCGGTAAAGAGGGATGGTGGTCTTGATGCCTTCTATGCGGAACTCGTGAAGGGCTCTGCGCATGAGGTGTATGGAATCTCTTCTGGTTGGGGCGAAGGCGATGAGCTTTCCCAGGAGCGAGTCGTAGTGCGGCTCCACCTTGTATCCCGAGTGGATGTGGGAGTCGACGCGGACGCCCATGCCTCCCGGGGGGAAGTAGAAGGTGACGGTGCCGGGCGCGGGCTTGAAGTCGTTATCGGGGTCCTCTGCGTTTATGCGGCACTCAATTGCGGAGCCGTTGAAGCTGACCTTGCGCTGGCGGATCGGCAGCTTTTCGCCGGAGGCGATTAAGAGCTGCAGCTTTACGATGTCGAGCCCCGTGATCATCTCGGTTGTGGGGTGTTCGACCTGGAGGCGCGCGTTCATTTCGATGAAGTGGAAGTTGCTTTTCTCGTCGACGAGGAATTCGACTGTTCCGGCGCTGGTATATTCGACCGCCTCGGCGAGGCGGACGGCGGCTTTGTGTATATCTTCTCTGACGTTGCCGGGCAGGTTGGGAGCGGGGGCCTCTTCCATCAGCTTCTGATGCCGTCTCTGGACGCTGCACTCTCTGTCGCCGAGGTGAACGACGTTGCCGTGCTCGTCTGCGATTATTTGGACTTCGATGTGACGGGGCTTGGGAAGGAGTTTTTCGAGGTAGAGGGAGCAGTTTCGGAAGGAAGCCTCTGCCTCGGCGCGTGCTGCGCGGATGTTGGCGACGAGGCTGATTTCGTTATGTGCGGCGCGCATTCCGCGTCCGCCTCCCCCTCCGGTGGCCTTTATCATGACGGGGAAGCCCATTTCGGCGGCGAGCTTTCTGGCGGCATCCTCGTTGTCGATGGCGAATTCGCCGCCGGGGAGGATGGGGACCTTGTGTTCGGTTGCGGTCTGGCGGGCCTTGACTTTGTTGCCGACGAGTTCCATGGCGGCGGGGGAAGGGCCGATGAACTTTATGTTGCAGGACTCGCAGATCTCGGCGAAGTGGCTGTTCTCGGCGAGGAATCCGTAACCGGGGTGGATGGCTTCGACGTCCGCTATTTCGGCGGCGGAGATGATTGCGGGGATGTTGAGGTAGCTCTTGGCGCTCTGAGCGGGTCCGATACAGACGGCGTCGTCGGCGAGTTGTACGTAGGAGGCGTCTTTGTCGGGTTCGGAGTATACGGCAACGGCCTCTATTGAGAGCTCTTTGCAAGCGCGCAGGATTCGCAGGGCTATCTCTCCCCGGTTGGCGATGAGGATGCGAGAGAGCAATTGATCCTCCTATGCGGTGACCTCTACGCGAAAGAGCGGCTGGCCGAACTCGACGGGGTCGCCGTCAGCGACGAGGATTTCGGCGATGCGGCCTGCGACTTCGGCTCGAACTTCGTTCATCACCTTCATGGCCTCGATGACGCAGACGATGGAGTCGGGCTCGACGAGTTCGCCGACCTCGACGAAGGGTACCGACTCGGGGTTGGGTCGTGAGTAGAAAGTGCCGACGATGGGGGAGATTACGTGAGCGGGCGCTTCTTTGGCCTTCGCCTCGGGGGAAGGCGGCTGGGCGGGGGCGAGGGGCTGTGATTGGGCCGGGGGCTGTGAAGGAAGGGCCATGACCTGTGGGCCGGCTTGAAACTCTCTTTTCCTGAGCCTGACGACTTCACCTTCGTTCTGGATCTCGACCTCGGCGAGATCGTGGTCGTCCATGAGTTTCAGGAGCATCTGGATGGTTTCCAAGTCCATGTGAATCCCCCCGCTGTTTCAGGACACACGCTCGAGGTAAGCGCCGGTGCGGGTATCGACCTTCACCTTGTCGCCGACCTCGATGAAGAATGGCACCTGGATAGTCGCGCCGGTTTCGAGAGTGGCCGGTTTGGAGCCGCCGGAGACCGTGTCGCCCTTGAAACCGGGCGAGGTTTCTTTGACTTCGAGCTCGATGGTGTCGGGGAGCTTGACGCCGACGATGTCGTTATCGTGCATTGTGAAGGTCGCCTCTATGCCCTCGGAAAGGAAATCGACGAGGCCGTGGAGCATTTCTTCGGGGAGGCTGACCTGTTCGTATTTCTCGTTGTCCATGAAGTGGAAGAGGTGCGAGTCGCGGTAGAGGTAGGTCATGCTCTTGGCGGCGAGGAATGCCTGCTGGACTTTCTGCTCGCCCTTGAAGGTCTGTTCGACGCTGAGGCCGGTTTGTATGTCCCTGAGCCGGACGCGCATGAAGGCGCCGCCTCTGCCGCGCTTGACGTGCTGGTAATCGACGACTTCGCATATCTTACCGTCAAGAAGAATCGTCATTCCTTTCTTGAGGTCGTTGGTGGAGATCACGCAATGCTCCTTCAGGAAGGAATGGTGGCTGAATGGAGGTTTCGAGGAATGGTGGAAAGCCTTTTAGCGCCTGCCGAGGCCACCTGGACCATGTCTTCTATTCTGATCCCGCCCCATCCAGGGATGTAGATGCCGGGCTCGACGGAGAAGACCATGTTTTGGCGGATGCGCGTTGAGGCGGATGGGCTGATGGAAGGGCTTTCGTGGACTGCGAGACCGATGCCGTGACCTAGGCCGTGCATGAAATTCCCCCCGTAACCAGCCTTTCGGATAATGGCCCTGGCTGCCCCATCGATTCTCTTCCCTCCTCTTCCCGGTCGAATTTCGGTGATGGCGTGGTTTTGCGCGGCCAGCAAGGTTCGGTAGATGCGCCGGCCCTCATCGGGGATATTACCTACGAAGAAAGTCCTTGTCAAGTCGCTGCAGTAGCCGCGATATTGAGCGCCCCAATCGACTAAAAGGAGGTCGCCCTCGCGGATTTTACGGGTGGCGGTTTTGGCGTGGGGGAGGGATGAGCGTGGTCCCGATGCGACAATGATGTCGAAGGCTTCCTTATCAGCGCCGCGGCGGCGCATTGCATAGACGAGTGCGGCGGCGATGTCGCACTCTCGTATGCCGGGCTTGATGGCGGGCTTGACGGCGCGAAGGGCTTGTTGGGCGATGGAGAGCGCTTTGCGAATGAGGCGTAGCTCTCGGGGACGTTTGACGGCGCGGAGAGCCTCGACGACGCCGCGGGAAGGCTGGAGAGAGGCGCGGGAGTGCCGGTGAAGGATGGCGAAGTCGCCATAAGCGATATGGTCTTCCTCGAAGAGCATCCTCGTTAGACGAAGGCCGGCGGCAAGGTCGGCGATGGCGTTGAACATGTTTCCTTTGCGAAGGATGACTTGGAGCCGGGGGGCCTGGGTTTCGGCCTGCTCGCGGTAGCGTCCGTCGGTGACGAGGAAGGCGTCGTTCTTGGTGAGGATGAGAGAGCTGTCGTCACCGGTGAAGCCGGTGAGGTAGGTGACGTTCAGCGGATGGGTGAGGAGGAAGGCATCAGCTTTTCTCCGGTTCATCATTTGGAGAAGAGGCTTTGTCCTTTCCTGGTAGCGCATTCGGCTCCTCGCGGTCGGGGCTGATTTCGAATTGGGATGCGATGAACTTACGCGTGTCGTCGCCGACCAGTTCCCCTGGGGGAGTGATCACGCCGCCCGAGACCGTGTATCTTATAGCCTGGTCGACGGATATGGGAAGAGGGATTATCTCGTCGTGGGGAATGGAAAGGACGTAGCCGGTGAAGGGGGTAGGCGAGCTTGGTATGAAGACGCTGACCATTCTCTTGCCGGTTTTGGTGTTGATGGTACGCATGCTGTCGCCGGTAATGAAGCCGATGGAGTAGGTGCCTTTGCGGGGGTACTCGACGGCGGCGACGTAGGTGAACTTGCGGCGCTTTTCGGACAGGACGAATTCGGTTATCTGCTTGGCGTAAGGGTAGATCTGCTTGACGAAAGGGAAATTGGTCCACAGGCTCTCGAAGCTTCCCCAGATTTTGCGTCCGATAAAACTGGTGGCGAAGAAGCCGACGAAGTAGATGAGGACAATGGTGACGATGAATATGGCGACGCCGATGAGTTTGACCTCCAGGTTCGCCGGGTTGATCTGGAGGGTGATATCCAGATGTGGAATCACGAGCATGTTGGCGTTGGGGTCGCCGTAGGTGGTGATGAGTCGGTGGACGAGGGCGTTCCGCAGGGGGAGGACTAGGTTATTGGCGATGATCCTGTAGACAAAGGTGATGACGAAGATGGTAAGGATGGTGGGAAGGAGTGCCGCCAGGCCCCTGAAGAAAGGCCTGCGGAGACTCGATGATACGCTTTCCCTGCTTACGGCCATGGTCAGGTCCCGGCTATTTTCTTCCGATCAGTTTGAGGAACTCTTCTTCGGTGATGATTGTAACACCAAGGTCAAGGGCTTTGTGGTGTTTGCTGCCGGGATTTTCGCCGAGGACGACGAAATCGGTATTCTTGCTGACACTGGAGGAGGCGCGGGCGCCGAGCTGTTCGACGGCGGATTGGGCTTCGTCGCGGGTCATGGAGGAAAGGGTTCCGGTGAAGACGAAAGTCTTTCCCTGGAGCGGTGCGGCGGTTTTCTTTTCGACCTCGGGGAACTTGACGCCGGCCTTCCTGAGCTTTTCTATTACGCGGAGGTTGTCGGGGTTATCGAAGAAGTTCCTGACGGAGGCGGCCACGGTGGGCCCTATCTCTTCGACGGATTCGAGTTCTTCGAAGCTCGCATGTGCGAGGGTGTCGATGCTTCGGAAGTGACCGGCGAGAACCGAGGCCACGTGATCGCCCACATGCCGTATTCCGAGAGCGAAGACGATTCTGTCGAGCGGTCTGTCCTTGGATTTCTCCAGTGCGTCGATGATGTTATGGGCCGACTTCTCGGCCATGCGTTCCAGTCCGGCCAATTGCTCGTGTGAGAGGTAGTACGGGTCGGCGGGGTCTTTGACGAGTCCTTTTTCGAGGAGCTGGTGTACGAGCTTTGGGCCGAGGCCGTCGATGTCCATAGCGCCTTTGGAGGCGAAATGTTGAAGGTGTCCTTCGAGCTGGGCGGGGCAGGCGATGTCCGTGCAACGGGTGACGACTTCCCCCTGGGGCCGTTCGACGGGGGAACCGCAGACGGGGCAGTTATTGGGCATTTTGAACGGTTTTTCGGAGCCGGTTCTTTTGGATTTCACGGGGGCGACGATTTCGGGGATCACGTCGCCCGCGCGCTGGACGATGACCCAATCTCCGATGCGCACATCCTTTCGCCTCACTTCGTCCTCGTTGTGAAGGGTAGCGTGTGAGACGGTGACGCCGCCGACGGGTACGGGTTCGAGTACGGCGACGGGGGTGAGAGCGCCGGTTCGCCCCACCTGGACCTTGATGTCCCGGAGCTTCGTGGTGCCCTGGACGGGAGCGAACTTGAAAGCGACGGCGTAGCGGGGACTTCGAGAGCGGGCGCCGAGGCGCTGTTGGGCCTGTAAGTCGTTGACCTTGATGACGGCGCCGTCGATTTCATAGGGGAATTCATCGCGGGTTTTTTCGAGACGCTCGCACGCCTGAACGACTTCGTCCAGGCCGCTGCAGATTGCGGTGGCGTCGACTGTCTTGAGGCCGCAAGACGCAAGGAAGTCGAGGATTTCGGCATGTGTCGCCAGGGTTTTGCCTCTGAGGGTGCCGATTTCGTAGAGCGCAATTCTTAGAGGCCTGGCTGCGGTGGTTTTGGGGTCGAGCTGGCGAAGGGAGCCGGCGGCGGCGTTGCGGGGGTTGGCGAATACTTCGAGCCCGTCCTCCTCGCGCCGGCGGTTGAGCCTGGCGAAGTCTTCCTTCTCCATGTAGACCTCGCCTCGGGCTTCGAGATATTCGGGTAGGCCGCCCTTGGGGCGACGTAGTCGCAGGGGAAGCATTCGAATTGTTCGGAGGTTGGAGGTTACATCTTCGCCGACGAAGCCGTCGCCGCGCGTGGAACCCCTGACGAAGGCGCCGTCTTCGTAGACAAGTTCGATGGCGGATCCGTCCATCTTGGGGGTGACGGTGAACTCGTCGGCGGGGGCAACCTGTCTCATCCATTCGGAGAGTTCATGCTCGTCCTGGACGTTGGAGAGGCTGAGCATGGGTATGGAATGACGCACGGAGGTGAACTCGTCGAGGGGCGCTGCGCCGACGCGCTGGGTGGGGGAGTCGGGAGTGACGAGTGAGGGATATTGATTCTCCAGCTTTGCGAGTTCGCGGAGTAGCCTGTCGTATTCGGCGTCGGATATCTCCGGAGAGTCGAGAACGTAATAGAGGTGGTTGTGTCGATTGATGAGGTCGCGGAGTTCGTTGGCCCTTTTCTTTGCAGCGGCGGTAACGCGGGGCGCGGGCACTTGGGGCCTCCGGGATCAGGCGAAGAGCCTTCGGAAGAGGGTCTGCAGCCTCTCCTTTCGCTCGGGGGAGGTCTCCTGTGCGATGGCTTGCTGGAAGAGGCTCTTGCGTACGAACATGGCGGCCGGGGGCGCGGTTGTGGGTTCCGGTGGTGGGGCGTTCGGGTCGAGGGTCGGGGAATGTGGCTGGTCGGTGCCGGCCGCGACTTCCTGTAGGAGGTCCTTATCGTGCTTGCTGAGGTCGTGAGCGGCGCACAACTGGAGGAAGAGCATTTCGGCGTCGGTCTTGGCGGTGGCCTTAGCGAAGAGGCGGCGAAGGAAGAAGAAGACGATTACGGCGGCGACGACGAGGGCGAGTACGAGGAAGCCGGTTTTTGCGGCTTCGCTGCCCGGAGTTTCGCCGAAGGTCTCGCGGATTTCGCGGATGCGCGAGCCCTTCTTGTCTTGCACTTCGACGAGAAGGGCTTGGAGGCGGGAGAGGGGCAAAGCAATTGAATGAGTCAGGCGAATCATGCCGGTTGCTTCTCCAGGACCTCAAGGCTTTCCTGGGCCATGGTGCGGACCCTCACGCTGGGATCGTGGAAGGCAGTCTTTTCGAGGAGGTTGCGAGCTTGGGGGGCGGCCATGTTTCTGAGGGTCCACGCGGCGCTGATCCTCATGTCGAGGTCGCCGGTGTCCAACATGTCTCCGAGCACGGAGAAGGGGTTCTCGCGGTCACCCAGCCTCCATAGGGCTTTGGCGGCGTTGGCTCTGACGCGGTTGTTGGGATGTCGGACGAAGGGCCTCAAGAGGTCGACGAATCTGGGCTCGTTGATGCGCTCGAACGCCTCCACGGTGTTGGCCTGAACCCGGGAATCGTCGTCGCTGAGGCAATTGATCATGGCTTTGAGGGCGGTGCCGCTGCCGATGAGGCCGAGCAGTTTGACGACGGTGGCCCTGACCTTGACGTTAGGGTCGGAGGAAAGCTCGACGAGGAAATCCTGCACCTCCTTTTCAAGCCTGATGGTCTCTATTACTTTGAGTGCGCGGAGGCGGCGGGTGGGGTCGAGGCCGAAGAGTTCGGATTCGAGCTGGTCGAGCATGAGGTCGTCGATCCTCGCGACGGTTCTGCCGACCATCATGCGTGTTTCCGTGTCCATGCGCTCGAACATGTCGAGGTAACGGCGGAAGCTGCCCTGGGCGAGTTCGTGCATGGCGAGTTGCCTGACGGACGTGAAGGGGCTGCTCAACTGTTTGACGAGGAGCTTCTGCCTCTGCGGTATGTTGAGGGCGGCGAGGGTTTGAGTCGCCTTAAGTTGGGTCTGTTCGTCGGAGGCGTCAAGGTGCACCTCGAGTGTGGAAGGCGTGCGAGAAGACTCTTCGACGATGCGAGTTCGAGCGACGGGGCGCGCGGTCTGGGTTGCGGGGGCAGGCGCTTGCTTGGTTTCGGCTTGGGGCTGCCAAGGGATTCTGCCCGCCAGCTCTTCGAGCTTTGCGATCTTGGTCTCCCAGGCCATGCCGGTGGCCATGAGGAACGCGATGGCGCGCAGTTGGGTGGGGCGGGGCAGGGACGTCAAAAGGGGATGGCCGGTTTCGAGCCAGACGAGCCGAGATACCTCAGAGAGGGCCCAGGAGAACTCGGGCCAGTCTTCCGAGAGGGCGGCGCGAAGAAGGCCGCGGACGAACTCGGGGTCGTCCCTGCGGGCGATGACATCCTGTGCGCGATTTCTGACGCGCTGGCTTTGGTCGGTGAGCATCCTGCAGAGGAACGAGATGGCGATGTCGGAAGAGCGGGTTTGCAGGAGTTCGAGTATGAACTGCTGGCGCGGGTCCTTTGCCCGGCGGAGTAGTTCGATGGGGAGACCGTGTGCTCCGCCGTCGAGGCGTAAGAGGGCTTCGATGAGGTCTCCATTCTTGTGAATCGGGTAAGAGCTGAGGGCGATGTACATTGCCTCGAGATAAGCCTTTCGTTTTGCCGGCAGCTCGGTGAGGGGGCCTTCGCCGGAGGCCTGGAGGGCCTCGGTGGTTCTGGCGTGCTCGTGGATTTCGCGGATCATGGCTTTGGCGGCCCTGTCGCGGATGTCGGGGTTTCGGTCCTTGAGGAATGCGGCGAGGCCGCGAAGGACCCTTGCGCCGCCGGTGCGTTCGAGTATTTCCAGGGCGCTGCGGCGTATTTCGTCGTCGGCAAGTTCGGCCGCACGTGTGAGGAAGGTCATATACTTGCCGGAGCGCTGGATGGCGAGGGCGCGCGTGGATGCGGAGAGCCACATGAAGCTCTTGACGACGGCCTCTGCGGTGTCGTCGGGGAGGTCTCCGGTGGGCGGAAGAAGCGCTTGCTTAATGCTCTCTTCGATCTCAGCCGCTGACTTAGCCATTTTGCTCTTGCCTCTTTTTGGATTGGGACAGGACGATGCCCGCGCGCTTTCTGACTCTGGGGTCTGGGTCGCGTTTGGCGAAGGGGCGGGCAATGTCTTCGACGTTGGTGGGGCGTATTTCGCCGAGCACCCAAAGCGCGCTCATTCTCATGAGGGGGTCCGGGGACTTGAGCATATCCATTACGGCGCGCTGCGCGCTGTCCTCCCCGAGCTTCCAAAGCGCCTTTGCGGCGTTGCCGCGAGCGCGGTTGTTTTCGTCGGAGAGAAGCGGCAGCAACAGGGCTTTTGCGTCGGCGCCTTTCAGTTCTTCGACGACTTCGACGGCGTTGGCCCTGACCCTGGGATCCGGGTCCTTAAGCAAAGGCTCGATCCTGGAAGCGGCATCCGGGCCGCCGCAGGCGCCGAGCGCTTTGACGGCGGTGGCCCTGACGCGCTTATTGGACGAATCGAGAAGCTTGGCGACCACGTCTCCTACCTGCTTCTTTTCGGAGAACGCGGTGATGGCAAGAAGGAGCTGGATGCGGTCTTCGGCGCTTGCGTTCTCCAACTCGCTCTTGATCTCATCTGCGAGCTTTTCGCTTTTCATCTTCATCACGGCGGAGGCGGCCTTCTTCCTGACGTCGTCGCCGAGCCCCCTGTAGGCCTGGACGAATTGCCGAAGGCTTTGGCGCGAGACTTCCTGCATGGCGAGATCTCTCACGCTCTGGAAGGGGCTGGATAGTTGTCTGGCAAGGAGGCGCATTTTGTCTTTGGCGTGGGAGTTGAGAAGCTGTTTGGTTGCCATGAGCTGGAGGTCTTCATCGGGGTCGTCAAGGGCAAGGAACGCCTTGGCGACGGCGTGCTCGGTGGTCATCTGGGAAAGAGAGGTGAGCGCAAGCCTGCGTACTTCGGGATACTTGGAGCAGACGAATGAGCCAAGCAGGACGAGCTGTTTTCCGGGAGGTATTTTTTGCGAAAGGATGCCGTCCGTGGTGCAGCACGAGCCGCACAGGCCCTCCAGACGCTGGGCTTCCTTAAGAGAACACCTATGGATATGGGCTTTATGGGGGGCGGGCTGCTCGGGCGCATCGGGAAGGGCTCCCAAGAGTTGCTCGAGCATGTCGGAAAAGAAGGTCAGATTGGCGCCTAAGGTGCTTTCGAGCCTGGGTTGGATGCGGTCAACATCCTCCGGCATTTTCAAGAACCTCTTGGGAATAAGCGTTTTCTTTGACCATTCTGCGGGCGATGCTTCGGACATTTTCCATATCGTCATTTTTGGCGAGGTTTTGGAGGATAAGCTTGGCGGACTCGTCATAAATCTGGCCCAATCCCCATGCGGCGCTGGCGCGGAAAGCGTCACGAGGGTCGTTTGCCATCTCCTGCAGGATCTTGGAGCCTTCGCTCTGGCCGAGTTGAGACATCACGACGGCGGCGTTAGCGCGTACGCGGTTGCTGGAGCTTTCGAGGAAGGGGCGAATCAACTTCGCGAGCTTCTTGTCTGACAGGAGGCCGACGGCGGAAACGGCATTCGCCTTGACTCTATTGTCGGGGTCGGCGAGGGTAGCGATGATAGCTTTGACGGCGGTGGGGGTGCCGACGCGGCCGAGCATCCCGGCTGCGGTGGCTCGAACGCGGTCATCGTCATCTCTGACGCACTTGAGTATGGAAGCTTCGAGGTCCTTTTCTTTTCCGGTCGCCATGGTGACGAGGAGGGCTCGGAAGCGTCGCTGCGGGTCGGCGGAAGCGAGTTCGGACTGGAGTTCGCCGACCAGGTTAGGGTCGAGCTTTGCGAGGGCGAGTCCGGCCTGGCGGCGGAGTTCGGGGGTCAGCTTATCCAATGATCGGAAGTAGCTGGCGAAGACGGTGCGGCCGAGTGCGGCGAGTGCGGCGCGCCTGACTTCGGGGAACTGGCTGCGCACCTGGGCGAGCAGGAGCTTATTGCGGTCGGGGTGTTTGGTTTCGGCGAGCTTCTCGACGGCCAGGCGCTGGACTTCCTCCGTGGGGTCGCAGAGCGCCTCGCGGAGGGTGGCCATTCCTTCCGGTTTGGTGATGTCACGGACGGAACGCAGGAGACGCTTGCGCTCGTTTATGTCGAGCCTGGAGAGGGCTCCGGCGGAGACGGGGACTTTCTGGACGGGTACGACGGCGGAGGGGCCGCCGGTCTGGATGCCGGAGAGCCATGCTTGGACCTTGCGGTCGAGCTGTTGGTAGACCTCGCTGTAAGGGGAGGACCACGGGATATTTTGGGCGACGCCGGCGAAGGCTTCGATGGAGGCGGGGTCGGAGGTGGAAAGCGTGTTGACGAAGTTGTCTATGAATGGTGGTTCTTTTTTGGCGCGGAGGGTCCAGAGTGCGGCGTTCCTGGCGCGTCCGGCTTCGGCCTTGAGCATGGCGATGAGGATCTGATGTGCCTGAGGCAAGTCGGCGCCGACGAGGAAACGGAGGACGCGGCGTCGTTGGTCGTCGGCGGGGCTGGCGGCGAGCTTGATGATGGGGCTGGTGTGCGAAGGGTCGATCTTGAGCATGCTTCCCAAGACAACGGGGTCGTGTTTTTCATCGAGTTTTCCAAAGGCTGCGACGAGGGCGGCAAGGAGTTGTGAGCGATCCTGGGGGGGAGCGCCGCCGGCGGTTACCTTCCACACGGTTCGAAGGAGTGCCGCATAGGCCTTTTCGGCGACTCGGCGGGAGCTGTCTGCAAGGGCGGTAGCGATTGGCTTTATGCCCCTCGGGTCGCGAAGGTCCCGAAGGAGGGTGACGACGCTGATCTTGTCTTCTTCGCTTCCCCTTTCGAGAATCTCACCGATGACGGAGAGGATTGCGGTGGAGTCGCGAAGGACGAGGGGCTTTACGTCTTCGGGGAGGGACTCGTAGTGGGAAGCGATGATTATATAGTACTTGCGGCTGCGCTTTGACAGGAGGACGTTGACGGCGGCATGTCTGATATCTTCGGAATCTTCTCGCAGCGCGGCTTCGAGAACGCTGAGGGCAGTTGAGGAGTCAGAAGAGGACAAGGTGCGGAAGGTTCTGGCAAGACCTGTTGGGATTAAGTGCTTTTCCATTTGTTCCGTAGAGGCGGGGTACCACCAACGGAGTGATCGGTACAGGAATTCTAGAGTGCCGATGGTCGGGTGTCAAAGGAAATTGGCGGGGAAAAAGTAAAGGGCGGTTGCAATTTTTCCCTTGACAAGCGGATGGGCGGGCTTATGATATGCCTACTTTGCCTCATGGCAGGTTGTCTCGCGTAATACGGTCGCGGCTCGGGTCAATTTTCGCATTGCATATCTGATGCTTTACTATCTCACTGCCGGGGAATCCCACGGCCCATGCGTTTTGGCGTTGGTTGGTGGGTTGCCCTCGGGATTGCTGTTTGACGAGAAGTTTGTGGCAGCGATGCTGGCACGGCGGCAGGGGGGGTACGGGCGAAGCAAGCGGATGGAAATAGAGTGCGACCGGGCGGAGGTGCTGTCGGGAGTGATCAAGGGTAAGACGACGGGCGCGCCGGTGGCGATGATGATAAGGAACAAGGCGGCAAATCTGGACGAGCTTCCCGCTGTGGAGGTCCCGAGGCCGGGACATGCGGATTTGGCCGGGGCGCTTAAGCTGGGGCTGAAAGACTCGCGAAACGTGCTGGAGCGTTCGAGTGCGCGAGAGACGGCGGCGAGAGTGGCGGCGGGCGCGCTGGCGGAGCTTTTGCTGATGCGGTTTGGGATAAGCGTTGTCGGGCACGTGGTTGAGATAGGCGGGGTGGAGGCGAAGTGCGATGAGCTGGGGGGGGAGGAGTTGGCAGAGTTAAGGGGCAAGAGCGAAGTGTATTGCTGCGACGCCGAGAGCGAGGAGCGGATGAAAGAGGAGATCGACTCGGCTGCTGAAGCGGGTGATACGGTGGGAGGGGTGTTTGAGGTCGTGGCTTTTGGGGTGCCTGCGGGGCTTGGCAGTTTTGCGCAGTGGGATATGAGGCTGGACGGGCGGCTGGCGGGGGCGTTGATGGCGGTACAGGGCGTGAAAGGTGTGGAGGTGGGGATGGGGTTTGATGTTGCAGGTATGCGCGGGTCGCAAGTGCATGATGAGATATATTACGAAGGTGGAGAAGGGTGGGTGCGAGCGGGGGGGTACGCGCGAAGGAGCAATAATGCCGGCGGGATCGAAGGCGGGGTGTCGAACGGGGAGCCGATCAGGGTGCGAGCTGCAATGAAACCGATCCCGACGCTGCGAAAGGCGTTGGGTTCGGCTCGTCTGGATACGAAGGAAAGTGCTGAGGCGTGCTACGAGCGGTCGGACGTGTGCGCGGTTCCGGCGGCTTCGGTTGTGGGTGAGGCGGTGGTGGCCTTCGAGTTGGCGGGAGCGTTCATGGATAAGTTCGGCGGCGATACCGTTGGGGAGACAGGGAGGAGCTGGGAGGGATATCTGGAGGGGTTGAAGCGGTTTTGAGGGGCGGAGGGCTTGAAAATCTCTATTGGTGGGAGGATAATGAACTATTGTCGCTGGCGTAGCTCAACGGTAGAGCCTCCGCCTTGTAAGCGGGAGGTTGTGAGTTCGATTCTCACCGCCAGCTCAGGGCGGGGGGGTCGTATAGACAAGAGGGGAGATGCCCGAGCGGACAATGGGAGCAGACTGTAAATCTGCCGGCGTATGCCTACGGAGGTTCGAATCCTCCTCTCCCCACTTTGGGGTAAGCGGCGAAGAAGGGTACGCGGGCGTAGCTCAATGGTAGAGCACTGGCCTTCCAAGCCAGCTATGTGGGTTCGATCCCCATCGCCCGCTCTGCCGAAGGGAATAAGTGTTTGATGCTGCTGTAGCTCAGTGGTAGAGCGCCTCCTTGGTAAGGATGAGGTCATGGGTTCAAATCCCATCAGCAGCTCGGGTGAGGCAATCGAGCGTCAAGACCGCACGCATATATATAAGGATAGGCAAGAACCAAGAACGAGATAAGTTCGAAAGGGAGAAGACAGATGGCGAAGGAGGTATACAAGCGGACGAAGCCGCACGTGAACGTGGGAACGATCGGGCACATAGATCACGGCAAGACGACGTTGACGAGTGCGATAACGTTGTGCTTAGCGAAGAAGGGATTTGCGAAGGAGCGGACGTTTGACTCGATAGACAACGCGCCTGAGGAGAAGGAGCGGGGGATAACGATAGCGACGGCGCACGTGGAGTACGAGACGGATAAGCGGCACTATGCGCACGTGGACTGTCCTGGTCATGCGGACTACATAAAGAACATGATAACGGGCGCTGCGCAGATGGACGGAGCGATATTGGTGGTATCGGCTGCGGACGGGCCGCAGTTGCAGACGAGGGAGCACGTTTTGTTGGCGAGGCAGGTGAACGTGCCTGCGATGGTGGTGTACTTGAACAAGGTGGACATGCTGGACGATGCGGAGCTATTGGAGATAGTGGAGCTGGAGGTGAGGGAGTTGTTGAGCGAGTACGAGTTCCCTGGGGAGGAGATACCGGTGGTGAAGGGTTCCGCGCTTCGAGCGATGGAGTGCGGATGCGGGAAGGCGGAGTGCGAGAACTGCGGGAGCATATTGGAGCTGATGGAAGCGGTGGACGGTCACATACCGGAGCCTGTGAGGGACGTGGACAAGCCGTTTTTGATGCCGGTTGAGGACGTATTCAGCATCAAGGGACGTGGGACGGTGGGTACGGGACGAGCGGAGCGGGGAGTGGTGAAGGTAGGAGACGAGGTGGAGATAGTGGGGTTGATGGATAAGGTGGAGAAGACGGTGGTGACTGGTGTGGAGATGTTCAACAAGACGCTGGAGGAGGGGCGAGCGGGAGACAACATAGGAGTGCTGCTTCGGGGAGTGGAGAAGGAGGACTTGAAGCGGGGGATGGTGCTGTCGAAGCCTGGGAGCATAACGCCGCACCGGAAGTTTGAGGGAGAGGTGTACGTATTGTCGAAGGAGGAGGGAGGAAGGCACACGGCGTTTTTCAGCGGGTACCGGCCGCAGTTTTACTTTCGGACGACGGACGTGACGGGTTCGGTGGTATTGCCGAGTGGGGTGGAGATGGTGATGCCTGGGGACAACGTGAAGATGGACGTGGAGCTTATAACGGCGATAGCGATGGAGCCGAACCTGCGATTTGCGATAAGGGAAGGCGGAAAGACGGTGGGAGCGGGCGTTGTAACCAAGGTGTTGGAGTAAGGATAGACGCCATGCGAGAGTTCGCATCGATGGAGTGTACCGAGTGCGGCAACCGTAACTACCGGGCGAGCCGGAACACGCGGGTGACGTCGAAACTTGAGCTGAAGAAGTACTGCAAGCACTGCAGGCGGCATACTCCGCACGTGGAGAAGAAGCGCTAGAGCAGATAGGTCTGTAGCTCTAATTGGCAGAGCACTGGACTCCAAATCCAGCGGTTGGGGGTTCGAATCCCCCCAGACCTGCCGGATTGATGTGCGAGCGGGTGCGCGGCGGCAGGGGATTAGGTAATGCGTCTCCAAATGTATGAGCCACGGCGAGGTATGATCGCAAGAGGGATAGCGGCGTTCTTCCTCTTGGCGGTTGCGTTCTTCGCGTCTCGGGAGGCGTACTACATGCTTCTGCCTTCTGATGCGCTGAGGGTCGAGGAGTCGGGGGAGACGACGGCTGCGGCGGATTTGGGGATACTTCAGACGGTGGACTCGGGGAGGGAGCTGGACGGGAATGACATCAACAACATTGGGGATGAGACGCTATTGAGCTGGATCGCGGCGGGGGGCTTGACGGTTGTGCCTGGCCCGGACATGAGGATATCCGCGAGGGATGGGGGCTCGTTTGATGTGGATTTGGACGACGCAGTTACGATCGGGGAAGTACTCGGGATTATTAACGATAACACGTCACTGGAGGCAGGTGTGAGCGAGCGAGGTGACGCGTTGGTGATCGTAGACAGCGGGGCGGGGAGCGGGGAGGTGAAGGTGGAGTCGCTGGAGGGAAGTCAGGCGGCGGAGGAGCTGGGGTTGGCCGGGAGCACATCGGGCGAGGTTCTCGTTGGGAAGAGGTTGGTGGGGGACTTGGGGAGCGTTCCGTTGGAGAGGGTGGGGGGTGGTAAGGGTGTTGCCCGGGGGACTGTGCGGATCACGGATCGGCGAGGTCGCGTGGGGGAGGTGGATTTGACGGACCTGTCGATTGAGACGGTGGGGGATGTGGTGGAGGCGATAAATTCTCTGGATAATATTGAGGTAAGCGCTAGCATCAGCGGGAGCGGGGATGCTATAATACTGCTCGATACAAGCGGACTACCTTTCCGGTTGCTGGGGAAAGAGTTTTTAGCGGCCCACGTGGTGGCGACAGGGGTACTTGTCGTTTCCATCGTGGGCGTTTATATCCTCGTGAACCGACCGCGGGTCGCGGGTTTTCTCGTTGAGGTGGAGGGGGAACTCAGGAAGGTATCCTGGCCTACAAGGCGGGAAGTGTTGGGGTCGACCGTGGTGGTTCTGATATTGATGGCAGTGCTGTCGGCATACATATTCCTTGCGGACTTGTTGTTGGCTACGGTGTTCAGGGGGTTGTTCTGAGTTATGGGGAAGCAGTGGTACGTGTTGCGAGTGCAGAGCGGAAAGGAGAACGCCGTGAAGGAGGCGCTGGAGCGTCGGGTGAAGATGGCCGACAGAGAGGAGCTGGTGTCGAGCGTCCTGGTTCCGAGCCGGACGGAGGCGGAGATCCGTGAGGGCAAGAAGAGGATAACGCAGCGGAAGACGTACCCCGGCTACATAATGGTAGAGATGGAGTTGAACGACGACACGTGGTTTCTGATCCGTGAGACCCCCGGGATAGGGGACTTTCTGGGGACGGGGACGAAGCCGGTTCCCATGCAGCCTTATGAGGTGGAAAGGATTCTGGGACAGGGAACAGAAGGAGAAGGCAAGCCTGAAGTAAGGATCGAATTCAAGCGAGGCGACAGTGTAAAGATCAAAGAGGGACCCTTCGAGAACTTCGACGGGGTGGTGGAGGAAGTGATCCCTGCAAAAGGATTGGTGCGCGTTGTGGTGACGATCTTCGGCAGGGCGACCCCGGTTGAATTGGAGTACTGGCAGGTAGAAGCCATCTAGCAGGGAGGGGCGGGCTTCTCGAGGCTTTCGGGGGCGAGTCCCTTTATTTGTCGGTAAGAGACAGCGTTTAAGAGGACGGAGATGGCGAAGCAGCGAACGGCGCTGGTAAAGATTCAGATTCCGGGTGGTCAAGCGACGGCGGGTCCGCCGGTGGCGACGGCGCTGGGTCCGCACGGTGTGAACATCGGGCAGTTCGTGTCGGCGTTCAACAGCGAGACGAAGGACTCGCCGGGGCTGACATTCACCGTGGATATATCGGTATACAGAGATCGTAGTTTGGATTTCGTGGTAAAGTCGCCGCCGGCGTCGGTGCTATTGAAACGTGCGGCGGGGGTCGCTCGGGGGTCGGGAGAGCCGAACAAGGAGAAGGTGGGAAGGGTGAGTAGGGAGCAATTGGAGGATATCGCAAAGACGAAGATGGAAGACCTGAACACGGATGACCTGGACGAGGCCGTGAGGATGGTGGAAGGGACAGCGCGGAGCATGGGGATCGAGTGGGATTCGTCGAACGCGGAGCGAGGCGAGGAATAACGAGATGGCGGAGCGAAGCAAGAGGTACAACAGGGCGAAGGAGAAGTCGAGCCGGACGGAGCGATACGAAGTGACGGAGGCGCTGAGGCGGCTGAAGGAGTTCGACGGCGCGAAGTTCGACGAAACCGTGGAGCTTGCAGTGAAGTTGGGAGTTGACCCGAGGAAGTCGGACCAGATGGTGCGCGGTGCGTTCAGCCTGCCGAAGGGGACGGGAAAGGAGCTAAGGGTGATAGCTTTCGCGGATGGGGAACAGGCGGAAGCGGCGCTGAGGGCGGGCGCGGTGGAAGCTGGGGGAGAGGAGCTGGTGAAGAAGGTTGCTGACGGGTGGCTGGAGTTTGACGTTGCGATTGCGGCACCACAGATGATGCGGATGATTGCGCGGCTGGGCCGCGTGTTGGGGCCGAAGGGGCTGATGCCGTCTCCGAAGTCGGGGACGGTGACGGAGGACCTGGCGAAGGCGGTGAGCGAATTCAAGGCGGGCAAAATAGAGTACCGCTGCGACTCGGGGGGTAATGTTCACGTTCCGGTGGGGAAGCTGTCGTTTGTGCCTGAGGATCTGCAGGAGAACGTGGAGGCGTTCTTGGATCACCTGCGGGCGAACAGGCCGTCTGGTGCGAAAGGGGCATTTGTCCAACGGGCCTTTGTGTGTACGACGATGGGCCCGAGCGTTAGATTGGCTGTTTCCTAAGAGGGAGGAAACGCGTGCCGAGCCTGGTTAAGAAGCTGATAGTAAGGGAGCTGGCGGAGAAGTTCGGGTCGGTCGAGGACCTGGTTGTGGTCAGTTACCGAGGGGTATCGGCCAAGGGGATGGTAGAGGTGCGGCGGGACCTGAGGAGGGCTGGGGCGGAAATGGAGGTGATCAAGAACAGACTTGCGAAGCTGGCGTTCGACCAGGCTGGGATGGCGGGGACGGATTTGTTGTTGGAAGGACCTTCGGCGCTGGTGACCGGAGAGGGTAAGGACGGTGTGCTGGGGTTGGCGAAGGCGGTGGGTGATTTGGGGAAGAAGGTGGAGGCGTTTAAAGTGATGGGCGGGTATTCGGGTGGGAGTTTGCTTTCGGGGGCTGAGGTGGAGAGGCTTTCGAAGATTCCGTCGTTGAAAGCGCTTCAGGCGGAGTTGGTAGGGGGTTTGGTCGGGCCGGCGAGCGGGTTGGTCGTAGCGCTGCAGCAGTTGGCTGCGTGCCTGGTGTACGCGCTTGAGGGAATAAAGGAGCAGAAGGAGTCATCCGCTTAGGCGGAGAGTTGTTTGCTTTGAGGAGGTGATAATAGATGGCGGAAACGGCTCAGGCGGAAGTTGAGTTCGCATCAGAGAAGGTTGAGAAGCTGTTCGAGGAGATCTCTTCGCTGACGGTGATGGAGCTTGTGAACTTGGTGGACGTTCTGAAGGACAGGTTCGGGGTGAGCGCCATGCCGGCGGCTGTGGCGGTCGCGGGCGGGCCGTCCGGAGGCGAGGCCGAGGCTCAGGAAGAGGAGAAGACGAGTTTCGACGTCGTATTGAAGAGCTTTGGCGGGAACAAGATCCAGGTGATCAAGGCCGTACGGTCGGTGACGGATCTCGGTTTGAAGCCGGCGAAGGAGCTTGTTGAGAGCGCACCGAAGTCGGTGAAGGAGGACGTTACCAAGGAGGAAGCGGAGAAGATAAAGAAAGTGCTGGAAGAAGCAGGAGCAGAGGTGGAGTTGAAGTAGACCTTCCTCTCTTTGGGGGCCATTCCAGATGGAATTGAGGTATTTCGGCGAAGTAGAAGACGCTGTTGCGATCCCGAACTTGGCGCAGTTACAGACGGAGTCGTACTCGCGATTCTTGCAGGCTGATGTTGCGCCGGAGAAGCGGAAGAAGGATCAGGGGATCGAGGGCATCCTGCAGGAGACCTTCCCGATCGAGAGTCACGATGGGGCGACGCGGTTAGAGTACATACACTACGAATTCGGAAGGCCTCGGTACTCTCCTGAGGAGAGCCGGCAGCTGCGGTTCACCTACGGGATGCCGTTCATCGTGCGGCTTCGGCTGATAATGCGGGGCCAGGCGGTGGAGGAGGATGTGTATCTGGGGGACATGCCGATAATGCTGGGCGGGGGCCAGTTGATCGTGAACGGGACGGAGCGTGTGATCGTGACGCAGCTTCACCGGTCGCCTGGAATAGACTTTGTGGAGGAGGCGCATCTGGCGGAGAGGCGGATACATTCGTGCCGGATAATTCCCGAGCGGGGAAGCTGGATCGAGTTCAACGTCACGCGGCGGGACACGCTGGAGGTGAGGATCGATCAGAGCGGGAAGTTCCCGGCGACGATGCTGCTGCGGACCACGTCTCCTGATTTTTCGACAGACGCACGGATCGTCAAGCTCTTTTACGCTACCACGCGCATTCGCCTTTCGGATTCGCGTGCCACGTCGAAGGTCGCGGGGAAGGTGTCGGTGGACGACGTCGTGGACAAGTCGACGGGGGAAGTCATTGTGAAGAGCGGCCAGGAGATCGACATCGACCTGGCAAGAAAGATCAGGGCGGCGAAGATAAAGACGGTCGAGGTAGTATCGGAGATAGACGATCCGCTGATTCTGAATACGCTGGCTGAGGATAAGACTCGGACGCGGGAGGAGGCGCTGCTGAAGATTTACGGGCGGCTGCGCCCGGGGAATCCTCCGAACCTCAAGCGGGCGGAGGCGCTGTTCCGAGAGAAGTTCTTCGACGCGAATCGTTACCGGCTGGGTCGGGTGGGACGATTCCGCATTAACCGCAAGCTGAAGCTGGGCGTTTCGGAGGCGCACCAGACGCTGCACCCTGAGGATTTGTTGAGCGCGATGAAGTATCTGGTGCAACTGCGTATGGGGACGGGGAGCGTGGACGACATCGATCATCTGGGGAACAGGCGGCTGCGTACGATCGAGGAGCTGGCGGGTGACGAGCTTCGGAAAGGGTTCCTCAAGCTGCGAAGGACCGTGCAGGAGCGGATGACGCTGAAGAATCAGGATCAGCTCAGTCCGAGGGCGCTGGTGAATTCGAAGACCGTTTCTACGGCGATAGAGTATTTCTTCAGCCGGAGCGAGTTGTCGCAGGTGGCGGACCAGCGGAACCCGTTGGCGGAGTTGGCGCACGAGCGACGACTGAGCGCCTTGGGCCCGGGCGGGTTGAACAGGAAGCGTGCGGGCTTCGACGTGCGAGACGTGCACACTTCGCACTACGGAAGGATTTGCCCGATCGAGACGCCGGAAGGGACCAACATCGGACTGATAACGTATCTGGCGATTTATGCGTCGGTGGACGAATACGGCTTTTTGACAACCCCTTACAGGGGTGTGAAGAATGGCAAGCTGGACGGGAAGGTCAAGTATTTGAGAGCGGACGAAGAGGACGAGGAGAGGATTGCGCCCGCGGACCTGAAGACCGATGAGCGGGGGAGGATAGAAGAGGAATCGGTTCTGGCGAGGTATCGAGGGGATTTCTCTCCTGCAGGGGCTGATGAAGTGGGCTACGCGGACGTTTCGACGAAGCAGATGGTGGGTTTGTCGGCGAGTTTGATCCCGTTCCTTGAGCACGATGATGCGAATAGAGCGTTGATGGGGTCCACGATGCAGAAGCAGGCGGTGCCGCTACTGGTGACGGAGCCGCCCGTGGTGGGGACGGGTATGGAGCCGGTGGTGGCCGAGAATTCGAGCATGGTGGTGAGGGCGAAGAAGGCAGGGGTGGTGAATAAGGTTACGGCCGACTACGTTGAGGTGGGTGATGATGTGTATCGGCTGGAGAAGTTCAAGAAGCTGAACGAGCGGACATGCCAAAACCAACGGCCGATGGTGCGGGAGGGTGATAAGGTAAAGAGCGGCCAGATAATAGCGGACGGGGCTGCTACTCGGGAGGGTGAATTGGCGCTGGGAAGGAACGTGCTGGTCGCCTACATGACGTGGGGGGGGTACAACTTTGAGGACTCGGTGGTGGTGAGCGAGCGGCTGTTGAAGGAGGACTTTTTCACTTCGGTTCACATAGAGGAGTACGAGATCGAGGTGAGGGAGACCAAGCTGGGCCGAGAGGAGTTCACGCGGGATATCCCCAACGTGTCCGAGAAAGCGCTGCGGAATCTGGACGAGGAAGGGATAGTGCGGATCGGGACGTACGTGCGAGGGGGGGATGTTTTGGTCGGCAAGGTTTCTCCGAAGACTAAGACGGAACTGAGCCCGGAGGAGAAGCTTTTGTACGCGATATTCGGGCGGGCGGGGGAAGATGTTAAGAATGATTCGCTTACGATGCCCTCCGGCGCAGAGGGTGTTGTTATTGACGCACAGAAGTTCAAGAGGAAGGCATACCTGACTGAGGAGGAGAGGAAAAGAGATCTGGAGGAGGTCGGTCGGGTAGATAGAGAGTACGACAAGCAGTTCAGGGACGAGGTTGAGAAGTTCGTCGTGGAGTACGAGGAGATTACGGGGCGGAAGTTCGCGGATCCGGAGAGCGGCGAGGAGTTCACGGTGCCGCATTCGTATTCTACGCGGACGGTTTCGCTGCTGAAGGAGAAGCTGAGTCCGGAGAGCGTTGCTGCAAGGATGAGGGGTAACAAGGCGAGGGTTGTGGCCGCGTGCAAGTCGCTCTTGAGCGCGATTGATGGATTGGAGCACGAGAAGGAACGGCGGGTGGACAGGATCAAGCGGGGGGATGAGCTTGCGAGCGGGGTGCTGGAGATGGTGAAGGTTTACGTGGCGACGAAGCGTACGCTGTCGGTGGGTGACAAGATGGCGGGTCGCCACGGGAACAAAGGTGTGATATCGAAGATCGTTCCGGAAGAGGATATGCCGTTCCTTTCGGACGGGACTCCTGTGGAGATGGTCCTGAGTCCACTTGGGGTGCCGGGTCGCATGAACGTCGGGCAGTTGATGGAGACGCATCTGGGTTGGGCGGCGAAGAAGCTGGGTTTCCGAGCGGTATGCCCGGTTTTTGACGGGGCGTCGGAGGATGTGGTGAAGGAGCACTTGCGCGAGGCGGGTCTGCCGGAGGATGGAAAGGTGACGCTGTATGACGGGCGCACGGGAGAGGCTTACGATCAGGAAGTGACGGTGGGCTACATTTATATGATGAAGCTGGATCACCTGGTGGACGACAAAGTGCACGCGCGGGCGACCGGGCCGTACTCGCTGATCATGCAGCAGCCATTGGGAGGGAAAGCGCGTTCGGGAGGGCAGAGGTTCGGAGAGATGGAGGTATGGGCATTGGAGGCGTACGGGGCGGCGTATACGCTGCAGGAGCTTTGGACGGTGAAGAGCGACGACGTGGAGGGAAGGACGAAGATGTACGAGGCGATGGTAAAGGGGGAGAACGTGCTGGAGCCTGGGCCGCCGGTTTCGGTGGAGGTGCTCCAGAACGAGATACGGGGGTTGGCGCTGGACCTCGAGTTCGAGGGGAAGAAGATATGAGGTCTGCGACGGGGGTGGAGTGTTTATCCGTGGCGCACACAGATGCGGGCGGCGAGAGTGTGATGGATGCCGAGACTCGAAAGGAGCACGTGTAGATGAACGAGGTCCTCTTCGAGAAGCCGAGTCAATATACGACGGCGCGGGTGAGTTTAGCCTCGCCCGAACAGATCAGGAAATGGTCGCATGGCGAGGTGAAGAAGCCGGAGACCATCAACTACCGGACGTACCGGGCCGAAAGGGACGGGCTGTTCTGCGAGCGGATTTTCGGTCCGGAGCGTGACTGGGAGTGCTTCTGCGGCAAGTACAAGGGGATAAAGTACCGAAAGACGATATGCGATCGCTGTGGCGTGGAGGTGACGCATTCGCGAGTCCGGCGGAAGCGTATGGGTCATATAAGTTTGGCAGCGCCGGTGGTGCATATATGGTTCTTTCGGTCGCTTCCTTCGCGTCTGTCGATCCTTCTGGGGATTAAGACCCCGCAGTTGAGCCGTGTGGTCTATTTTCAGGATTACGTGGTGATCGATCCTGGTGAAACGCCGCTGAAGCGGAAGCAGATTCTGAGCGAGGAAGACTACCGTCAGGCGGTTGAGAAGTACGGGCAGCACGGTTTCAGGGCGGGCATGGGAGCCGAGGCGATAAAGGCGCTGCTTCAGGGTATTGATCTGCCGAAGCTGGTGGAGAAGTTGAGGGTGGACCTGAAGAACTCGCGGTCGAAGCAGAAGACGAAAGATATCGTCAAGCGGCTCCAGTTGGCGGAGTCGATGAGGGATTCGGGGAACCGTCCCGAGTGGATGGTGATAGACGTGTTGCCGGTGATCCCGCCGGACCTGAGGCCGCTGGTGCTTTTGGAGAGCGGGAACTTTGCGACGTCGGACCTGAACGATCTTTACCGGAGGATAATCAATCGGAACAACCGGCTGAAGAAGCTTTTGGACCTGAACGCGCCGGAGGTGATTATCCGGAATGAGAAGAGGATGCTGCAATCGGCCGTGGATGCGCTGTTCGACAACGCGCGGTGCCGCCGCAGCGTGGTGGGCAGCTCGAACCGGCCGCTGAAGTCCCTGACGGACATGATCTCGCGAAAGCAGGGGAGGTTCCGGGAGAATCTGCTGGGGAAACGAGTGGATTACTCGGGCCGCTCGGTGATCGTCACGGGGCCCGAGCTTAAGCTGCACCAATGCGGGTTGCCGAAGTACATGGCGTTGGAGCTGTTCCAGCCGTTCATCATACGGCGGCTGAGGGAGTTGGGGTACGCGGACACGATAAAGAGTGCCAAGAGGATGCTGGAGAGGCGGGCTGAGGAGGTGTGGGACATTCTGGAAGAGGTGATCCAGCACCATCCCGTTCTGCTGAACCGGGCGCCGACGCTGCATAGGATGGGAGTGCAGGCTTTCGAGCCCGTGCTGGTGGAAGGGAACGCCATCCGTATACATCCGCTTGTGTGCGAGAGTTACAACGCGGACTTCGACGGAGACACGATGGCGGTGTACCTGCCGCTGTCGTACGAGGCGCAGATCGAGGCGAGGACGTTGATGCTTTCGCCGAATAACATTTTCTCGCCGCGGCACGGGCGAGCGATCATCCGACCCACCCGAGAGATCATTCTCGGGTGTTATTACATTTCGGTGGCGCTGGACGGACTGGAGGGCGAGGGAAGGCGGTTTGGCTCGCTGGAGGAGTTGCTGCTGGCGTATGAGCACAAGAAGGTGGCGTTGCACGCGAAGGTGCAGTTGCGGCTACCGGAGGGGCAAGACGTGATCGGGGAGGAGCAGCAGTTGGAGAAGTCTGAGAAGGGAACGATAACGACTACTGCGGGAAGGGCGCGGTTCAATCAGATACTGCCTGCGGGTATGCCCTACTATAACTGTGAACTTGATGACAAGTTCGTCAATGAGATAGTGGCGGAGTGCCACGAGAGGCTCGGGGTCCGTGCGACGGTGGAGCTGCTGGACGGCGTGAAGGAGCTTGGGTTCAGGGAGGCCACATATGCAGGGCTGTCGGTGTCGATAAGCGATCTCAAGGCTCCGCCGACGAAGTGGAGCATCATCGCCGAGGCGGAGAAGATCGTGGCGAAGATCGAGGCGAATTACCGGAAGGGTCTGATAACGGAAGGTGAGCGCTACAACCAGGTTGTAGACGTGTGGGCCTACGCGACGGAGCGGATCGCGGACGAGACGATGAAGTCGCTTCGGTCGGAGAAGAAAGATGGGAAGCCGTACGTGAATCCGGTTGCGGCGATGGAGGCGTCGGGCGCACGCGGAAACATCCTTCAGATAAGGCAGTTGTGCGGGATGAGAGGGCTGATGGCGCGGCCTTCGGGCAAGATCATCGAGACGCCGATCAAGTCGTCGATTCGAGAGGGGCTGCACGCCATCGAGTACTTCAGTTCGACGCACGGCGCGAGGAAGGGTTCTGCGGATACGGCGCTGAAGACCGCGGAGTCGGGTTACCTGACGCGGAAGATGGCGGATGTGGCGCAGAGCGTGATAGTGACTGACTACGATTGCGGGACGCTGAACGGGATCACCAAGGGAATCGTGAAGAGGGGCGACAAGGTGGAGGTTCCCCTGTCGGAGTTGATAAGAGGGAGGGTGGCTCGGGACACGATCGTGGACATAGTTACGGACAAGGTGATCGTTCGCGAGAACGAGATGATCACCGAGGAGATGGCGAAGCGGATAGAAGGGATGGGTTATGAGAAAATCCGGGTGAGGTCGCCGCTGACGTGCGAGGAGCGGCGCGGTGTGTGCGCGAAGTGCTACGGGATGGACCTGTCGACGGGGAAACTGGTGGAGGTGGGTCTGGCGGCGGGGATCATCGCGGCGCAGTCTATCGGAGAGCCCGGCACACAGTTGACGATGCGGACATTCCATGTGGGCGGGACCGCAAGCCGCGTGGTGGAGGAGACGGAGATACGTCCTTCGGTATCGGGTTATGTGAAGTTCAACAACCTGCACGCGGTCGAGGATGAAGCGGGGAACCTGGTGGTGCTTCGGGCCAACGGAGAGGTGAGCATCCTTGATGAGAAGGGACGGGAGCTGGAGAAATACTCGGTTCCAGTAGGTGCGACGGTGTACGTGAGGGAAGGGGCGAAGGCGACGGCGCGCAAGGCAATCGTGAAATGGGATGCCCACACCACTCCTATCCTGAGCGACGTCGAAGGGAAAGTGAGATTCGATGGGATGGTGGAGGACAAGACTTTCCGGACGGAGTACGACGCAAGCACGAAGATATACCGGAAGGTGATCATAGAGCACAAGGGGGACCTGCACCCGCAGGTGATAGTGGAGAACGATCAGGGAGCGATCGAGGCGGTTTTCCCGATCCCCGAGAAGGCGCACGTGGAGGTGGAGGAGGGACGGGTAATTAAGGCGGGGACGGTGATCGCAAAGACGCCGAAGGAGGCGACGGGGACGCAGGACATTACGGGCGGGCTGCCGCGGGTCACGGAGCTGCTGGAGGCGCGGAGGCCGAAGAACCCTTCGGTCATAAGCGAGATAGACGGGGTTGTCGAGTTGGGCGAGAAGAGGCGAGGCAAGCGCGTAATCACGGTTCGGAGCGAGTCGGGGATGGTGAGGGAGCATCTGGTGCCGGGGGGAAAGCATATCCTGGTGCACAGGGGAGATTTCGTGCGGGCGGGAGACCCCTTGGTGGACGGCCCGCTGGTGCTCCACGACATTCTGCGAATCAAGGGAGCGGAGGCCGCCCAGCAGTACATACTGCGGGAGGTACAGACGGTGTACCGGACCTTCGGGGTGGGGATAAACGACAAGCATGTGGAGATCATCATCTCGCGGATGATGCGCAAGGTGCAGGTGGCGGACGCCGGGGAGAGCGAGCTTCTGCCGGGCGTGATAGTGGACAAGTTCCATTTCGACGACGTGCGGCAGAAGATAGCGAGCGAAGGCGCCAAAGCGCCAAGCGCGGAACCGGTACTACAGGGAATTACTAAGGCGGCATTGGGCTCGGAGAGCTTTCTCTCGGCGGCGTCGTTCCAGGACACCACGAAGGTGTTTACGGAGGCGGCGCTGGCGGGGAGGTCGGATCCTCTGGCCGGGCTCAAGGAGAACGTGATCCTGGGGAACCTCATCCCTGTCGGTACGGGGTTCCGAGAGTACCAGGAGGCGCGAATACGTCATGAGATGGCGGCCCGAGACGAGGAGAAGAAGGAAGAGGTTACGGCCGCCGCAAGCTGACAAGCCATAGAGGTGTTGCATGCCGACGATGAATCAGTTGGTGCGGAAGGGTAGGAAGGCGACCAGGCGGAAGCCGAAGAGCCCGCTTTTGGAGGGTTGCCCGCAGAAGCGGGGCGTATGCTTGATCGTGAAGACGACAAACCCCAAGAAGCCAAACTCGGCGCTGAGGAAGGTGGCGCGTGTGAGGTTGTCTTCGGGCAAAGAGACGACTGTGTACATTCCCGGGGAGGGGCATAACCTGCAGCCGCACTCGATTGTGCTGGTGAAGGGTGGGCGCGTGAGAGACCTGCCGGGAGTGAGGTATAAGGTTGTGAGGGGGACGTTGGACGCGATGGGTGTCGAGGGACGCCGCCAGGCGCGTTCGGTGTACGGGGGCAAGGCCCCGAAGTAAGGAGCGGCTAAATGGCCCTTAAGTACAAGAGCACCCAAATCTATCTTAAGCCGGACCCCCGATACAAGAGCATGTTAGCCGCGAAGTTCATAAACTGCATCATGCTGGACGGGAAGAAGTCGGTGGCCCGGCGCACATTCTACGATGCGATGGAGGTGCTAAGGGAGCGGTTCCCGGAGAAGGAGCCGATCGAGGTGCTGGAGGCGGCTGTGGGCAACGTGCGGCCGATGCTGGAAGTGCGGTCGAAAAGGGTGGGCGGCATGACCTACCAAGTCCCGGTGGAGGTGAAGCCTAAGCGGCAGCAGAGCCTGGCGTTGCGATGGATTCTGAATTCGATAAGAAGCCGCAAAGGGAAACCGTTGTATCAGAGTCTTGCGGACGAGCTTTCGGATGCGTACAGGAAGCAAGGCGCGGCTTATACGATGCGGGAGAACGTACATAAGATGGCGGAGGCGAACAAGGCGTTCGCGCATTTCGCCTGGTGAGAGTGCGGATCGTGAGTGCGAGTAGCTGAGATGGCCGGAAACGTGTTAGAGAAAACCAGGAACATAGGGATAATCGCCCACATCGACGCGGGGAAGACCACCGTTACGGAGCGGATATTGTACTATACGGGCCGCGCGTACCGGATGGGCGCGGTGGATGAAGGGACGGCGACGATGGACTGGATGGTCGAGGAGCAGGAGCGCGGGATTACCATCACCTCGGCTGCGACGACCTGTTTCTGGCGGGATCACAAGATCAACATCATAGACACGCCGGGCCATGTTGATTTCACGGCGGAGGTGGAGAGGTCACTGAGGGTGCTTGACGGGGCGGTGGGAGTGTTCTGTGGGGTGGGAGGGGTGGAGGCGCAGTCGGAGACGGTATGGCGACAGGCGAACAAGTACAAGGTTCCAAGAATAGCATTCGTGAACAAGCTGGATCGGCCGGGTTCGGACTTTTACCGGGTGATGGATGAGATGAACAGGGTACTTGCGGCCAATCCTGTGGCGGTGACGCTGCCTTACGGCGCGCAAGATAAGCTTGTGGGGATAATAGACGTAATAGAAATGAAGGCCGTGCGGTTTGTGGATGAGACGCTGGGGGCGGAGTTCGTGGAGGAGGACGTACCGGCGGCCTATTTGGAGGAGGCCGAGAGAGCCCGCGAGAGGTTGGTTGAGAGGTTGGGGGAGTGCGCCGACCCCGTTATGGAGAAGTATGTTGCGGGGGAGGAGGTTTCGGCTGACGAGATCAGGAAGCACCTGCGGGATGCCACGATATCGGGGAAGGTTACGCCGGTGCTGTGCGGGTCGGCGCTGAAGAACAAAGGGGTGCAGCGATTGCTGGACGCGGTGTGTTGGTATTTGCCGTCTCCGGTGGATGTCCCGCCGGTCAAAGGGGTGGACCCGAAGAGCCGTGCGGAAGTCGAACGGCGTCCGTCGCCGGATGACCACTTGGCGGCGCTCGCGTTCAAGGTCCAGGCGGACGCTCACGGCGACCTGACGTTCCTGCGGCTGTACTCGGGCACGTTGAAGCAGGGGCAGCGCGTGTACAACCCTGGGAGGGAAGTTATCGAGACAGCGACGAGGATCGTGCGCCTGTATGCGGACGAAAGAGAGGCCCTGGAGGAAGTGCGTGCCGGCGACATCTGCGCGGTGATCGGGTTAAAGCAGACAATAACCGGCGACACCGTGTGCGAGCGAGAACATCCGGTGCTGCTGGAGCACATAGAATTTCCGACGAGCGTGCTTTCGATGGCGATTGAGCCGAAATCGGTTGCCGACCGGAACAAGCTGATAGACGTACTGCGGAAGCTTGCGCGCGAGGATCCGACGTTCGAGACGAAAACGGATCCGGAGACGGGAGAGCTGCTGATTTGCGGGATGGGTGAGCTTCATCTGGAGGTGCTGAAGCACCGGATGCTGAGGGAGTTCAAGGTTGACGCGAACGTAGGGAAGCCGCAGGTGTCTTACCGCGAGACCATCCAGAAGGCAGTGGAGGTCGAGGGGAGGTTCGTTCAGCAGACGGGTGGGCGGGGGCAGTACGGGCACGTGAAGCTGCGTGTGGAGCCGTGCGAGGAGTGCAGCGAGGTGGTGTTCGAGAACGAAGCTTCGCCTAACGACGTTCCCAAGGACTACGTTAGGTCTGTCGAGGAGGGGATAAGGGCCGCGGCCTCGGCGGGGATAGAGACGGGATATCCGCTGATAAGGGTCAAGGTTACGCTGACGGGTGGGAGTTTTCACCCGGTGGATTCGTCGGAACTCGCCTTCCAATCGGCTGCGGCCAGAGGGCTGCGTTTGGCGGTGGAGAAGGCGGGAATCGAGCTTCTGGAGCCGATCATGCGGCTGGAGGTATACGCGCCGGAAGCGAACGTGGGCGATGTCATAGGGGATCTCAACGCCCGGCGGGCGGAGATCGATAAGATGGATGTGCGTGGGGAATACAGGTTGATCCGCGGCAGAGTGCCGCTTGCGGAGATGTTTGGATACGCGACGAGTCTGAGGTCGGCGACGCAGGGGCGCGGCAGCTTTACCATGGAGCCGCTGGAATATCAGTTGGTGCCGAAGCACATATCGCAGGCGATTGTGGAGTTTGGTCAGCCTGTGCCGGCATAAGCGATCTAAGGAGGAAGTGACAGATGGCGAAGGAGGTATACAAGCGGACGAAGCCGCACGTGAACGTGGGAACGATCGGGCACATAGATCACGGCAAGACGACGTTGACGAGTGCGATAACGTTGTGCTTAGCGAAGAAGGGATTTGCGAAGGAGCGGACGTTTGACTCGATAGACAACGCGCCTGAGGAGAAGGAGCGGGGGATAACGATAGCGACGGCGCACGTGGAGTACGAGACGGATAAGCGGCACTATGCGCACGTGGACTGTCCTGGTCATGCGGACTACATAAAGAACATGATAACGGGCGCTGCGCAGATGGACGGAGCGATATTGGTGGTATCGGCTGCGGACGGGCCGCAGTTGCAGACGAGGGAGCACGTTTTGTTGGCGAGGCAGGTGAACGTGCCTGCGATGGTGGTGTACTTGAACAAGGTGGACATGCTGGACGATGCGGAGCTATTGGAGATAGTGGAGCTGGAGGTGAGGGAGTTGTTGAGCGAGTACGAGTTCCCTGGGGAGGAGATACCGGTGGTGAAGGGTTCCGCGCTTCGAGCGATGGAGTGCGGATGCGGGAAGGCGGAGTGCGAGAACTGCGGGAGCATATTGGAGCTGATGGAAGCGGTGGACGGTCACATACCGGAGCCTGTGAGGGACGTGGACAAGCCGTTTTTGATGCCGGTTGAGGACGTATTCAGCATCAAGGGACGTGGGACGGTGGGTACGGGACGAGCGGAGCGGGGAGTGGTGAAGGTAGGAGACGAGGTGGAGATAGTGGGGTTGATGGATAAGGTGGAGAAGACGGTGGTGACTGGTGTGGAGATGTTCAACAAGACGCTGGAGGAGGGGCGAGCGGGAGACAACATAGGAGTGCTGCTTCGGGGAGTGGAGAAGGAGGACTTGAAGCGGGGGATGGTGCTGTCGAAGCCTGGGAGCATAACGCCGCACCGGAAGTTTGAGGGAGAGGTGTACGTATTGTCGAAGGAGGAGGGAGGAAGGCACACGGCGTTTTTCAGCGGGTACCGGCCGCAGTTTTACTTTCGGACGACGGACGTGACGGGTTCGGTGGTATTGCCGAGTGGGGTGGAGATGGTGATGCCTGGGGACAACGTGAAGATGGACGTGGAGCTTATAACGGCGATAGCGATGGAGCCGAACCTGCGATTTGCGATAAGGGAAGGCGGAAAGACGGTGGGAGCGGGCGTTGTAACCAAGGTGTTGGAGTAAGGGCGAAAGCCGAGAAAGGAGGGGTGATAGGTGCCCGATAGGATCAGGATACGCATGGAGGCGTACGATCATGAGATCCTGGACCAGAGCGCTCAAGAGATAGTGGAGACAGCGAAGAGAACAGGCGCGAAGGTCTCCGGGCCTATCCCTCTGCCGACGAAGATCGAGCGCTACACGGTTTTGCGTTCGCCGCACATTGACAAGCGGTCGCGTGAGCAGTTTGAGATCAGGACGCATAAGAGATTGGTTGACATAGTGGAGCCTACGGCCAAGACGGTCGATGCACTGCGGCGGTTGAATCTGCCGGCCGGCGTTGAGATCAGGATGAAGGCGTAGCGGCCCGGCCGAAGCGAAGGGAGAAAGAGGAAAAGTGGTGAGCTTGCTGGGCAAGAAACTTGGCATGACCCAGGTTTTCACCGATGACGGGAGGGTGCGACCGGTGACGGTGCTGGAGGTGGGTCCGTGCACGGTGTTGCAGGTGAAGGTGGAGGGCGGGGACGGGTACAGGGCGTTGCAGGTGGGGTTCGAGGACAGGAAGTCCGGGGCGAACAAGCCGGAGCTTGGTGTCGCGAAGAAAGCGAACACCGAGCCGAAGCGTTTCATACGCGAGATACCGGCCCCGGGTGAGGGGGAGCCTGCCCTAGGTGAGAAGCTGACGGTGAAGGTTTTTGAGGGGATCGGGCGCGTGGACGTAACAGGGGTCGCCAAGGGCAAGGGTTTTCAGGGTGTCATGAAGCGATATGGGTTCAGCGGGTTCCCTGGAAGCCACGGCACGGAGCGAAAGCACCGCGCGCCGGGTTCGATAGGGGCTTCGGCAAGTCCATCACGAGTTGTGAAGGGACACAAGATGGGCGGCCACATGGGCAATGTCCGAAGGACGGCGAAGAATCTGGAGGTCGTGCGGATAGACGAAGAGCGGAACCTGCTCCTCGTGAAGGGGGCGGTTCCAGGTCCCTCTGGTGGGTATGTGATAGTCAAGGAGAGTACGCGGCAGGGCAAGAAATGATGATAAGTCTTCCGGTAGTGAATTCACGAGGAGAGAAGGTAGAGGAGCTGGGTGTGGATGAACAGCTCCTGGGCGGGCGCGTACGGCCGGAGCTGCTGCGGCAGGCGGTGCTGATGTACGAGAGGAACGCCCGGGTTGGGTCGTCGGTGGCGAAGACGCGCGCGGAGGTTGCGGGCACGGGCGCGAAGATGTTCCGCCAGAAGGGAACGGGCCGCGCACGGGCCGGTTCGCGCAGAGCCCCGCAACGCGTTGGGGGCGGCAAGGCCCACGGGCCGCGCCCGAGAGAGTTCTCGGAGGACATGCCGAAGAAGGCCAGGCAGCTTGCGCTGCGCTCCGCGGTTCTGTCGAGGATCGTCGACGGGGAGGCGGTGGTGTTGGACGAGTTCGACCTTCCGGAGCCGAAGACGAGGATAATGGCGCAAATGCTCGCGCAGTTGGGGGTGGAGGGGAGTTGCCTGATAGCGACGGCGGGATACTCTCCGGACGTTTGGAAGGCGGCGAGGAACATACCGGGAGTGTCGGTGATGCCGGTGGAGCAGTTGAACGCGTACGAAGTGCTGCGCGCGAAGCGGGTGTTATTCACAAAGGAGTCATTGCAGAGAATGCTGGGGGGGGAGTCGAGATGAGGGCGGACCCGCACACGGTGATAATCAGGCCGATTCTGACCGAGAAAGGGGTAAGGGACCAGACAAGAAGCAACATATATCCGTTCGAGGTGGCGGTTACGGCGACGAAGAAGGACGTGAAGGCCGCGGTGGAGGAGCTCTTTAACGTACACGTGATAGACGTCAGGACGATGAGCCGTAAAGGCAAGCCGCGGACGGTGAGGTACAAGAAGTATCACACGCCGGGATGGAAGAAGGCTTTGGTGAAGATACGCGAAGGCGAAAGCATCGAATTGTTCTAGCAGAGAGAGTGTGAGATGGCGATTCGTCACTACAAACCGACAACCCCGTCACGACGGTTCATGACATCGTCGGACTTCAGCGAGTTGACGAAGAAGAAGCCGGAGAAGTCGCTGCTCAAACCCGCGAAGAAGAAGAGCGGCAGGAACGCGCACGGCGTGATAACTGCGCGGCACAGGGGCGGAGGCGCAAAGAGGAACTACAGGGTGATCGACTTCAAGCGGGATAAGGACGGGGTGCCGGGAAAGGTCGCGGCGATAGAGTACGATCCGAACCGTTCTGCGAGGATCGCGCTGGTGCACTACGCCGACGGGGAGAAGCGATACATATTGGCGCCGGACGGTCTGAAGGCCGGGGATACGGTGACGTCCGGGGAGAAGGTCGATGCGAGGGTGGCGAACGCGATGCCGCTTCGGAATATTCCGCCGGGCCTGGTGATACACAACATCGAGCTGCGGCCCGGCAAAGGGGCGCAGCTTGTAAGGGGCGCGGGCGTGGCGGCGCAGCTTTCGGCGAAGGAGGGGGAGTATGCTCACGTCAAGCTGCCGTCGGGCGAGATGAGATTGATACCGCTTGCGTGCAGGGCGACGATAGGGCAGGTGGGCAACTTGAGCCACAGCGGGATTACGTTGGGGAAGGCCGGGAGAAGTCGGCACCTGGGCTGGAGGCCGAAGGTGAGAGGCGTGGCGCAGAACCCGGTCTCGCACCCTATGGGAGGAGGTGAGGGAAGGGCGCACGGAGGCAGGCAGCCCTGTTCGCCGACTGGGGTGTTGTCAAAGGGGGGGCGCACTCGTAAGAGGCGAAAGATAAGCGACAAGTTTATAGTGAGACGAAGGAAGAGGTAACCGGCGGAGGTTTTCCGGAGGGAATAAATGGGGCGTTCGCTGAAGAAGGGCCCACACGTGGACCCTAAGCTTTACAAGAAGGTTATGAAGCAGAAAGAGACGGGAGCGACGGAGCCCATTCGAACGTGGGCGAGGAATTGCACGGTCGTGCCGGAATTCGTGTCGCACACGTTCATGATTCACAATGGTCGAAAGTTTACCAGAGCGTACGTGACCGAAGAGATGGTGGGGCACAAGCTTGGGGAGTTTGCGCCGACGCGGACGTTCAGGGGCCACGGAGGAAGAGGGCAGAGATAGGTGGTGCCGCCTGAGGGGCGAGGAAGTAGAGGAATTGGAGATGAAATTCAAGGCGAGTAGAAGATACGCTTCGATTGCTCCGAGAAAGGTGAGGCCGGTTGCGGACCTGATCAGGGGGCTTCCGGTGAACGAAGCGATGGAGGTGCTTCGGTACAACCGTCTGCGGGGCGCGTACTTCATGGATGGGGTGCTGCGTTCGGCGATGGCGAATGCAAGCGAGGACGGCCGGGTGGACGTCGATTCGCTGTATGTCAAAGAGGTGTGCGTTGACGAAGGGCCTACGCGGAAGCGGCTGCGCCTAAGGGCCAGAGGGATGGCGTTTGTTGTGAGGAAGAGGACAGCTCACATCACGATCGTTCTTGATGAGATGGAGTCAGAGTAATGGGACATAAGGTGCGGCCGACCAGCCTGAGGCTGGGCATAACGGAAGATTGGTCTTCGAAGTGGTACACGGACAAGAAGCATTTCGCGGCGTTTGTGGTGGAGGACTATAAGATAAGAGACTTCATCAAGTCGAAATACAAGTTCGCGGCGATATCGAAGATCGAGGTGGAAAGGACGAGGGACAACACCAAGGTCGCGATCCACACGGGTCGTCCGGGGATAGTGATAGGGAGGAAAGGGGTGGAGATAGACAGGCTTCGTGACGATCTGGAGGTTTTGATTGGGCGGAAGGTGGACTTGAACGTGCAGGAGATAACGAAGCCGGAACTGTCGGCGCAGTTGGTAGCGGAGAGCGTGGCCGGGCAGTTGGAGAAGCGGGTCTCGGCAAGGCGCGCGATGAAGCGCGCGGCGACGGGGACGATGCAGGCGGGTGCCGAGGGGGTGCGGATCAGGGTTGCGGGGCGTCTTGGAGGGTCCGACATGGCGAGAACGGACAGGGTAGACGAGGGGAAGGTGCCGCTGCACACGCTTCGCGCGGATATAGAATACGGTTTTACGGAAGCGGTGACGTCGTGCGGGCACGTGGGCGTCAAGGTGTGGATATTCAAGGGCATAAGATTGCCGGTTAAGGAGCAGGCCGATGCCGTTAATGCCTAAGCGGGTGAAGTTTCGCAAGCCCCATCGGCCAAAGGTGAACGATAAGGCGACGAAGGGGAATTACGTATCATTCGGCGACTACGGTTTGCAGGCGCTGGGGGCGGGGCTGGTAAGCGCCAAGCAGATAGAGGCGGGTCGTATTTCGGCGCGGCACTTCATGGGGAAGGAAGGAAAGCTGTGGATAAGAATTTTCCCTCACCATGCTATCACGTCCAAGCCGCTGGAGACGAGGCAGGGCGGGGGCAAGGGAGAGCCGTCTTACTGGGCGGCGGTTGTAAGGGAGGGAACGATCTTGTACGAGGTCGGGGGGGTAACAGAAGAGCAGGCGAAACAGATTCTGGGGCGAATAGCATACAAGATGCCCCTTCGCGTTCGAATGGTCGGACGGAGGCATAAGTTGTGAAGACGAAGGAATTGCGGACGAAGTCCGGGGAAGAGCTTGGCGAGCAGTTGGCGCAGCTTCGGCGGGAGATGCTGAACTTGCGCTTTCAGAAGGAGACGGAGGAATTCCGGAACAAGGCTCGGTTTGGAAGCATAAGAAGAGACGTGGCGAGGATATTGACGATCCTGCGCGAGAGGGAGCTGGGCTTGGAAAGAGAGGGTGAAGCGAATGAGTGAGAGAGGGAACAGGAAGCGAGTTACCGGTATCGTTGTGAGCGACAGGATGGAGAAGACGGTGGTGGTGGAGGAGGAGGTGCAGGTAAGGCATCCGCGCTACGGGAAGTTTATCCGCAGGAAGTTGAAGCGCATGGCGCACGACGAAGGGAACGCGGCGAAGGTGGGAGACTTTGTGGAGATAGAGGAGACGCGCCCGCTGAGTCGCAAGAAGTTCTGGCGAGTGGTGAAAGTAATCAAGTCTGGCGACGCCGTTACGACGAAGAGAGCAGGCAGATGATCCAGCAGGAATCGTACTTGGACGTGGCGGACAACACGGGAGCGAAGACCGTGATGTGCATAAGGGTGCTCGGGGGAAGCAAGCGGCGATACGGCAACTTGGGGGACGTGATTGTGGGGAGTGTTAAGAAGGCGGTGCCGGGATCGCAGGTTCGGCCGGGGGAAGTGGTGAGAGCGGTGGTCGTGAGGAGCAAGCGGGGTGTGCGCAGGGAGGACGGGTCGTACGTCAGGTTCGACAGGAATGCGCTTGTGCTGATAGATAAGGACGGGAACCCGCGAGGGACGCGGATTTTCGGCGCGGTTGCAAGAGAGTTGCGCGAGAAGAATTTTATGAAGATCATCTCGCTGGCTACGGAAGTAGTGTGAGCGCGAAAGGTTAGGCGGATGAGACACATACGCAAAAACGACACGGTGCGCGTGATGTCGGGGGACGACGCGGGGAAAGAAGGAAGGGTCTTGCGGGTTATTCCCAAGGGGGACCGGGTAGTGGTGGAGGGCGTGAATTACGTCTACAAGCACGTGCGTCCGAGCCAGAGATATCCACGCGGGGGGAGGGTGCAGAAGGAGGCGTCGATTCACGTCTCCAACGTGCTTCCTGTTTGTCCAAACTGCGGGAAGGCAACGCGGGTGAAGTACAAGATCGATGAGCAAGGGGAGAAGCGAAGGTGTTGCGGCGGCTGCGGCAGCCACATAGGCGCGGCGGCCGGCTAGTCGCTGCGGAGGCGCGATAGATGAACGAAGTGTATGTTCCAAGGCTCTTGAAGAAATACAGGGAGGAGGTCCTGCCCGGGTTGCGGGAGCAGTTCGGGTATTCGAGCGACATGGCTGCGCCGAGGCTGATAAAGGCGGTCGTGAACATGGGCGTGGGCAGGGCCGTGCAAGAGAAGAAGAGGCTTCAGGATGGGGTGAGGGATCTGGCGGCGCTGACCGGGCAGAAGCCTGTGACCACCAAGGCGAGGCGGTCGGTGGCCGGATTCAAGGTGCGGCAGGGGATGGAGATAGGGTGCAAGGTGACGCTGCGGCGGGCGAGGATGTACGAGTTCGTGGACAGGTTGGTAAGCGTTGCGCTGCCGCGGATACGGGACTTCCGAGGGCTGTCGCCCCGGGGTTTTGACGGCCGGGGGAATTACAGCCTCGGGATAGCGGAGCAATCGGTTTTCCCGGAGGTTAATCTGGACGCAATTGAGTTCATGCAGGGCATGAACGTAAGCATAGTTACGACGGCACGAACCGACGAGGAAGCCCGAGCGCTGTTGGAAGGGCTGGGCATGCCGTTCAGGAAATGAGGATGAAGATTGGCGAGTAAATCGAAGCTCGTGCGGGCACGGCGAGAACCCAAATTCGCGGTTCGTAAACGGAACCGGTGTGAGTTGTGCGGAAGGCCGCGAGGCTATCTGCGGAGGTTCCATCTGTGTCGCATCTGCCTGCGGTCCCTCGCTTCGAAGGGCGAGGTCCCGGGCGTCAAGAAGGCGAGCTGGTAACCAGGTAGCACGGAGACAAATAGGGGGTTCGATCCGAAATGGCAATGACGGATCCCGTCGGGGACATGCTGACGCGTATCAGGAATGTGGTGATGCTGGGCAGGCGCGAGGTGGAGGTGCCCTACTCGCGTCTGAAGAAGGCCATCGCGGAAGCGCTCTTGAGGGAAGGTTACCTGACGAAGGTGGAGGTAACGGGCGAGAAGGCTGCGGAGAAGGTTCTGCGGCTGGGGATCAAATACGGCCCCGACGGAGAAGAGGTGATACGAGCGCTGAAACGCGCGTCGAAACCCGGCAAGAGGGTGTACAGGAAAGCGGGCGAGATACCCCGCGTGCTGGACGGTTTGGGCACGGCCATCGTATCTACGTCGAAGGGGGTTCTCTCCGATCGCGAGTGCAGGCGCGCTAATGTAGGCGGGGAGATACTCTGCCTGGTGTGGTAGGAGCGAAAGAGATGTCGCGGAAGGCGAAGAGACCAATCGGAGTTCCGGACGGAGTAAAGGTGGAGGTGGAGGATCACCGAGTGAGGGTGTCCAGCCGGAAGGCCGATCTCACGCTCGAAGTGCACCCGGATGTGGAAGTGGTCTACGACGGGGAGAAGAGGGAGATCCGGGTTACGCAGGGGGTGGAGGTTTTGCAGCATGAAGGGTTGGTGGGTCTTTTTTGGTCTCTTATCAACAACATGGTGACGGGCGTGACGGAGGGGTTCCAGAAGAGCTTGCAGATAAAGGGCATCGGCTACAACGCGAGGCTTCAGGGGAAGGATTTGGTTTTGCAGTTGGGCTTTTCACACCCGGTGAACATGCCGATTCCTGAGGGTCTGGAGGTGGAGTTGCCGGCGAATACTCAGGTGGTCGTGAAAGGGGCGGACAAGCGGCTGGTGGGGCAGTTTGCGGCGGAGATCAGGAGGCTGCGTCCGCCGTCGCCGTATCCGCACGGTACCGGCATAAGCTATGTCGGCGAGGAAGTGCGAAAGAAGGCCGGCAAGACGTTCACCAGCATCGGGTAGCATTGAATAGAGGATAAAGAGCGGAGATGGACAGGCACAAGGACAAGAGAGCGAAGAGAAGGAAGCGGCACATGCACATCCGGCAGAGAGTTGTGGGGACGGCAGAACGGCCGCGGCTGAGCGTGTTCCGCAGTCTGAGACATACATATGCGCAGGTGATAGACGATATGGCCGGTCGGACGTTGGTGTCTGCGTCGACGCAGTCTGCGGAGATCAGGGAAGGAGTGAAGGGGACGGGCAACAAAGAGGCGGCGAGGTTGGTGGGGAAGCTGGTCGCGGAGAAGGCGGGTCGGGCCGGGGTAAGCGAAGTTGCGTTTGACCGCGGGCCGTACCGTTACCACGGACGCGTGAAGGAAGTTGCTGAAGGCGCGAGAGAGAGCGGACTTAAATTCTAATCGACGGAGGTAGGGATCTTTGGCGAAGACGAGTCGCGCGGAAGAACCCGTTGAGACGGCGGAGCTGGAGGAAATAGTCGTCGAGAAGGGAATCAATCGCTGCAACACGGTGCGCAAGGGCGGGCGCCTTTTCGGTTACAGCGCCATCGTGGTTGTGGGTGATCGGAAGGGAAGGGCCGGGTACGGCTTTGGGAAGGCGAGAGAAGTGCCGGCGGCTTTGGAGAAAGCGGGGAAGCGGGCACGGAAGAACCTGCGCGATATCCCGGTGAAGGGGGACACGATTCCTCACAGCGTGCAAGGGAGGTTCGGCGCGGCGAAAGTGGTGTTGAAGCCGGCGGGTCCGGGCACGGGGATAGTGGCGGGCGCGGCGGTGCGAGCGGTGGTGGAACTTGCCGGCGTGCGGAACATATTGACGAAATCGCTGGGGTCTAATAACGCGATCAACTTGATCAAGGCTACGTTTGACGCTCTCGGCAGACTCCGGTCGAAAAGTGAGACGGAGCGGCTGAGGGGCGTGAGGATCGGAAGATGAACATAGCGGAAGTTCATAACGCGGCGAAGGGTCGCAAAGGGAAGGCCAAGCGCGTGGGCCGCGGCAGGAGTTCGGGGCACGGCAAGACGTGCGGCAGGGGTATGAAGGGTCAGAAGTCGAGGTCCGGGAAGCTGGGGAGGCCGCACTTCGAGGGCGGGCAGACGCCGCTGGTTATGCGCGTTCCGAAGCGAGGTTTCAACAATAAGTGGAAGAAGAATTACGCCGTTGTGAATCTGTGGCAAATCGAGGGGGGCTTCCAAGAGGGTGAGACGGTGGACCCGGCGGCGCTTGTGGAGCGTGGGACGATCAAGAAAGTTGAGGATGGCATCAAAGTGCTGGGAGAAGGCGAGCTGAGCAAGAAGCTCACGGTGAAGGCGCACAAGTTCAGCGGAAGTGCGAAGGAGAAGATCGAGAAGGCTGGGGGTACGGTGGAGGTGATAGGTCGGAGTTAATAGAAGGTCGGTATGCCGGTAATCAGTTCGTTCATCAACATATTCAGGGTGCCGGAACTCCGGAAGAAGGTGCTGTTCACCTTGGGGATTCTGGTGGTGTTCCGCTTCGGCGTGCACGTTTCGCTGCCGGGGGTCAATACGGAGGTGCTGGGGCAGTTATTCTCGGGAGCGGGGGGTACGGCCGGCGGGAGGCTGTTCGGGTTGGCGAATGCGTTCGCCGGGGGGGCGCTGCGGAGGGCGTCGGTCTTTGCCCTGGGGGTGATGCCGTACATTACGGCGAGCATCATATTTCAGATACTTACAACGGTGATCCCGGCGCTGGAGCGGCTGGCGAAGGAAGGCCGCGCCGGGCACAGAAAGATTCATCAGTACCAGCGCTACGCCACTGTAGGGCTGTGTTTTGTGCAGGCGAGTACGGTGGTGCAATATTTGAAGGGTGCCGGCGGGGAGACGCCCATCGTCAGTCCTGACGCAGGTTTCGGCTATGTCATGATGGCGGGCGTGATTCTGACTGCCGGGACGTTGTTTCTGATGTGGCTTGGCGAATTGATCGACGAGTATGGGATAGGCAACGGCATATCGCTGATCATCATGGTGGGGATCATTTCGACGATGCCTATGGCGTTCTCGATGTTGTTTTCGAACTTCAGCTTTGCGCCGACGGGCGCGAGCGATGAGATGGACCCGGGAAAGCTTTTGTTGGTGCTGGCGCTGTTCTTTGGCGTGGTCGCGGCTGTTGTGGTGGTTACGCAAGGACAAAGGAGGATTCCATTCCAGCATGCGAGCCAGGTGCGCGGGATACGGCGGACCCAGGGGATGAGAAGCTACCTGCCGCTGAGGGTGACGCATGCGGGGGTGATCCCGATAATCTTCGCGTCGGCGCTGCTTCAGATACCGTGGTTGGTGGTGACGGCTCTGAACAATCAGTTCCTGATAAACAAGGTGTTCAACCCGAACGGTTTCATATACAACCTGCTATACGTGGTTCTGATCATCTTCTTTTGTTACTTTTACACGGCGATAACTTTTAACCCGGTGAACTTTGCCGATGAAATGAAACAGCACGGGAGCTTTATTCCCGGAATAAGGCCCGGACGGCGGACGTCTCAATACCTCGAGCGGATAATGACGCGCATCGCCCTGGCGGGAGCGGTGTTCCTGGCGGTGATTGCGATCCTGCCGCTTTTGGTGATGGGGAGCATGGGGCTGTCGGGGATCATAGCAGGGCTTTACGGTGGCACGTCGCTACTGATCGTGGTCGGTGTGGCGTTGGACGTGGTGCAACGGATCGAATCGCACCTGGTGATGAGGAGCTACGACGGTTTCCTGAAAAAGGGAAGGATCAGGGGGCGAAGATGAGGCTGGTGTTTCTGGGTCCGCCGGGAGCGGGAAAAGGAACGCAGGCGAAGTCCGTAGCCGCGCGATATGACGTCCCTCACATATCGACGGGAGACATGCTGAGGGAAGCGTTAAGGAATGGAACTCCTTTGGGGTTGAAGGCGAAAGAATACATGGACGGCGGTTTGCTGGTGCCCGACGACGTTGTGGTTGGTATAGTGAAGGACAAGCTGGAGAGCATCAGCGACGGGTTCCTGCTGGACGGCTTTCCAAGGACTGTGGCGCAGGCGGAAGCGCTGGATGCGATTCTGGCCGAGTCCGGGGAAAAGCTGGACAGCGTGGTGTATTTCGACGTGGACGAAGATGCCGTGGTAAGGAGGCTGTCGGGACGCCGGACTTGTCGGTCTTGCGGGGCGAACTACCACGTGGAAGCGATGCCCCCGAAGACCGAGGGCGTTTGCGACAAGTGCGGGGGGGATCTCTACCAGCGCGACGACGACAAGCCCGAGGTGGTGCGGGAGAGATTGGCGGTTTACCGGGAGGAGACGGCGCCGCTGATCGAGTATTATCAAGAGCAGCGGCTGCTGGACGAGCTTGAGGCGGGGAAGTCGGTGGATGAGGTTGGGAAGGAGCTGATAAAGCGTCTTTCGGAGGTGGAGCGCTCGGAAGGGTGATGTGAGCAGATGGTGAGTCTTAAATCGCCCCGGGAAATAGAGTTGATGCGGGAGTCAGGAGCCATTCTGGCCGAAGTGCTGGAGATGATTCGTAATGAGGTGAAGCCGGGCGTGCGAACGGGGACGATCAACGCCAAAGCAGAGGAGCTGATAAGGCGGCGAGGGGGGTATCCCTCGTTCTTGAAGTACAAGGGGTATCCGGCGTCGGTGTGTGTATCGGTGAATGAAGAGGTGGTGCATGGGATTCCCGGGGAACGTGAACTGCGCGAGGGCGACGTCGTGAGCATTGACGTGGGAGTGAGGAACAAGAACTATCACGCCGACGCGGCGATCACGCTGCCTGTCGGGGAGGTATCGGAAGAGGCGAAGCGGCTGATGAGCACGTGCCGTGAAGCGTTGGAGGAGGCGATCCGTCACGTGAAGCCGGGGGCGAAGCTGAGGGAGGTATCGGCCGCGGTGCAGAGGACGGTCGAGGGGGCGGGTTTTTCGGTGGTGAGGAAGTTTGTGGGGCACGGAATCGGGCAGAAGCTGCACGAGGACCCTCAGATACCGAACTTCGTTGACGGGACGTTCAACGGAGAGTTGATATTGAAGCCTGGGATGGTCCTGGCGATCGAGCCGATGATAAACGCCGGCGGCGAAGACGTGGAAGTGGCGGAAAACGGCTGGACGGTGGTGACCCGGGACGGTTCCGTTTCCGCCCATTTCGAGCATACGGTGGCGGTTGGCGAGTCGGGAGCGGATATACTCACGGCTTGAGGAGAGGAGCGAACCCAGACAAGGGGGTGGCGCGAAGCATGGCTAAGGAAGAACCCATCAGGGTTCAAGCCGTTGTGAAAGAAGCGCTTCCTAACGCTATGTTCAAGGTAGAGCTGGACAACGGGCACGAGGTGCTCGCGCACGTATCCGGCAGGATGCGGATGTTGTTTTTGAAGGTCCTGCGCGGAGACAAGGTTGTGGTGGAGCTTTCGCCTTATGACCTCTCGCGCGGGAGAATAGTGTACCGAGAGTAGCCGGCGGCGTTTGGAAGTGTAACGAAGCTCGACGTCAAACGGAGCACGACGATGAAAGTTCGGAGTTCTGTATCCAGGATGTGCGAGGACTGTAAGATAATCCGCCGTGGCGGAGTGGTGCGGGTCATCTGCAAGAATCCACGTCATAAGCAGCGTCAGGGGAAATAGAGGAAAGGAGTGTTGAATGCCGAGGATTTTGGGCGTTGACATTCCCGGTGACAAGAGGAGCGTGGTGGCGCTCACCTACATCTACGGCATAGGGCGGCACCGCGCGTCGGAGATATTGCGGCAGGTGGGGGTTGACGAGAGCGTCCGCGCGAAGGACCTTTCGGAGGATGAACTCTCCAGGATAGCGAATGCGATCGAGAACGGCTATGTGATCGAGGGGGAGCTGCGCAGGCAGGTTCAACAGGATATAAGCCGTCTTCGAGACATCAGGTGTTACCGGGGTCTGCGGCACCGCATGGGGTTGCCGGTACGGGGACAGCGGACGAGGACCAACGCGCGTCAGAGAAAGGGTCCTCGAAAGACGGTAGCGAGGAAGAAGAGCGTCAAGCAGCTAGGAGGATAGCGGCACATGGCGAAGCGGAAGGTAAGGCGAAGCGTGAGCGCGGGTATCGCTCACATAAAGGCGACCTTCAACAATACGATCATAACGGTTACGGACATGGACGGGGAAGGACTGTGCCAGGAGAGCGGAGGGAGCATGGGCTTTAGCGGCGCGAAGAAGAGCACGCCTTTTGCGGCACAGCGCGCCGCGGAGAGCATAGCGGAGAAGGTGAAGAAGTTGGGCATGAAAGAGATCGAGGTCAGGGTGAAGGGGCCGGGGTCCGGGCGGGAATCGGCGATAACGGCTCTCCAGGCGGCAGGTCTGACGGTTCGGTCGATAGAGGATGTTACGCCGCTGCCTCACAACGGTTGCAGGCCGAAGAAGAAACGTCGCGTTTAGCGGATGAGGAGACCTTCCGGATGAGTAGATACACGGGAGCCAAGTGTCGGCAGTGCCGGCGAGAGGGCTTAAAGCTGTTCCTTAAAGGGGAGCGCTGCAACACCCACAAGTGTTCGATTACCAGAAGAGAGTATCCACCCGGGATGCACCTGTGGCGGCGCGGAAAGGTGTCGGAGTACGCGATCCATCTTCGCGAGAAGCAGAAGATGAAGCGGTACTACGGGATACTCGAGAGAGAGTTCCGAAACATATTTGCACGTGCGCTGAGGCAGAAGGGGAATACCGGGGAGAACCTGGTGAAACTGCTCGAGCGTAGGCTGGATCATGCGCTGGTGCTTTCGGGGTTGGCGTCGTCGCACGCCCAGGCGAGGCAGCTTGTAACGCACGGGCACATAATGATCGGGCATCGGCGCGTGAGCAAGCCGTCGTACAGGGTATCGGCCGGCGAGGTGATCAGGGCGAACAAGAGGGAGAAGAGCCAGAAGGAAGTGAAGGAGATATTGGAGATCACGCGCGAACGCGAGGTTCCGGCCTGGCTGCAGGTTGATCGCGAGGCCCTCGAAGTGAACGTGTTGCGGCTTCCGGAGCGCGAAGAGATAGGCGTGCCGGCGCAAGAGCAACTGGTTGTGGAGTTTGCGTCGAGGTAACGGGCCCGATATCAGATAGATTGAGAACCGGTTGAGCCTTAACGGGAGGCGGAAATGCGAATTCGGTGGCGGGGCCTTGAGCTTCCAACAAGGGTCGTGCCTGAGAAGGAGACCCTAACCGAGTCCTACGGGAAGTTCGTTATCGAGCCCTTTGAACGGGGATTCGGCACCACTGTGGGTAACAGTTTGCGAAGAGTGCTCCTCTCCTCGCTGGAGGGGGCGGCGGTGACGTCGTTAAAGATCGAAGGTGTCCAGCATGAGTTCACCACGATACCGGGTGTTGTGGAGGACGTGGCAGAGATAATTCTGAACGTGAAGAAGATAGTGCTTAGGATGGACAGCGAGCAGGTAAAGTCCTTCAAGCTCGAAGCGCGCAAGAAGGGGGAGGTTACGGCGGGGGATTTGAAGACTGACGGCACCGTGGAGGTGGTGAATAGGGACCACCACATAGCGACACTGAGCGAGAATACGGACTTCGTCATGGAGGTTACTGCTCGCAAGGGACGCGGCTATGTGACGGCGGAAGAGAACGAGGAAGGTGAGCAAGTAATCGGCGTGATACCGGTTGACTCGATCTTTTCGCCGGTGCTGCGGGTACGCTACTCGATAGAGAATACGCGCGTGGGGCGGCTGACGGATTACGACAGGTTGGTAATGGAGGTGTGGACGGACGGAAGCGTGTCCCCCGAGATGGCGTTGGTGGAGGCGGCCAAGATACTGAGGAAGCATCTCACGCCGTTCGTTCAGTACTTCGACGAGGGCAAGGAGGTCGAGGCGAGTGAGCAGCAGGCGGAGGATGCGCTTCGTAAACGAGCCAAAGCGGACGAGTTGCAGGATCAGTTAGGCAGGAGCGTGGCGGAGCTGGACTTGTCCGTTAGAGCATCGAACTGTCTCCAGGCGGGCGGGATTGCCACACTGGGCGATCTGACCAGCAGAGCCGAGGCGGATATGCTGAAGCTGCGCAATTTTGGGAAGACGTCATTGAAGGAAGTCAAGGAGAAGTTGGCTGAGCTGGGGCTGTCGCTGGGGCAGACGGCGGCAGAGCAGGAGGACGGAGGGGCCACAAATGCGACACCTTAAGTCAGGCAGGAAGCTGAGCCGGTCTCCGAGTCATCGGAAGGCGCTGCTGCGGAATCTTGCCGTTAGTCTGCTGGAGCACGAGCGGATAATAACGACGAAGGAGAAAGCCAAAGAAGTGCAGCGGCTTGCGGAGAGGTTGATAACGTTGGGGAAGAAGGGTGGAGTACATCACAGGCGTTTGGCGATGGCTAGAATCTCGCACAGGTCCGCGGTGAAGAAGCTGTTCGACGATATTGCGCTGCGGTATGCGGAGCGGGCGGGCGGATATACGCGAATCGTCAAGATGGCCGATCCACGGTTGGGGGATCGCGCGTCTCAGGTGGTTTTGGAGCTGGTGGAGCGACGGGAGGCGGAGAAGAAGAGCTAGGGAGAGGCGGCGGAGACCATCCGTATGGAAGACTGCATATTCTGCAAGATAGTAAGCGGCGAGGTCCCGTCGGCCAGAGTTTACGAGGACGAACACTGCGTTGCCTTCCTGGACATCAATCCGGTGAGCCGAGGGCATACGCTTGTAATTCCAAGGGAGCATTACCGCGATTTTCTGGAAGCGCCTGCGGAACAGGTTAAGGTGCTGGCAGAGGCGTGTTCTCGGGTATCCCCGGCGGTGGTAAAGGCGATGTCCGCTGAGGGATTTAACCTATTTGTGGCGAACGGTCGCTGCGCCGGCCAGGAAATCGACCATCTGCACGTGCATATCATCCCGCGTCGAGCGGGAGACGGGCTTGGGTTGGGATGGAAGGCGGGGAGGTATGTTGAGGGTGAGATTGAGGAGGTGAGGGCGGCGATCGCGGCGCAAATTTAGCGCCCCGAGCTCGACGCTTCCCGTTTAGATGCTGATGATCTCGGCCTCAAGGACGAAGTGAATGTCCACGGCTTCAGGGTTCGAGGAGTTCTCCTTCATCAACTGGCTTCGGAAGCAGGTGAAGCCTTCTTCGAGAGTTTCTACCGGGATAGGGGATGACGCCGCCGTCGTGTCGGCTCCCAAAGGCGATCTGCTGCTTACGATCGACACGTTGGTTGAGGGTGTTGATTTCGAGGCCGGCAAGGCGACATGGAGAGAGGTAGGGTGGAAGGCCGTTGCGTCGTCGCTGAGCGACGTTGCGGCGATGGGCGGGGTGGCGGATTACGTTGTGATTTCGGCGTCGTTGTCGGAGCGTAACGACAGGGCGATGATGGAGGGTCTCTTCCGCGGGATGGAGGGGGCTGCGGGGGAGTTTGCAGTGGAGATAGTCGGTGGGGATATATCTGCGGGGTCGAAGAGCTTGGTCGTCGCGGTGGCATCCGTGGGGCACGTGGCAGAGGGGCGACGGGCGGTGTTGCGGGAGGGGGCAAGGGTGGGGGACGCGATAATGGTGACGGGGGAGCTGGGGGGCTCATCGCTTGGGGGGCATCTGAGATTCCGCCCGCGGCTGAGGGAAGCGGCGATTCTCATGGACATGTGCACTCCGACTTCCATGATCGACGTAAGCGACGGGCTTCTGCTGGACTTGAGCCACGTGCTCGAAGATAGCGGCGTAGGAGCGCTGCTGTACGAGGAGGCGATTCCGATTTCGCAGGCTGCGGTGGAACTATCTGGGCGGACGGGGCGTTCGGCGCTGGAGCATGCTCTTTCGGATGGTGAGGATTACGAGTTGCTTTTCACGGTGGGTGGGGAGGATGCCGGGAAGCTGACGACGGGGGAGCCCCTGGGAGTGCGGGTGTCGCGAATTGGTGAGGTGACGGGCGAGGGACTGAAGATGAAGCGGCGTGGCGGCGAAGTGACCAACTTGGAGCCGAAAGGATATGAGCATCGCGTCTGACGGCGGGTGTTTCGTGGTTGAGAGTTGCAGCCCGGGAGAGACGTTGAAAACCGGGGAGCTGCTGGGAGGACTGGTGGCGGCGGGGGATGTGATCTGCCTCACGGGGACATTGGGTTCCGGGAAGACCGTTTTCGTTAAGGGGCTTGCGGCGGGGATGGGAGTGGAGGATCCGAGAACCGTGACGAGCCCGAGCTTCACGCTGGTCAATCTATACGAAGCGCCCGTGCCGCTGTACCATGTGGATGCGTTCAGGCTCGACGGCTCGGCGGATCTGGAGGAGTTGGGTTCCGACGAGATGTTCTACGGTGAGGGTGTGGTAGCGGTTGAGTGGGCCGACCGGGTGAAGTCGGCGCTTCCTGAAGAGCGGCTGGATGTATTGTCGGCGGTCGCGGGGCCGTCGGAGAGAAGGCTGGAATTTACCGCGCGGGGGAAGAGGCCGAGAGAGCTATTGCGGGCGTTCGTAGGACGGGTAGCGCGCTGAAAATGAGGGTCATTCGGCGAGCTTCAAGTATTCGGCTACTTTCTTGGGGAGCTCTTTCAGGTTCTCGGGAGTCTTTTCGAGGAAGGCGTCCGCACCCTCGAGGATTGAAAGGTCTTCCAACTTCCCTTTTGAAGTCAGCATAATGACGGGGACTTTCCTGGGCAGGCGGACCTTGAAACGAAGCTCCTTGAGCATGGTCCAGCCGTCCATTTTCGGCATTTCAATGTCGAGGAGGATCAAATCCGGCGTGGTTGCCTTCAGCTTTGCCAAAGCCTCCACGCCGTCATGGGCGACTTCGCAATGGTAGCCGGAGGTGTCGAGAACCTTCTTGATCATCTCTGTGACGAGAGGACTGTCGTCCACCACCAATATGTTTTTGACTACGCTGGCCATGTCACCCCTCCTAGGAACCCGGGACTGCGCATCGGGATATTTTAGATTCACCCTGCGGGCTAATCAAGGCAAAAGCGTAAGCCGATAACGGAGAAAGAGAGGGCGAAAAGCTCTTGCGGGAGCGCCTGAAGTGCGGGCGCAGGGTGGACGTTCGAGGACACATAGAGAGAGGCTGATGTGAAGGATTTCCTGGCCGAGATAGAGCAGCAGACAAAGTTCCGGTTTGTAAAAAAGCTGGCTGAGGGGGGCATGGGGGCGGTTTACGAGGCGAAGCAGAAGGGGGCCGAGGGGTTCGAGAAGCGGGTGGCGATCAAAACCATCACCGCCGACATCGTGGAGGACCCGCGGTTCGTGGACATGTTCATCGGCGAAGCGAAGCTGGTCGCGGACCTGGTGCACGAGAACATCGCGCAGATTTACCAGCTTGGGAGATGCGGGCGGATGTACTTCATCGTGATGGAGTTCATAAACGGCCGGACGCTGCGGCAGTTCATAAATCGCCATTTCGAGACGAGGAACATGGTGCCGGTGGAGATAGCGACATTCATCATCAGCCGGGTATGCCGCGCGATGGACTACGCCCACAAGAAGATGAACGGGAACGGAGAGCTTCTGGGCATAGTGCATCGGGACGTGTCGCCGGGGAACATAATGATGACGTACGAGGGCGTGGTGAAGCTCGCGGACTTCGGGATCGCGAAGGCGCAGGATCTAATGTGGTCGAAAGAAGGAGACGTGCTGTTCGGCAAGGCGCAATACATGTCGCCCGAGCAGGCGTCGTTCAAAGAGACGGACGCGCGGTCGGATATTTTCTCGCTGGGGATCGTGATGTTCGAGCTGCTGACTACCCGCAGGCTCTTCAACGGGGAAAAAGAACGAGACATATTGCGAAAGGTGTCGGAGTGCGAGCTTCCTCCGCTGGAGATATTCCGTCCCGACTGCCCGCGAGAGGTGCTTCGAATTATGTCGAAGGCCCTGGAAAAGGAGCCGGGCAAGAGGTACCAGGATGCCGGCGAAATGGGCTACGACATGGAGCACTTCATGTACCACGACCGGTTCGGCCCGACTAACATAACGCTTCAGCGGTATCTGAAGACGCTTTTCTGGGAGGAGGAGGGGCCGTTCGAACTTCAGATCGAGCCGAAGATGCAAGAGCGAACGCGGGTGGACAGAA